>NZ_CAJFCI010000080.1:307913-333736 GCF_904061905.1 Zestomonas carbonaria
ATCGCGCGCATGGCGCGCTCCTACAGGTCGAGACCGTAGGAGCGGCCCATGGCCGCGAAAAAGCTGGCGTGGCCAGCTTTGTAGGATGGGTGAAACCCATCACCATCGGAACCGATGGGTTGCACCCATCCCACGACTTGCCGGGAATATGGCTCAGAACGGATAGTCGCCACGCTGGATATTCCAGTACAGCGGCTCGTCCAGCACACGATAGCCGCTGTTGCCGAGCGGATCGCCGCCGGCCTGTGCATCGAAAGTGATTTTCCCCGATAGCCTGGTCAGGCTGTTGGGGCGCCTGGCGTACAGAAAGGTCGAGCCGCGCGTGGTGTGCACGGGACGTGCCTTGGCTAAACTGCGGCTCCCTTCATGAACGCAAGGAGCTGCGTCGCTGTGTCCACCGAGTCGGATGAATCCTTCCTTTCTTTGGTTTTCCAGTTGGTGCGGGCTTTGTTCGCGCTCGTCTGGGAGCTGTTCAAGCTGATTGCGCCCATTGCTGCGCTGACCCTGCTGCCGCCCCCATTCGCTCTGGGGACCGTGCTGCTGGCGGCGCTGGCCAGCTGGGCTGCGGTACGCCTGCGCTGGATGCGCCTGGCCCACACCTGCAGTTCGCTGATGGACATGGGGGTGTTCGGTCTCAGTTTTTCCGTTTGCTACTGGCTGTCGAGCTGGTGGGGGCTGGGGCTGGGCTTTGTGCTGCTGATCGTTGGGATAATCCTGTCATCCTCCCTGCAGAGGCGTCTGGGACTGGCCAAGGTCCTGCCGGAAAGCACGGAGGGGACGTCCACGCAGGGCAGGAGTGCCTGGGAAGGTGGCGATTTGCTGACCCCCGAGGGAGAAAGGGTTCGTACCTTCGCCTGGGGGGAGATTGCCATGGGCGGGCCGACCTTCGGTTGCTACCTCTTCCCCGACGGTGTTCTGCTGGAAGGACTGGGGGCTTCTGCGTGTTTCTCCTCCAGTGGTCGCTATTTTGCCGCGCCGTTACCCAGTCGCGGCACCTGGGGGATGTTGATCCTGGATCGTCAGGAGCGGTGCGTTTATCGCAATGCGGGGATCGGTGAGTTCTGGGAGATAGACGAACTCACCGACGAGGCCATTTATGGCCGATATAGCCCGCTGACGGGCAACAAGCCCTATCGAATGGCGCTGGCCGACATTCTGCGGCAGAGTGAGGCGGTGGATTTGGTGCCTATTCGCGATCTGTGGGTGGAGTCCGGCTTCTCTCTGGATCTGGAACCTGTCGAATTCCCTGCTCCCCAGGGTGGCCATTGCCTGAGAGGGCTACCTTACGTGCCGGAATCCCTGCGGGAGCTGGATAGGCCGTTGGGGCCGCTGCTTAAACCACTCCTTCGCCTGGAACTGGATGGCGAACCTAGTGGGCTTCTGATGTCAGTGACTGAAGTGCTGTTGTGGCGCAACGATGGCCAGGCTGTGGCTTGCCGGGCATTTGCCCGGAGTTTCGAACGCCAGTGGTGCTGGCACGGAGATTGGCCACCGCCGCTGTGGTTGTGGCAGGCCGGCCAGGGCTGGAGGCAACTGGTCGCACCTTGGGGCAGTGTACCTGGTGAGCCCGCCTTGAATTGGGAGGAACCGAGCGAATTGCTCGAGAGCGAGCTTCTCCTGCATGGTCACCTGCGGTTGCAGAGGCCCGACCATCTGCACTTTGGCTATGGGTTGAGACAATACTTCAGCGATGTGGAGAGCTGCATCGGCCATGACGATGAGGGGCGTATCCAGCTCGGCGAATGGCGCGGTACTCGCCTGACCCGCCTCTTGCCTCTGGATGGAAAGGGGCGGCGCGGAGAGGGGGCGATCCTGGGGGAACCAATGGAAAATGGTGACTGCCCACGTTTCGAATGGCGTCGTGACAGTCGCGATGGCCGTCTGGGCGCTTATGCCTGCCGGGTCGGTGACTGGGTGCTGGAAGGCGAGTGGTTGATCGATCACCGCGTCTCCAACTGCGGACGCTACCTGGCCCTGGTGGCCTTTGTCGAGGCACCGGCGGTACCGCACCGGCTCTGCGTGGCGGATCTGCGGCTTCGCCGGCTGCTGGAGTTTCCCTTCGAGTTACTGATCGCCACCTTGCTGGATTTCCGTGACGACGTGCTCAGTCTGGTCCATATCGTCGGACGTCTTGACATGAAGGAGCGGAGCACGCCACTGCGTCGTTTCGATCATGCCGCCCCGGCGGCTGGACGGGCAGCGCGCTTCGTCGCCGATGATCCGGACTCGTGGCTTTACTATGACCGGCTTGTCTTGCGGGTTGCCGAGGATGACCTGCAGGTGTTGCCGAACTGGCGTCTGGCGGGGCGCCCGCAGGTGGCCAATGCTGATGGCGAGTTCGTTCTGCCAGCACCTACCGGGCGCGATGCCGCCTGGTTGTTCGGCGCCGAGACCGAATATGCCGACTGCTATCCGCGACCGGGAGAGCCGCGTGGCGGCGGTTGCCTGCTCACCGCATCGGGTTTGGGGCTGGCAAATCTTGGCCCTTCGATGATCTGGTCCGAGGATGGCCGGTACCTGGCACTGACCCGTTACATTCGTCGCCTGTGTGCGAGGGAGCGGGTGGACAGCGACCAGTGGTACCTGCTGCTCCTAGATGTGCAGGAGCGTAGCCTGCGCGCCACCGGCGACCATATCGGTTGTATGCCGCACTTCCTGCGTTTCGATGCAGAGGAGCTGGAATGGCGGGTGCAGTCGACCGACTGGGAGCCTGAGGATAGGCCGCCAGTCTGGCAGACGCGGCGTCTGGCGTTGGGCGAGTTGCTTGCGCTGTGCACGGTGCCATTGCAGGCCAGCGGCAAACTCTGGCTTCCTGCCGAAGAGTTGAAGCGTGCCGGTCAATGGCATGGCCTGGACAGCAGTCACTTGCAGCCGTGGCGTAACTAAGCAGGGGCTGTGGCTTTTTCGATGGCGTGGCCGAGGCCGGCATGGCGGCCGACCCCGACGCGTTCGGTGGCGTTAGGGTTCAGAACCTGTAGTCGCCGCGCTGGATGTTCCAGTACAGCGGCTCGTCCAGGACGCGATAGCCGCTGTCCCCGGGCAACCGGACGAACAGCGGATCGCCAGCGGCCTGTGGATCGAAGGCGACTTTCTTGAGGTCGGTCTTCTTGTACTTGAAGGTGCCGGTGGTCTCCACCTGCGAGAGCAGGCGCAGGAACAGCGGCACCGCGTAGGCCGGCAGTTCGCGGTCGAGGTGGACGGCGAGGGCGGCATAGTCGAGTTCGACGCCAGGACCCAGGCGTAGCGCGGCCATGCCGCAGCGGCCGTTGGTGCCGGGGATTTCCACGCCGTAGACCACCGCGTCCTCGATACCGGGGAAGGCGGCGATGACGTTCTCCACCTCGGTGGTGGAGACGTTTTCGCCCTTCCAGCGGAAGGTGTCGCCGAGGCGGTCGACGAACTGGGCATGCTTGAAGCCGATGTCGCGCATCAGGTCGCCGGTGTTGAACCAGGCGTCACCTTTCTTGAATACGTCACGGAAGATCGCTGCCTCGCTCTTGGCCGGGTCGGTGTAGCCGTCGAACGGCCATTTCTCGGTGATTTCGCTGATCAGCAGGCCGGGCTCGCCCTTGCCGACCTTCTCCATGAAGCCCTTCTTGCCGCGCACCGGGCGGTCGTTTTCCAGGTCGTAGCGGACGATGGCGTAGGGCGCCGGGGAGAAACCGACGGTGTTGTCGAAATTGAAGACGTTGGTGAAGCCGATGTTGCCCTCGCTGGAGGCGTAGAACTCCACCACCCGCTCGATGCCGAAGCGCTCCTTGAACGCGTTCCAGATCGACGGGCGCAGGCCGTTGCCGATCATGCAGGTGAGGCTGTTGTCGCGTTCTTCCGGGCTTTCCGGGTGGTTGAGCAGGTAACGGCACAGCTCGCCGATGTAGCCGAAGCAGGTGGCGCGGTAGCGGGCGACGTCCGGCCAGAAGGCGCTGGCGGAGAACCGGCGGCGCAGGGCGATGGCCGCACCGCCGGCGAGGGCGGCGCTCCAGCACACGGTGACGGCGTTGTTGTGGTAGCAGGGCAGGGTCAGGTAGAGCACGTCGTCGGTCGTCAGGCCCAGTCCGGAGTGACCGAAGCCGCCGTAGGCCTTGATCCACTTGCCATGGCTCATGATCGAGGCCTTGGGCAGGCCGGTGGTGCCGGAGGTGTAGATCAGGAAGCAGGCGTCCTTCATGCGCACCTGGGCGCTGCTCGGCAGGTTGCCGTCGGCCTGGCCACGGGCGAGCAGGGCGAGGTTGCGCCAGCCCGCCGGCGCTTCGCCGGGCTCGGCCAGGGTGTCGCGATCGGCCAGCCAGTAGCAGTGCCGGCCGGCGTTTTCGACGTCGCCGCGCACGCTCTCGAAGACCGCGTGCAGTTCTTCGCCGACCACGAAGTGGCTGGGTTCGACAAGGTTCAGGCTGTGGGTCAGCACGTGGCCGCGCTGGGTGGTGTTGATCAGCGCGCCGGCAGCGCCGAGCTTGGCCAGGGCGGCGAGCACGGCGAGGACTTCCAGGCGGTTCTCCAGCATCACCGCGACCACGCTGCCATGGCGCACGCCTTCCGCCTGGAGGGCGCGCGCCAGGCGGTTGGCCCAGGCGTTGAAGGCGGCGTAGCCGAGCAGGCGTTGGTCCTGCATGAGCGCCGGGCGGTCCGGATTGAGCTGGGCGGCGCGCTCCAGCGCCCAGGCCAGGGAAAGATTCTTCTCGCGGTTGCGGATGGCCGTGTAGTACAGGCCGCGCAGCGCGCGCGGTGCACGGGCGACGACGGCCGGCAGGCGGCCGAGGAAGCGGGTGGTGGTGATCAGGTCGGCGTCGGACATGGCTCTCGCGCTTGTTGTTGTGGGCGATCTTGCCAGTGGCGAATGTAAGGGTAGACCGGACGAGCGACTATGACCTTTGCGCGTGCCGGAAAGGTCAAATGGGCGAATACGAGGTGTTGCCAGGTAGGATGGGGGCAACCCATCGGCTCTGGAACCGATGGGTTGCCCCCATCCTACGGGTTTCTCAGTCGAGGAACAGGTCCGTCGACAGCGGGCCGCCGGCCGGGTCGTAGCGGTACTGCTCGAAGTCGCTGACGCCTTGCTCGGCGAGGATTTCGTCGTCGATCAGCAGGCGGCCGGTGATCGAGCGCCCCGTGCTGGAGAGGATGGCGTGGGCGGCGTCGGCCATGATCTCCGGCTTGCGGGCGTACTTGAACACGTCGCGGCCGCCCAGCTCGAACTCGATGGCGGCGGTGGCGATGATGGTCCGTGGCCATAGTGCGTTGACGCTGATGCCGTACTTCCTGAACTCGTCGCTCATGCCCAGGGTGAGCATGCTCATGCCGTACTTGGTGACGGTGTAGGGGCCGTGGCTGGCGAACCATTTGCTCGCCAGGTTGAGCGGCGGCGACAGGCTGAGGATGTGGCCGTTGGCGCTCTGCTTGAGGTAGGGCAGCGCGGCCTGGCTGCAGACCATCACCGCGCGGGTGTTTATCTGGAACATCAGGTCGAAGCGCTTGGGGTCCAGGTGTTCGACGCCGACCAGCTTGATCGCCCCGGCGTTGTTGACCAGTGCGTCGATGCCGCCGAAGTGTCCGGCGGTCCTGGCCATGGCCTCGCGCACGGCGTTCTCGTCGCGCACGTCCAGTTGCAGGGGCAGCGCCTTGCCGCCGGCGGCCTCGACTTCCTCGGCGACGGTGAAGATGGTGCCGGCCAGCTTGGGATGCGGCTCGGCGCTCTTCGCCGCGATGACGATGTTGGCTCCGTCACGCGCCGCGCGCAGGGCGATCTCGCGGCCGATGCCACGGCTGGCGCCGGTGATGAACAGGGTCTTGCCTTGCAGGGACATGGTTCACCTCGTTCTTGTGGGGTGCGGGGAGCGCACCGGTTGTGGTGGGTGCGTAGGAGCGGGCCATGCCCGCGATCGCGCGCATGGCGCGCTCCTACGGGAAATGGGGTCAGGCGTCCTCGGCCTCGACTTCGACCAGCACCTGGCGGTTCTTCACCTGATCCCCCTTGCTCACCTGGACGCGGCGGATCACGCCGTCGACGCCGGCCTTGAGCGGGTGCTCCATCTTCATCGCCTCCAGCACCACCAGCAGTTGGCCCTTGCCGACCTTGTCACCTTCGCCGACCAGCACCTCGACGATGGCGCCGTCCATCGGCGCCTTCACCGTGCCGGAGCTGGCGGCGTCCTGGCCGCTGGCCGGCTCGTGGGTGACGTCGAGCAGTTCCAGGTTGCCGTTGTGGCCGTACAGCCACAGCCGTTCGCCATCCTGATGGTAGGCCAGGCTCCGGCGTACACCGTCGACCAGCACGGTGGCCCAGCGGCCGTCGGCGGCCAGCAGGGTCAGTTCCAGGCTGGTCTCGCCGATACGGGCGGTGAAGCCCGGTTGGTCGCCACTGCTGGTGACGCCCAGTTCGACGGCGTGCTTCTGCTCGCCGTGCTTGAGGATGAAGCACCAGGGGGCGTTTTCGACGTTGCGCCAGCCGGCCAGGCCATGCTGGTGGGCGCGGGCCAGGGCCGAAGACTGGTAGAGCAGGACGGCCGCGACGGCCAGTTCGGCGGCGGTCGGCGGCTGCGGGGTGAGGCTCGGGTCGTTGGCGAAGTGTTCGCCGATGAACGCGGTGGTGGCGCTGCCGGCGGCGAAGCCGGGGTGCGCCAGCAGGTTGGCGAGGAAGCGCTGGTTGCCGTTGACGCCGAGCAGCACGCAATCCTCGACGGCGCGGACCAGCTTGCGCCGCGCGTCGTCGCGGGTCTCGCCATAGGCGATCAGCTTGGCCAGCATCGGGTCGTAGAAGGGCGTCACCGGCTGGCCCTCGACGAGGCCGTGGTCGATGCGGATGCCGTCCAGCAGGGCCGGCTCCCAACGCAGGACCTCGCCGGTCTGCGGCAGGAAGTCGTGGGCGCTGTCTTCGGCGTACAGGCGCACTTCGATGGCGTGCCCGCTCAGGCGGATTTCCTCCTGGCGGAGCGGCAGCGGCTGGCCTTCGGCGACGCGGATCTGCCAGGCCACCAGGTCCTGGCCGGTGACCAGTTCGGTGACCGGGTGCTCGACCTGCAGGCGGGTGTTCATTTCCAGGAAGTAGAAGGTGCCGTTGGCGTCCAGCAGGAACTCCACGGTGCCGGCGCCGACGTAGTTGACCGCACCGGCGGCCTTCACCGCCGCCTCGCCCATGGCCTTGCGCAGTTCGGGCGTCATCACCGGACAGGGCGCTTCCTCGATGACTTTCTGGTGGCGGCGCTGCACCGAGCAGTCGCGTTCGCCCAGGTAGACGATGTTGCCGTGCTGGTCGCCGAACACCTGGATTTCCACGTGGCGAGGCTGGATCACCGCTTTCTCGAGAATCAGTTCGCCGGAGCCGAAGGCGTTCTGCGCTTCGGAGCGCGCGGTCCGGAGTTGCGCGGCCAGGTGCTCCGGATCGTGGACCAGGCGCATGCCGCGACCACCGCCACCGGCGCTGGCCTTGATCATCAGCGGGTAGCCGATGTGCGCCGCCTCGCGGGTCAGCGTCTCGTCGTCCTGTTCGGCGCCTTCGTAGCCGGGAATGCAGGGCACGCCAGCTTCGAGCATGGCGATCTTCGACAGGCGCTTGCTGCCCATCAGGTGGATGGCTTCGACGCTCGGGCCGATGAAGACGATGCCGGTGGCTTCGCAGGCGCGGGCGAATTCGGCGTTTTCGGAGAGGAAGCCGTAGCCGGGGTGGATGGCGTCGGCGCCGGTGCGGCGCGCGGCGTTGAGGATGGCGTCGAGCTTCAGGTACGACTGGCCGACCGGTGCCGGGCCGATGCACACCGCTTCGTCGGCCAGTCGCACGTGGCGCGCGTCGGCGTCGGCCTCGGAGTACACCGCCACGCTGCGGTAGCCCAGCGCGTGGGCGGTACGGATCACCCGGCAGGCGATCTCGCCACGGTTGGCGATGAGGATCTTGGTGAAGGCGGGCATCTTCATGCTCCTGCTGTTGTCGGCTCCCGGATTGCATCCGGGCTACGGTCTGCGTTTGCGTAGGGTGGATCGCGCTTCATCGATCCACCGGTGGTGTTGCGGTGGATGTGAAAGGCGACATCCACCCTACGGTGTACTGTCGACGTGGTCCGGGCTGCTCGACTGTCCGTGCTGCGGGGAGAGGGCTTTCCCTCACCCCTGGCCCCTCTCCCGGAGGGAGAGGGGAACGAACGGAGTCGCGGGATAGCACCCAGGCAGACCGCGACATCGAACAGCTCCCTCTCCCTCCGGGAGAAGGTTGGGGTGAGGGGCGGAGTTTCTCTATTCCGCCCACTTCGGCTTACGTTTCTGCACGAACGCCTGCGTCCCTTCGGCGCCTTCCTCTCCGGTCACCGCCTTGGCGAACTGTTCGGCGGCGCTGTCCAGCAGCGGGCCGAGCGGTTCGTTCTCGGTGGCCAGCAGCAGCGCCTTGGTCGCCGCATTGGCGCGCGGCGCGCACTGGCGGATCTGTTCCAGCACCTGGGCGAGGCGTCCTTCCACGGCATCGGCGTCCGCTTCGCAGTAGTGCACCAGGCCGAGGCGCAGCGCCTCGGTGCCGTCGAAGCGGGCGGCGGTCAGCGCCAGGCGGCGGGCCTGGGTGAGGCCGATGCGCTTGGCGACGAAGGGGGCGATCTGCGCCGGGAGGATGCCGAGGGTGGTTTCCGGCAGGCCGAAGCGCGCCTCGGCGTGGGCGATGGCGATGTCGGAGACGCAGGCCAGGCCGAAGCCGCCGCCGAGCACCGCGCCTTCCAGCACGGCGACCAGGGCCAGCGGTGCGCGCTGGGCTTCTTCCAGCAGGCTGCCGAAGGCGCGGTTCAGCTCGCGGTAGGCGTCGATGCCCCTGGCGCGCGCGCCGGCCATGTCCTTGATATCGCCGCCGGCGCAGAAGTGCCCGCCGGCACCGCGCAGCACCAGGGCGCGCACGCTTTCGTCGTCACGCACGGCGGTGAGCACGGCGCGCAGCTCCCGGACCATCGCCAGGCTCATGGCATTGCGGCTGTCCGGGCGGTTCAGGGTGACGTGCAGGACGCCGCCATCACGTTCCAGCAGCAGGGTTTCGCAGTTCGGCAGTTCGCTCATGCCGGGTTCCTCATCGATTCGGAGTGGAGCGTCAGCCTTTCTTCTTGCCCGGGAGGATGCCCATCAGCTTGCAGATGATGCCCAGCATGATCTCGTCCGCGCCGCCGCCGATGGAGACCAGGCGGGTGTCACGGTAGGCGCGGGATACCGGGTTGTCCCACATGAAGCCCTGGCCACCCCAGTACTGCAGGCAGGCGTCGGTGACCTCGCGGCCCAGGCGGCCGGCCTTGAGCTTGGCCATGGAGGCGAGGCGGGTGACGTCCTTGCCGCTGACGTACAGCTCGGTGGCCCGGTAGACCAGGGCGCGCAGCGCTTCGATCTCGGTCATCAGTTCGGCCAGGCGGAAGTGGATGACCTGGTTGTCGATCAGCGCGTTGCCGAAGGTCTTGCGTTCCTTGCAGTACTCGATGGTGACGTCGACGCAGTGCTCCAGGCCCTTGATCATGTTGGCCGAGCCGTACAGGCGCTCTTCCTGGAACTGCAGCATCTGCATCATGAAGCCGGCGCCTTCCGCGCCGATGCGGTAGCGCTGCGGTACGCGGACGTCGTCGAAGAACACCTGGGCGGTCTCCGAGCTGCGCATGCCAAGCTTGTCCAGGTGCGGGCTGAGGCTGATGCCCGGCGTGTTCATCGGCACCATGATCAGCGACTTGTTGACGTGCGGTTTGTCGTCCGATGTGTTGGCCAGCAGGCACATGAAGTCGGCCGACGGCGAGTTGGTGATCCACATCTTGCTGCCGTTGATCACGTAGTCGTCGCCGTCCTTGCGCGCGGTGGTCTTCAGCCCGGCCACGTCGGAGCCGGCGCCCACTTCGGAGACGCCGATGCAGCCGACCATCTCGCCGGTGATGGCGGGGCGCAGGAACTCCTCGCGCAGCTCGTCGGAGCCGAAGCGGGCGAGGGCGGGGGTGCACATGTCGGTCTGCACGCCGATGGACATGGGGATGCCGCCGCAATGGATGGTGCCGAGTTCTTCGGCGGCGACGATCGAGTAGCTGTAGTCCAGGCCCATGCCGCCGAATTTCTCCGGCTTGGAGATACCCAGCAGGCCCAGTTCGCCGGCCTTCTTGAAGATGTCGTGGATCGGGAAGCGGCCGTCTTTCTCCCATTGGTCGACGTGCGGGTTGATTTCCTTGTCGACGAAGTTACGGACCGTGCGGCGGATTTCTTCATGTTCCTGGGTGAAGATCATTTTCTTGTTCTCCTCGAAGGGTATTCGTCGGGGGACCGTCCGGCCCTCTCCCTAGCCCTCTCCCGGAGGGAGAGGGGACTGGTTCGTGCGTGCCGGCTGTCGTGGTGCATTCCGGCGACGCGGTTGCTGTTGCTCCCCTCTCCCCCCGGGAGAGGGGCCGGGGGTGAGGGGCGGTGCCCGACCTGAACACCGTTCCCTCTCCCTCGCCCTCTCCCATGAATGGGAGAGGGACTGGTTCGTACGTGCCGGCTGTCGTGATGCACTCCGGCGACGCGGTTGCTTTTGCTCCCCTCTCCCCCCGGGAGAGGGGCCGGGGGTGAGGGACGGTGCCTGACCTGAACACCTTTCCTCTCTCCGTCCCTAAAGTCTCGCCACCCCGAAGGTGTTCCTCTTCAGCGGCCGCACGGCCGCCTCGGCACAGATGTCCAGCAGGTAACCGAGCAGCTTGCGGGTGTCGCGCGGGTCGATCAGGCCGTCGTCCCACAGGCTGGCAGTGCCGTACAGCGCGGTGGACTGGCTGTCGAGCTTCTGGGCGGTCATCTGTTCGAGCATGTCGAGCATCTTCAGGTCCGGCTCCTTGCCCTCCTTGGCGTGCTTCTCCTCGGTGACGATGCGCAGCACCTTGCCGGCCTGGGCGCCGCCCATCACGGCGGTGCGGCTGTTCGGCCAGGCGAAGATGAAACGCGGGTCGAGCCCCCGGCCGCACATGGCGTAGTTGCCGGCGCCGTAAGAGCCGCCGACCACGATGGTCAGCTTGGGCACCGTGGCGTTGGCCACCGCCTGGATCAACTTCGAGCCGTGCTTGATCACGCCCTGCTGTTCCGACTCGGTGCCGACCATGAAGCCGGTGGTGTTGTGGAAGAACAGGATCGGCGTGTTGCTCTGTTCGCAAAGCTGGATGAACTGCGCCGCCTTCGCCGCGCCCTGCGGGGTGATCGGTCCGTTGTTGCCGATGAAGCCGCAGGGCTGGCCTTCGATCCGCAGGTGGCCGCAGACGGTCTGGCTGTCGAATTCGTTCTTGAAGTCGAGGAATTCCGAGCCATCGGCGATCCGCGCGATGATCTCGCGCACGTCGTAGGGCTTCTTGGCGTCGGCCGGGACCACGCCGAGCAGTTCCTCGGCCGGGTACAGCGGTTCCTGCCAGTTGCGTTGCGGGCGCGCCGGCAACTGGGCGTTCCACGGCAGCATGGCGAGGATTTCGCGGGCGATGCGCACGCCGTCGGCGTCGTTCTCGGCCAGGTACTCGGCGGTGCCGGCCACCTGGGCGTGCATCTCGGCGCCGCCCAGTTGTTCGTCGTTGGCCACTTCGCCGGTGGCGGCCTTGAGCAGCGGCGGGCCGGCGAGGAACATCTTGGCCTTGCCGCGCACCACCACCACGTAGTCGGACAGGCCCGGCTGGTAGGCCCCGCCGGCGGTGGACGAGCCGTGCACCACGGTGACCTGCGGGATACCCATGGCGGACATCCGCGCCTGGTTGGCGAAGCCGCGCGCGCCTTCGACGAAGATGTCCGCCGCGTAGTTGAGGTTGGCGCCGCCGCTTTCGGTCAGCGCCACCAGCGGCAGCTTGTTCTCCATGGCGATCTGTTGCAGGCGCAGGGTCTTCTTCAGCCCGGTGGGCGAGATGGTGCCGCCCTTGATCGCGCTGTTGCTGGCGCTGACCAGGCAGCGCACGCCGGCGATGTAGCCGATGCCGGCGATGATGCCGCCGCCGGCCTGGGTGCCGTCCTTGTCGTCGTGCAGCTTGTAGCCGGCCAGCGAGCACAGTTCGAGGAACGGCGCGCCGGGGTCGAGCAGCAGGTTCAGGCGCTCGCGGGGCAGCAACTGGCCGCGCTTGACGAACTTCGGCCTGGCCTCGGCGGCCTTGTCCAGCACCTTGCGTTCGACTTCGCGGAAGCCCGCCACAGCGGCGAGCATGGCTTCGCGGTTCTGCGCGAAGGCTTCGCCGTGCACGTCCAGCTCGGATCGGATCACCGGCATCGGCTCATTCCTCTTTCAAGACGTCGGGCAGGTAGGCCCGGTGGAAGCCATTGTAGGACTGGCTCTGTCCCGGCTTGCCCTTGACCAGCGGGAAGGCGCGGCTGCCCTGGCTGGCGGCGCCGTCGATGCGGATGGTGGTGCCGCTGATGAAGGCTGCGCCGGGGGATAGCAGGAAGACGATGGCGGCGGCGACTTCCGACTCGGTGCCGATGCGCTTGAGCGGCACGTGCTCGCGCAGGGTCGGGATGATCGCCCGGAAGGCGCCTTCGTAGGTGTCCATGCCGCTGGAGGCGATCCAGCCCGGCGCCACCGCGTTGACCCGCACGCCGGCGTGGCCCCACTCGACGGCGGCGGTCTTGGTGAAGTTCTCCATGCCCGCGCGCGCCGCGCCGGAGTGGCCCATGCCGGGCATGCCGCCCCACATGTCGGCGAGCATGTTGACGATGCCGCCGCCGGTCTTGCTCATCGACTGGTTGAACACCTCGCGGGCGACCAGGAAGCCGCCCACCAGGTTGGTCCTGACCACCGCCTCGAAGCCCTTCTGGTTGATCGAGGCGAGCGGGGAGGGGAACTGGCCGCCGGCGTTGTTGACCAGGTGGTGGATCGGCCCGCGCTCGGCGATCACCGCCGCGACCATGGCCTTGACCGCTTCCTCGTCACGGATGTCGCAGGCGTGCCAACCGACGCTGCCGTCGTCCTCGGCGATCTCGGCGGCGGTGGCCTCCAGCTTCTCGGCCTTGCGCCCGACCAGCACCACATGGGCGCCGAGCGACGCCAGTTCGTGGGCGGTGCAGCGGCCGATGCCGCTGCCGCCGCCGGTGACCAGGATGGTCTGGCCGGCGAACAGGCCGGGTTTGAATACGGAGTCGTAGCTCATCTGCGGTATCGTCCTCATCGTAGGGTGGACAACCGCGTCGCGTTGTCCACCAGAAGCCGGTGGATGAAAAAAAGCGTCATCCACCCTACAAAGACTTGGCCAGCGCCTGTGGCACCGCCACCGGCATTTCCAGCAACTGCTGGGCGAAGGCCTTGCCCTGCGGGTCGCTGCGCAGGCTGGCGATACCGCCGCCGCCGAGCGCGTTTTCCAGCAGGAAGTTCAGGCTGTGGCTGCCCGGCAGGTACCAGCGCGACACGCGACCGGTCTGCGGGTCGAGCACGTGTTCCATCCACTCGGCGACGTTCTCGACGGAGAGCGCGGCGGCGATCCACGGCAGGTACTCGGGTTTGCGCGCCATCACGCCAATGTTGCTGTGGTTGCCCTTGTCGCCGGAGCGCGCCACGGCCAGCGCGATCAGCGGCACGCTGGCGTCGGCCACGCCTTGCGGGGCGTCCGGTTCCAGTGGCTCGGGCAGGTCGGCCGGGTCGAGGTTTTCCAGGTCGGGCAGGGCGACCGCCTGGCGCTGCTCGCCGAAGGCGACTTCCAGATGGCAGGCGTGCTTGTCGATCAGGAACGAGAACAAGCGGATCACCGGGCTGACCCCGGCGCGCCCGCCGGCGCTGCCGGTCAGGCCCGGCGCCATGCCGGTGGCGGCCTGGGCGATCTCGCGGGAGAACAGGGTCAGCGCTTCCTTCTTCGCATGCCGGGCGGACAGGCGCAGGACCACTTCGCGGCTGTCGCCACGTCGCGCGTGCGGGCCGTAGGTGGACTCGCTGCCGAGGATGTCGACGGCGGTCTCGCGATAGTCGCCCCAGCCGCGCTCGGCGAACATCTCGCGGGTCCTGGCGAAGATCGCCTGGCCGACCCGTTCGGCCTTGCGCACCGCGTCGATGCCGGCCATGACGAAGCTGGCGGTGCAGCGGAAACCGTCCGGCCAGGTGGCGCTGACCTTGTAGCGGTCGTTCGGCGGCAGGCCGCGCGCGCCTTGCAGCAGTACCCGGCCGGGGCCGGCCTGCTCGAGGGTCACGCGGGTGAAATCGCAGGTCACGTCGGGCAGCAGGTAGGCGCGCGGATCGCCTATCTCGTAGAGCATCTGCTCGCCCACGGTAAAAGGCGTGACCAAGCCGCCGGAACCTTCCGGCTTGGTCACGACGAAACGGCCGTCGCCTTCCACTTCCACGATCGGGAAGCCGATGTGTTCGTAGTCCGGCACCGACTCCCAGTCGGTGAAGTTGCCGCCGGTGCACTGCGCGCCGCATTCGATGATGTGGCCGGCGAGGGCCGCCTGGGCGAGCTTGTCGTAGTCGTTCCAGGCCCAGCCGAACTCGTGCACCAGCGCCGCGCTGACCACCGCGCTGTCGACCACCCGGCCGGTGATCACGATGTCGGCGCCGAGCTTCAGCGCCTCGACGATGCCCGGCGCGCCCAGGTAGGCGTTCACCGACACGCAGATCGGCGGTAGCGGGGCGCCGCTGAACATCTCGGTGACGCCGGCCTTGGCCAGTTCGCCGAGCTGCGGTTGCAGGTTGTCGCCGTGCAGCACGGCGATCTTCAGGTCCACGCCGGCCTGGGCGCAGGCGGCGGCCAGGGCGCGTGCGCAACCGTCCGGGTTGACCCCGCCGGCGTTGCTGATCACGCGGACGTTCTTCGCCGCGATGTCCTGCAACAGCGGCGCCAGGACTTCGACGAAATCGGTGGCGTAGCCGGCCTCGGGGTTCTTCATGCGGGCGCCGGCCATGATCGACATGGTGATCTCGGCCAGGTAGTCGAACACCAGGTAATCCAGCTCGGCGCCGCGCACCAGTTGCGCGGCGGCGGTGGAGGTGTCGCCCCAGAAGGCGGAGGCGCAGCCGATGCGTACGGTTTTGGTCATTGGAGTTGTCCCGTCACATACGAAGTGATTCCGACATTACCAAGCAAGCGCTTGGTTTGGAAGCCCCGCCGAGATAATTTCCCAACCAAAGAATGGCCAAGCGCTTGCTTGGGTGGGGTGCCAGCGCATAGATTGCGCCCCATGAGGCGACGGCAAGGGCCGTCGGATGGGAGGGTGAGTGAAAGTGGATGAACAGAAGTCCCGTGCCGTACTTCGCGAACTGGTCGAAAGCGGGCAGGTGACGGACCCGGAGAGCCCGCGCGGCAAGCTGCTGCAGACGGCGGCGCACCTGTTTCGCAACAAGGGCTTCGAGCGCACCACGGTGCGCGACCTTGCCAGCGCGGTGGGCATCCAGTCCGGCAGCATCTTCCACCACTTCAAGAGCAAGGACGAAATCCTCTGCTCGGTGATGGAGGAGACCATCCTCTACAACACGGCGCTGATGCATGCGGCGCTGGCCGAGGCGGGCACGGTGCGCGAGCGGGTGCTGGCGCTGATCCGCTGCGAGCTGCAATCGATCATCGGCGGCACCGGGGAGGCCATGGCGGTGCTGGTGTTCGAGTGGCGCTCGCTGTCGGAGGAGGGCCAGGCCCATATCCTCGCCCTGCGCGACGCCTACGAGCAGCTCTGGCTCGAAGTGCTCAGCGAGGCGAAGAGCGCCGGCTACTGCACCGGCGATCCGTTCATCCTGCGGCGTTTCCTGACCGGCGCGCTGTCCTGGACCAACACCTGGTACCGCGCCGAAGGCTCGATGACGCTCGATCAACTGGCCGAGGAAGCCTTGACCCTGGTGATAAAGGAATCCTGATACTGGCCAGTTGATATTCCGTGGGCTAGCCTGAGTCAAACTCTTCCGCAGGTCGTCGTTTCCATGCTGCTTGCCGTGCGCTCCTGGCTCCAGCCGCTGTCGCTGCTGTTTTTCGCGTTGTGCAGCCTCCCGCTGGCGGCTGGGCAGGAAGTACGTGTCGGGGCGGCGCATTTCCCGCCTTATGCCGAGCGCCCCGAGCAAGGGGGTGACCTCGGGCTGCTCGGCGATTTGCTGGCGGCGCTCAATACGCTCCAGGACGACTACCGCTTCGTCGCCGTCCCGACCTCGCTGCCGCGCCGATACCGGGATCTCCGCGAAGGACGCATCGACATGATGATGTTCGAGAACCCGCAATGGGACTGGCAGGACATACCGCATATCGCCCTGGACATGGGGCTGGAGGACAGCGAGGTGTTCGTCGCCCGCGCCGAGACCGGTCGCGGCCAGGATTACTTCGACGACCTGGAAGGCAAGCGCATGGCCCTGTTCAGCGGCTACCACTATGCCTTCGCCGGCTTCGACGCCACGCCGCATCGGCTGGTCGAGCAGTTCCGTGCCACCTTGACCTACTCCCACGACAGCAACCTGAAGATGGTGCTGCGCGGCCGTGCCGACATAGCCCCGGTGACCCGTTCCTACTTCGAGGTCTATCGCCGTAGCGATCCCGATGCCGGCCAGCTACTGGTTTCCGAGCGGATCGACCAGGTCTACCGCCACCAGGCGCTGCTGCGACCGCGTTCGCCTATCGATGCGCAGACGCTGGGGGCGCTGCTGGATACCCTGCGGGCGCAGGGCAGGCTCGCGGATATTTTCGCGCCCTATCACATCAGCGTGCGCGAGTAGGGCGGAGCGGCTTACCGAGGGGGCAGGCGCTCAGCGGTCTTCCGCGTCCTTGGCGTCCTGTTCGAGATTGCGTTGATGGATGCGCTTGAGCTGTTCTTCGCTCAGCGGCAGTTTCTTCGCCGTGTCGCGCAGCATCAGCAGGCCGCCGACGATGGAGCCGAGCGCGAGGATCAGGATCAGCCAGGCATACCAGGGCATCTTCGTTCTCCCTCCGTTGGGGTTCCGCCACCATAGCGCCGCCGGCGTGCCTTGTCAGGCGCTTCGGCTGTCGCACAAGTGTCACGTGATGGCAATCTGATGCTGCTTGAATGGCGGCTTTCCTGCAACGGGGAGGCTGCCGATGACCACCACCAGCGCACTCGCGCGCCTGCTCAGGCCCGTGGTGCCACTGCCGCCTGAGCTGAGTATCAACGAGGTGGCCGAGCGTCTGCTCACGCCCGAGCACAAGGCCTTTCTCTCGCTGCCGGTGGTGGATGCCGAAAGCCGCCCGCTGGGCCTGGTCAGCCGCACCCGCTTGCAGGACATCTTCATGCAGCGCTTTGGCCGCGACCTGCGTGGGCGCCATCCGGTGCGCGAGGTGATGAACCCCGAGCCACTGGTGGTCAGCCTGGAAACCAGCCTGGAAGACGCCGCCAAGCAGGTCACCGGCCAATTGCAGTACCCCATCACCGAGGACTTCATCCTGGTCGACGCCGAGGGCCGCTATTGCGGGCTGGGCACGGTGCTGGACCTGCTCAAGGCCATGGAGGCGCGCATCGGCCAGCGCAACCGGGTGCTGCGCAAGGCGCTGGTGGACCTCAAGGAGTCCCAGGTGCAGTTGCTGCAATCGGAGAAGATGGCCTCGCTCGGGCAGATGGTCGCCGGCGTCGCCCACGAGCTCAATACGCCGCTGGGGTACGTGAAGAACAACGTGCAACTGCTGCGCGAGCTCAGTGCGCCGATCTTCGAGCTGGCCCGCGCACAGGCGACCCTGGCCGGCTGCCTGGCCGATCCCGGGTGCGACGAGGAGCGCCTGGCCGCGGCCCTGCGGGACGCCGCCGAGGCCCGGGAGCTGGCCGCGCCGGAATTGCTCGAGGCCGACTTCCGGCAACTGTTCGGCGACACCCTCTACGGCCTCGAGCAGATCGCCGAACTGGTGGTCGGTCTCAAGGACTTCGCCCGGCTCGACCGCGCCATGAGCGAGGAGGTCGATCTCAACGACTGCATCCGCAGCGCGCTGCTGATCGCCCGCAACCACATCAAGGACAAGGCCGAGGTCGAGCAGCAGCTCGGCGAGCTGCCGCGCATCGCCTGCGCGCCGTCGCAGATCAACCAGGTGCTGCTCAACCTGCTGACCAACGCCGCCCAGGCCATCGACGGCCGGGGGCTGATCCGCATCCGCAGTTGGGCCGACGACGATGGCTTGTACATCTCGGTACGCGACAGCGGCCGGGGCATGCCGCCGGAGGTGATGGCGAAGATCTTCGATCCCTTCTTCACCACCAAGCCCGTGGGGCAGGGAACCGGCCTGGGATTGTCGATCAGCTACAAGATCGTCCAGGACCATGGCGGGCAGATCCGCGTGGCCTCCGAGCCGGGGCGCGGAACCCGTTTTCTGATCAGTCTGCCTCACCTGCGGGTGGCCGCCATGAAGAGGAGCGCCTAGATGTCCGCTGCAATCCGAATACTGTTCGTCGACGACGAGGAGCGCATCCTGCGCAGCCTGGCCATGCAGTTCCGCCGGGACTATGTGGTACTCACCGAGACCGACCCCTTGCGCGCCCTGGAGCGGTTGCGCAGCGAGCAGGTACATATCCTGGTCAGCGATCAGCGCATGCCACGGATGACCGGTGCCGAGCTGTTGGCGCGGGCACGCGAGGAGGCGCCGGAGACCTTGCGAATCCTGCTCACCGGCTATTCTGACCTCGACGCGGCGGTCGAGGCACTCAACAGTGGCGGCATCTTCCGCTACCTGACCAAGCCCTGGGACCCGCAGGAAATGGCGTTCACCCTGCGCCAGACGGCGGAGATCGCCGCGCGCCAGGTGCAGGCGTCCACGCCGCCGGCGGCCAGCGGGTCGGGCGTATCGCTGACCCTGCTGTTGCTCGACGATGCCGCCGGGACCCTGTCGGTGGTCGGCGACTTCTGTTCGGCCGGCGGTCATCGCCTGCTGCGAGCGGGCAGCCTGGCCGAGGCCATGCGGATGCTCAACGCCGAGGAGGTGGACATCCTGGTCAGCGACTTGAAGCTGGCCGGCGAAGACACCGCGCCGCTGCTCAAGAGCCTGGCCCAGGCCCATCCCCGGCTGCTGAGCCTGGTGGTGACGACATTCCGCGATACCCAGGCGCTGCTCAAGCTGATCAACGAGGCGCAGATCTTCCGCTACCTGCCCAAGCCGGTGCGTCGGGGCCTCTTCGAGAAAGGCCTGCGCGCGGCGGCCGAACAGGCGCAACTGTGGCGCCTGCAGCCGGCGGTGCCGGTCACCCGCCTTGCCGAGACGCCCCGCGATGAACGCGAGAAGGAGCGGGTCGGCAGCCTGCTGGGCATGCTTGGGCGCCTGCGCGACCGGCTGAGTGCCTGACGGACCCTGGCCGGTTCTCGGCGGAGCGGCACAGTGGGCGCCGCTTCCGCTACAATGCGCGCCGTTTTCGACTTGCTGAGAGCCCGCCATGTCCGCCTGCCAGACTCCGATCATCGTCGCCCTCGACTTCCCCACCCGCGAGGCCGCCCTGGCTATCGCCGACCAGCTCGACCCCAGGCTGTGCCGGGTCAAGGTCGGCAAGGAGCTGTTCACCAGTTGTGCGGCGGGCATCGTCGAGACGCTGCGTGGCAAGGGCTTCGAGGTGTTCCTCGACCTGAAATTCCACGACATCCCCAACACCACGGCGATGGCGGTCAAGGCCGCCGCCGAGATGGGCGTGTGGATGGTCAACGTGCACTGCTCCGGCGGCCTGCGGATGATGGCGGCCTGCCGAGAGACGCTGGAAGGGTTCAACGGGCCGAAACCGCTGCTGATCGGCGTCACCGTGCTGACCAGCATGGAGCGCGAGGACCTGGCCGGCATCGGCCTGGACGTCGAGCCGCAAGTGCAGGTGCTGCGCCTCGCCGCGCTGGCCGAGAAAGCCGGCATGGACGGCCTGGTCTGTTCGGCCCAGGAAGCTCCGGCACTGAAGGCCGCGCATCCGGCGCTGCAACTGGTCACCCCGGGCATCCGCCCGGCCGGCAGCGCCCAGGACGACCAGCGCCGCATCCTCACCCCCCGCCAGGCCCTGGACGCCGGCTCCGACTACCTGGTGATCGGCCGCCCGATCACCCAGGCCGCCGACCCGGCCAAGGCCCTGGCGGCGGTGGTCGCCGAGCTGGCCTGAACGCTCAAAAGCCGGTAAGAGCGCTGGAGGCTGGAAGGCTGGACGAAAGAGCGCTCGGCTTTTGTAGGGTGCGCCGCGCGCACCGTTTACCCAGAGGCGGGTAGGGTGGTTCGTCGGAAACGCAGGTGTTGCATCCCCATCGGTGCGCGGCGCCCCCTACCCGAATCTCCTGCATACGCGGGGTAGGGTGGGCTTCAGCCCACCGTGGCGCTTCTGTAGGAGCCAGCTTGCTGGCGATGCTTTTGTGTTGCCGGGGATCGCGCGCATGGCGCGCTCCTACAGGTCGGCACCGATGTTGACCTGTAGGAGCGGTCCATGGCCGCGAAAAGGTTTGACGCAGAAGGTGCATGGCCGGAACGCTGTCCAGCCTCCAGCCTCCAGCCTCCAGCCTCCAGCCTCCAGCCTCCAGCCTCAATGCCCGTGGCTATTGCCCACATGCGAATGCCCGGCCGGGGCGACATCCTCGACCGCGCCGGCTTCGTTCAGCCGTTGCAGGATGCCGCAGGCCTCGCCGCCTGCCTGGCAGCGCTGGCGCAGTTCCAGTAGTTGTTGCTCCATCGCCTGGAGGCTGGCGATGCGTGTGCGCACATGGGCGATGTGTTCGTCGACCAGCGCGTTGGCGTCGGCGCAGCCGGCGCGGGGTTGTTCGCGCAGTTCCAGCAGGCGCCTGATCTCTTCGTGGGTCATGTCCAGGCTGCGGCAGTTGCGGATGAAGATCAGCCGTTCGACATGCGCCTCGCCATAGGAGCGGTAGTTGTTCTCGCCGCGCGCCGGTGGCGGCAGCAGGCCTTCGCGCTCGTAGTAGCGGATGGTTTCCACCGCGCAGTCGGTCAGCCTGGCCAGTTCGCCGATTTTCATGACGGGTTCCTCAAGGTGCTTGACCCTATAGTGACTACAGGGTGTTAACTCGGCAACAACTACAGACAAGGAGTTGTTCCATGACCGATTGCTGCGGACACCAACACCATCATCCGAGCGACGATCGGAAACCCCGGGCGAATACCGCCGTGCCGACCCAGGACGTCGCCAAGGACGCTCGCCTGAGCCGGGTGCGCATCCAGCAGATGGACTGCCCGACCGAGGAAGCGCTGATCCGTGGCCGCCTGGCCGACATGCCCGGCGTGCTCGCCCTGGAGTTCAACCTGTTGCAGCGGGTGCTCGGCATTCACCATCGGCCCGGCGCCTTGGAAGCGGCGCTGGAAGCCATTCGCGAGCTGGGCTTCACGCCGCTGCTCGAAGGCGCCGAACCGGATGACGACGCAGCGGAACGGCCCCAGCGCAACTGGCCGTTGGCGCTGGCCGGTCTTGCCGCGCTGTTCGCCGAAGTCCTGCATTTCTCCGGCCGGGCGCCGGAGTGGGTGGTCGCCAGCCTGGCACTGGCGGCCATCCTCGCTTGCGGCCTGGGCACCTACCGCAAGGGCTGGGTGGCGCTGAAGAACCGCAACCTGAACATCAATGCATTGATGAGTATCGCAGTGACCGGTGCGGTGCTGATCGGCGAGTGGCCGGAAGCGGCCATGGTGATGGTGCTGTTCGTGATCGCCGAACGCATCGAGGCGCGCTCGCTGGACCGTGCGCGCCAGGCGATCCGTGGGCTGATGGCGTTGACCCCGGAGCGGGCGACGGTGCAGCAGGCGGATGGCGCTTGGCTCGAGATGGCGGTCAGCGATGTGCCCCTCGGCGCACGGGTGCGAGTGCGTCCCGGCGAGCGCATCGGCCTGGACGGCGAGGTGGTCGAGGGGCGTTCCAGCGTCGACCAGGCGCCGATCACCGGGGAAAGCCTGCCGGTGGAGAAGGGCGTCGGCGATCCGCTGTTTGCCGGCACCATCAACCAGGCCGGCGAGATGGAGTACCGGGTCACCGCGCTGGCTGGCGACAGCACCCTGGCGCGGATCATCCACAGCGTCGAGGAGGCTCAGGGCGCCAAGGCGCCGACCCAGCGCTTCGTCGACCGTTTCTCGCGCATCTACACGCCGGCGGTGTTCGTCCTCGCCGTGCTGGTCGCGCTGCTGCCGCCGCTGTTCGACGGCGCCTGGCTGGACTGGCTGTACCGTGCCCTGGTGCTGCTGGTGGTGGCGTGCCCCTGCGCGCTGGTGATCTCCACCCCGGTGACCATCGTCAGCGGCCTGGCCGCCGCCGCGCGGCATGGCCTGCTGATCAAGGGCGGGGTGTACCTGGAGAGTGGCGGCAAGCTCGATGTGCTGGCCCTCGACAAGACCGGCACCATCACCCACGGCCGTCCGGCGCAGACCGATTTCGAGGTGCTGGAGGTAGAAACCGAGGCGCATGCCCGGGCGGTCGCCGCCAGCCTGGCATCGCGTTCCGATCACCCGGTATCCCTGGCGCTGGCTCGCCAGGCCGAGCAGGACGGCATCGACAGCCTGCCGGTGAGCGCCTTCGAAGCGTTGCCCGGTCGTGGCAGTCGCGGCGAGGTGGATGGGCGTGCCTACCATCTTGGCAACCACCGGCTGGTCGAGGACCTGGGGTTGTGCTCGCCGGCCCTGGAGGCGCGCCTGGAACGTCTCGAACGGCAGGGCAAGAGCGTCGTCCTGCTGTGTGCCGAGGACCGCGTGCTGGCGCTGTTCGCGGTGGCCGACACGGTCAAGCCGGGCAGCCGCGAGGCGCTTGCCGAACTGCACGCGCTGGGCATTCGCAGCCTGATGCTGAGCGGCGACAACCCGCACACGGCGGAAACCATCGGCAGCGCGGTGGGCATCGACGAAACCCGTGGCAACCTGCTGCCGGCCGACAAGCTGAGCGCCATCGAGGCGTTGCAGGCACAGGGGCATGTGGTCGGCATGGTCGGCGACGGCATCAACGACGCGCCGGCCCTGGCCCGCGCGGACATCGGCTACGCAATGGGCGCGGCGGGCAGCGACAGCGCCATCGAGACCGCCGACGTGGCGGTGATGGACGACGACCTGCGCAAGCTGGCCACCTTCGTCCGGCTGTCCCGCGACACGGCGCGCATCCTCAAGCAGAACATCGCCCTGTCCCTGGGCGTCAAGGCGCTGTTCCTGGCCATCGCGATCACGGGCGAGGCGACCCTGTGGATGGCGGTGTTCGCCGACATGGGCGTCAGCCTGCTGGTGGTGTTCAACGGCTTGCGCCTGCTGCGCCGCTAGGGCGCCACGGTCCTCTGCTCGCGATCAAGAGCTTCGCGAGCAGAGCTTGCTCCTACAGGGCAGTGTCTTGATGGTGAGAGGTAGGGCTATATAGAAAAGTTTATTTCGCTTGGCTGGCCACAGGACTCGCTATATAGTTTTTGATATAGCGAATTGCCGTACAACAACAAGGAGCCAGCCATGCACCGTCGTTTCATTCCCGTCCTGTTCGGACTGTTTTCCGCGGGCCTGCTGCACAGCGCCGTCGCCGACGAAGTGCAGGTGGCGGTCGCCGCCAACTTCACCGGCCCGGTGCAGGCGATGACCGAGGACTTCGAGAAAACCACCGGGCACAAGCTGGTGACGTCCTTCGGCGCCACTGGTCAGTTCTATGCACAGATCAAGAACGGCGCGCCCTTCGAGGTGTTCCTCTCCGCCGACGACTCCACGCCCGCCAAGCTGGACCAGGAAGGCGAGACGGTCGCCGGTTCGCGCTTCACCTACGCGATCGGCACCCTGGCGCTGTGGTCGGCGAAGGAAGGCTACGTGGACGACCAGGGCGAGGTGCTCAAGCGCCAGGATTACCGCCACCTGTCCATCGCCAACCCGAAGACCGCTCCCTACGGCCTGGCGGCGACCCAGGTGCTCGACCACCTGGGGCTGCGCCAGGCGGTGGCCGGCAAGCTGGTGGAAGGGCAGAACATCACCCAGGCGCATCAGTTCGTTGCCAGTGGTAACGCCGAGCTGGGCTTCGTCGCGCTCTCGCAGATCTACAAGGACGGCCAGGTCACCGGCGGCTCCGCCTGGATCGTGCCGGCCGAGCTGCATGAGCCGATCCGCCAGGATGCGGTGATCCTCGCCAAGGGCAAGGACAACCCGGCGGCCAAGGCATTCGTCGAATACCTCAAGGGTGAACAGGCCGGCAAGGTGATCGAGTCCTACGGCTACAGCCGCTGAGCCCTCCCTCATGCCATTGGGTCCCGCCGACCTTGCCGCGATCTGGCTGACCATCAAGCTGGCGACGCTGACCACGCTGCTGTTGCTGGTGGTCGGCACGCCTATCGCCTGGTGGCTGGCGAACACCCGTTCGCGCCTCAAGGGCGTGGTGGGGGCCGTGGTGGCGCTGCCGCTGGTATTGCCGCCGACGGTGATCGGCTTCTACCTGCTGGTTAGCATGGGCCCGCACGGGCCTATCGGCCAGTTGACCCAGAGCATGGGTCTGGGCGTGCTGCCGTTCACCTTCGCCGGCCTAGTGGTGGGCTCGATGATCTACTCGCTGCCGTTCGTGGTGCAGCCGCTGCAGAACTCGTTCTCCTCCATCGGCCCGCGCCCGCTGGAGGTGGCCGCGACCCTGCGCGCGGGGCCCTGGGACAGCTTCTTCACCGTTGCCTTGCCGCTCGCCAAGCCTGGCCTGGTCACCGCCAGCATCCTCGGCTTCGCCCATACCGTCGGCGAGTTCGGCGTGGTGCTGATGATCGGCGGCAACATCCCGGAGAAGACCCGGGTGGTTTCGGTACAGATCTACGACCGCGTCGAGGCCATGGAGTACGTCCAGGCGCACTGGCTGGCCGGAGGCATGCTGGTGTTCTCCTTCCTGATCCTGTTGGCGCTGTATTCTTCGAAGCGAATCAAGCCGGGTTGGGGAAATTGAATGACGCTTGAGCATGAGGGGATCGAGGCGCGTTTCCGCCTCGATTACCCGGAGTTCGTGCTGGATGTCGATCTGCGCCTGCCGGGGCGCGGGGTGACCGCGCTGTTCGGGCCGTCCGGCTCGGGCAAGACCAGTCTGCTGCGCTGCATCGCCGGCCTCGAACGAGCGGGGCAGGGCTTCCTGCGGGTCAACGGCGAACTGTGGCAGGACAGCGCCTCGCGGCTGCTGCTGCCCACCCACAAGCGCGCCCTGGGCTACGTGTTCCAGGAGGCCAGCCTGTTCGAGCACCTGACGGTGCGCCGCAACCTGGAGTACGGCTACCGGCGCATTCTGGCGGAGCAGCGGCGGGTCGGCCAGGAACAGGCGGTGGAGCTGCTGGGGATCGGCCACCTGCTCGAACGCATGCCGGATCGCCTGTCCGGCGGCGAGCGGCAGCGTGTCGGCATCGCCCGCGCCTTGCTCACCAGCCCGCGGCTGCTGCTGCTCGACGAGCCGCTGGCGGCGCTCGACCTCAAGCTCAAGGGCGAGATCCTGCCCTACCTAGAACGCTTGCACGATGAACTGGACATCCCGGTGCTGTACGTCAGCCACGCACCGGATGAGGTGGCGCGGCTGGCCGATCATCTGGTGCTGTTCGAGCTGGGCAGTGTCCTGGCCTGCGGGCCGATCGGCGAAACCCTGGCGCGCCTGGACCTGCCGACCGCCCTGACCGACGACGCGGGGGTGGTGATCGAGGGACGGGTCGCCGGCCATGACTCGGCCTACGACCTGCTCAGCCTCGAGCTGCCGGGCAGCCGGCAGGTCCTGCGCGTGGCGCACAAGCCGCTGGCGCCAGGGCGTCCCTTGCGCTGCAAGATCCAGGCGCGTGACGTCAGCCTGAGCCTGCAACGCCAGGAACACAGCAGCATCCTCAACCTGCTGCCGGCCACCGTGATCGGCGAAACCCCGGCCGGCAGCGGCGCCCACGTACTGGTGCGCCTGGAGGTGGACGGCACGCCGCTGCTGGCGCGCATCACCCGCTACTCGCGCGACCACCTCGGCCTGCATCCCGGCCAGCAGCTATGGGCACAGGTGAAGGCGGTGGCGTTGTTGGCTTAGGTGATTGGATCGCGAGCAGAGAGCCAGGCGGGGGG
>NZ_CAJFCI010000081.1 GCF_904061905.1 Zestomonas carbonaria
GCAGCAGGGGGTGGGGGTTGGTTCGTTTGGCGACTGCCAATTTACCCATTTCCCTGACTGTCAACTCGCTCTTTCCCCTGAGTCCGCGAAGAACCTTTTATTGGGTCCCCGCGTTCGCGGAGATGACGAGGTTGAGGCCCGCGCTCGCTCTCTCCTCCGTCTTCCCCGCGAACGCGGGGACCCAGAAAGCAACCGGGCGTCCCGCCACTTCTAGGCGGTCTTGATACCCGTCAGCGCAGCCGCCCCGTCCACTTCGACCAGCGTCTCGATCATCGCCCGTGCTGCCGGCGACAGGCGGAAGCCGGTGCGACTGACGATGCCGCAGCGGGCGAATAGCTGGTCGAGGTTCTGCGGCAGGTTGCGCCAGTGCAGGTGGACTAGGTCGCCCCGGTCGATCGCCGCCTGGAAGGCTTCCGCCGTGCCGATGCCGATGGCGTCGGTCTGCTCGACGATCCGCCGCAGGGCGTCGTAATGCTCGGCCTCGATGCTCGGGGAGAAGTCGATGCGTCCGCTGAGGTTCGCCAGTACCTTGCGCACCCCCGGCGGGATCAGGGTGGCGGCCAGCGGGTAGGCGAACATGTCGTTGGTCGACAGGCTTTCCTTGGCCAGCAACGGGTGTCCGGGGCGGCAGAAGAACAGGCCGCGCTTGGGCGTCAGCGGTTGGGTCTGGAAGTTCGGGTCGGCCTCGAAATGGCGGATGTCGGCGACGAAGAATTCGATTTCCTCGCGACTCAGGGCGCGGCCGAGCTTTTCCCAGTTGTCGACCATGAACGCGGTGCGCACGCGCGGATGGCGGTTGATGAACTGCGCGACGGCATCCGGCACCAGCCTGACCGCCGGCGCCGGGCCGCAGCCGAAGCGCAGGTCGCCAGCGTCCAGCTTGGTCATCTGGTTGATTTCGCTGACCAGGTTGGCGGCCCCCTGTACCAGGCGCAGGGCGTGTTGCAGCACCAGTTGGCCTTCCGGCGTGGGGCGCAGGTCCTTGTTGCCGCGATCCACCAACTGGCAGCCGAATTCCTGCTCAAGCCCCTGGATGCTGCGGCTGAACGCCGGTTGGGTGATGCCGATGGCATCGGCCGCGCGGACGAAGCTGCGGTGTTCGAGCAGGGCGATGAAGTAACGGAGTTGGCGCAGATCCATGATGCTTTCCCGGCATTGAAAAAATAGGGCGAAGGTATTTGCCCGTCCCTGGGTGCTGGTTTTAAATGCAGGCTCTTATTCCGTCAATAAAGCTTATTTTTAATTATTAGATTTATAAGGAATAAGTTTATGGCCTTGCATCCGAGGGGATATCGCCAATGAACAACACCGCCAACCTACCTGTCCGGCAGTACCGCAGCGCGACCGCGCGCATGTGTCGCTGATCCTTCCGCGCGCCAGCCCATGAGCTGGGCCGGTTCCGCCGGTCATCGCGCCCACCGATCCACACGTTTTTTCAATGCCAGGTCTGCTGGCGCGGGTTCGTTTTGCCCGGCGTTCTGGCGCCGGGATGGGGATGAAAAGGAAAACCATGAGCACGCAACGCAAATCGATCGACCAGCGCTTCCGCCCACGGATTGCCCGCCCGCTGTCCTTGCGCAGGCTGGCCGCGCCGGATTACGCCCTGACCCTGCTGCTGGCGCTGGGGAGCGCCTGGAGCGGCGGCAATGCCTGGGCCGAGGAAGTGGCCGGGGAGGAGGGGGCTTCTCTGGAGTCCGATACCCGCCTGAGCAAGGTCACGGTCACCGCCCGCCGCCGCGAGGAGGATGCCCAGGACGTGCCGACGCCGATCACCACCTTGAGCGGCAACACCCTGGAGACGCAGAAGATCCAGCGGGTGCAGGACCTGCAGCAGGTGCTGCCGAGCGTCAACGTCGCCTACGTGCATGCGCGCCAGTCGAGCATCGCGGTACGCGGCATCGGCAACAATCCGGCCAGCGACGGCCTGGAGGGCAGCGCCGGGGTCTATCTGGACAACATCTACCTGGGCCGTCCCGGCATGGCGGTGTTCGACCTGCTGGACATCGAGCAACTGGAACTGCTGCGCGGCCCGCAGGGCACCCTGTTCGGCAAGAACACCACCGCCGGGGTGCTCAACATCAGCACCCGCAAGCCGACCTTCACGCCGGAAAGCAGCATCGAGTTTTCCGGTGGCGAGCGTGGCTACTTCCAGGGCAAGGGCAGCGTTTCCGGCCCGCTGACCGAGACCCTGGCGGGGCGCCTGTCGGCCTATCGGACCCGCGAGGACGGTTTCATCGAGAACACCTTCAACGGCGACGACCTCAACGGCGGTGTCCGCGAAGGCGTGCGCGGCCAGTTGCTGTTCGAGCCCAGCGAGGACTTCAGCCTGCGCTGGATCGCCGACTACAACGCCGAGGATTCCGACTACGGCACCATGGTGGTGTACGGCGCGCCGGACCGGTACTGGGATCGCGCGGCCCTGGCCGGCGCCTCGCCGCACCGCGACCCGGACGACAAGAAGGTCAACATCGACAGCCGCCAGCACGTCAGCGTGCACCAGGGCGGCACCTCGGTGGAGGCCAACTGGCGGTTGAGCGGCGGCTACAACCTGACGTCCATCAGCGGCTACCGCTACTGGCATTTCACCCCGGCCAACGACGAGACCCTGAATGTCTCGGCGATCCGCAACACCGGCGTGGAAGTGCATGATCGCCAGTTCTCCCAGGAAATCCGCCTGGCTTCGCCCACGGGCGGCGCCTTCGACTATGTGCTGGGCGCCTATCTGTTCAAGCAGGACCTGGGCAACAAGAACTTCACCCACTTCGGCGACCGCGCGGACCTGTTCCTGCTGGGCGCCGACCTGAATGCGCTGAATGGCGTCAGCACCAAGACCAACGGCAAGATCGACACCAACAGCTACGCGCTGTTCGGCCAGGGCACCTGGCATGCCACCGACCGGCTGGACCTCACCGTCGGCCTGCGTGGCACCTACGAGGAGAAGGAGGCCAAGGTCGAGCGCTTCGCCCCGGTCGGTGGGGCTCCGGTGGCGGGCTTGCCGGCGGCGATCCGGCAGGGCCAGACCGGCGCCTACGCCACCGGCGACCTGAACCAGTACAACGCGGCGCCGTCCGGGCTGGTCGCCCTGAGCTACAAGTTCAGCGACGACCTGCTCGGCTACGCCAGCCTGTCCCACGGCGAGAAGTCCGGCGGGGTCAACCTGGCGGTCGGCAGCGCGCCGACGGCGGGGGCGGAGTCGCTGCTGGTCGGTCCCGAACGAGCCAACGACGCCGAGCTGGGTTTCAAGAGCACGCTGTTCGACCGGCGCCTGCAGCTCAACGCCAACCTGTTCTGGACCGGTATCCACGGCTACCAGGCCACCACGCTCTACCAGATCCCCGGCACCATCAATCTTGTGCAGGTGCTGGCCAACGCCGGCAGCGTGCGTTCGCGTGGCGTCGAGTTCGAGGCCACCGCGCTGCCGCTGCGCGGCCTGACCCTGAACTTCAACGGTTCCTATAACGACGTCACCTACCTGTCGTTCAAGGATGCGCCGTGCCCCGGCGAGATCGCCACCGTGCCCGGTGCGCCGACCAGTTGCGACCTGACCGGTGAACGCGTGGTCGGCGCCTCGAAGTGGATCGGCAACATCAGCGGCGAATACAAGTGGCAACTGGACAACGGCATCGAGCCGTACCTCACCGCCAGCTACTCCTACCGCTCCGAGGCCGAAGGCACGCTGGACAACTCGGACCTCTCGAAGATCGACGGCTACGGGCTGGTCAACCTGGCGGCGGGTATCCGCAGCGAGCTGGGCGACGGCCTGCTGGACGCCTCGGTGTGGGTCAGGAATGCCACCGATACCGACTACTACCTGGCCGCCTTTGCCTACCTCAACGGCGCCTACAGCGCATCCGTCGGCCAACCGCGCACCGCTGGCCTGTCCGTGCGTTACGACTTCTGACCACCCCACAGAGGGCTTACATCATGAGCAATGCCGCATTAGCCGTAGAACAGAACGCTGTCCTTGAGATCCATCCTGTCGCTGGCCGTATCGGCGCCGAGATTCGCGGAGTGAAGCTTTCCGCCGACCTGGACGCCGCCACCGTGGAGGCCATCCAGCAGGCGCTGGTGCAGTACAAGGTGATCTTCTTCCGCGACCAGACCCACCTCGACGACCAGGGCCAGGAGGCCTTCGCCAAGCTGCTCGGCGATCCGGTGGCGCACCCCACCGTGCCGGTCCGCGATGGCACCGCCTACGTGCTGGAGCTGGATGGCGCGCAAGGCCACCGGGCCAGTTCCTGGCACACCGACGTGACCTTCGTCGATGCCTACCCGAAGGCTTCGATCCTGCGCTCGGTGGTGGCCGCCAAGGCCGGCGGCGACACGGTGTGGGCGAATACCGCGACCGCCTACGACGACCTGCCGGCCGAGCTGCGCGAGCTGGCTGACAAACTCTGGGCGGTGCACAGCAACGAGTACGACTATGCCGGCGTGCGCCCCAACGCCGACCCGGCGCGCCTTGAGGAATACCGCAAGGTGTTTGCCTCCACCGTCTACGAGACCGAGCACCCGGTGGTTCGCGTGCACCCGGTCAGCGGCGAACGGACCCTGCTGCTCGGCCACTTCGTCAAGCGCCTGAAGGGCTTTTCGCAGGGCGACTCGGCGCAGTTGTTCAACGTCCTGCAAAGCCACGTGATCCGCCTGGAGAACACCGTGCGCTGGCGCTGGCGCGAAGGCGACGTGGCGATCTGGGACAACCGCGCCACCCAGCACTACGCGGTGGACGACTACGGCACCCAGGATCGAGTGGTGCGCCGCGTGACCTTGGCCGGCGACGTGCCGGTGGGCGTCGACGGCCAGCGCAGCCGCACCGTGCGCAAGGGCTGAGGCCGGTCGTGGGGTGGATGTCATTGTGCACATCCGCTCTTGCGAGCCGGGCCTTGGCCGCCCCACATCCAACCCAATCACCAGAGAACCCCGTCATGTCCCAATCCGCCACCGCGCTCCGCCAGGAGCCCGACACCTTCGCCATCACCCCGCTGGACGCGCCGCTCGGCGCCCGCGTCAGCGGCCTGGATGCCCGCCAGCCGCTGAGCGCCGACCAGGTACTGGCCCTCAAGCAGGCGCTGCGCGACCACCACATCCTGGTGTTCAGCGGCCAGAAACTGAACGACGGCCAGTTCCTCGACTTCGCCACCTGGTTCGGGTCGGTGTTCCAGCCGCCGGCCGATATCCCGGTGCTGTCTTCCGGCTCCGACGGCAAGGCGCCGCAGATCGTCCGCGTCGCCAACCACGACGAGGGAGAACTGGGCAGCATCGCCTTGCCGCCCCACAGCGACCACCACTGGACGCCGGTGCCGTCGGCCGGCTCGCTGCTCTATGCCCTGGACGTGCCGTCGAAGGGCGGCGACACCAGTTGGTACAACTTGGCCCTGGCCTACGAGACCCTCGACGAGGAGACCAAGCACGAGATCGATGGCCTGCGGCTGATCAACTACAACCCGTTCATCCGCCTCCGCCAGGGCGGCTACGGCGGCGCCCACGTCACCTACCGAACGCCGGACATCGAGCCGATCCAGGGCACCGAGCATCCGCTGGTGCGCGTGCACCCGGAAAGCGGCAAGCGCCTGCTCTATCTCAGCGTGGCCACCGAGGTGGAAATCCCCGGCTACGACCCCGAGCGCGGCAAGGCGCTGATCGCCCGGTTGCGGGAACACATCGGCCAGGAGCGGTTCTTCTATACCCACAAATGGCAGGTGGGCGACATCGTCTACTGGGACAACCAGGCCACCCTGCATGCGCGCAGCGCCTTCGATCCACGGGAGCGGCGCGATCTCAAGCGGATCAGCCTGGCCGGTAGCCGGCCGTTCTAGGGCGATGGCGTTCCCGGATTGCACCCGGGCTACAGGAGGGGAGGCAAGCCAGATGAGCCGCCTGTCGAGAGACAGGCGGCTTTTTTGTCGAGGTGCTGTTTTTCCATGCCTTTTAGGCATTTTTCCAATGCCTTCTTGATCATCGAATAAATAAGTCATTTAAAAACAAATAGATAGAGAACTTATATTCTTTTTAGATATTACAAAATCAATAAAAATTACTTTATGAGATAAAAGCTGCCGCCAATCATTGTCCTCACACCCGGCAACCGCTCTGCGATGGCCCTTTCAAGCCTCCGGAAGGCTGCCGGCTCCACTGTCACCGCCGTGACCCTGTCAGGGCGCGGCGCAACAGGTTTCTTCGAGGAGTTTTTCGATGGGCAATGCACAGAGCGCAGCCAGCGCCCAGGAGTTGTTCTGGCGTGAGGCGCCAAGTGCCGATCTGGTTGGCATCGGCCGACCGCACCGAGAACCGCTGGGGCGCGACCGCCAGCATCATGTCCGTCCGCAGGGTGCGCTGAGCCGCCGTGAAGGCCTGTTGCTCGGCGCCTTCGCCCTGGTCCTGCACGGCGCGGTGATCTACTGGCTGAGCCAGCGTCCCGAGCCGGTGCTGCCGGAAGTTCCGGTGGAGATTCCGCCGATGACCATCGAATTCACCACGCCGGCGCCGCCGGTGATCGAGCCGCCACCGCCGGAGCCGATTCCCGAGCCGGTGGTGGAACCGCCGCCACCGCCACCTCCGGTGGTCGACGAACTGGCGACCAAGCCGCCACCGAAGCCGAAACCCAAGCCGAAGCCCGCGCCACCTCCGCCGCCCAAGCCGGTCGAGCCGCCGCCGGCGCCGCCGAAGGAAGTCGCTCCGCCGCCGCCCGCGCCGGCCCCGGTCATACCGCCCTCGGCCAACGCCGGCTACCTGCGCAACCCGGCGCCGGAATACCCGTCGCTGGCCCAGCGCCGGGGCTGGGAAGGCACCGTGCTGCTGCGCGTCCATGTACTGGCCAACGGCAAGCCGAGCGATATCCAGGTGCAGACCTCCAGCGGCCGCGACGTGCTCGACCAGGCCGCGATACGGGCGGTCAAGCGCTGGAGCTTCGTGCCCGCCAAACGCGGCGACGTCGCCCAGAACGGCTGGGTCAGCGTGCCGATCGACTTCCGCCTGAATTGAACGAACAGACATTCATTTCGCTGAACACAGAGAGACCCGACATGAACCTACTGGCATCCCCACTCGAATCCATCGAACACGCGGTCATCTGGCTGCTGATCGGCTTTTCCATCGTCACCTGGGGGCTGGCCCTGCTCAAGGCCGTGCAGTTCGGTCGCCTGAAAGGCCAGGATCGCAAGTTCCAGAAGCTGTTCTGGAGCGCCTCCAGCCTCGACGGCGCCGCCGAGCTGACCAACGCCCAGCCCGGCGCGGTGTCCCGTGTGGCCCAGGCCGGCTTCGGCGCCATCCGTATCCAGGACCACGGCCAGGGAGACCTGAGCCAGGCGATCAACCACCAGGACCGCCTCGAACGCGCCCTGCGCCAGCAGATCCAGCGTGAGCGCCGCTCCCTGGAGTCGGGCCTCGCGGTACTCGCCTCGATCGGCTCGACCTCGCCGTTCATCGGCCTGTTCGGTACCGTGTGGGGCATCATGGAAGCGCTCAAGGGGATCAGCGCGGCCGGCTCGGCCAGCCTGGAAACCGTGGCCGGGCCGATCGGCGCGGCACTGGTCGCCACCGGCGTGGGTATCGCCGTCGCGGTGCCGGCGGTGCTGGTCTACAACTATTTCCTGCGCCGCCTGAAGCTCAACGCCGCCGATCTCGACGACTTCGCCCATGACTTCTACAGCCTGGCGCAGAAGAGCGCGTTCAAGCTGATCCAGCTCCCCACCGCCAAGCCCGCCGCCGGCGCGCAGAAAGTGAAGGAGGCGTCCTGACATGGCCTTTTCCACCCAAGACAGCGATGAAGTGCTGAGCGAGATCAACGTCACCCCACTGGTGGACGTGATGCTGGTGCTGCTGGTGGTATTCATCGTCACCGCGCCGCTGCTGACCAACGCGATCCCGATCAACCTGCCGAAGACCGAAGCGGTGGCGCCTCCCGAACAGAAGGACCCGCTGGTGGTGAGCATCGACGGCGAAGGCCGGTTCTTCATCAACAAGGACGAGGTCCAGCTGGACCTGTTGCAGAGCAACCTGGAAGCCGCCAAGGCGGAGGACCCGGAACTGCGCGTGCAATTGCAGGCCGACGAACACGTCGACTACGGCCAGGTGGCCAAGGCAATGGCCTCCATCGAGCGGGCCGGCATCACCAAACTGGCGGTGATCACCGCACGCTGACCGGACGCGCACGGATCGTTCCGGTCGGTTCGTCTTCGACCGTCCTTCTTCAGGCAGGGGAAGGGCGGTCTTTTTTATTATGATTGGCCATTATTGACCTTGTGTTCCTAAGTTGGAACTTCCAACGTTTTCAAGGTACTAACCTGCGTAGTGGCAATATGCAGGCGTGTGGTGCGATCAATAAACAATTGAATAGCGTGACTCGCTATAACGGCATATGTCTACTATCGTTCTACAGGTCCACGTGTTTGACACTCCGACCTCGTATACAAGCCAACTGGGGATATTTAAGGATGAAACTGAAAAACACCTTAGGCGTTGTCATAGGTTCACTGATCGGAAGTCTTTCGCTCAGCGCACTGGCCCAAGGCCAAGGTGCAGTCGAGGCGGAAATTTTCGGTAAGCGATACTTCGAAGACAGCACTCGCGATTTCGACGAGGGCAACTTGCTGGGTGGCTCTCTCGGTTACTTCCTGACCGAAGACCTGGCACTCGTGCTTTCCTATGGCGAGTACCATGACATCCGCGGCGATGTCACCAACAAGGACATCAAGGGCAGTTCGACCGGCCTGGATGCCGTCTACCACTTCGGAGAGCCCGGCCCGGGCCTGCGCCCCTACCTGTCGGGCGGTGTCGCTCACCAGAGCATCGGCCAGGCGGCACGAAGCGGACGTGACCACACCACGCAAGGTGTTCTCGGCGCCGGTCTGAAGTACTACTTCACCGAGCACTTCTTCGCCCGCGCGGGTGTGGATGGTCTCTACAACTTCGACCGTGGCGATACCGAGTGGCTGGCCGGTGTCGGCGTCGGTGTGAACTTCGGCGGCACCAAGCCGGCGCCGATCGTTGCCGCACCCGAGCCGATCCCGGAGCCGGAACCGGTCGAAGAGCCGCCGCAGACCGTTCGTGTCGAGCTGGACGTGAAGTTCGACTTCGACAAGTCGGTGGTGAAGGAAGAAAGCTACGGCGACATCAAGAACCTGGCCGACTTCATGAACCAGTACCCGCAAACCTCCACCGTGGTGGAAGGCCACACCGACTCGGTGGGTACCGACGCCTACAACCAGGCGCTGTCCGAGCGCCGCGCCAACGCGGTCCGCGATGTACTGGTCAACCAGTACGGCGTGGGTGCCGAGCGCGTGGATTCGGTTGGTTACGGCGAGTCCCGTCCGGTGGCGGACAACGCCACCTCCGAAGGTCGTGCGATCAACCGTCGCGTGGAAGCGGAAGTGGAAGCCCAGGTTCAGCAGTAAGCTGCTGGTGCTTCAGGAAGAACCCGGCCTCGGCTGGGTTTTTCTTTGCCTGCTTGGCACGGTGTGGGCGGGTTTTTCTGGATTCCCGCGTGCGCGGGAATGACGGAGCTGGCGGAGCGCACGGTGTCTCTCCCGCCATCCCCGCGAACGGCGTAGGGTGGATGTCGCTCTTTACATCCACCGGAGATGGTGGAAAACGCTTCGCGGTTTTCCACCCTGCGAGACGGGACGGAGCCGGCGGAACACACGGTGTTTCCCCGCCATCCCCGCGAACGCGGGGACCCAATAGACACGTAGGGTGGATGTTGCTTTTTACATCCACCGATGATGGTGGAAAACGCTTCGCGGTTTTCCACCCTACGAGGCTGGGACGGAGTCGGCGGAGCGCGCGGGATTTCCCTTGTCATCCCCCCGAATGCGGGGACCCAGAAAAACGGCAAACCGCAGGGTGGTCAGGCGCTTTGCGCCAGGGCTGCCTGCCCGGTGGCGGCGACTTCGCCGATCATCAGGATCGCCGGGCTTTTCAACTGGAAGAGGGCGGCATCCTGCTGCAGGGTGGCCAGGGTGCTGCGGCATTCGCGCTGCTCGGGCAGCGAGGCGTTCTCGATCATCGCCACCGGCATGTCGGTGCGCATGCCGCCGGCCAGCAGGCTTTCGCGTACTTCGCCGAGCTTGGCCACGCCCATGTAGATCACCAGGGTGGTACCGCCCTGGGCCAGCGCGGCCCAGTTCAGGCTGCTGTCGTCCTGGGTGTGGGCGGTGACCAGGGTCACGCCACGGGCGATGCCGCGCAGGGTCAGGGGAATGCCGCAGTTGGTGGCACCGGCCAGTCCGGCGGTTATGCCGTTGACCATCTCGACTTCGATACCGTGCTGCGCCAGCCAGTCGGCTTCCTCGCTGCCGCGACCGAAGATGCACGGGTCGCCGCCTTTCAGGCGCACCACGCACTTGCCCTGGCGGGCGTAGCGCAGCATCAGGCGGTGGATGAACGCCTGCGGGGTGGAGCGGCAGCCGCCGCGCTTGCCCACCGGCACCACCCGCGCGTCAGGGCAGTGTTCCAGCACGGCCGGGTTGACCAGGTCGTCGATCATCACGATCTCCGCCTGGCGCAGGGCCTTCACCGCCTTGAGGGTCAGCAGTTCCGGGTCGCCGGGGCCAGCGCCCACCAGCCAGACTTTTGCGTTCATATCGATTTCTCCTCACAGGGTGGTGGAAAACGCTTCGCGGTTTTCCACCCTACGGTCTAACAGGCGTTTGATTTCCGGGACGCAGGAGCCGCAGCTCGTGCCGCACTTGAGGTCGCGCTTGAGGCCGTCGAGGTCGAGGCCACGGGCGATGCCGTCGCGGATCGCGCCTTCGCTGACGTTCATGCAGTTGCACAGGGTCTTGTCGGCCTGCTTGCCGCCGCCGGGCGGGGTCGATAGCGGGGCGAGCAGCCAGCGGCGCAGCTCGGCGTCGGCCCGGCCTTCGTTCCACAGTGCTTTCAGCCAGTCGCGGGCGGCGGTTTCGCCGGCCAGGCGGATGCTGACGATGCGTCCGTCCTCGATACGCACGCGCTTGCCGACAGTGCGCCGTGGGTCGTCGTAGGCCAGCACCGGACCTTCGTCGACGCCGAGCAGCGCGTCGATGCGCGCCAGCAGGCCAGCGTCCGGCGCGACCGGGCTGGCGGCCTTGATCACCAGGGCGGGGCGTTCGCGGCCGGTGAGGGCCAGGCTGGCATAGGCGAAGTTGTCGAACAGCGGACGCAGGGCGGTGAAGCGCTGCTGCACGTCGCCTTCGACCAGGGCGAACAGTTGCCAGGGCAGCTCGACTCTCTCGACCTCGATGCCGGCGTGCTTGAGTTCCGGCTGGCGGGACAGCGGGTCGAACGCCGGCAGGGTCAGGATGTTGGTGCCCAGGCCCTTGAGGAAGCGGTTGCCCCAGTGCATCGGCAGGTAGGCCTGGCCGGGGCGCACGGCGTCGTCGGCCTGCACCGGGAGGATCAGGCTGCCGCGTCGGCTGCGCACCCTGGCCAGTTCGCCGGGTTGCAGGCGACGCCGGCGCAACTCGTCCGGGTGCAGGCCGAGCACGGCTTCCTCGACGTGGCCGAACAGCCGTGCGGCGGTGCCGGTGCGGCTCATGCCGTGCCACTGGTCGCGCAGGCGGCCGGTGTTGAGGGTCAGCGGGAAGCGTGCGTCGCGGCGCTCCTTCGGCGCGCGGTAGACGTCGGCATGGAAGCGCGCGCGGCCGCTCTCGGTGGCGAAGCGGCCGTCGCCGTACAGGCGCGGCGTGCCCGCCGTGGCGCCGGCCGGAAACGGCCATTGCTGGGGACCCCGGGTGTCGAGGATGGCGTAGCTCAGGCCGGAGTAGTCCAGGTCGCGGCCGGCGGTGAGCGGCTTGTATTCCTCGAACAGGGCTTCGGGGCTGGCGAAGTCGAACAGGCTGGGCAGGCCGGGGCGTAGACGTTGTTCCAGGCGGCGGGCGAAATCGCTGGTGATCGCCCAGTCCGGCCGCGCCTCCGCGGGCGCTGGCACGGCGCGGCGCACATGGCTGATGCGGCGCTCGGAGTTGGTCACCGTGCCTTCCTTCTCGCCCCAACTGGCGGCGGGCAGCAGCAGGTCGGCGTAGTGGCAGGTCTCGGTGGTGAAGAAGGCTTCCTGCACCACGACGAAGGGGCAGGCGGCCAGGGCTTCGTGGATTTTCTGCTGGTCCGGCAGCGATTGCGCCGGATTGGTGCAGGCGATCCACAGCGCCTTGATCCGCCCGTCGCGCACCGCCTCGAACAGTTCGATGGCGGTCAGGCCGGTGCTTTCCGGCAGCCGCTCGACGCCCCAGTGGGCGGCGACTTCGGCGCGGTGTCCGGCGTTGGCCGCGTCGCGGTGGCCGGGCAGCAGGTTGGCCAGGCTGCCGGTTTCCCGGCCGCCCATGGCGTTGGGCTGGCCGGTCAGCGAGAAGGGCCCGGTGCCAGGCCGGCCGATCTGTCCGGTGGCCAGGTGCAGGTTGATCAGCGCGCTGTTCTTGGCGCTGCCGGACGAGGACTGGTTGAGGCCCATGCACCACAGCGAGAGGAAGCCCGGCGCCTTGCCGATCCACTCGGCGGCCAGCAGCAGGTCGGCCTGGGGGATGCCGCAGATATCGGCGACGGCGACGGGCGTGTAGTCGCGCACCAGCGTCTTCAGTTCGTCGAAGCCTTCGGTGTGGGCATCGATGTAGCGGCGGTCGATCCAGCCTTCCCAGAGCAGGATGTGGAGGATGCCGTGGAACAGCGCCACGTCGGTGCCGGGCAGGATCGCCAGGTGCAGGTCGGCCAGTTCGCAGGTGTCGGTGCGGCGCGGGTCGACCACGATGATCTTCATGTCCGGGCGCTGGGCCTTGGCGGTTTCCAGGCGGCGGAAGAGGATCGGGTGGGCATAGGCCATGTTGCTGCCGGCGATCAGCAGGCAGTCGCTCTGCTCGATGTCTTCGTAGGAGCAGGGCGGGGCGTCGGCGCCGAGGCTGCGCTTGTAGCCGACTACCGCCGAGGACATGCACAGGCGCGAATTGCTGTCGATGTTGTTGGTGCCGACCAGGGCGCGGGCCAGCTTGTTGAAGGCGTAGTAGTCCTCGGTCAGCAACTGGCCGGAGATGTAGAAGGCCACGCTGTCCGGGCCGTGTTCGCGGATGGTGTCGGCGAACACGTTGGCGGCGTGGTCGAGGGCGCTGTCCCAGTCGCTGCGGCTGCGCGCCAGGCCCTTGCCCAGGCGCAGCTCGGGATACAGGCCGCGAGCGTCGAGGTCGCCGGTCAGGTGCAGGGTCGAACCCTTGCTGCACAGCTTGCCGAAGTTGGCCGGGTGGTTCGGATCGCCCCGTACGCCGAGGATCGTCTCGCCGTCGTGCTCGATCAGCACGCCGCAGCCGACGCCGCAGTAGCAGCAGGTCGAGGCGGTGGTCTGAGTCATGAGTCAGATTCTCCGTTGCAGGAGCAACCGTCTTGTCCCGGCATCCTCTTCTGGATTCCCGCGTTCGCGGGAATGACGAGGTGAAGGGCAATATTGCAGCTCAATCGTCATCCCCGGGAACGCGGGGACCCAAAACGCTGTAGTTCGCAGGGTGGACGACGCTTCGCTTGTCCACTGCAGCGGTGGCGTGGCGGGTGGAAAAGCCGGCGACGTTCATGCGCATGCGGCCATGCTCTTGAGCGCCAGCAGCACGCGGCCGTTCTCCACCTTCACGTCGTGGCGGTGGGCGCAGCCGACGTCCGGGGCCACGGCTTCGCCGCTCTCCAGTTCGATCTGCCAGTTGTGCAGCGGGCAGGCCACGCGCTTGCCGTAGATCAGGCCCTGGGACAGCGGGCCGCCCTTGTGCGGGCAGCGGTCGTCAAGGGCGAAGACCTCGTCGTCCGAGGTGCGGAAGATGGCGATGTCGCCCTTTGGGCCGGCGACGATGCGTGAGCCGAGCAGGTTGATGTCGTCGAGGGCGCAGATGTCGAGCCAGGTCATGTGGGTGTCTCCAGAATTCGGTGGTGGCGTTCTTCCCTCTCCCCAGCCCTCTCCCGCAAACGGGAGAGGGAGCAGGCCGTGGCACGGTGGTCAGGCCTGAGTCACCCCTCGCCCATTTATGGGAGAGGGGCCGGGGGAGAGGGCGCTGTCAGGCGGTTTCCAGTTGCTTGACCGGAATCCGGTCGAATTCCTTCTTCAACTGCGGCGTCTCGATGCGTTCCTTCCACGGGTCCTGCTCGAACGACAGCGCGTAGCTCAGGCGGTCGGCGAGGGCCTTGCGGTTCTCGGCGTCCTCGATCACCGCCTTCTTGATGTGTTCCATGCCGACCCGTTGCAGGTAGTGCACGGTGCGCTCCAGGTAGAAGGCTTCCTCGCGGTACAACTGCAGGAAGGCGGCGTTGTATTCGCGCACTTCCTCGGCGGTCTTGAGCTTGACGAAGAACTCCGCCACCTCGGTCTTGATGCCGCCGTTGCCGCCGATGTACATCTCCCAGCCGGAATCCACGCCGATGATGCCGACGTCCTTGATGCCGGCCTCGGCGCAGTTGCGCGGACAGCCGGAGACCGCCAGCTTGACCTTGTGCGGCGACCACATGTTGAACAGGTCGTGTTCCAGGTCGATGCCGAGCTGGGTGGAGTTCTGCGTGCCGAAGCGGCAGAACTCGCTGCCGACGCAGGTCTTCACGGTGCGGATGGACTTGCCGTAGGCGTGGCCGGAGGGCATGTCGAGCTCTTTCCAGACGTTCGGCAGGTCTTCCTTCTTCACGCCCAGCAGGTCGATGCGCTGGCCACCGGTGACCTTGACCATCGGCACGTTGTACTTCTCGGCGACGTCGGCGATGCGGCGCAGTTCGGACGGGTTGGTGACGCCGCCCCACATGCGCGGCACCACCGAGTAGGTGCCGTCCTTCTGGATGTTGGCGTGGGCGCGTTCGTTGATCAGGCGCGACTGCGGGTCGTCCCGGGCTTCGCCCGGCCAGGTGGAGATCAGGTAGTAGTTCAGCGCCGGGCGGCAGGTGGCGCAGCCGTTGGGCGTGCTCCAGTCCATGAAGCGCATGGCCTCGGCCATGGAGGTCAGGTGGTGTTCGCGGATGGCCTTGCGGACCTGGCCGTGGTTCAGGTCGGAACAGCCGCAGATGGCCTTCTCGCTCTTCGGCTTGACGTCCGCCGCGCCGCCCACGGTGCTGATCAGGATCTGCTCGACCAGCCCGGCGCAGGAGCCGCAGGAGCTGGCGGCCTTGGTGTGCTTCTTCACCTCGTCGACCGAGAACAGGCCGTTTTCCTGGATGGCCTTGACGATGGTGCCCTTGCACACGCCGTTGCAGCCGCAGACCTCGGCGCTGTCCGGCATGCTCGCGGCGCTGTTCTGGCCCTGGTGGCCGACGTCGCCGAGGGCGCTTTCGCCGAACATCAGGTGGTCGCGGATCTCGCTGATGTTGGCCTGCTCGCGCACCTGGCGGAAATACCAGCCGCCGTCGGCGGTGTCGCCGTACAGGCAGGCGCCGACCAGCACGTCGTTCTTGATCACCAGCTTCTTGTAGACGCCGCCGATGGGGTCGGAGAGGGTGATGGTCTCGGTGTCTTCGCCACCCATGAAGTCGCCGGCGGAGAACAGGTCGATGCCGGTGACCTTGAGCTTGGTGGACGTCACCGAGCCCTTGTAGCTGGCGAAGCCGAGGTGGGCCAGGTGGTTGGCGCAGACCTTGGCCTGCTCGAACAACGGCGCCACCAGGCCGTAGGCGATGCCTCGGTGGTTGGCGCATTCGCCGATGGCGTAGATGCGCGGGTCGTAGGTTTGCAGGGTGTCGTTGACCAGGATGCCGCGGTTGCAGGGAATCCCGGCGCTTTCCGCCAGTTCGGTATTGGGGCGGATGCCGGCGGCCATCACCACCAGGTCGGCGGGGATCACGTCGCCGCTCTTGAACTGCACGGCGCAGACGCGGCCGTCGCCGTTGTCCATCAGCTCTTCGGTCTGTTCGTTGAGGCGGAACCTGATGCCGCGCGATTCCAGGGCGCCTTGCAGCAGCTTGCCGGCGGTGCGGTCGAGCTGGCGTTCCAGCAGCCAATCGGAGAGGTGCACCACGGTCACGTCCATGCCGCGCTGCTTGAGGCCGTTGGCCGCTTCCAGGCCGAGCAGGCCGCCGCCGATCACCACGGCGTGGCTGTGGGTCCGGGCGGTCTCCATCATCATCTGGGTGTCGGCGATGTCGCGGTAGCCGATCACGCCGTCCAGCTTGTTGCCCGGCACCGGCAGGATGAACGGGTTGGAGCCGGTGGCGATGAGCAGGCGGTCGTACTCCGCTTCGGTGCCGTCCTGGGCGATGACCTTGCGCGCCTTGCGGTCGATCTTCACCACCTTGCGGCCGAGCAGCAGCTTGATGCCATTGTCCGCATACCAGTTGAGGTCGTTGAGGACGATTTCCTCGAAGGTCTGCTCGCCGGCCAGCACCGGCGATAGCAGGATGCGGTTGTAGTTGGGATGCGGCTCGGCGCCGAACACGGTGATGTCGTAGAGCTCGGGGGAGAGCTTGAGCAGTTCCTCGAGGGTTCGCACCCCGGCCATACCGTTGCCGACCATGACCAACTTGAGCTTTTTCATGCGGGTTATCTCCGGCACAAAAATCACGGAAAACAAAAAAGGCGTCCCGCCGGTTACCCAGCGAGGACGCCTTTGTCCAATCCCGTTCGATCGGGAAGTGCCCCCTCGCCATTGAGGGGGACGCTTTATGTGATTGTCGGGAACGGTATTGCAGGGGGTGTGCCAACTTGCCCGGGGCCCGGTTTTTCCGGGGATTGGCGGGATTTCCTTGCGTGGAGCAGGGGGAAGTGCACCGGTTTAAGGCGGGTTGGCGCCGTTATGGTGCGGGTTGGCGTAGGGTGGGGCGGAGTTCCGCTTTAACCCACCACGAGGGAGTTTGGCCCTTGCTGACTGAATTTTGGTGTGAGGGGGAAAGCCCGCTCCCTCACCCTATCCACAATGCCAAACCGTAGGATGGGTGAGCGAAGCGAAACCCATCACTCCATCCCTGGAATCACCTGACCACCCGAGCCTGCCCGGCGGCCCAGTCGATCATCTCCCTGGCCAACCGCTCGCTGGCCAGGCCGAAGGCTTCCACCACCGCGCCGACCTGCGCGTCCCTGGGCGCCTGGCGTACCTCGAAGCGGCGACTGGCGAGGATGCGTTGCGAGCCGGCGCTGGCCAGGTGTGCGTCGTAGCGGATCACCACTTCGGGGCGGCCGTCGCGGTATTCGGTCTGGAACGCCGACAGGGTGCCCAGGAGGTCGAGATCCACCAGCAGGTGCTGTTCGTCGCTGCTCACGGCAGCGAACCGGCCGTCGGTCTGGAAGAGCGTCACCAGCCGGTCGCGCAGCAGGGCCGGCGCGGTATCGCCCCAGCGCGCGCCCTTGTAGCTGCTGATCTGGCTGCCCTCGGGGGTCACCGCGATGCGGGCGCTGTCGAGGATCATGCTGGCCTGCGGGCGGACGATGCGCAGCGAGCGCTCCACCCGCGCGCCAGCGGCCGGCTGGAGGCTGGCCGGCGGCAGCAGGTAGATCTGCACCGGCTCGGCCTCGGGCAGGATCGAGCAGGCGGTCAGCACGAAGGCGAGGCCCGCCAGCGACAGGTAGCGGACGATGGTCATGGTTCGAACTCCTCGATCTGTTGGCGTCCCTGCAACAGGCTGCCGGGGTTTTCCGAAAGGCGGCGGGTGAGTTGGCGCAGCGAGGCGAGGGTGCCGCGCAGTTCGACGATGGCCGGGCCCAGTTCGCCGAGGCTCTGCAGGCCGCCGCTTAGCGCGTCCTTGTTGTTGCCGATGATCTGCTCGATGTTCCGGCTGCTGCGGTCCAGCGCGGCCATGGTCTGGGCGGCGTTGTCGAGGATGTCGCGACCTTGCTTGTCGACCAGGCTGTTGGCGTTGCGCGCCAGCTCGCCGGTCTGTTGCAGGGTGACGCTGGCGTGCCTGCTGACCTCGGCGAGCTGTTCGAGGGTCCGCTTGATATCGTCGCGTTGCTCGGCGAGCACGCTGGTGGTCTTGTCGAGGTTTTCCAGGGTGTTGCCGATACGCTCGATGTTGCGCCTGGAGAACATCCGGTTGGCGTTGAGGATCAGCCGGTTGACGTTGCTGACCAGATCTTCGCCGTCGGCCAGCAGGCGCGACAGCGGCGAGCGGTCGGCGACTATCACCGCCGGCCTGTCGTTGCGGGTGGCCAGCGGCGGGCTCATCGGCGAGCCGCTGTAGAGCTGGATCACCGAGCCGCCGGTGATGCTGGTCAGGGCCAGGCGGGCGCGGGTGTCTTCCTTGATCGGCGTGTCGCCGCCGACGCGGATGCGCGCGAGCACCTTGCGCGGGTCCTTGGGATCGAGCTTGAGCTGTACCACGTCGCCGACCTTGATGCCGCTGTACTGCACGCCGCTGCCGACCGACAGGCCGGTCACCGCCTCCTCGAACACCACGTCGTAGAGGGCGAATTCCTTGTCCACGCTGGACTTGCCCAGCCACAGGGCGAACAGCAGGGCGGCGCCCACCGTGACCACGGTGAACAGGCCGATCAGGACGTGATGCGCACGGGTCTCCATCAGTGTTTCTCCTGGCTGGCGGCGTACTCCGCCGCGCGGCCACGCGGGCCGTGGAAATATTCGCGAATCCAGTCGTCGTCGGTGGCCTCGACCACCGAGAGCTTGTCGGCGACCAGCACGCGTTTCTGCGAGAGGACCGCGACCCGGTCGCAGATGCTGTACAGCGTGTCGAGGTCGTGGGTGACCAGGAACACGCTGAGGCCCAGCGCGTCGCGCAGGGTGAGGATCAACTGGTCGAAGGCCGCCGCGCCGATCGGGTCGAGGCCGGCGGTGGGTTCGTCGAGGAAGAGGATTTCCGGGTCCATGGCCAGTGCGCGGGCCAGCGCGGCGCGCTTGACCATGCCGCCGGACAGCGAGTCCGGGTACTTGTCGCCGGCGTTGGCCGGCAGCCCGGCCAGGGCGACCTTGACCCGCGCCAGGCGCTCGGCCGAGGGGCGGTCCAGGCCGGCGTGCTCGATCAGCGGCAGGGCGATGTTCTCGATCACCGTCAGCGAGGAGAACAGGGCGCCGCGCTGGAACAGCACGCCGAAGCGCCGCTCCACCTGCGAACGGCGTTCGGGCGGCAGTTCCAGCAGGTTTTCGCCGAACACCTTGACGCTGCCGGCCGCCGGCCGCAGCAGGCCGACGATGCTGCGCAGCAGCACCGACTTGCCGGTACCCGAGCCGCCGACCACGCCGAGGATCTCGCGGCGGCGGATGTCCAGGTCGAGATTGTCGTGCACCACCTGCGGGCCGAAGCGGTTGACCAGCCCGCGCACTTCCACCAATACGTCGTCCGTCACCAGCCCATCTCCATGAAGAACAATGCCGCCATGGCGTCCAGCAGGATCACCACGAAGATCGATTGCACCACGCTGGACGTGGTGTGGTCGCCCACCGACTTGGCGCTGCCGCTGGCCTTGAAGCCTTCGAGGCAGCCGATGACGGCGATCAGGAAGGCGAAGAACGGCGCCTTGGCCAGGCCGATGTAGAGGTGCCGCACGGGAATGTCCGATTGCAGGATCGACAGGAACATCGCCGGCGACACGTCCAGCATCAGGGTACTGACCATGCCGCCGCCGACGATGCCGCAGAGCATGGCGATGAAGGTGAGGATCGGCAGGCTGATCAGCATCGCCAGCATGCGCGGCAGCACCAGCAGCTCCATCGGGTCGAGGCCGAGGGTGCGGATGGCGTCGATCTCCTCGTTGGCTTTCATCGAGCCGATCTGCGCGGTGAAGGCGCTGGCCGTGCGCCCGGCCATGAGGATGGCGGTGAGCAGCACGCCGAATTCGCGGAGGAAGGAGAAGGCCACCAGGTGCACGGTGTAGATGGTGGCGCCGAACTCGGCGAGCACCGTGGCGCCGAGGAAGGCCACCACCGCGCCGACCATGAAGGTCAGCAGGGCGATGATCGGGATGGCGTTGAAGCCGGTCTGCTCGATATGCGCCACCAGCGAGGTGATCCGCCAGCGGCGTGGCCACAACAGGCTGCGCAGCAGGCATTCGAGGGTCAGGCCGATGAAGCCGAGCAGGGCCATCACTTGCTTCGCGAAATCGGACACCGCGCAGCCGATGTGTGCGAGCACTTCGACCAGCGCCGGCCCACTGGGCTCGCCGGGCGTGCTCGGGCAGGTGTTCAGCGCCTGGCCCACGGTGCGCAGCAGCGCCAGGCGCTCGACCGGCAGGCCGGGTGTGTTGCTCGCTACTTCGAGCAGGCGCTCTTCGCCGAGCCAGCGGCCGAGCAGCGCCGCGCCGGCGGTGTCCAGTTGCCCCAGTTCGGCGAGATCCACTTGCGCGCCGCCGCTGGACGCGCTCTCCGGCGTGCGCTGGATCTGCGACTTGAGCTGCGCATAGTGCGCCAGTGTCCAGTCGCCGCGCACACGCAGGCGTGGTGGAGTCTGGGTGGTTTCCAGTTCGAGGGTGCCCGGTTGTGGCATGGTCGTCCTGACTTCCTTCGGATCTTGAAGGCTATGTATAGCCGGTCAGGGCCCCCGGAGTCATGTCTCAAGGCAATGTTTAGTAGGGTGGGCTTCAGCCCACCGAAAAAGACCGCGTGGCCGGTGGTGGGTTGAAGCCCACCCTACGGGGACGGGATCAGGCGAGCAGCCAGATCAGCAGGGCCGCGTTGATCAGCAGCGAGACCAGCGCCACGCCGCGCCAGACCTTCAGCGGCTCGCGCTCCAGCAAGGGCCGGGGGCGTGTGTCGAGTGCCCGGCGTTCGCCCTGTTCGAGGATTAGCAGCCATTCCTCGGCGGTTTCGAAGCGCTGGGCCGGGTCGGCGGCCACGGCGCGGCTCAGGCATTCGTCGAGCCAGGCCGGCAGGTCGGGGCGGTAGCGGCTGGCTGGGGTCGGCTGGCCGAAGCGCGGGTGTTGGAAGGCTTCGATCTCGCCGTGGGGATAGTGGCCGGTGAGCAGGTGATAGAGCGTCACGCCAGCCGCGTAGAGGTCCTGCTGGGGAGTCGGCGGCGCGCCGCCGAAGGCTTCCGGGGCGATGTAGCTGGGCGTGCCCGGCAGGCTGTGGTCCTCGTCGCGGGACAGGCCGGGGCAGTAGGCGAGGCCGAAGTCCAGCACGCGCAGCTCGCCGTCGTCGCCCCACAGCAGGTTCTCCGGCTTGATGTCGCGGTGCAGGATATTGCGCCGGTGCAGCATGCCCAGTGCCTTGAGCAGGCGCGGGGCGATCTCCAGCCACTCCGGCAGGCCCAGCGGGCCGTTCAGGCGCAGGTGCTCGGCGAGGGTCTGGCCGGGGTATTCGCGCTGGACGTAGTAGAGGTGCTGGCGCTGCGGCAGCGGGTGGAGCTCCGGGAAGTGACGCCCGGCCACCCGGCGCAGGAACCATTCCTCGAGCAGCAGTGCCGGCCCTGCTTGCGGATCGTCCGCGCGGCTGGCCGGCAGGGCCTTCAGCAGCCAGCGCCGCGCCTGGCCGTCGCGCACCCGGTAGACCAGCGACTGGCGGGTTTCGCCGAGCAGGCGCTCGACTTGCCAGCCCTCGAAGTCCTGGCCTTCGCGCAGCTTTGGCGGCAGCGGCCAGTGGTCGAGCTGGGCCAGGGTGTCGCTCAGGGCGCTTTCCGGCAGCTCGCCGACCTCCACCAGCAGGGCGCTGGCGTTGTCCTGGCTGCCGGCCAGGTGGGCGGCGCTGACCAGCGCCTGGCAGATCGCCTCGGGCTCGTCGGCGTCCTGGAGAATCCGGCGGATACCGTGGTCGCCGAGGGTCGCCCAGACACCGTCGCTGACCAGCAGGAAGCGCTCGCCGGTGCGCAGTTCGCCGTCGAGGTAATCCACCACCAGGTGCTGGTCGAGGCCCAGTGCGCGCTTGAGCACGTGCTGCATGCCGGGTTGGTCCCAGACGTGGTCCTCGCTGAGGCGTTGCAGTTCGCCGGCGTGCCAGCGATAGGCGCGACAGTCGCCGACGTGCGCCAGGGTGAAGCGCCGCCCGCGCAGGACCAGCGCGGTGAGCGTGGTGAGCAGCGGCTGGCCGCCGCCGTTGGCGCGCAGCCAGCGGTTGTGGGCGATCAGCAGGCGTTCGAGGGACTGCGCCACCGCCCAGGTTTCCGGGGTGGCGTAGTAGTCGAGCGCCAGGGCCTGCAAGGTCGCCCGCGCGGCCAGCCCGCCATCGGCGCACTGGCTGACGCCGTCGGCGAGGGCGAACAGATAGCCCTTGCTGGCCGCCAGCGCTGGCGCCGGAGTGACCACGCGCAGGGCGTCCTGGTTTTCCTCGCGTGGTCCGGTGGCGCTGGCGTCGCCGAAGTGCAGTTGCAGGGACATGGGGTGGTCCGTTCAACAAAGGCCGATAAGAGCGCTGGAGGCTGGAAGGCTGGGCGAAAAAGCGTCGGGTGCGCCGTGCGCACGGCGCACCCTACAACTTCTCTCAAACCCGCGCGACCGTGACCGCCGCGCTGCCCCAGGTGGTGCGCCAGCGCCGCTTCACGCCGTACAGGCCGAACCAGGCCAGCACGCCGAGGCTGGCGAACAGCCACAGGCCGAGCTGGTAGTCGCCGGTGTGCTGCTTGATGGCGCCGAGTCCGGCGGTCAGGCAGAAGCCGCCGATGCCGCCAGCCATGCCGATCAGCCCGGTCATCACGCCGATCTCCCGGCGGAAGCGCTGGGGCACCAGTTGGAACACCGCGCCATTGCCAGCGCCCAGGCTGAGCATGGCGACCACGAACAGCGCCAGCGCGGCGGTCGAGCTAGGCAGGTTGAAGCCCACCGCGGCGATGCAGATGGCCGCTACCGTGTACATCACCAGCAGCGAACGGATGCCGCCGATGCGGTCGGCCAGCGCGCCGCCCAGCGGGCGCATCAGGCTGCCGGCGAACACGCAGGCGGCGGTGTAGTAGCCGGCCTTCACCGGGTCGAAGGCGTACTGGTCGTGGAAGTAGCCGGGCAGGGTGCTGGCCAGGCCGAGGAAGCCGCCGAAGGTCACGCTGTAGAAGAACATGAACCACCAGCTATCGCGGTCGCCGAGGGCCTTGAGGTAATCGGCCAGCGGCTTGGGTGCGGGGCGCTCGGGAGCGTTGCGCGCGACGCTGGCGAAGATGACCAGGGTCAGCACCAGTGGGATCAGCGCCAGGCCGAACACGTTGTTCCAGCCGAACAGCGCGGCCAGGCCGGGCGCGAACAGGGCGGCCAGCACGGTGCCGGAGTTGCCGGCGCCGGCGATGCCCATGGCCTTGCCCTGGTGCTGCGGCGGATACCACTGGGAAGCCAGCGGCAGGGCGACGGCGAAGGAGGCGCCGGCGACGCCGAGGAACAGGCCGAGCAGCAGCGCCTGCTCGTAGCTGCGGATGCCCATCAGCCAGGCGCCCAGCAGCGCCACAATGACGATCACCTGGCCGATCAGGCCGGCGGTCTTCGGCGAGGTACGGTCGGCCAGCAGGCCCATCAGGAAACGCAGCACGGCGCCGGCAAGGATCGGCGTGGCGACCATCATCGCCCGTTGCTGGGTGCTCAGGCCGAGGTCGGCGGCGATCTGCACGCCCAGCGGGCCGAGCACGTACCAGATCATGAAGCTCAGGTCGAAATAGAGAAAGGCGGCGAACAGAGTGGGTTTGTGCCCGGCCTTCCAGAAACTTGCATTCATCTGACACCTCGTCCGTTTGTAGGGCCCGGCACTTGCGCGGCGCCATGATCGTGGGCATGGCTCCGCGCAAGCGCCGGGAGGGCGTCGTGCTCGTGGCACGGCGCCTGTGGCCGGAGCCACAGCGGGTTGAAAGAGCTACAAGCGGAGCGCCGGATCGCGGCCGCTCCACCGACCCCGATCGCTGGGGCCGAAACGAAAAGACGTCGCTACACCTGATCGCCGGAGGGGCGAGGGTGGGGCGACGTCTTTGTCGTGCGTGGAGGCAACCGCCATTGGCTACCCGTGACAGTGGATTAGCAAGACCTGAGCCAGGTCCGCGAGGCCCGGTTTTCGGCGGTCGCAGGTGGGGTGGAGACGGGGCGTGATGCATAAGGGCGCATGAGGGGCTCCCGTGTGCATCGAATTGGGGCGTTGTTTTTCCCGTGTTCATTGGGTCCCCGCGTTCGCGGGTATGACGGGGGAGGAGACACCGCGCGTTCCGCTGGCTCCGTCATTCCCCACGTACGCGGGAATCCTCTCTCGTAGGGTGGAAAACCGCGAAGCGTTTTCCACCATCACCGGTGGATGTAAAGAGCGACATCCGCCCCATGTGTGTCTATTGGGTCCCGCGTGCGCGGGGAAGACGGGGGGAGACACCGTGCGTTCCGCCGACTCCGTCATTCCCACGCACGCGGGAATCCAGTCAACCGTCAATCGAGCCAGTTGACCTGGGGGAACTTCGCGCTGAACGATTCCGGCATCCGCACCACCTTCGACTGCCGGTAGTCGAAGAACACGAAACCGGACTTGGCCATGGCCACCAGGGTTCCGTCGGCCGGGCGGCTGATGCGGAAGATGATGTCGCCGCCGTACTTGTTGAAGTCCATTACCCCGACCTCGAACAGCAACTGGTCGCGGGCGTGGGCCTCGGCTCGGTAGGTGGTGGCCAGGTCGGTGACGATGATGCCGGTGCCGCTTTCCTCGGTCTCGCGGATGCCGAACTCGAACAGGAAGCGCGCGCGGGCCTCGGAAATCATCGAGATCATCGAGTCGTTGCCCAGGTGGTTGGCCGCGTTGATGTCGGTGACCCGAACGGTCAGGTGGGTGCTGTAGCAGAACTGCTGTTCGGGGAATTCGAGCGTGAGGCGGGCCATGGTCGATCTCTGAGGCGTGGGAAAGGCGGCGATTCTACCCTCGCTGCCGCCTTTCCGCGTTCCCGGCTCATTTGTGCACGGCGTTGAGCCAGTAGAAGGTCACCCGGCCGCCCTCGTTGTCCGGTCCGTCGTTGTCCTGCACGTAGGCGCCGGCCTTGAAGTACAGCAACTGCTTGCTCCAGTAGGCGCTGATCGGCTGGTAGTGCGAGCCCTTGTCGCCGCTGCTGCTGCTCACGCTGATGCCGAGCTTGCCGGTGGGCGTCAGGCGCAGGTCGTAGCCGAAGCGCTCGCCGAGCTGGATGTTCTCGGCGATCAGGATGTTCTGCACTTCCTTGTCGCCGGGTCGCTTGCGCAGCAGCGCCTCGATCCGGCCGACGCCGTTGCGGTAGTGGTACTGCAGCTTTAGCAGCGGGTCGTTCTGGCTGCCGGGCTGGTTCTTGCTGTGGATCTGGCCGATGACGATCTTGTTCTTGCTCGGCACCTGGTTCACCGTCAGCACCGCGCTCAGGTAGTTGTCCGCCTGGGTGTAGGGCCAGTAGCTGAGGCTGCCGTCGGCCTGGGTCTCGCGCAGTTCGCTGCGTGGGTAGCTGGCGTTCTCGGTATGGCTGCCGGTGACCGGCACCCAGAAGGTCACGCTGCCGTCGGAGTGCTTGCGGAAGTATTGGCTCTGGTAGTTGTTGTTGAGGCGGGCGGTATTGATTTCGGTGGCGGAGGTCTGGCTGGGAATGGTGAGCATCCAGGTGCTGAGGTCGATCACTGCGACTACCTTTCGGGCGTGAGATATCCGCTGTTCGGTAGGTGGTGTGGCGGTAAGTTCAACGCCGGTGACGAACGGGTACTGGCCGGATAATGGCTGCCCCTCGGCTTCGGTAAGGTGCGCACGGCGCACCCTACGGGTATGTGGCACATCGATCAGGGAAGCACCGTGCTCACCGGCTACTCGGATCGACTCCCTCTCCCCTCGGGAGAGGGCTGGGGTGAGGGGCGGACTATGGAACGGGTACGCGCTTCGAGATGATCATCGCTCGGTGCGGGCGGCACACCCCGCGAAAGGTCAAAAGTGATAGGCGATGTCCGCTCCGGCGTACCAGTTGCGCCCCGGCGCGGGCTCGTAGTAGCGGCCGTTGCCGTCGGCGACGATCACCGAGCCGATGTAGTCGCGGTCGAACAGGTTATCGATGCGCAGGGTCTGGCCGAAGGTCCAGTTGCCCAGGTTCTGTTCCAGGCGCGTACGCCAGTTGAACACCGCGTAGCCGGGCGCGGCCCTGGCCTGGTTGCTGTCCTCGACGTAGACCTTGCTGCGGTACAGCCCTTCGATGGCGCTGGCGATGCCGTCGCGCGGGCGCCAGGCCAGTTCGCCGTACAGCGCGGTGCCGGGCACGCCGGGCAGGTGGTTGCCTTTTTCCACGGCCCTCCCGTTGCTGACGAAATCGTCGTCATAGGTGGCGTCCAGCCGGGTATAGGCGAGGCTGGTGCTCCAGTGTTCGTTCCACTGGCTGTCGATACCCAGCTCGAAGCCCTGGCGCAGGGTGCGCGCGGCGTTCTGGTAGGTGGTGCGGCCGCCCTGGGCGGAGGCGACCACCAGTTCGTCGTCGGTGCGGATCTGGAACAGCGCCGCGTTCAGCCGCGTGCCTTCGCCCAGTCGCGCCTTGAGGCCGATCTCGTACTGGGTGCTGGTCGACGGATCGAGGCCGAGGTTGAAGCCGCCGGTGCCGGGCGAGTAGGCCAGCTCGGTCATGGTCGGCGTCTCGAAGCCCTTGCCAGCGCTGACGTAGCCGTGCAGTTCGGGCGTGAAGGCGTACATCACGCCGATGGCCGGGGTGTTCTTGCGGTAGGCGCGGCTGCCGCTGTCGTCGCCGTTGGCGAGGAAATGGTCGTCCACTTCCGCCTCGACGCGGTTGTGGCGCAGGCCGGCCTGCAAGGTCCAGTCGCCGAGGCGCCAGTTGGCCTGGATGTAGGGGTCGAGGCTGGTGACGGTGTCGATCTCGTCGCGGCGCAGGCGGCCCTTCACGCCCAGTTGCGAGCCGACGAAGTTCTCGTAGCCCTGGCGGTCGTCCTCGCTGACGTCGTAGTCGAGACCGATCACCCATTCGAACTCGCCCGGCAGCGCGTCGACCGGTTGCAGCCAGCGCAGGCTGCCGCCGTGTAACTCGCGGTCGAAGTCGATCACCCCGCCGGAATGGCCGGGAGCCGCCTGCGGCGCCGATGGGATCGACTGGTACTGCACCACCCGGCGCGTGCCGGCATACAGGGTGGCTTGCAGGCGCGCATCGCCGATATGGCGCTCGTAGTTGAGGCCGAGCTGGCGGTGGTCGATGCTCTTGCGCGTGTCGAACTGCAGGGCGACCGGCGCCACCGAACGCGGATCGGCGCGATAGGCGTCCCAGGAGAGGCCCAGCGGATCGTCGCTCTGCTGGTTGAGGTCGCTGTAGATCAGCGCCAGGCGGCTGTCGTCGTCGGGCTCGAGGCTGAGCTTGGCGAAGTTCTGTTCGCGGCGGGCGGCGCTGTGATCGCGATAGCCATCGGTGTCCAGCCGCGAGCTGTCGACGATGAAGCCGACCCTGCCCGTCCCACCCTCGGCGCTCAGGCGTTCCTTGCGCAGCCCATCGCTGCCGAAGGCGGTTCCGGCGGACAGCTTCGGCGGGCCTTCACCGTCGCGGGAGAACAACTGGATCACGCCGCCCGCGTTGCTGCCGTACAGCGTGGCCATCGGCCCGCGCAGCACCTCGATGCGTTCGGCGGTGTCGAGGTCGAAGGTGGCCGCCTGGCCCTGGCCGTCCGGTGTGCTGGCGGGAATGCCATCGGCGATCAGCTTGATCCCGCGCACCCCGAAGGTCGCCCGGGAGCCGAAGCCGCGCGAGGAAATCTGCAGGTCCTGGGCGTAGTTCTGGCGGTTCTGCACCACCAGTCCGGGTACCCGTTGCAGCACTTCCGAGGCATTGATGCCCGGCTGTCCCTCGCTGATCTGGCGGCGGTCGAGGCTGTCCACCGAGAACGGCAGGTCGAAGCCGGCGGCTTCGCTGCGCGAGCCGCTGACCACGGTGGGCTCCAGCAGCAGACCGGTATCGGCCGCGGCCAGTGGCACGCAGAGTAGGGCGGGAAGCAGGGACAGGCGTCTTGGCATGGCTCGGTTCGAGGCTGCTCGGGAATGGAGCTGCCATTCGATACCGAAAGGAAGAGCAAAGGAAATGAGTCTTTGGAACTAAGTGTTTCCTGCGTTCGCAGCGAATGCTTCGCGAGACGGGGCGGAAGAGTGTGTTATCGAATAACCGGCCGATCATGTATTGGCGGTCATATCTACCTCGCCAACATTTTTCTTATTGTAGGGTTTGTTCTTGAACAAAGTTACAGGCGTCGAACTTCCCTGTTCGATTTTTCAGATAATCAACTCAGCGATGCTTGAACGCCAGGATGCCTGCGTAGGACATGGCCGGTTCGGGTTTCGCCTTGCTTCTGGAGGTTTTCCAGTCGACCAGCAGGACCATCATGGTGAAGCCGGCCGCGATCAACAGCGGATAGGCGATGAGAAGTTCGTGGAGGCTGTATTTCCAGGCCAGCGGGCGGCCGATGCCGAGCAGGGCGGCATACAACCAGGAAACGCCGGAGACGGTACCCGCGAATATGGCCAGGGTACGGGCGTTGGGCGCCATCTTGAGAATGCAGCCGGCCTTTTCCATGGCGGGCATGACGAACTGGTGGAGTGCGAAGCCATTGATGGTGAGCAGCGTGACGATCAGTATCTTGGCTTGCAGTTTGGGGTTCAGGAAGTACTCCATGCCTTTGATCGAGACATCCAGCCCGATGATCATGAGGCCGGTGATCCACAGCGCGGCCAGGGCGATGAGGACGGTATCCTTGAGTTTCGCGAGGTGATCGCTGTCCTGGGTGGAAGAGCCACCACCGATCAACTTCTTGATCATCGAGAAGTCGCTGACGATGACCATGCCGATAGCGACACAGCAAGCGATCAAGTGGGCATAGACGATTCCCATGCGTACCAGGTCCATGGTTACTCCCTGGGTGAACAGGGAAGTAAAGAGTTGATTAATATCCATGGGGATACCTCTTTTTCAAACGGCTGATTATCAGGCCGATGCTGTTGCATCGATTATTGGAGTAGTACTCCCGTACCCGTTCAGAAGTTATTGGAACGGCTGTTCTAACAGCGACTTGTAATTGAGCGCTTCGCGTTTTCCGGACAAAAGAGAACCGCTGCACATGACTCGTGCACTTTGCGGTTCTTCTTCCTGGGGTAAACGGATGCTCGCGGACCCATTGCCAGTCGCAATGTGTCCAGGCAGGAATTCTGAGTCCGGAAAAACGGATTTGTTCAGACTTTGGTCTGATGTCGAGGTGCTGGCCCGACGAGCGGCAAATTTCGTGCCAGAGTGACTAAAGTACCAAGAAGGAGCAATGCTGCCAGTTAGACAGGTGGGTTTCCGGAAACCTGTCCATATGGTCAGAAGAGGGCGTCAAGAACATGGCTCTCGCTCGCCCGCGTCATGCCTGGCGGCCGGAATCCTGGCGGGCCGCGATGGCCCGCCGTCCAATTCAGGCTGCCGGGCGCCGCTGGCGCTGGTAGAGGAATTCCAGCACGGCGGTGCGGTACTCGTGGTAGCGGGCGTCGTTGGCCAGGGCCAGGCGGTCGCGCGGACGCGGCAGCTCGACCTCGAGGATCTCGCCCACGGTGGCCGCCGGGCCGTTGGTCATCATCACGATGCGGTCGGAGAGCAGCACCGCCTCGTCCACGTCGTGGGTGACCATCACCACCGTGCTGTGGGTCTCGCCGACGATGCGCAGCAGCTCGTCCTGCAGGTGGGCGCGGGTGAGGGCGTCCAGGGCGCCGAAGGGCTCGTCCATCAGCAGCACCTTGGGTTGCATGGCCAGGGCGCGGGCGATGCCGACGCGCTGCTTCATGCCGCCGGAGATCTCGTTGGGGTGCTTGTGCATCGCGTGGCCGAGGCCGACCATGTTCAGCGCCGCCTCGCTGCGGGCCTTGAGCTGGGCCTTGTTCTCCTTGCCGCCGAAGACCTTTTCCACCGCCAGGTGGACGTTGCCGTAGCAGGTCATCCAGGGCAGCAGGCTGTGGTTCTGGAATACCACGGCGCGCTCCGGGCCGGGACCGTCGATCTCCCGGCCATTGCAGATCAGGCCGCCCTCGTTGGGCTCCAGCAGCCCGGCGATCAGGTTGAGCACGGTGGACTTGCCGCAGCCGGAGTGGCCGATCAGCGAGACGAACTCGCCACGGGCGATGCTCAGGTTGACGTCGGCCAGGGCCTGGAAGCGGCCTTTCTTGGTGTCGAAATGCTTGCTGACGCGGGTCAGCTCCACGAATTTGTCCATCGGGATTCTCCTGTCTCGATATGCCGTAGGGTGGGCTCCAGCCCACCAATACGAGGTCAAGCCCGGCTCGGTGGGCCGAAGCGGAACGCCGGCCGGCCGGGGTTCAACTGGCGTAGTCGAAGCGCCGGGCGAGCAGTAGCAGGACCTGTTCCAGGGCCAGGCCGACCAGGCCGACGATGATGATGGCGATGAGGATGTGTTCGACGTTGAGGTTGTTCCACTCGTCCCACACCCAGAAGCCCAGGCCGATGCCGCCGGTGAGCATTTCCGCGGCGACGATTACCAGCCAGGCGACGCCGATGGCCAGGCGGATGCCGGTCATCAGGTGCGGCAGCACGGCCGGGAAGAGGATGCGGGTGAGCACCTTCCACTCGCTGAGCCGGAGCACCCGGGCGACGTTGAGATAGTCCTGCGGCACGCTGGCTACGCCGGCGGCGGTGTTGAGGATGATCGGCCAGATCGAGCTGATGAAGATCACCCAGATCGACGCCGGCCCGGCCGCCTCGAACACCAGCAGGCCGATTGGCAGCCAGGCCAGCGGCGACACCGGGCGCAGCACGCTGATCACCGGCGACAACATGCCGGCGAGGAAGGCGAAGCGGCCGATGGCGAAGCCCAGGGGGATGCCGATCAGCGCGGCGAGGCCGAAACCGATGCCGACGCGGCCCAGGGAGTTGAGGATGTTCCAGCCGATGCCCATGTCGTTCGGGCCGTTGTCGTAGAACGGATCGGCGAACAGCACCAGGGCGGCCTGCCAGGTGCTCAGCGGGCCGGGCAGGCCCTCGCTGCGGCTGGCGATCAGCGCCCACAGGCCGATGAAGGCGAGGATGCCGAGCAGCGGCGGGATCGCGGCCCTGGCGGCGGCTGCCAGCGTTTCGCCGCCGGGCAGGCGTTCGCGCAGGGGCTTGCGGGGCGTCGCGTCGTGCAGCAACGGGGTTTTCACGGGAGCGTTCATGGCGGACCTCCGGGTCAGGCTTTGATCGCAAAGGATTGGGCGTAGGCGGCCGGGTCCTTGCCGTCCCAGACCTTGCCGTCGATCAGCGTGCTGCTGCGCAGCGAGCTGGCCGGCACCGGCAGGTTCAGCGCGCTGGCGGCTTCGCTGTAGAGCTGGGTCTGGTTGACTGCGGCGGCCACGGCGGCGTAGTCCGGGTCCTCCTTGATCAGCCCCCAGCGCTTGAACTGGGTGAGGAACCAGATGCCGTCGGAGTGGTAGGGGAAGTTCACACTGCCGTCCTTGCAGAAGGCCATGGCGTGGTCGTCCTGCCAGCTATTGCCGAGGCCGTCTTCGTACTGGCTGAGGAAGCGCGGTTCGATGACCTTGACCGGTGCGTTGACGTAGGCCTTGCCGGAAATCAGCTTGGCGGTGCTCTTGCGGTTCTCCTCGCTGGCCTCGATGAAGCGGCTGGCGTCGAGGATGGCCATGATCAGGGCGCGGGCGCTGTTGGGGTACTGTTCGACGAAGGCGCGGGTGGTGCCCAGGACCTTCTCCGGGTGGTCGGGCCAGATCTGCTGGGTGGTCACCGCGGTGAAGCCGATCTTGTCGAAGATCGCCCGCGCGCCCCAGGGTTCGCCGACGCAGAAGCCGTCCATGTTGCCGACGCGCATGTTGGCGACCATCTGCGGCGGTGGCACGACGATGGTCTTCACATCGCTCATGGGGTTGATGCCCAGGCTGCCGAGCCAGTAGTAGAGCCACATGGCGTGGGTGCCGGTGGGGAAGGTCTGCGCGAAGGTCAGCGGGTTGCCGCCCTGTTTCACCCGCTCGGCCAGTTGCGCCCCGTTGGTCACGCCAGCTTCGCGCAGTTGCCTGGAGAGGGTGATGGCCTGGCCGTTCTGGTTCAGGCCCATGAGCAGGGCCATGTCCTTCTGCGGGCCGGCGAGGCCGAGCTGGGCGCCGTACATCATGCCGTAGAGCACGTGGGAGGCATCCAGCTCGCCGGTGTTGAGCTTGTCGCGCACGCCGGCCCAGGAGGCTTCCTTGCTCGGGGTGATGGTCAGGCCGTATTTCTCGCCGAAACCCTGGGTGGCGGCGACCACCACCGAGGCGCAGTCGGTCAGCGGGATGAAGCCGACCTTCAGCGCGGCTTTCTCCGGGGCGTCGGAACCGGCGGCCCAGGCCGCGCTGCGCAGGAAGCCCGGCGCGGAAAGGCCGAGCGCCGTCACGCCTCCGACGGCGCCGGCCACGGCGATGGATTGCTTGAGGAAGTTGCGGCGGCTGCTGTTTACCGTTTCGTTGGAATCACGATCACTCATGGAGTTGTCCTTTTCATGGGCGAAAAACAAAAACGGCGTACGCCAGGGCCACTCCCGGAGGATGAGTGGCCCTGACGGACGCCGTTGTCCGTGATCCGCGGCCCGCCGCCGTTGGCGTGCTACGCAGGAATCTGTGGGTGGAATTGCAAGGGGCTTGCCAGGTTGGCCGCGATGTCGGTTGTGGCGATCTTCACGGGATGGGCGCGCGGCGGGTGGGATGCCTTCGGCCTTGTGAATCATGGGGTTGGGGCGCGTGGGCTGACGGACCGGTCAGCTCGGTGGCGGCGGGGGCATTGAACCATCCCTGTGCGTTGCGCGGCGGGATGGGGGCGCGATTGCTTCAGTCTGGGGCGATGGCGTCCCGTAGGGTGGGCCGGGCGGCGTTCCGCTTCAGCCCACCACATGGGCCTCAAGTTCGCTTGGTGGGCTGAAGCCCACCCTACGCGCTGGAGTCTGTCCTGTGGGGTTGGTGTTTACTGAGAGTCCGGTCCTCACTCCAGCCCTCTCCCAGGGGGAGAGGGAGCTGTTCGGAGTGGACTTCACGCACTGCGCCACCCTATGCCCCGGGTTAGCTCCCTCTCCCTTCGGGAGAGGGCTGGGGTGAGGGAGCGTGCCTGACCCCAACCCCGAGCCACAACCCTACACCTTGGTAGCCGCTTTCCTGGCCTTGGCGCCCGACAGCAATCCATCGGCACGGAACATCGCCTTGATGCCGCGCACCGCTTGGCGGATGCGGTCCTGGTTCTCGATCAGGGCGAAGCGCACGTGGTCGTCGCCGTAGTCGCCGAAGCCGATGCCCGGCGAGACGCAGACCTTCGCCTCGGCCAGCAGCTTCTTGGCGAACTCCAGCGAGCCGAGGTGGGCGTAGGGCTCGGGAATCTTCGCCCAGACATACATAGAGGCCTTGGGATTCTCGACCATCCAGCCGGCTTCGTGCAGGCCCTTGACCAGCACGTTGCGGCGCTGGCGGTACTGCTCGGCGATGTCGCGCACGCATTGCTGGCCGCCTTCCAGCGCGGCGATGGCGGCTACCTGCAACGGGGTGAAGGTGCCGTAGTCGTGGTAGCTCTTGATCCGCGCCAGGGCACTGACCAGTTCCGGGTTGCCGACCATGAAGCCGATCCGCCAGCCGGCCATGTTGTAGCTCTTCGACAGGGTGAAGAACTCCACGGCGATGTCCTTGGCGCCCGGCACCTGCATGATCGACGGTGCGGTCCAGCCATCGTAGACGATGTCGGCATAGGCCAGGTCGTGCACCACCAGCACGTCGTACTGCTTGGCCAGCGCCACCACGCGCTCGAAGAAGTCCAGCTCCACGCACTGGGCGGTGGGGTTGGAGGGGAAGCCGAGGATCATCATCTTCGGCTTGGGAATGCTCTCGCGGATGGCCCGTTCCAGCTCGGCGAAGAAGTCGACGCCCGGCACCAGCGGTACCGAGCGCACCTGGGCGCCGGCGATCACCGCGCCGTAGATGTGGATCGGGTAGCTGGGGTTGGGGACCAGCACGGTGTCGCCATGGTCGAGGGTGGCCAGCATCAGGTGCGCCAGGCCTTCCTTGGAGCCGATGGTGACGATGGCTTCGCTTTCCGGGTCGATTTCCACGGCGTAGCGGTCGCGGTACCAGTGCGAGATGGCCCGGCGCAGACGCGGGATGCCGCGCGAGGTGGAGTAGCCGTGGGTGTCGCCGCGCTGCGCGGTGGTGCAGAGCTTTTCGACGATGTGCGGCGGGGTGGCGCCGTCCGGGTTGCCCATGCTGAAGTCGATGATGTCCTCGCCACGGCGGCGGGCGGCCATCTTCAGTTCGGCGGTGATGTTGAAGACGTAGGGGGGAAGGCGATCGATACGCGCGAAGCGGCGCGCTGAACGTTGTTCAGCCATGTTTTCCTCTGATACGTAAGCGCCCGGAACCGTCCGAGCGACGTTGGCCAGAACCTTGGCCAGGAGCGCAACATACGCCGCTCCATGACGCCTGTCGAGGGGCCTCAGGGGGAGACCTGGATGGAGAAGCTCTTGGCGATATGGTTGCCGTCGGCGTCGCGGACCCTGGCCATGAAACCGTGGCTGCCGCTCTCCACTGGCGTGCCGCTGATCGCACCGTCCGGGCCGAGCACGAGCCCCGCCGGGGGACGTCCGCTGACCAGCGTCCAGGTGCCGCCACCGGTCCCGCCCGCGGCTTGCAGCAGGGTCTGGTAGGGCTGGCTGGCGTGGGCGCTGGGTAGGGTCGCCTTGCTGGCGATGCGCAGGTCGTTGCGTGCGTGGCTGGCCGCCAGGCGGTAGAAGCGGACCAGTGCGCCACCATTGCCCTGGTGGCTGTACAGGTAGGCACCGGCCTTGAAGTAGAAGGTTTCCCGGTCCCAGGCGGGATCGATGACCATTTCGGCGCTGGGACCGTTGTTGGCCTGGGCGGCGGCGATGCCGTCTATCACCCTGATCTGGTAGACGAAGGATTGCCCCAGCCGGATGTCGCTGGCCAGGGTGTGGTGAGTGAAGGGCTGGCTGTGCACCGGCAGGCCCTGCAGCTTGACCATCACCTGGCCGGTCTGGGTGGCGAAGTCATAGAGGTAGTAGAGCAGCACCAGCGGCGGCGAGTCGAAACCGTGCACTTGGCCGATGATCACCACGCCGTCGCTGGGCACCTGGGCGACGCGCACCTGCGCCTCGAGGATCGAGGTGCCATGGCTATCCCAGTTCACACGAGGATTGCCGGGGTCGATCATCTCGCGCAGCTCGCTGCGCGGCTTGGGCGAACCGCCTCCGGCCAGACCATCGACCGGGGCCCAAAAGGTCATCGCGCCGTCGTCCGAGCTGTAGAACCAGGGCGATGAGTAGCCGAACGGGCCGCTCAGGTCCGGCGGATAGACGGTCAGCGGACGATCGGCCGGGCCGTCCGGGGCGGCGGCCGGGACGGTGATGTTCCAGTTGTCCAGGTCGAAGTTGCCGCCGGGCGGGAGGTCCGGATCGAGGGCCGCCTGGGTGGCCTGGAAAGGCAGGGCGATGCACAAGAGCAGGGCGAACCGCAGGGTAGGGCGCATGGATGTCGCCCTGGATGGTTTCTTCGACATTACCGGAACCTCCTGCAAACGATGGAGAGGATTCCTTCCGCGCTGCTGCGGGCCTGGGCGCCAGGCCACTACCGCAGCACTGCCAGTGCCGGGAAGAACGACGGTGACATGCCAGTTCCCTGCCAATGGGCGGTGGTCTTCCGGGGACGATGCGCTCGAAGCGATCGACGGTAGCGCCCGGATGGCCCTGCCCGACGAGCCGGGCGTTCAGTGGCCCAGCATGTCGTGCATGGCGATGATCTGTTCGGCCACCTGGATGAGCTTCTGCTGGCGGCTCATGGCCTGGCGGCGCATCAGGGTGTAGGCGTCTTCCTCGTTGCAGTTCTTCATCTTCATCAGCAGCCCCTTGGCCAGTTCGATGCGCTTGCGCTCGGCCAGTTGCTGCTCGCGGGCGCTGAGCTGGGAGCGCAATGCCTGGTCGCTCTCGAAGCGGGCCATGGCCACGTCGAGGATCGGTTGCAGGCGATCGGCCTGGATGCCTTCGACGATATAGGCGCTGACCCCGGCCTGGATGGCCTGGCGCATTGCCCTGGGGTCATGATCGTCGGTGAACATGACAATCGGTCGTGGCTGGTCGCGGCTGACCAGTACGACCTGCTCCATGACGTCGCGGCCGGGCGACTCGGTGTCGATGAGGATCACGTCGGGGCGCAGCGCTTCCACGCGCTCGGGCAGGTCGATGACCAGCCCGGACTCGTCGATGACGTCGAAGCCCGCCTCGACCAGGGCGCTCTTCAGGCGACCGACCTTCTTCGCTGTGTCGTTGATGAGGAGAATGCGTAGCATCTTGGTGCTCGATTAGAGGGCGATGGTGCCAGCGCTGTCGCTGCGCGCGTGGATGGCGAAGCCGTTGGCGTAACCGGCCGGGTCGCTGCCGTCCCAGTGACTACCGTCGAGCAGGGTGGCGCTGCGCATCGGTTGCCGCGCCACGGCGATGCCGAGGGCATTCGCGGCCTGGGTATAGAGTTCGAGCCGATGAACCTGGCGGGCGATGCCAAGGTAGTCCGGGTCATCCTTGAGCAGGCCCCAGCGGCGGAATTGGGTCATGAACCAGATGCCGTCGGACAGCCAGGGCATGGTCGCCTCGCCGCCGGCGAAGAAGCGCAGCGGATGGGCGTCCTGCCAGGCGTGGCCGAGACCATCCTCGTACTGGCCGAGGAAACGCGGCTGGATCGCCGAGAGCGGGGCGTCGACATAGTCGCGACCGGCGATCAACTGGGCGGCGCTGCGCTTGTTCTCTTCGTTGGCATCGATGAAGCGGCTGGCCTCGAGCACCGCCATGGTCAGGGCGCGCGCGGTGTTGGGATAGCGCTCGACGAATTCGCGGGTGACGCCGAGGACCTTTTCCGGGTGATCCGCCCAGATCTGCTGGCTGGTGGCGATGGTGAAGCCCTGGCCCTGTTCGACCGCCAGTGCTCCCCAGGGGCCGCCGGCGCAGAAGCCGTCGATGCGGCCGGCCTGCAGGTGGGCAACCATCTGTGGCGGCGGCACCACCACGGTGTCGACGTCCTCCAACGGGTGGATGCCGTGGGCTGCCAGCCAGTAGTAGAGCCACATGGCATGGGTGCCGGTGGGGAAGGTCTGCGCGAAGGTCAATTTCGCACCGGCTTGGCGCACGCGGGCGACGAGTGCCTCGGCACTGTTCACGCCGGCGTTCTTGAGCGGCCCGGACAGATTGATCGCCTGGCCGTTCTGGTTCAGGCCCATGAGGATGGCCATCCCGGTGGCCGCGCCGCCGATGCCAAGGTGGGTGCCGTAGACCTGGCCGTAGAGCATCTGCGCGGCGTCCAGTTCGCCGCCGAGCAGTTTGTCGCGCAGCGTCGCCCAGGAAGCCTGGCGGCGCAGGTTGAGGGTCAGGCCGTAGGGCTGGGCGAAGCCCTGGGTGGCCGCGACGATCAGCGAAGCCGCGTCGGTGAGGGGCATGAAGCCCAGTTCCAGGATGCTTTTCTCCGGGGCATCGGAGCCGGCCAACCAGGCCAGGGGATCGCTACGCGTGCTGCTGTGTTCGGTCATGACAGGATTCCGCCGTGAAGCAAAAAGGCGCCGTCCCGGCTGTCACGCAAGTGTCAGTCGGAAGCGACGCCATTGTCCATGAACTGCCTCCGCCGTTGGAGAGAGTTCCACTGCAGTTGGATAAGCAAGCGATATGCCAGTGATGGAGGGGCGGCTGGTCTATTGGGTCCCCGCGTTCGCGAGGACGACGGGGATCGGGTTCGACACGTGTCCCAGCCCCCGTCATTCACAGGGTAATCCAGTGAACCTCGCCTGAATGGACCGAGCCTGTAGGATGGGTGCAACCCATCAAGGCCAGAGCGATGGGTTTCACCCATCCTGCGGACTGGAGCGGGGACGACAGGGAGAGGCCCTGCACGCGGCCCAACCTTGCGTCATTCCCGCGAACGCGGGAATCCACTGCTGGAGCCAGGACGTGGCTCAGCGTTCCAGCATCTGCCGGACCGAGCTTTGCGGGATCTGTTGCTTGCGGCCCTCGCTGTCCTCGAACTCGAGCATGCCGGTGTCCTTGTCCAGCCGTGGTTTGCCATCGCTGGTGAACATCTGGCCGTCGGTGGTGGTGATGATGTATTCACTGGCGCAGCCGGCGAGGCCGAGCGTGCAGAGAAGGACGAGAATCCAGTGCTTCATGGGCGGTACTCCTGATGGTCGAAAAAAGGAGCCACAAGTGAGTGGCTCACCTCCTCAACACTAGCTGGTGCGAGTATGTCCGCAAGGTGGCCCGTGGGGTGTGTCGGGTGCATTGGGTGATGGGTTGTCACCCATCCTACGGGTATGGCGGGCCGCAAAGAAAAAGCCCCGCACTGGGCGGGGCTTTTCTTCACGCTGCTTGCCGTCAGGCTTGAACGACCGGGATCTGGGCGTTCGCGGCCGCTTCACGGAATTCGGCGATCTGGTCGAAGCTCAGGTAGCGGTAGATGTCCGCCGCCATGCTGTCGATGTTCTTCGCGTATTCCATGTATTCCTCGACGGTCGGCAGCTTGCCGAGGATCGAGGAGACCGCTGCCAGTTCCGCGGAGGCCAGGTACACGTTGGCACCATCGCCCAGGCGGTTCGGGAAGTTACGGGTCGAGGTCGACACCACGGTGGCGTTGGCGGCGACGCGGGCCTGGTTACCCATGCACAGCGAGCAGCCCGGCATTTCCATGCGCGCACCGGCCTTGCCGTAGATGCCGTAGTAGCCTTCCTCGGTCAGTTGGTGGGCGTCCATCTTGGTTGGCGGCGACAGCCACAGGCGGGTTGGGATCGAACCCTTGACCTTGTCGAGCAGCTTGCCGGCAGCGCGGAAGTGGCCGATGTTGGTCATGCACGAACCGATGAACACTTCGTCGATCTTGTCGCCGGCCACGGTGGACAGCAGGCGGGCATCGTCCGGGTCGTTCGGGGCGCAGAGGATCGGCTCGGTCACTTCGGCCAGGTCGATCTCGATCACCGCGGCGTACTCGGCGTCCTTGTCGGCTTCCATCAGTTGCGGGTTGGCCAGCCAGGCTTCCATCGCCTTGGCGCGACGTTCCATGGTGCGGGCATCGCCGTAGCCTTCGCTGATCATCCAGCGCAGCAGGGTGATGTTCGACTTCAGGTACTCGGCGATAGCGTCTTCCGGAAGCTTGATGGTGCAACCGGCGGCGGAGCGTTCGGCCGAAGCGTCGGACAGCTCGAAGGCTTGCTCGACGGTCAGGTCGTCCAGGCCTTCGATCTCGAGAATGCGGCCGGAGAAGATGTTCTTCTTGCCTTTCTTCTCGACGGTCAGCAGGCCGGCCTGGATGGCGTAGTAGGGGATCGCATGCACCAGGTCACGCAGGGTGATGCCGGGCTGCATCTTGCCCTTGAAGCGGACCAGCACGGATTCCGGCATGTCCAGCGGCATCACGCCGGTGGCGGCGGCGAAGGCCACCAGGCCGGAACCGGCCGGGAAGCTGATGCCGATCGGGAAGCGGGTGTGCGAGTCGCCGCCGGTGCCGACGGTGTCGGGCAGCAGCATGCGGTTCAGCCAGCTATGGATGATGCCGTCGCCCGGACGCAGCGAGACGCCGCCACGGGTGCGGATGAAGTCCGGCAGGGTGTGGTGGGTCTTGACGTCGATCGGCTTCGGATAGGCGGCGGTGTGGCAGAAGGACTGCATCACCAGGTCGGCGGAGAAGCCCAGGCAGGCGAGGTCTTTCAGCTCGTCGCGGGTCATCGGGCCGGTGGTGTCCTGGGAACCGACGGTGGTCATCTTCGGCTCGCAGTAGGTGCCCGGACGGACGCCGGCGACGCCGCAGGCCTTGCCGACCATCTTCTGGGCCAGGGTGTAGCCCTTGCCGCTGTCGGCCGGCTGTTCCGGCTTCTTGAACAGGTCGGATGGGCCGAGGCCCAGTTCGGCGCGGGCCTTCTCGGTCAGGCCACGGCCGATGATCAGCGGGATACGGCCGCCAGCGCGGACTTCGTCGAGCAGCACCGGGGTCTTCAGTTCGAAGGTGGTGATGACTTCGTCGGTGCCGTGCTTGCAGACCTTGCCAGCGTACGGGTAGACGTCGATCACGTCGCCCATGTTGAGGTTGGCGACGTCGAATTCGATCGGCAGGGCGCCGGCGTCTTCCATGGTGTTGTAGAAGATCGGGGCGATCTTGTTGCCGAAGCAGAAGCCGCCAGCGCGCTTGTTCGGCACGTAGGGGATGTCGTCACCGAAGAACCACAGCACCGAGTTGGTGGCGGACTTGCGGGAGGAACCGGTACCCACCACGTCGCCGACGTAGGCGACCGGGAAACCCTTGGCCTTGACCGCTTCGATCTGCTTCAGCGGGCCGATGCTGCCCGGCTGGACCGGCTCGATGCCGTCACGGGCCATTTTCAGCATGGCCAGGGCGTGCAGCGGGATGTCCGGGCGGGACCAGGCGTCCGGAGCGGGGGAAAGGTCGTCGGTGTTGGTTTCGCCGGGGACCTTGAACACGGTCAGGCTGTACTTCTCGGCGATCGCCGGCTTGTTGGTGAACCACTCGCCGTCGGCCCAGGACTTCAGCACGGCCTGTGCGTTGGCGTTGCCGTTCTTGGCGCGCTCGGCGACGTCGTGGAAGGCGTCGAACATCAGCAGGGTGTGCTTGAGTTGCTCGGCGGCCACGGCGGCCAGCTCGGCGCTGTCCAGCAACTCGACCAGGGTGGCGATGTTGTAGCCGCCCTGCATGGTGCCCAGCAGCTCGACGGCGCGCTTCTTGTCGATCAGCGGGGAACTGGCTTCGCCTTTGGCGATGGCGGACAGGAAACCGGCCTTGACGTAGGCGGCTTCGTCGACGCCCGGCGGGACACGGTTGGTGATCAGGTCGGCGAGGAAGGCTTCTTCGCCGGCCGGGGGATTTTTCAGCAGCTCGACCAGGCCTGCGGTTTGTTCGGCGTTCAGCGGCTGGGGCGGGATGCCCTGAGCGGCACGCTCTTCAACGTGTTTGCGATAGGCTTCAAGCACAGTATTACCCTCATCAGTGGTCCCAAAGGGGTGTCCGGGACGCATTCGGAAGCCGCTAAACACATCCGTTCCATCGCTTTTTGGGCGGGGAACGATGGTTTCAGTGGCTCCATCCAGAAGCTGTTTTCAAAGTTTTACGCTTGCAGGAACGGGTCTGATGAGGGCTGGCGCAGGACCCTGGCGAGATCCGGCGCCAACATGTTCCTGCTGGATAAACTGTGCTCGTGACGCTTTGAAAACAGCTTCCAACGGACATCGGCGCCGCTAGGGTCTGTTGACGTTTCGGCGCGAGCCGCGTTGCTGCGCCAAATGGCGCCTGGCAAGGCGCGGGACGCAGGGAATGGTCGTTCCCTTGCCAAGTCCCGCAACGCCGCATGGCGCTATTTGCCGCGCAACCCGGAGGGACGGGCCTGTTTTAGCGCGGTGCGTCGTTGCTCGACGCTCATTTGGGGGACCAAACTTCGCGTCTCGCGCCTAGCCCCGCGCTAAAACAGGCTCCGTCGCGGCCGTGACGAAACGTCAACAGACCCTGGAGGCGGGGCGATTCTACTGGAAAGGAAAGGCAAAGTTAAGCCGAAACCCTTACGCAAAGCGGGGTGACCCTGACTAGACAAAGGGCTAATATGCCAGCCCGTTCCATCCTCCAGTCTCTTCCCCGGCCATGTCCACTCAGCGCATCAAGACGCCCTGCGTCGGCCTCTGTTCCACTGTCTATGGCGATCATGTGTGCCGAGGCTGCAAGCGTTTCCACCACGAGGTGGTGAACTGGAACCTGTACAACGACGATGAAAAACGTGCGGTCTGGCAGCGCCTGGAATACCTGCTGGTGCAGGTGATGCAGGCGAAGCTGGATGTATTCGATGCCGTTCGTCTGCGCGGCCAGCTCGAACAGCACAGCATCCGCTTCGTTCCCGAGCAGTCCCCCTATTGCTGGGCCTACCAACTGATCGCCCGTGGGGCGCGGCTGATCAACCAACTGGACGCCTATGGCGTGGTGCTGTTGCCGGAGTTCCGCCATTGGGAGCTGCCGACGCTGCGCGACGCCATCGATCGCGAGTTCTTTCTGCTTTCCGAAGCCCATTACGATCGCTACATCGCCCCGCGCTTCCTGCGCGAGGGTGTCGAAAGCCGAGTCTAACCCCCGGCAAAGGGGCTTTTTCTGGTTCCCCGCGTTCGCGGGAATCCAGTGAACCTCGCCGGATGGATCGAGCCTGTAGGATGGGGGCAACCCATCAAGGCCAGGGCGATGGGTTTCACCCATCCTACGGACTGGAGCGGGGACGACGGGGATGGGCTCGGCACGCGCCCCAACCCCCGTCATTCCCGCGAACGCGCACTGCTGTCCGGCACGCCTCATGCTATCAACAGTTGGCCCTGACGCAGGTTGATCTCGCGTATTCGCTCCTGCCGTCGTCGGTAACGTTCGGCTTCCAGGCCAGGGCGCTGAAACAGCGTCGCCTGCACCTCCACCATCAGCATCCACAGGCTCTGCTGCGTTCCCGTTCTGCGTTGGTAAAGACTCAGCAGCAAGTAGCTGATCAGCGCACAGAGCATCTGGAGGCGCACGGCATTCTCGCTACGGCCCAGGAAACGCCTGACCTTCAGGTGTTGCTTGATCCATTTGAAAAACAGCTCGATCCGCCAGCGATCC
>NZ_CAJFCI010000082.1 GCF_904061905.1 Zestomonas carbonaria
GTCCCGGATTTCATCCGGGCTACGAGATAGGGGCAGATGGCGCTGTGCTTTCTGACAGGTCCAGCCCCCGCCCCTCCACGAGGCCGACCCTCAACCTTGTGGCATGACCGAAACTCCGACCAGTCCCCTCTCCCCCCGGGAGAGGGCTAGGGTGAGGGAGCGGGTTATGAGGTCGACACTGTAGCGGTCAGGATTGCGCACGAGGATTCGGCATTAGTCACCCCTCTCCCATTCATGGGAGAGGGGCCGGGGGAGAGGGCCGGACATCCACGCACATCCCTCTCTTATCTCTTCCCTACATGATGGGGACGTCGATCACCCCAGCGTTCCGAGGATGTTCACCCCGACCCGCTCCGGAATCTCGTTCTGCGACAGCACGTGCAGGCCCGGACTGAACACCCGCGCGTAGCGCGCCAGCAGCGGGCGCAACTGCGGCATCACGGTGAGGATCGGCGGGTGGCCTTCCTTGCGCAGCTTCTCCTTTACCACCGGCATGGCGGTCTGCAACTGGTTGAGCAGGTGCGGCTCCACCGGGATGTTGTCGAGGCTCACCGGGCCGGCCTGCTGGGCGATGGAGAGGGCGCTGAGCAGGGTGTTCTCCAGGGCGTTCTCGAGGATGAACACCGACAGCTCGCTGCGCTCCCCGGCGATGCCCGCGACGATGCTGCGGCGCAGCGCGTAGCGCACGTCGGAGGCGAGCAGCACCGGGTCCTTGGTGGTCTCGCTGGCTTCCACCAGGGTGGTGGCGATGGTCACGATGTCCTTCAGCGGCACCTGTTCCACCAGCAACTGGCGGTACACGCGGTGCTGCTGGCTGTAGCTGAGCTGGCCCTTGAGGTGATCGGCGAGCTTCGGCGCCTGCACGGCCAGGCGCTGCATCAGGTGGTCGACGTCGTCGTGCTTGAAGATGTCCGGCAGGTGCTCGCGCACCACCTTGTTCAGGTGGGTGGCGATCACGCTGGCGCAGTCGATCACCTGGTAGCCGAGGTTCAGCGCGCGGGCCTTGTCCGCCGGCTGGATCCACACCACCTGCATGCGGTAGGCCGGGTCGACGCCGAGGATGCCGTCGATCTCGCCGTACAGCTCCGGCGAGGGGATCGCCATCAGGCGGTCGGCGTGCAGTTCGGCGCCGTCGATGCGTTCGCCGCTGATGTAGATGTTGTACTGCGAGGCCTTGAGCCGCAGGCTGTCGCGGATGTGGATTTCCGGCAGGAGGAAGCCGAGGCTTTCCGACAGGGTCTGGCGCACCCCGCGCACGCGCTGCACCAGCGGCGCGCCGGAGGATTCGTTGACCAGGCCGACCAGCTTGTAGCCGAGCGAGACGGACAGCCGCTCGACCAGCGGGATGTCCTCCCAGCCGAGCTGCTGGGCGCGTTCCTGGTTCATCGCCTTGCCGATCGCTTCGGCCTGCTCCAGGGTGGTCGCCTCGCCCGGTGGTTCGGCCAGGGAGACGCGCCAGGCGACGAAGGCGATCAGCCCGGCGAAGCTCAGGAACGCCAGGTGCGGCATGCCCGGCACCAGGGCGAGGACGAAGAGGATGCCGGCCACGGTGTACAGCAACGCCGGCGAGGCCAGCATCTGCCGGCGTACCAGGGAGGTGATCTCCGCCACCTCGTTGACCCGGGTGATGATGATCGCCGCCGCGGTGGACAGCAGCAGCGCCGGGATCTGCGCCACCAGGCCGTCGCCGATGGACAGCAGGGCGTACTGCTGGAACGCCGCGCCGCCCGGCATGCCGTGGACGAACACGCCGATGGCCACGCCGCCGAACAGGTTGATCAGCAGGATCAGGATGCAGGAGATGGCGTCGCCGCGGACGAACTTCGAGGCGCCGTCCATCGCGCCGTAGAAGTCGGCCTCCTTGGCGACCTCCGAGCGGCGCCGCTTGGCTTCCGCCTGATCGATCAGGCCGGCGTTGAGATCGGCGTCGATGGCCATCTGCTTGCCGGGCAGGGCGTCCAGGGTGAAGCGCGCGGTCACCTCGGAAATCCGCTCGCCGCCCTTGGTGATGACCATGAAGTTGACGATGGTGAGGATCACGAAAACGATCAGGCCGACGATGAAGCTGCCGCCGATCACCACGTGGCCGAACGACTCGATCACCTTGCCCGCGGCGGCCGTGCCGGTGTGGCCGTCGAGCAGCACCACGCGGGTCGAGGCGACGTTCAGCGACAGGCGCAGCAGGGTGGTGACCAGCACCACCGTGGGCAGCAGGGAGAAGTCCAGCGGGCTGCGCGACGACACGCTGACCACCAGCACCAGCAGGGCGATGCCGATGTTGAAGGTGAACAGGATGTCCAGCACCAGCGGCGGCAGCGGCAGGATGATCATCGCCAGGATCGACAGGATGATCAGCGGGATGCCGATGCGGCCGCTGCGCAGGGTGGGCTGGAGTTGCTGCAGGAGGTTCATGGTCAGGCCCTGTTTGCCAAACTATCTGGAATGGGGAGGTTCTTGGCCAGTTCGGGTTTGCCGCGACGCCCCTGGCGATAGGCGCGCAATTGCAGGATGTAGGTCAGCACGTGGGCCACGGCGGTGTAGAGCGCGCCGGGGATCTGCTGGTTGACCTGGGTGCTGAAGTAGATGGCCCGCGCCAGCGGCGGCAGTTCGAGCACGTCCAGCTCGTGGGCCTGGGCCATCTTGCGGATGTACAGCGCGGTCTCGTCGACGCCCTTGGCGACCACGTAGGGCGCCTGGGCCTTCCTGGTGTCGTAGCGGAGCGCCACGGCGAAGTGCTGCGGGTTGACGATCACCACGTCGGCGGTCTTGATCACCCGGTTGATCTGCCGCTGCATCAGTTGCCGCTGCACCTGCTTGATGCGCGCCTTCACCTCCGGACGGCCTTCCTGGTTCTTGTGCTCTTCCTTGCGCTCCTGCTTGGTCATGCGCATTTTCTTGAGGAAGAAGAAACGCTGCAGGGGGATGTCGATCAGCGAGAACAGCACGAACACCATCAGCAGGCTGAAGGTGGTGTCGAAGATCAGCCCCAGGGAGCCGGCGATGGCGTTGCGGGTGTCGGTGCGCTGCAGGGCGATCAGTTGCGGCAGGGTGTCGCGGATCAGGTACCAGCCGACGCCGAGCAGGACCAGGATCTTGAGGACCGACTTCAGCAGCTCGCTGAGGTTCTGCAACGAGAACATCCGCGCCAGGCCGGTGATGGGGTTGAGCTTGCCGAGCTTGAAGGCGAAGTTCTGCGAGGCGAAGGTCCAGCCGCCGGGAATCAGCGAGAACAGCACCACGAACAGCGAGGTGGCCAGCAGCGGCGCGAGCAGCAGGACGAACACCGCCAGGTTGTGGCCGAGGATCAGTTGGAGGTCGTCGAGGCCGATCTCGCTATTGGCGAGGTCCAGGTAGCTGAGGCGGAAGCTTTCCTGCAACCCTTCGAGGAACAGCCCGGCGCTGAACTTCAGGACGAGCAGGGTGACCAGCAGCGACACGGTGGTGGCGAGGTCCTTGGAGCGCGCCACCTGGCCCTGCTCGCGGCTCTTCTTGAGCTTGTGCTGGGAGGCCTCTTCGGTCTTTTCCTGGGCGCTGTTCTGTTCAGACATCGGCGCCGCTCCGCATCAGGGTGCCGAGGTTGTCGAGCAGGTCGCGGGTCAGTCGCAGGTAGTTCGCCGGCAGGTCGGGCAGGGTCAGGTAGACGCACAGCAGGCCGGTGAGGATGGCCATGGGAAAGCCCAGGGAGAACAGGTTCATCGCCGGCGAGATGCGGTTGAGCAGGCCGAAGCAGAACTGCACCAGGGTCATGCAGAACACCACCGGCAGGGTGATCAGCACGGCCGCGGCGAACACCCAGCCCAGGGCATGGGCCAGCGTCGCGAAGCCCTGGTAGTGCAGCCCGCTGCCCACCGGCCAGTGCACGAAGCTCTGGTACAGCACGCTGACCGTGAGCAGGTGGCCGTCGATGCTGAGGAACAGCAGGGCCAGCAGCAGGAAGTACAGCAGCGAGAGGATCGACGACGAGGACACCCCGTTCATCGGGTCGTTGTAGCGCGCCATGCTCATGCCCATCTGCGTGGAGACCACCTCGCCGACCAGGCTGAAGACCACGAATACCAGTTGCAGCGCCAGCCCCAGCAGCAGGCCGACGGCGATCTGCTCCAGGGTGGCGAACAGCGCGCCCAGCGACAGCGGCTCGATGGCCGGCGGGTCGGGCAGGGCGCGGGCCAGCACCAGGGTCAGCGCCAGGGCGAGGAGGACGCGTATGCGCACCGACAGAGCCCGGTGGCTGAACAGCGGCGCCAGGCCGAACAGCGCCATGATCCGGCAGAACGGCCACCAGTAGCTCTGCAACGCGTGCAGGTACTGGGTGGCCTGAAACAGGGGTTCGTTCGCGGGCATGAGCGTCAGCCGACCAGGTGACCGGCCTGCCTGAAGGTTTCGATGAACAGGTCGCTGAGCGTGCGCAGGATCCAGTGCCCGGCGAAGATCAGCATGCCGAGGGTGATCAGCAGGCGTGGCAGGAAGCTCAGCATCTGTTCGTTGATCTGCGTGGCGGCCTGGAAGATGCTCACCAGCAGGCCGCCGAGCAGGCTCGGCACGACCAGCACGCAGACCACCAGCGCGGTGATGTACACGGCGTTGGCGATGATTTCCACGGCGGTGTCTGGGGTCAGCATGGGAGTACCTGGTTGGGTGGGCTGGTGGTTGGGGCTGGGTTTGGCGTTGTGGTCATGTCCGGGCCCTCACCCCAGCCCTGGCTGTGCGCCCCGCTCCTGAGGGAGAGGGGGCTATTCGGAGCCGGGCTCCGGCTCCGTGCGTGGAGCAACCCCGGACAGTCCCCTCTTCCCCTGGGAGAGGGTTAGGGTGAGGGGCGGAGTTCATCACCTGCACGACCATCAGAACGGCTGAATACTGGAAGCGAGGGTGCCCATCATCAGCGCCCAGCCGTCGACCAGCACGAACACCATCAACTTGAAGGGCAGCGAGATCATCAGCGGCGACAGCATCATCATGCCCATCGCCATCAGCACGCTGGCGACCACCAGGTCGATGACCAGGAACGGCACGAAGATCATGAAGCCGAGCTGGAAGGCGGTCTTCAGCTCGCTGAGCACGAAGGCCGGCAGCAGCAGGGAGAAGTCCAGTTGCTCGAGGTTCTCCGGCATCCGCTCGCCGGCCAGGGAGACCATGGTTTCCAGGGAGTTCTTGTTGGTCTGCGCCAGCATGAAGCGGGAGAGGGTCGCCTTGGCCGCGCCCAGGCCCTGCTCGAGGGTGATGGCGTCGGCCTCGAACGGCACGTAGGCCTCGGTGTAGATCTCGTTCCACACCGGGCGCATCACCAGCAGCGTCATGCACAGGGCGATGCCCACCAGCACGTTGTTCGGCGGGCTCTGCTGCAGGCCGATGGCCTGGCGCAGGATGGCCAGGACGATGATGAAGCGGGTGAAGCAGGTCATCATCATCAACATCGCCGGCAGGAAGCCGAGCAGGGTCATGATCACCAGGATCTGCAGCTTGACGCTCAGCTCCTGGCCGCTGGCCGTGTCGTTCAGGCTGAGCAGGCTGATCTCGCCGCCCGCCGCGCGCACTTCCAGCGGCAGCAGGCCGGCGCCCAGCAGCAGGCCGAGCGAAAGCAGGCGGGTCGCACGCATCATGCGGTGAGATCGTGCAGGCCGGCGCCGCTGAGTTCGACGATGCGCAAGCCGTAGTTGCCGTTCATCACCACGACCTCGGCCTTGGCGAACAGCGCGCCGTTGACCTTCACGTCGAGGGGTTCGCCGGCCAGCTTGTCGAGGACGATCACGCTGCTGGTGTCGATCTCCATCAGTTCCTTGAGGGAAACCTCGGTGGAGGCCACCTCCAGGGTGACGTTGACCGGGATCTTGCCGAAGAAGCTCAGGTCCTGCTGCGGCGCCTGGGCCACGCTCTCCACGTCGAGCGCATCGTCGAGCGAGTCGTCGAGGCCGAGGCTGCCGTCGTTGATGAGGTTGTCCAGTTCGTTGTCGGAGAGTTGACCGTTCATGGGTTTTTCACGCTCTCGAGGGAGGTTAGGTACAGGGCGCCGTCTTCTTCGAAGATGGTGCCGCGGAACAGCTTCTGTTGATTGATCTGCACCTCGCAGCGCTCCAGCAGGCGCATCATGAGGATGTCGCCGGGGCGCAGGCCGAGCACCTGGGACAGCGGCATCTGCAGCGAGGCGACCACGCAGTCCAGGCGTACCGGCAGGTGCTTGATGTGGTTCGCCGGATTGCCGTTGAGGCGTGCCGGCTGCGGGTTGGCCAGGCGGCTGGTGAGCTCGTCGACCAACTGGTTGTCCAGGTAGATGAAGATCGACGACTGGCTGCCGGTGATGTGGCTGGTGTAGCGGAACTCCGCCACGTACTCCCACTGCACGATCTCGTAGTCGTTGTCGTGCGGGCTCAGCTCGCCGAAGGTGGCGCCGGCCAGCAGCGAGCGGGCGAAGATCTGCGCGATGTCGACGCCCAGGCGATTGCGCATGCGCTGTTCGGAGGTGCTGATCGGCGGGGTGTCGTGGCTGGGCAGCCCGGTACCGCCGTAGTAGCACTCCAGGGCCTCGGTCAACAGCGCCCGGTCGATGGCGAAACCCACTTTCCCGAGCGTGCAGCGATAAATGCACTCGGCCGCCTGCGCGCGCTGTTCGTGAACCTCCAGTTTCTGCAACTCCAGATTGATCCGGTAGTTACGCAGGAAGTAGTCACTGATATTGCGCGGATGCTTGCTGGCGATCTCCCGGATGTATTGAGGAATCTTGTGGTAGTGCCGCCCCAACTTCTGCGGTTTCAGCCGCGTGAGGCTTTCGGCGGGCACGCCATGGTGGACTTTAGAATGACCAGTCATGTGGTGAGCTGTATTCCGGAAGTGGAACTGCAGGACTTTTGCCGACCCGCCTTGCGGTCGCTGCAGATGACATTGAAAGGGGCCGCGATCACCTCCGCGCAGAGAGAAGGCGAAGGGCGCCTGACCCGCTGCAGCGCTCGTCGGAAGGCCGCTGCGGGTGAGTTGGGAGTCTAGGGAGAGGGGCTTGGAAGATTAAATCAATAGAAATCAAATGACGTCTTTGATCGTCAATGCGGGCGTTTGACGGGATTTAACGACATGTGACTCGCGATTTTTCGTGATGGAGTTAACGTGCCGCCCGTAGATTCATTTTGCGCTTGCCGGGACAGTCACGAAGTTTCCGCTCGTAGAGTGTCAAGGCGACAGGAAGTTCAAACTCCTTAAACGCTTTTGCATAAAAAAGTTCATCTCGGCGAAACGCCGCTGCATGGAAATTCAATGGCCACCGGCAGGCGGCTGAAAGAGCAGGTGATTTACATTGAAACATGTCAATCAATCGGTGAATTACGCGTGCGACGAACTGTTCGAGCAGAACATCGTCATTATCGGCGGGAGCGGGGAAAGCAGCCTGGCGCTATTGAATGACGCCCTGGCGCGCCGGGGTTGCCGGGTGCGGCAAATGACCAACGGCGCCGCGCTGGACGGCCGGGTCCTGACCGAGGCCGGACTGCTGTTCGTGTTCGCCAACTGCCTGCCGGCTCGCGAGCTGTACGCGCAGATCGCCAGCCTGCTGCGCCGCGCGCCGCAGCTCAGCGTGGTGCCGATCGTCGAATACGCCGACCAGGAAAAGGCCGCCGCGCTGCTCGAACTGGGTTGCGTCGACTACCTGCTGTCGCCGTTCAGCGAAACGCAACTGAGCGCGCTGCTGCGCCGCCAGGAGCAGGCCGGCAATGCCGAGGAAAGCTTCGTCTCCTGCTCGCAGGCTGGCCGCCGCCTGCTGGCCATGGCCCAGCGCGTGGCGCAGACCCGCGCGCCGATCCTGATCAGCGGCGAGACCGGTACCGGCAAGGAACTGATGGCGCGCTACATCCATCGCTTCTCGGCCAGCGCCGAGGCGCCCTTCGTCGCGGTCAACTGCGCGGCGATCCCCGAGCAGATGCTCGAATCCATCCTCTTCGGCCATGAGCGCGGCGCCTTCACCGGCGCGGTCAGCGCCCAGCCGGGCAAGTTCGAACTGGCCAATGGCGGCACGTTGCTGCTCGACGAGATCGGCGAACTGCCGCTCGGCCTCCAGGCCAAGCTGCTGCGCGTGTTGCAGGAACAGCGTGTGGAGCGCCTGGGCGGGCGCCGGGAAATCGCCCTGGACGTGCGCGTCATCGCCGCCACCAACCGCGACTTGCAGGCCGAAGTGGCCGCCGGGCGCTTCCGCGCCGACCTGATGTTCCGCCTCGACGTGCTGCCGCTGCACATCAGCCCGCTGCGCGAGCGCAAGGACGACATCCTGCCGCTGGCGCGGCGCTTCATCCGCCAGTACGCGCCGCAGGAAAACCACGACAACCTGCTCACCGCCGAAGCCTGCCGCGCGCTGCTGGCCCACGACTGGCCGGGCAACGTGCGCGAGCTGGAGAACACCGTGCAGCGCGCCCTGGTGCTGCGCAACGGCCTGTTCATCCAGCCCGCCGACCTCGGCCTGGCGCTGCCGGACGCGCAGTCGCCGCGCGAGGAGCCGTCGATGCCGCCGCTGGCCGAGGGCGGCAAGGCGGCGCTGCGCGCCAGCGGCAAGTGGGCCGAATATCAGCACGTGCTGGACACCATCCGCCGTTTCGACGGCCACAAGACCAAGGCCGCGCAGAGCCTGGGCATGACCCCGCGCGCCCTGCGCTACCGCCTCAACGCCATGCGCGAGCAGGGCGTGCAGGTGCCCGTTTGAAGCCTTCGCCGGAGACCCGTAGATGAACCCGATCATGCAGGTGCAGCAGGACATGCTGGACCGGATGAACCAGCTCAAGGACCTGTCCGGCGCGGCGATCAAGCCCGCCGCGCTGGTCGAGGGACAGGCGCCGGGCGGCATCGTCACCGCCTTCGAGGACGCCCTGCGCGCGGTGGATGCCCAGCAGCACCAGTCCAGCGCGGCCATGGCGGCGGTGGACAGCGGCAAGAGCGACGACCTGGTGGGGGCGATGATCGAGAGCCAGAAGGCCAGCGTGTCCTTCTCCGCTCTGATGCAGGTGCGCAACAAGCTGGCCACCGCCTTCGACGAAATCATGAGGACGCCGCTGTGACAGGGCGTGGGTGCTGAGACGTGTTGCAGACGATCAAGAGCCATCTGCCCATCGACGGGCTGAAACTGGACCCGCGCATGCGCCTGCTCGGCATGGCGGCGCTGGCTGCGCTGCTGGCGGTGGGCGTGGTGTTCTACCTGTGGCGCGACCAGGGCGCGTTCCGTGCCCTGTACGGCGCCGGCGAAGCCTATCCGGCCGCCGAGGTGATGCAGGTGCTGGACGCCGAAAGCATCGCCTACCGCCTGCATCCGCAGAGCGGCCAGGTGCTGGTGCGCGAGGACCAGCTCGGCCGCGCGCGCATGCTGCTCACCGCCAAGGGCGTGAAGGTGGCGGTGCCGGCCGGCTACGAACTGTTCGACAAGGACGAGCCGCTGGGTACCAGCCAGTTCGTCCAGGACGTGCGCCTCAAGCGCAGCCTGGAAGGCGAGCTGGCGCGCACGGTGATGACCCTCGAAGGCATCGAGCAGGCGCGCGTGCACCTGGCCCTGGAGGAGAGCAGTTCCTTCGTGGTCAGCAAGCGCGAGCCGGCCAAGGCCTCGGTGACCCTGCGGCTGGCGCCCGGCTACCGGCTCAAACAGGAACAGGTCGGCGCCATCGTCAACCTGGTCGCCAACAGCGTGCCGCAGCTCAAGGCCGGGGATGTCAGCGTGGTCGACCAGCATGGCGCGCTGCTCTCGCGCGGCCTCGACGTCTGGGGCGGGCCGCAGCAGAACTGGCAGGTGATCGACGACTACCAGCAGAAGACGGTGGGCAACGTCGAGGAGGTCCTGGCGCCGGTCCTCGGCAGCGGCAACTACCGGGTCAGCGTGGCCGCCGACATCGATTTCAGCCAGAAGGAAGAAACCTTCCAGGCCTACGGCGAAACGCCGCGCCTGCGCAACGAAGTGCTGCGCGACGAAAGCGTGCTCGACCAACTGGCCCTCGGCGTGCCCGGCTCGCTGAGCAACAGCCCGCCGCCGAGGCCCGAGCCGGCGCCGGAAGGGCAGGACGCCCAGGCCGCGCAGGCGGACGGCAAGGACCTGCAGAACAAGGCGGCGACCTCGCTGCGCAAGGAATCCAACCGCCAGCTCGACTATGACCAGAGCGTCACCCACGTCAAGCACGCACCGTTCAGCCTGCGCCAGCAGAGCGTGGCGGTGGTGCTCAATGCCGGCAGCGCGCCGGAAGGCGGCTGGACCCCGGAAACCCGCGCCGAGATCGAAGCCATGGTCAGGAGCGCGGTGGGCTTCAACGCGGCGCGCGGCGACACCCTGACCCTGAGCGTGCTGCCGTTCGCCGATGGCGCGGTACCACTGGAGCCGGTGCCCTGGTGGCAGGACAGCAGCCTGCACGAACTGGTCAAGCTCGGCGTGTTCGGCCTGATCAGCCTGCTCCTGCTGCTGATCGTGGTGCGTCCGGCGGTGCGCAACCTGACCCAGAGCCCGGCACCCGGGCTGCCACGTGACGAATCGGATGCAATCGCCGCCCTGGCCGGCGAACGCAGCGAACGGCTGCTCGCCCGGGTCGGCGACGAGCCCCGCGCGCTCGGCGTGTTCAGCGAACTGAACCCGCTATCGGAAATCCGCCTGCCGGCACCGGGCTCGGGCCTGGAGCACCAGATCGAACACTTGCAGATGCTGGCCAAGAACGATCCCGAGCGCGTCTCGGAAGTGATCAAGCAATGGATAGGGCGAAATGAAAGAGACCTCCACCCCGCAGGCTGATGCGCGCAGCGTCCAGGTCCGCAGCCAGAGCCGCGCGATGAGCTCCATGGAGCAGGCGGCGATCCTCATGCTGAGCATGGGCGACGAGGCCTCGGTCGGCGTGCTGCGGCATTTCTCCCGCGAGGAGATCATCAGCATCAGCCAGGCCATGGCGCGCCTGTCCAACGTCAAGCTGCCGATGGTCTCCGACGTGATCGGCCGCTTCTTCGACGACTACAAGGAGCAGAGCAGCATCAAGGGCGCCTCGCGCAGCTACCTCGCCGGCATGCTCGGCAAGGCGCTGGGCAGCGACATCACCCGCAGCCTGCTGGACAGCATCTACGGCGAGGAAATCCGCGCCAAGATGGCCCGGATGGAGTGGATCGATCCCAAGCAGTTCGCCGCGCTGATCGCCAAGGAGCATGCGCAGATGCAGGCGGTGTTCCTCGCCTTCCTGCCGCCGGCCATGGCCAGCCAGGTGCTGGAGTGCCTGCCGGCCGAGCGCCAGGACGAGCTGCTGTACCGCATCGCCAACCTCAGCGAGGTCAACAGCGACGTGATCGCCGAGCTGGAGCAGTTGATCGAGCGCAGCCTGTCGGTGCTCTCCACCCAGGGTTCGCAGGTGCGCGGCATCAAGCAGGCCGCCGACATCATGAACCGCTACAAGGGCGACCGGAACCAGATGTTCGAGCTGCTGCGCGGCCACAGCGAGGAGCTGGTCGGCAGGATCGAGGAGGAGATGTACGACTTCTTCATCCTCTCGCGGCAGAGCCAGGAAGTGCTGCAGACCCTGCTCGAAGCCATCCCGCTGGAAGAGTGGGTGGTCGCCCTCAAGGGCGCCGAGCCGGCGCTGATCAAGGCCATCCAGGGCGCCATGCCGAAGCGCCAGGCGCAGCAGATGGAGTCGATCAAGCGCCGCCAGGGCCCGGTGCCGCTGAGCCGCGTCGAGCAGGTGCGCAAGGACATCATGGCCATGGTTCGCGAGATGGCGGCCCAGGGCGAGCTGCAGTTGCAGTTGTTCCGCGAGCAGACGGTCGAATGAGGTCCGAGCCATGACGGTCAAGGTGATTCGCGGCAACGACCGCAACTGGCGTCCGTTCCGCTTTCCGCCGCGCTGCAACGGCCCGCTGCCGAACGATGGCGATCCGGCGAGCATGCAGCGGGCGGTGGCCGACGGTTTCCAGCAGGGCATCGAGAAGGGCTACCAGGATGGCCTGCGCCAGGGCCTGGAAGCGGGCCAGCGCGAGGGTTTCGACAAGGGCCGCCAGGAAGGACAGCGCCAGGGCCGCGAGGAAGGCCGCGTCCAGGGCCGGCAGGCGTTCGAGGAAGCCGGCCAGCCGCTGGAGCGGATCAGCGAGCGGCTGCGTGCGTTCCTCGCCGAGTACGAGCTGAAGCGCCGCCAGGAACTGCTGGAGCTGGTGCAGAAGGTCGCCAGGCAGGTGATTCGCGTCGAACTGACCCTCAACCCGGCGCAGTTGCTGACCCTTGCCGAGGAAGCGCTGGCGGCCATGCCGGCCGATGACGGCGAGGTGCAGATCCTGCTCAACCCCGAGGAATGCGCGCGGATCAAGGACCTGGCACCCGAACGCGCGGCGGCCTGGCGCCTGGTGCCGGACGAGCGCCTGGCGCTCGGCGAGTGCCGCGTGGTAACCGCCCGGGCCGAGGCCGACATCGGCTGCCAGCAGCGCCTGGATTCGTGCATGGAAACCCTCTCCGGGCACCTGCTGGCGAGCGAGGGCTGAGGCCATGTCGCTGCTCGCCGACTTCAAGCTCGACGAGGCGCTGCGCTCGCTGGATTCGGTCCAGTTGGCCAAGGTCAGCGGCCGCCTGGTGCGCGTCTCCGGCATGGTCCTGGAAAGCCTCGGCTGCCAGCGCCTGACCGGCCAGCGCTGCCATGTCGAGCAGGCCGACGGCAGCCTGCTGGAGGCCCAGGTGGTCGGCTTCAACCGCGATATCACCTACCTGATGCCATTCAAGAAACCGGTCGGCCTGATGGCTGGCTCGCGGGTGTTCCCGGTGCGCGACGAGGCGCGCCTGCAGATCGACGAATCCTGGCTGGGGCGGGTGGTCAACGGCCTCGGCGAACCGCTCGACGAACTCGGCAAGCTCGGTGGCCGCGACCCGCTGCCGACCGAGCTGCCCACGGTCAACCCGCTCAAGCGGCGCCCGGTGGAGGAGCCGCTGGACGTCGGCGTGCGTGCCATCAACGCCATGCTCACCGTCGGCAAGGGCCAGCGGGTCGGCCTGTTCGCCGGCAGCGGCGTCGGCAAGAGCGTGCTGCTGGGGATGATCACCCGGCAGACCAAGGCCGACGTCGTGGTGGTCGGCCTGATCGGCGAGCGTGGCCGCGAGGTGCAGGAATTCCTGCTCCACTCCCTCGGCCCGGAAGGATTGCGCAAGGCCGTGGTGGTGGTGGCGCCGGCCAACGAGTCGCCGCTGATGCGCCTCAAGGCCGCCGAGCTGTGCCACAGCATCGCCGCGTATTTCCGCGACTTGGGCAAGGACGTGCTGCTGCTGGTCGATTCGCTGACCCGCTACGCCATGGCCCAGCGCGAGATCGCCCTGGCGCTCGGCGAGCCGCCGGCCACCAAGGGCTATCCGCCGTCGGTGTTCGGCCTGCTGCCGGAACTGGTGGAAAGCGCCGGCAACGGCGAAAGCGGGCAGGGTAGCCTGAGCGCGCTGTACACCGTGCTGGCCGAGGGTGACGACCAGCAGGACCCGGTGGTCGACTGTGCGCGGGCGATCCTCGACGGGCACATCGTGCTGTCGCGCAAGCTGGCGGACGTCGGCCACTACCCGGCGATCGACATCGCCGCCTCGGTGAGCCGCTGCATGAGCCAGGTCACCGCGCCGGAGCACCAGGCGGCGGCGCGCCAGCTCAAGGAGTTCTACGGCACCTACGAGAAGATCCGGGAACTGATCCCGCTCGGCGGCTACACCCCCGGCATGGACGCCAAGACCGACCGCGCGGTGCAACTGGCGCCGAGCATCGAACGCTTCCTGCGCCAGGAGGTCGGCGACGGCGCCGAGCTCGGCACCTGCATCGCCATCCTGCGGAGCCTGATCAAATAGCCATGAAAGAGCAGATCGAAACCCTCTCGCGGCTGGCCAGCCTGCGCGGCAACAAGGTGCGCCAGATGCTCGGCCGGGTCACCTACCAGCGGAACCTCTGCCAGCGCTATCGCAACAACATCACCGGGCTGGAGCGACTGTGCGGCTTCAGCGCGCCGACCAGCACGCCGCTGCAACGGCACAACCAGCAGCAGTACAAGGCGACCCTGCACAAGATGATCGAACTGCAGCGCCGCGAACTGGCGCTGGCCGAGGAGAACCTCGCGCGCATCCAGGGCGAGCTGATGGCGGCGATGCGCAACGAGAAAGTGGTGACCCAGGTCATCGAGTCGAAGATGCAGCAGTGGCAACTGGTGCTGGCGCGGCAGGAACAGAAGATCCAGGATGGCCTGGCCGCCCAGGCGTGGTGGCGGGTGAAAGTGGGGTAGGAAAGGCTCCTACAGGATGGCGGGTCCGCACCCTCGAAATTTTTTTGCGAAATCGATTTAAGCCGGGCGCCGTTTCGGTCGTCTGCTAGCCGATAAGCCCACGAGTTGGATTCGAATCATGGAAATCAGCAGGCATTTGAAGGCCGGTTACCCGGTGCAGAGCGAGGCTCCGGTCCGCGCCGAGCGCCCGGCCCAGCCGCAGGCCGTTCCCGCCGCGCCGGCGGCCGGCGACGCGCTGCCCCTGGAACGACTGCAGGAAGCCCTGCGCGCGCTGCCCGAGGTCGACCTGGACAAGGTGGCGGCGCTCAAGCAGGCCCTGCAACGCGGCGAACTGACCAGCGACAGCGCGGCGCTGGCCGGCAGCATCCTCGACTACCACGGCGGCAAGTCGGCGTGAGTCAACGCGAGCAACTGTTGCAGGCGATCGAGCAGGACATCCGCCAGGACTGCTCCGACTATCTGAGCCTGCGCGGATTGATGCAGGAGCTGTATCAGCAGTTGCTCAAGCGCGACAGCCAGCAGATCGACCTGCTCAACCAGCAGATCCTCGGCCTGGTCGAAGACGTACGCGCCCGCGCCGGGCGACGCAGCAAGATCCTCGCCGCCTTCCGCCTGGGCAGCGGCGCCGAGGGCATGGAGCAACTGTTCGACCTGCTCCCGCCGGTACGCCGCACCCACCTGCGGCAGACCTGGCAGCAGCTCGGCCAGTTGGCCGGACAGTGCAAGCGCCTCAACGACCGCAACGGCAAGCTGCTGGCGATGCACCACGAAATCATCAGCCAGTTGCTAGGCGAAGCCGACGACCACCTCTACGGCCCGCAGTCCTACTAGCACGGCGGAGACGCCGACAAGGGCGCTGGGGGCTGAAGGCTGGACGGAAAAGCGGTCCACTCTGGTAGGGTGCGCCGTGCGCACCGTTTACCTTGGCGCGGGCAGGGTGGTTCGCCGGAAACGTAGGTGTCGGCCCCGGATCGGTGCGCACGGCGCACCCTACGTGGAAGCCTCCCGTCATCCCCGCGAACGCGGGAACCCAATGAATAGCCACGTAGCCCGGATTGCATCCGGGCTACCCGTTCGCTTTATGTAGGAGCCAGCTTGCTGGCGATGCTTTTGTGTTGCCGGTGATCGCGCGCATGGCGCGCTCCTACAGGTCGGCATCGATGTTGACCTGTAGGATCGGCGGGGACGCCCGGTTCCATGGCCGCGAAAAAGGTTTGACGGACAGGGAAGTGGCCAGAACGCTGTCCAGCCTCCAGCCTCCAGCCTCCAGCCTCCAGCCTCCAGCCTCCAGCCTCCAGCCTCCAGCCTCCAGCCTCCAGCCTCCAGCCTCCAGCCTCCAGCTTAATTCCCACTCCTTCCGCGTCGCCTTCTCCTGGCAGAACCACGGCCTTCCGTCCGGGCGGAAAAACCGTTTCCGCATCGTGTCCCGCAGCGTCGATGCGGAAGTTCCGTTTCTCCCGGTATCTGGCGGAAACCGCTCTGGAATGCGGCTTTCGGCGATTGGCATCGTTATTGCTAAAGACAGGTGAAAGAGGATTCGTACATGGCTATAGATTCGGACTACGTCAAGCAGATGGCCACCCAACTGGCCTCCTACGAGGTGCAGTCGGCTCAGCTCAAGGCCCAGCGCAACCAGGCAGCCTACAAGGCCCAACTGAACGCGGTGACCGCGCTGGATACCGCGCTGAAGAACTTCAAGTCCGCCGCCTCGGGGCTGAAGACCGGCGGCAGCAGCATGCTGGTCAACAGCGCCACCTTCAGCAAGGAAGGCATCGCCACCGCGACCGTCGGCGCCAAGGCGGTTCCCGGCAGCTACCAGTTCTTCGTCAAGCAACTGGCCAGCGCTCACCAGCAGGCGCTCAACGGCCTGACCGACGCCGATCTCGGCAGCGGCTCGCTGACCCTCACCCAGGACGGCAAGAGCTTCGATGTCGACATGACCGGCATCGCCACCCTGGCGGACCTGGCCAAGGCCATCAACGACAAGGCGGACAACACCGGGGTCAAGGCCGCCCTGGTGCGCAGCAACGGCTCGGTGTCGCTGGTGCTGTCCAGCGAGAAGAGCGGTGCGGCCAACGAGATCGGCCTGAGCAGCAGCAATGGCGCGCTGCAAGGCGCCTGGGACAACGGCCAGTTGCTGTCCGCGGCGAAGGATGCCGAGGTCTACCTGGGCGGCGAAGGCGGCATGAAGCTGACCAACGCCAGCAATACCTTCGAGAACATCATCGACGGCGTCAGCCTGACCTTCAGCCAGGTGCACCAGAGCGGCGAGCAGCCGCTGACCGTCGACATCGGCCAGGACCAGAAAGCCACCAAGGAAAAGGCCCAGTCGTTCATCACCGCCTTCAACGCGCTGATGGGCAGCTTCGACTCGCTGACCGCCAGCGGCGGCGAGAGCGGCGCCCGTGGCGCGCTGGCCGGCGACTCCAGCGTGCGCTCCATCGAAAGCATGCTCAACCAGCTCATCCGCACGCCCTTCGGCGGCAAGACCCTGATGGACTACGGCATCGTCGCCGATCGCAACGGCAAGCTGACCATCGACAGCGCGCGTTTCGAGAAGGCCATCGCCAGCGACCCGGAAGGCTTCGACAAGCTGTTCGGCGACAAGGGCAACCTGCTCGACAGCCTCGACAAGAACCTCGCCGTCTACACCAGCAGCGTCAACGGCGTGATGAAGAACCGCAAGGACAGCCTGAACAGCATGCTGCGCCGGGTCGATGACCAGTTCGACAGTATCCAGAAGCAATACGACCTCTACTACGGCCGCTACCTCAAGCAGTACACCAGCCTGATGCAGACGATGGCGGCCATGGAACAGACCTACGGAATGTTTGCATGAGCACCTATCACCTGAACGAAAGCTACGACAGCTATCGCTCCGTCGACCTGGAAGCGCGCGCCGCGGCCGCCTCGCCCTACGAACTGGTGCTGGTCCTGTTCGACGGCCTGCTCGACGAGCTGGCCCGGGCGCGCGGGCACATCGAGGGCAAGCGCTACCAGCAGAAGGGCCAGTCGCTGGAGAAGTGCCTGAACATCCTCAACGGCCTCAACGGCGCCCTCGACTACGAGGCCGGCGGCGAGGTGGTGCAGGGCCTGGCGCGGCTCTACGACTACTGCATCTACCGGCTCTCGGATGTCAGTGTGACCCTCTCCCTGGAGGGCCTGGACGAAGTGGTGGAGCTGGTCGGGGTGATCCGCGAGGGCTGGGAAGGCGTCAATGCGGCCCGTCGTCGCTGAGTCGCAGGCGCTGTACCGGCGCCTGGCCGACGTGCTGGAAAAGCGCGACTGGGAGCGTCTGGGCGAGGTCGACCAGGCCATCCGCGCACACCTGCAGCGCCTGGCCGGGCTCGGCGAGCCGGATGCCGAGCTGCTGGGCGCCAAGCGCCGGTTGCAGCAACTGCACGGCCGCGCACGCGTGGCCTGCGCCGAGGAGTGCGAGCGTCTGCGGCGCCTGCTGCTGACGCACCTGGAATACGCCGAAGGGCGTTCGGCCTACATGCAGGTCGACCTGATGCAGGGTGGGAGATAGACCGTGTTGCAGTTGATGACCCAGGCCGCCCAGCCCGGCGCGGCGGCGGACGCAGGGCCGGTGCTGCCCCAGGGCTTCGCCCAGGCTGTCGCCATGCGTGCGGAGGGGGCCCGCGATGATGGGACGTTGCTCGCGGCGGACGGCTTCGGCGAGCAGTTGCTGCTGACGGCGGATGTCGCCGCGAGCGAGCCGCCGGAGGTCGCCGTCGAGGCACCCCGGGTCGAACAGCCGGAAACGGACGCGCCGGACCTGCCGAGCGCCGAGCAGTGGCTGTCGAGCATGCTCGACCAGCGCGCGGTGAGCATCCAGGCGCGCGAGAGCGGCACGGCACGGCAGCCGGGGGAGGTCTCCACGGGCAGGAGCATGGCCGAGCCCGCCGCCTTGCCGGTGCAGGCCAACGTGCCGCGCGGAGAGTTGCCGGACGCCTTGCGCACCGCCGGCCCTGCGGCGGTTCCGCTGCAAGCGCTGGTGCTCCCGAGCAAGGCCCAGGCGGAAACCCCGCAGGCGCTGGCCCAGCCCGTCGCCGCCGAGCCGCTGGACGCCCAGTTGCTGAGCCAGTTGGAACGCCTTGGCGGGCACGCCGGCCAGGCGTCGGCCGCGAATCTCCAGCCGGCCGTCCCGCAGTCCCAGGCCCTGGAACAGAAGCTGACCCTGCAGGCGCCCGAGGCCAAGTGGGGCGAGCAGATGCTGAACGCCCTGCGCGACAGCGTCGAGTTGCAGATGCGCCACAACGTGCAGCACGCCAGCATCCGCCTCGATCCGCCGGAGCTGGGCAGCCTGGAGATCTACCTGAGCCACGAGTCGGGGCGCCTCAACGTGCAGATTTCCGCGGCGCAGGGCGACGTCGCCCGGCTGTTGCAGCAGACCAGCGAGCGCCTGCGCCAGGAACTGGTCGGGCAGAACTTCGTGCAGGTCGACGTGCAGGTCGCGGCGGACAGCCAGTCGGGCCGCCAGCAGGCGCGCCAGGAACGGCCGCTGCCGTTCGAAGATGAACCGGTGCTCGCCGCCCGCCCCGTCGAAGAGACGCGGCAGGCGGCCGGCCAGGCCGGCGACGTGCTGGTCACGGTGTAGCAAGGAAGTGCCGGGCCTGGTCCCGGCGATGGGAATCAATCGGTAAACGTGGAACGAGAGTCTGTCATGACGATGCCGCGCATCATGTTGCTAATCCTGCTCCTCAACACGGCGATCGCCGCCGGCGGCGTGGTGCTCAACTATTTGTTGCTCAAGCCGCTGGCGAACGGCAACGCGGCCAGGAGCGTATCGGACAAGGCCGAGGTCGCCGACGCCAGCGCCGGGGAAGAGCCGGTCGAGGAGGGCGAGCGGGCGGAATACACCTTCTTCCCGGTCAACAAGATCGTCGTCAGCCTGCCGGGCGAGGGGCGCGAGCACTACTTCGTGGTCGACCTGGTGCTGCAGGCCGACATCAAGACCGACAAGAAGAAGCTCGAACAGATCGACCCGATGGTCCGCAACTCGGCGGTGGCCCACCTCTCGGCGATGAAGTTCGAGCAGTTGCGCGGCAAGCCGATTCCCGAATTGCAGGCCGGCCTGGAGCAGGCGCTGCTCGGCGACTTCGCCAGCCGTAGGGTCGCCGCGCCCTTCGAGCATGTGCTGGTCAGCAAGCTGATCGTCCAGTAGGGCAGGGCCATGAACGCCGCCATCGACTTCGACTATGCCGCCGGCCAGGGCGGGCACCTGCTGTTCGCGCCGGGCGCCGAGCAGAAGTGGCTGTTGCAGTACCTGCCGCTGGTCAAGCGCATCGTCGGCCAACTGTCGTTGCAGGCCAACCAGGTGCTCGACCGCGAGGACATGGAGCAGATCGGCCTGATGGGCCTGCTGGAGGGGCTGCGCCGCTATGGCACGCCGGACGAGAACTTCGCCGGCTTCGCCGCCATGCGCATCCGTGGCGCGATCCTCGACGAACTGCGCCGCCAGGACTGGCGCCCGCGCCAGGTCCGCCAGCAGGCGCACAGGGTCCGCGACGCCATCCGCAAGCTGACCCGCCAGCTCGGCCGCGCGCCGGGCGAGGCGGAAATCCTCGCCGCCACCGGCCTCGACGAACAGGCCTATCAGGACTTCCTGGTGGCCGAGTCCTCGGAAGCCATCGAGAGCCTGGATGCCTTGTTGCAGGGCGGCCAGGACGCCTTCGCCAGTGCCGAGGCGGGCGTCGAGGAGCGGGTCCTCAAGGAGCGCCTGCTGACCCAGGCGCTGAACCAGTTGAACGAGCGCGAGCGCCTGGTGCTGACCCTCTACTACCAGCACGAGCTGAGCCTGAAGGAGATCGCCCTGGTGCTCGAAGTGAGCGATGCCCGGGTCTGTCAATTGAGCAAGCAGGCGATCGCCAAGGCTTGTCGCTACCTAACCGAGAGAAGTTGAAGCCGTGCAGAAAGTATTGGGTGCGTTGATCATCATCGCCTGCGTGCTGGGCGGTTATGCCATGGCCAATGGCGACATGAGTGTGCTGTGGCAGCCGGCGGAGGTCGTGATCATCCTCGGCGCCGGCCTCGGCAGCCTGATCGTCGGCAACCCCAAGGAGGTGCTGTTGGAGATGTGCTCGCAGATCAAGGGCGTGTTCGTCTACAAGCGCCGTGGCGAGGAATTCCAGCGCCAGTTGCTGATGCTGCTCTACGAGTTGCTGGAAATGGTCGACGTCGGCGGTCTCAAGGTGCTCGACGAGCACATCGAGGAGCCGGAGCAGAGCGAGTTGTTCGCCAGGTACCCGCTGATCCTCCAGGAACCGAACCTGATGGCGTTCATCGCCGACAACTTCCGCCTGATGGCCATGGGCAAGATCAGCGCCCACGAGCTGGAAGGCTTCCTGGAGCAGGAACTGGACGCCATGGAGCATGCGCTGCTGCTGCCCTCGAAGTCGCTGCACAAGGTCGGCGAGGCGATGCCGGGCTTCGGCATCCTTGCGGCGATCATGGGCATCATCATCACCATGGGCAGCATCGGCGGTTCGGTCGCCGAGGTCGGCGCCCACGTGGCGGCGGCGCTGGTCGGCACCTTCCTCGGCATCTTCTTCTGCTACTGCCTGATGGAACCACTCAGCAACGCCATGGCGCAGCGGGTCAAGACCGAACTGTCGGCGTTGGAATGCGTGCGCACCACGCTGGTCGCCCACGTCGCCGGCAAGCCGACCCTGCTGGCGGTGGACGCTGGCCGCAAGCTGATCGAACAGGACGTCAAGCCGGCCTTCAAGCAGCTCGAGATCTGGGTCAACCAGTACGAGGATGAAAGGGAAGCGGCATGAGGAAGCGCGCCGACAAGGACCACGAGATCATCATCAAGCGGCGCTCGAAGAAGGGCCACGCGGATGAGCACAGCTCGGCCTGGAAGGTCGCCTTCGCCGACTTCACCCTGGCGATGATGGCGCTGTTCATGGTGCTGTGGATCGTCCAGCCGCGTAACGAGATGCAGAGCTCGGCTTCCTCCGACCAGCAGAACAACCCACTGGTGGATGGCGGCGCCGGGGTGTTCGACGGCACCAGCAAGACGCCCCTGGACCTCGATGGCGTGCCGGTGACGGTGAGCCGCAAGGTGGACGCCGCCAACGACGCGGACAAGCCGCAGGACGCCGAGCCGGCCGCCGGGGCGCGCAAGCACTACGGCACGCCGGAGCAGATGCAGGAGCTGGCCAGGTTGATGGAGGCGGTGGCGCTGCAGGTGGACGCGCTGGCCAACGTCGAGGTGGAAGTGGTGCCCCAGGGGCTGCGCGTCCTGATCAGGGACGACCAGCAGCGCTTCATGTTCCAGCGCGGCAGCGCGGTGCTCAATCCGCATTTCCAGGGGCTGCTCGGCGCGCTGGCCGGGGTGCTGGCCAAGGTCGACAACAAGCTGATCATCAGCGGGCACACCGACGCCACCCAGTACCGCGAGAAGGCCGGCTACAACAACTGGAACCTCTCCGGCGACCGCGCCCTGCGCGCGCGCAACGTGCTGGTGGAGTCCGGCCTGCCGGCGGCCGGCATTCTCCAGGTGACGGCGCAGGCGGACGTCATGCCGCTACGCCCGGACGACCCGGAGAACGGCGCCAACCGGCGCATCGAACTGCTGCTCCTGACCACTCGTGCGGAAGCTCTGTACCGCGAGCTGTTCGGCGAAGGCAGCGCCCAGGCGCGCTACTCGGAAGGCGGCAGTGAATTCATCGCTCCGACGGAAAAGGCGGCGCTGTAACAAGCCGTAGGGTGGACTTCAGCCCACCACCCGTAGGATGGGTGAGCTAGCGAAACCCATCGAGTCGCCCGCTCCCGAGGGACAGGGAGCGGGACAGCGCGGCGGGTAAGCACGGAGCTGAGCTCAGCTAGCCCCCTCTCCCTTCGGAGCGGGGCGCGCAGCCAGGGGCCGGGGTGAGGGACCGACGTGGATACCTTGGCAGAAAGCCCGAATTGCGCGCGCCGGAGTCCTACGCTCAAAGCGTACTGGCGCAATACAACTGCCGGGTCTCCCGCGCATACAGGCAGGAACGCAGCGGCTCTAGGTGGATCACCGAACCCTGGTGGCGGCTGTAGAGCAGGTTGAACAGCAGGGAGCTGTCGAGCTCCGCGTTCAGCCGGGTCACGTCGCCGCTGTCGACCCGCAACTGATAGCCACCCCGGAAGTCGGGCTCCACGCGTCCCGTGGTTTCCACGATGACGTCGCCTTGCCGGCTCATGGCATAGAAACGCCCGCCGTTGAACAGGATGCTGTGGCTGGCGTCGACCACCTTCCCGCTGCTCAGGCGAACCTGGCCCTGGGAGCTGTAGCGGCCGTTGAGTTCCGGCTGGTACGCGCTGCCGAACCAGGCGGCGCCGGCGCCGACCGCCAGCAGGGAGATGCCGACCAGCGCGGCGAACAGGCGCTTGCGGCCTCGAAGGGTGAAGGTCATGGCAGGCACCTGCGGAGCATCGTGTCGTCGACGGCGGAGAGCTGGCTTTCCTGCGTCATCAACCAGCGGACGTCGCCGTTGGCGCGCATGCAGAGCAACTGGTAGAAGTCCGCGCTCTTGCTGAGGATCAGTTCGACCGGCTGCTCCGCCAGGGAGGCGATGCGTGTGGTCAGCTCCCGGGTGTCGAGGATCAGTTGCCGCAACGGTGCTTCGTCCTGCTCGATGTAGGTGATCAGCGCGTTGCCGATCCTGACCTCGTTGCTGTACGTGCGTGGGTCGCCAAGCAGCTTGTAGGCGAGCAGGGCGAGCAGGACGAGGCCGAGTGGCAGCAGGGCGGCGATGGCCAGCAACGGGCTCCAGGGCCGGCGTATCTCTGCTGGCGGAGCAGGGGACGGGACGGGGGCGATGGGCGGCGGCAGGGCGTCGCTCGCTTCCGGCTCGACCTCGTCCTCCGGCAGGGGGCCGAGGAAGTGCGGGTTGAGCATGTAGCCGCGACGCGGCAGGGTCTGGATGATCTCGCGCTTCTTCTCGTCGCCGAGCACCTGGCGCAGGGTGTAGATCTGCTGGTTCAGGCTGCCCTGGCCGACCACCCGGTCGGACCAGGCGAAACTCATCAGCTCCTCGCGGGACACCACGGTGCCGGGAGCCTGTAGCAGCCGCTCCAGCAGGCGGCTGCCGGAGTAGCCCAGTTCGACCTTCTCCTCGTGCCCGGCCCTGCTCAGCACCAGTTGATAGCGAGCGGGATAGAAGCGCGCATGGCAATCGTCGTGCCCGGTCCGGATGGCCTGGCAGGCGACGCTTGCCGTGGAAGGCTCGGGCGCTAGGGCTGCTGTTGAGATGTTCATGCTTGCCAGGGTTACCTGTCGCTCGTCCGTGGGCGTACTGCCCAATTTCCGACGGGGTGGCATTTTGACGTCAGGAAAATGGTGTCGCAAGTCTCGATATTCCATTCGAGGGATTGACATGAAATTTTCATGTTGTTCGCACCGGTTGGCGCAATGGAAAAAGTGCGACGAGAAGACGGGAGAGGGCGGCACGCGACGACGGCTACCGTCCGTCGAACGGGACTGCGGAAACGACGAACGCCCCGAGTCGATCGGGGCGTTCGTGTGAAGCGGCTGGCCGATTCCCTTCGGCCGATGTCGCGGCTTAGCCCAGCAGCGACATGACCATGCCCGGCATCTGGCCGGCTTGCTTGAGCATGGAGATGCCGGACTGCATCAGCATGCTGTTCTTGGTCATGTTGGCGCTTTCCTTGGCGAAGTCGGCGTCCACGATGCGACCACGGGCCATCTCGGTGTTGTCCTTCATGTTGGACAGGTTGTTGGCGGTGTGGTTGAGGCGGTTGATGTTGGCGCCCAGTTGAGCACGCAGGGTGCCGACTGCGTCGAGAGCGGTTTCCAGTTCATCCATCGCGCTGCCGGCATTGGTGGCGTCGTCGATGGTCTCGGCCTTGATGGTGGTGATGGCGTCAGTGACGGCAGTCAGGTTGGTACTGGCGTCGAGCGACAGCGTCTCGGCGCTGCTGGAACCGATCTGGAAGGTCATGGCGGCAGTGAACTTGCCGCCTGCGGCGAACAGGGATTCACCAGCGTACTTGGTGTTGCTGATGATGTTGGTCAGTTCGTTGCCCAATTCATCGTATTCGGCTTTCAGGGAGGCACGGTCGTCATCGCTGTTGGTATCGTTCGCCGCCTGGGTGGCCAGATCCTTCATGCGTTGCATGATATCGGTCATCTCGCTGAACGCGCCTTCGGCGGTCTGCAGTAGGGAAACGGCGTCGTTGGTGTTGCGGATGGCCATGTCCATGCCGCGGGACTGGGCATTCAGGCGGGTAGCGATCTGCAGGCCGGCGGCGTCGTCGGCGGCGGAGTTGATGCGGAAGCCGGTGCCCAGGCGCTGCTGGTTGGTGCCCAGGGCGTTGTTGGTCTTGCCCAGGTTGGTCTGGGTGATCAGCGAGGAGTAGTTGGTATGAATCGACAGAGCCATGTGCGTATTCCTTCAGTCAATGCTTTAGGGCTTGTGATGAAGCTGGCTGTGATCGCCTGCTGAAGGGGTAAGACGACCGGCTTTTTCGAGTGCTTAAGCAGCCGGAAAATTTTTTCTGCCGAGCCCCCGCACCCCGTCATCCCCGCGAACGCGGGGAACCAGAAAACGGGTTGGTGCCGGGTTCATTGGACTCCCGCGTTCGCGGGAGCGACGGGGGAGATGCCGCCGCGCGGATGGATGTCGCGGCTTTCGACCCATCCTGCGAAAACCTCTATTCGAAGGTGCTGCTCACCAATCCGGCCTCCAGCACCTTGGCCTCGATGACCTTTTCGCTGTTCAGGTTGCGAACCTTGATCACGTCGTCCTGCTGGCCGTTCTGCAACGCTTCGCCGAGGGTCGAGGCCTGGATGCCGTCGCGGCTGGCGACGATCTTCACCTGCTGGCCGCGCTTGACCAGCAGGGGGCTGGTCAGCAGGCCGGGACTGAGGGGCTGGCCGGCGCGGATGCGGCGCTTGGCGCTCATGCCGAGCACTTCTTCCGGGCGTTGGAAGTAACCGCGCGTGGCCTTGCCGGCGTTCAGCTCCTGCACCTGCAACTGGCCGGCCTCGATGCCCTGGCCGCGCTCGATCACCTGGCCGGCGTGCAGCGCCGGGATGAACACGCTGGCCTGGCTGCTGACCAGCACCGTCCAGCCCGGCTGGTCGTCGCAGCTCACCTTCAGGCGCTGGCGCCCCAGCGGCGCGGGGCTGTCGTCGGCGCCCTCGACTTGCAGCGGGCCCTGGCAGGCGGTCAGCCGGGCGGTGCCGTTCAGCGCGCTGCTGGCGTGGCTGAAGCGCATGCCTTGCCAGCCCTGGCGGCGGGCCTCCTGTTGCAACTGCGCCGCCAGGTAGCGCTCGACGGCCTGGTCGATCTGCCGGTCGACCTCGCTCTCGGCATGCAGCAGCGCGGAGAACGGCAGCAGCGCGGCGGCGAGCAGGCGACGCAAGGCGGAAGTGGCGTTTCCGCCTGCCGCGCCGCGCCGACGCAAAGGCGGAAGCGCAGCGACGCCAAGGCGCCGAAGTCGTTCGGAAAAACTCAGGTAAATCAAGCTCATGGGCGAATTATCGGGTTTGGGCATGGTTCCTGCTCTAGCTGGCAGCTAGCAGTTGAAACGCGGTCGCTGCCGAACGGTGCCGGCCGACCCTGGTTGAGAGGAATGGCAATGAGTATACGGATTGACGAGGCCTTGGGCGTCCATGCCCGTGCTCTCGAGTTGCGCGTGCAGCGCAGCGAGATCCTCGCCGCCAACCTGGCGAACGAGGACACGCCGGGCTTCCTGGCGCGGGACATCGACTTCGCCGGCGAGATGCAGCGGCTCGACAGCGACTTCGCCACCACCAGCCCCGGCGCCGGCCTGGACTCGTCGCTGAAGTACCGCGTGCCGACCCAGCCGTCGCAGGACGGCAACACCGTGGAGCTGAGCGTCGAGCAGGCCGCGTTTTCGAAGAACGCCATGGATTTCCAGACCAGCCTGACTTTCCTCAGCATGAAGTTCCGTGGCCTGAAACAGGCGATCGAGGGGCGATAAGCAGCCATGTCATTCGATTCCATCTACCGCATCGCCGGCTCGTCGATGAACGCGCAGACCGTGCGCCTGAATACCGTGGCCAGCAACCTGGCCAACGCCGAATCCGCGGCGGCCCGCCCCGAGGACGTCTACCAGGCGCGCAAGCCGCTGTTCGCCGCCGTCTACGAGAACGGCGAGCTGACCCGTGGCGCCGGCCTGGGCGGCGCCCACGTGCAGGTGCTCGACGTGGTCACCGCCGGCCGCGAGCCGAAGCGCCGCTACGAGCCGGACAACCCGCTGGCCGACCGTGACGGCTACGTGTTCTACGCCGACGTCAACGAGATCGAGGAGATGACCGACATGATGTCGGCCAGCCGCAGCTTCGAGACCAGCGTCGATGTCCTCAACCGCGTCAAGAGCATGCAGCAGGGCCTGCTCAAACTGGGAGAAGTCTGATGACACAGGTCAATTCCGCCAGCGGCAGCGGCCTCTACGGCAACGGCTCCGACGAGCAGATCAAGGGGGGAATCGACGTCAGCGACGCCACCCAGTTGGAGAACAACTTCATCACCCTGATGGTCGCGCAGATCCAGAACCAGGACCCGACCAAGCCGGTGGACAGCACCGAGTTCCTCAACCAGTTCGCCGCCATGTCGCAGGTCCGCAGCCTGGAGAACATGGCCAGCCTGAGCAAGAACAACCTAGTGCTGCTGGACAACCTGCAGACCCTGACCGCCGCCGGGCTGGTCGACCAGGAAGTGAAGGTGGCCACCGACAAGGTCGAGCTGGGCGACGGGACGGTGCGCGGGCAGGTCAACCTCGAGTTCGCCTCGGGCAAGACCGTGCTGCGCCTGACCGACAGCAACGGCGTGAAGACCGACATCCAGCTCGGCAGCCAGGTCGCCGGGCCGGTGCCGTTCGATCTGGATGCCGGGAAGCTCGGCCTGGAGCCGGGTCGCTACAGCATCGAGGTGGTCACCGACAGCGGCGAATACCCGGGCGTGGAAGTGGCCGGCCGGGTGAGCAAGGTCCGGGTCAGCGCCGAAGGTCCGGTGCTGGACGTCGAGGGCGTCGGTTCCGTGCCGTTCTACAACATCACCGAATTTGGCCAGAGCCAGCTCGCCGGGCTGTTCTGAGCGTATCGATCACGAGGATTCCAGCATGAGTTTCAACATCGCCCTGACCGGCCTGACCGCCGTCAACGACCAGCTCAACACCATCAGCAACAACATCGCCAACGCCGGCACCACCGGCTTCAAGTCCTCGCGCACCGAGTTCGGCAGCGTCTATGCCGAGAGCCAGGCGATGGGCGTGGAAGTGCTCGGCAAGACCCAGAGCATCAGCCAGGGCGGCGCGCTGGTGTCCACCGGCCGCAGCCTGGACCTGGCGATTTCCGGCGGCGGTTTCTTCGTCACCCGCAGCAGCAACGGCGAGCAGAGCTACACCCGCGCCGGGGTGTTCGGCGCCGACCGCGACAACTTCATCGTCAACGCCGCCGGCCAGCGCCTGCAAGGCTACCCGGTGGACGCCGCCGGCAACCTGCTGGTGGGCAACCTCGGCGACCTGCAACTGAGCTCCAACAACCTGCCGGCCAGGGCCACCGACAGCCTGACCTTCGTCGCCAACCTGGATTCCAACCAGGAGGTGCCGGGTGTCGCGCCGTTCGACCCGGACAACGTCAACACCTTCAACTCCACCTACACCACCAAGATCTTCGACTCCCAGGGCAAGGAGCACACCCTGACCCAGTACTTCGTGAAGACCGGCGCCAACACCTGGGACGCCCACTACTACGCCGACGGCGTGGCGGTCGGCGGCCCGCAGGCGCTGACCTTCGGTACCAACGGCGCGCTGACCGGCCCGGTGGCGCCGGTGGCGGTCAACTTCCCGCTGCCCGGCGTCGACCCGATGAGCATCGCCATCGACTACACCGGCACCAGCCAGTACGGCTCCGACTTCGTGGTCACCAGCAACCGGCCCACCGGCTACGCGGCCGGCGAGCAGACCGGCCTGTCGGTGGAGAAGGACGGCATGATCTACGCCAACTACAGCAACGGCCAGCGGATGTTGCAGGGCCAGGTGGCGCTGGCCAGCTTCGTCAACGTCGGCGGCTTGCGCAACGTCAGCGGCACCGCCTGGAGCGAGAGCTCCGAGTCCGGCGCGGCGCTGATCGGCGTGCCCGGCGTCGGCGCCTACGGCGAGCTCAGCGCCGGCGCGCTGGAAAGCTCCAACGTCGACCTGACCCAGCAACTGGTCGGGCTGATGGAAGGCCAGCGCAACTACCAGGCCAACACCAAGGTGCTGTCCACCGACAAGGAACTCACCCAAGTGCTGTTCAGCGCGATCTGAGGTTGAGCCATGGACCGTCTGGGATACACGGCGATGACCGCCGCCAGCCGCACGATGACCTCGCTCACGGTGCGCGCCAACAACCTGGCCAACGTCAATACCCCCGGTTTTCGCGCCGATCTGGAGCAGGCCGAGGCGGTGACGGTGCAGGGCTACGGCTATGACAGCCGGCACCTGGCGCGGGTCGCCGACAACGGCGTCAACCTGGCGCCGGGACAGCTCATGGCCACCGGCCGCGACCTCGACTTCGCCATCCAGGGCAAGGGCCTGATCGCCGTGGAGAGCGCCGAGGGCGAACGCTACACGCGCCACGGCGGCCTGCAGGTGAGCGCCGACCTGGAGCTGACCATCAACGGCCGGCCGGTGCTCGGCGACAACGGCCCGATCGTGCTGCCCGAGTACGACAGCCTGACCATCGGCGCCGACGGCACCGTCTCGGTGATCCCGCGCGGCGACTACCTGACCGCCGAGGTCGGCCGCATCAAGCTGGTCGACGTGCCGGCCGGCGGGCTGGTCAAGCAGCAGGATGGCCTGCTGGCGACCAGGGACGGCCAGCCGGCCGAGGCCAGCGACGAGGTGCGCCTGGTGTCCGGCTACCTGGAGTCGAGCAACGTCTCGGCCATCGACCAGTTGGTGGCGACCATGAGCCTCAACCGCCTGTTCGAGACCCAGGTGAAGATGATGAAGGCCGCCGAGGATCTGTCCGACGCGGGCAATCGGATGATTCGTGGTTGATGGCCCGTAGTCTGGATGCGATCCGGGGCCTTGGTGCCGGGCGTTCCCGGATTGCAGCCGGGCTACGGGCTGGAACGCCGGTGCCCAACC
>NZ_CAJFCI010000083.1 GCF_904061905.1 Zestomonas carbonaria
AGCGGGTTGATCGCGGCACCGGGAATGCCGAACGCGGTGTCGATGCCCTCGCGACGCATCACCAGCACCGCGGCTTCGATTGCTCTCATTCTGGCCATTGGTTGTGCCTCTTTTGTTGTTAGATTGTATACAAAAATGTTGTGGATTGATTCTATGCAGGCCTGAATTCGGCGGTCAACAATTTTTCGGCGCTATGGCCCGGCTGGGGAAATTCTTTTGAAACGCCCGTTTGAGCGGGATCGCAGGCACTGTAAAGGCCGGTACATTTATTTATGTATACAAATTGTTTTTGGATTGTATGTATGTGTTGAATTTTTTGTTTCTGGTGGGATAGTAGGGTCAACGCGAAAGACGCCTGGGGCCGACCGGCCCGCCTGGCGCTGCGAACGGGCTTATCAACTACAAGAGGCATAAGACGATGAGTACCTTGAACCTGGAAACCGCCACCACCATCGCCCAGCGCGCCCTGGCCGTCGGCCGCGAACTGCGCGCGGCGCCGCTGACCATCGCGGTGCTGGATTCGGGCGGCCACCTGATCTCGCTGTTGCGCGAGGACGGCGCGAGCATGCTGCGGCCGCAGATCGCCATCGGCAAAGCCTGGGGCGCGGTGGCGCTGGGCAAGGGCTCGCGGCTGATCGCCGCCGACGCCCAGCAGCGCCCGGCGTTCATCGGCGCGGTGAACAACCTGGCCGACGGCAACCTGGTGCCGGCGCCGGGTGGCGTGTTGATCCGCAACGGCGCGGGCGAGGTGATCGGCGCCATCGGCATCAGCGGCGACACCTCGGACATCGACGAACAGTGCGCGATCAGCGGCGTCGAGTCGGTGGGCCTGAAGGCGGACGCCGGGGTGGCGGCGTAGCGGACCGAATGCGCCGTGCGGGCCGACCGGGAGCATCTCCCGCGTCGGTCTCCGGCGCGCCCCTCTGGCGACAACAATTCGCCAAGCCCTTGAAATCCCGGACCAAGCCCCCACCTGCATGACATTCACCGCAGCCGCGGTTCGTGCCATCCGAGTGGAGTCAGACGACATGAGTGTGGAAACTCAAAAACAGACCCTGGGCTTCCAGACCGAGGTGAAGCAACTGCTTCACCTGATGATTCATTCCCTGTATTCGAACAAGGAAATCTTCCTCCGGGAGCTGATTTCCAACGCCTCCGACGCCGCCGACAAGCTGCGTTTCGAGGCGCTGGCCAAGCCGGAGCTGCTGGAAGGCGGCGCCGAGCTGAAGATCCGCCTGTCCTTCGACAAGGAGGCCAGGACCGTCACCCTCGAAGACAACGGCATCGGTATGAGCCGCGAGGAAGTGATCGCCCACCTCGGCACCATCGCCAAGTCCGGCACCGCCGATTTCCTGAAGAACCTCACCGGCGACCAGAAGAAGGATTCCCACCTGATCGGCCAGTTCGGCGTGGGCTTCTATTCGGCCTTCATCGTCGCCGACAAGGTCGACGTGTTCAGCCGCCGCGCGGGCCTGCCGGCCAGCGAGGGCGTGCACTGGTCCTCGAAGGGCGAGGGCGAGTTCGAGGTGGCCACGGTCGAGAAGGCCGAGCGCGGTACCCGCATCGTCCTGCACCTGAAGAGCGGCGAAGAGGAGTTCGCCGACGGCTGGCGTCTGCGCAACATCGTCAAGAAGTACTCCGACCACATCGCCCTGCCCATCGAGCTGCCGAAGGAGCAGTTCGGCGAAGAGGAGAAGGACAAGCCGGCCGAGCCGGAGTGGGAGACCGTCAACCGCGCCAGCGCGCTGTGGACCCGTCCGCGTACCGAGATCAAGGACGAGGAATACCAGGAGTTCTACAAGCACGTCGCCCACGACTTCGAGAACCCGCTGAGCTGGAGCCACAACAAGGTCGAGGGCAAGCTGGAGTACACCTCGCTGCTCTACGTGCCGGGCCGCGCGCCGTTCGACCTGTACCACCGCGAGGCGCCGCGCGGCCTCAAGCTGTACGTGCAGCGCGTGTTCATCATGGACCAGGCCGACGAGTTCCTGCCCCTGTACCTGCGCTTCATCAAGGGCGTGGTCGATTCCAACGACCTGTCGCTGAACGTCTCCCGCGAGATCCTCCAGAAGGACCCGGTGATCGACTCGATGAAGTCGGCGCTGACCAAGCGCGTGCTGGACATGCTCGAGAAGCTGGCCAAGGAGCCGGAAAAATACGCCGGCTTCTGGAAGAACTTCGGCCAGGTCCTCAAGGAAGGCCCGGCGGAAGACTTCGCCAACAAGGAGAAGATCGCCGGCCTGCTGCGCTTCGCCTCGACCCACGACGAGTCCGGCGAGCAGAGCGTGGCGCTGGCCGACTACCTGGCGCGGGCGAAGGAAGGCCAGGACAAGATCTACTACCTCACCGGCGAGAGCTATTCGCAGATCAGGAACAGCCCGCACCTGGAAGTCTTCCGCAAGAAAGGCATCGAAGTGCTGCTGCTCACCGACCGTATCGACGAGTGGCTGATGAGCTACCTCACCGATTTCGACGGCAAGCAGTTCGTCGACGTCGCCCGCGGCGACCTCGACCTCGGCAAGCTGGATTCGGAAGAGGACAAGAAGGCCCAGGAAGAAGTCGCCAAGGCGAAGGAAGGGCTGGTCGAGCGCCTGAAGTCCGCGCTGGGCGACGAAGTGGCCGAGGTGCGGGTTTCCCATCGCCTGACCGACTCGCCGGCGATCCTCGCCATCGGCGAGCAGGACCTCGGCCTGCAGATGCGCCAGATCCTCGAGGCCAGCGGGCAGAAGGTGCCGGAATCCAAGCCGATCTTCGAGTTCAACCCGCAGCACCCGCTGATCGAGAAGCTAGACGCGGAGGCCGACGAGGACCGTTTCGGCGAGCTGTCGCACATCCTCTTCGACCAGGCCGCGCTGGCCGCCGGCAACAGCCTGAAGGACCCGGCCGAGTACGTGCGCCGGCTCAACAAGCTGCTGGTGGAGCTGTCGGGTTGACCCGATAACTCGACGAACCATCATCCCCGCGCACGCGGGGAACCAGAGACACCACTGTCATTGGGTTCCCGCGTGTACGGGAACGACGGTTCAGCGAGCTCCCAGGAGAAAACCCGTCGCTTCGGCGGGTTTTTTCTTGCCTGGGGCTTGGTCGATGGGTTGCCACCCATCCTACGGCTTAACCGTTACCCGCATTTCATCATCCCCGCGCACGCGGGGAGCCAGCCCTCGTAGGATGGGTGACAACCCATCAGACCGTTCTCCTGAAGCCCACCCTGCTTTCGCGGCCGTGGCATTCGTCTACCTTGTCTAGACCTTTCCTGTCCGAGGATCGCTGCCATGTACAAGACCCTGCTACCGCTGTTGTTCATGGGGGTTGCCGGTCTGGCCGAGGCCGCAACCGTGGTCAAGCCGGTGCCCTATGAGATCGATGGCGAGCCCTTCGAGGGGCTGCTGATCTACGACGATGCGGTCACCACGCCCCGGCCGGGCCTGCTGGTGGTGCCCAACTGGCTGGGCGTCAACGAGGATTCGGCGAAGAAGGCCGCGCGGGCCGCTGGCGACAAGTACGTGGTGTTCATGGCCGACATGTACGGCAAGGCGGTGCGTCCGAGCAACCCGGCCGAGGCCCAGGCCGCCGCCGGCGCGGTGCGGGCGGATCGCGCGCTGATGCGCAAGCGCGCCCAGGCGGCGGTGGATGTGCTGAAGGCGCAGGGCGGGCAGGTGGCCCTGGACGGCGACAAGCTGGGCGCCATCGGCTTTTGCTTCGGTGGCGGCACGATCCTGGAGCTGGCCCGTTCCGGGGCGCCGCTCAAGGGGTTCGTGTCCTTCCATGGCAATCTCGACACGCCGAACCCGGCCGATGCGAAGAACATCAAGGCGCCGGTGCTGGTATTGCACGGCGCGGACGATCCGGCGGTGCCGCCGGAGCAGGTCGAGGCGTTCATCGCCGAGATGAAGGCGGCCAAGACCGATTGGCAACTGGTCAGCTACGGCGGTGCGGTGCATTCCTTTACCAACCCGGTCGCCAACGTGCCGGAGCGTAACGAGTACCATCCCGTGGTGGCCAAGCGTGCCTTCGAGGCGATGAACGATCTGTTCGACGAAGTGTTCGCCGCCGAGTGAGCCACCCTCAATTGCAGATCAAGGAGATTCCATGAGTCGGGTAGTCGATCGAGCCGTGCGCTATGAAGTGGATGGCGAGTATTTCGAAGGTCGGTTGGTGTACGACGAGACGCAACGGGCGCCGCGTCCGGGCCTGTTGCTGGCGCCCAACTGGATGGGCGCCGGAGCCGGCGCCATCGAAGCCGCCCGGCTGGTGGCCGCGCGCAACTACGTGGTGTTCGTCGCCGACATCTACGGCGAGAAGGTACGGCCGCAGGGGCCGGACGAAGCCGGCGCGGCGATGATGTCGGTGAAGGGCACGCCGGCCCTGCGCCAGCGCATGCAGGCGTCGCTCGATGTCCTGAAGGCCCAGCAGGGCGTGGCGCTGGACACCAGCCGGCTGGCGGTGTTCGGCTTCTGCTTCGGCGGCCACTGCGCCCTGGAGCTGGCCCGTTCCGGGGCGCCGGTCAAGGCTGCCGTGTCGTTCCACGGCACCCTGGACACGGCGAATCCAGCCGATGCGAAGAACATCCAGGGATCGGTGCTGGTCCTCGACGGCGCTTCCGATCCGTTGGTGCCGCGAACCCAGTTGACCGACTTCGCCGCGGAAATGACCGCCGCCGGCGTGGATTGGCAGCTCACCAGCTACGGCGGCGCGGCGCATTCCTTCACCGATCCGCAGGCCAACGTGCCCGGCAAGATGCAGTACGACGCCAAGGTCGCCCGGCGCGCCTACGCGGCGATGTATGCGCTGCTCGACGAGGTGTTTTCCTGACGCGCGTTCGGGGTTCCGGTGAACGGTGCGCGCGGCGCACCCTACGATCCGTAGCCCGCCGGGGTGTCAGCGCGGCAATTCGATCCGCTCGGTCTCGCCCGGCACCTTCGGCCAGTCGCCGATGGCCCAGCGCTGGCGGGCCTGGTCGATCAGGGCCGGGTTGCTGGCGACGAAGTTCCAGTTCATCCGCCGTGGGCCGATCGGGTCCCCGCCGATCACCACCAGCCAGCAGCTCGTGCAGGCGCTGAGGGTGTAGCTCTCGCCCGGCGGCAGCACGGCCATGCCGTGCAGCGGCAGCGGTTCGTCGTCGAGCAGCGCTTCGCCATCGATCAGGTAGATCGCGCGTTCGCGGTGTTCGTCCGGGATCAGTTGGGTCGCGCCGCTTTCCATGTGCAGTTCGGCGTACAGCGTCGGCGAGCGTACCGGCACCGGCGCCTGCAGGCAGAAGCCGTGGCCGGCGATCAGGCGGATGCGCACGCCGAGGGCTTCGCTGACCGGCAGGCTGTCGGCGGGGTGGTGGCTGTAGCTGGGCTCGCCCTGTTCGTCGGCCTCCGGCAACGCCAGCCAGAGCTGCAGGCCGTGCAGCCGCGAGCCGCTGCACCGCAGTGCTTCCGGTGTGCGCTCGACGTGGGCGACGGCGTGGCCGGCGGTCATCCAACTGACGTCGCGGGGTTTCACCAGTTGGTCGGAGCCGAGGCTGTCCTTGTGCTGCAACTCGCCTTCGAACAGGTAGGTGAGGGTGGACAGGCCGATATGCGGGTGCTGGCGGATGTTCACGCCGCCGCCGGGGGCGTAGTCGGTCGGCAGCATGTGGTCGAAGAACACGAAGGGACCGACGCTGCGGCAGCGCGCCGAGGGCAGCGGGCGCAGGATCGGCTGGCCTTCGACATCCTCGGTGCGTGGCTGGATCAGGATCAGGTTGGACATGGGGCCGCTCCGGCAACAGGTTCTGGATTGAGCATAACGGCTGCCGCCGGATCATGCCTCACGGGCGATACCAGAGCTCCTGGCGTTCCAGGGGCAATGGCGGCAGCAGAGGATTGTCCAGCTCGATCACCCGGCGCTGGTCCAGGCGCAGGGTGCGCAGCGCTTCGCTGAAATACTGTTGGAACAGCCGCTCGAAGCTGCCGTCGGCGATGGCGGCTTCCAGGCCGCGGCGGATGGTCTCGGCCAGCTCCGGCCTGGTGCGCGAGGTGAAGTAGTAGAAGGCGCTGGGATAGTGCAGCACCAGGTGCTCGTCCACCGCGAGCGACACCCCCTCGCTGGCCATGCGTTGCTGCTCCTGGCGCACCAGTACCGCTTCACGGGGGAGCAGGTCGAAACGGCCGGCGGCGAGCATCCGGAACAGCCCCGGATAGCTGGAACTGACTTTCACGTCGAAGCCGTTGGCGCGCAGTATCCGGGTGTCCGGCCAGTCCCTGCGCTGGCCTATGCTGAAGCGTTGCAGGTCTTCGCGACCGTTCACCTCGGCCAGCAGCTCGGGGGTATCGTCGCGCACCAGCGGGATGCGCCAGCCGATCAGGCCCTTGTAGATCGGGATGCGCACCGGGAGCAGGCGTTCTTCGCGCTCGTGGGTGGTCATCGTCCAGATCACCTGGACCTCGCCGTCGTCGTGTTCCAGCGAGTACTGGGAGCGGCTGGGCGTCATGGGCAGGGGGGACGGTTGCAGGTCGTAGTCGCCGCCGCCTTTTTCCAGGGCCAGGCGCAGCAGATCGACTGCATAGATCCGCTGGGTTTCGCCGCGTTCGTGCAGCGGGTAGGTGAGTCGCTCGCCGGCCGTGGCGGGGAGCGTGGCAAATACAGCCAGGAGAAGAAGGGGTAGATGGCGGAGGAGAGGCATCGACTGCTCCATGTCGGGACGACAGCATACCTGTCGGGTCCGGATGGTTGAACCTCGTTCGCCGGATGCTGGTCTATCGCTGCAACCCAAGGAGGATGCCGTGCCCGTTTTCCGCTCCAGCCTCATGCTGGCCGCCTTGTTGCTGGCCTGCGCCTCCGAAGCGCGCGACTACCGTTACAGCGATTCCCACCTGCACTATGTCGACTTCTTCCAGGAAAGCGCCGGCATGGACGAACTGCTCGCCGCCATGGAGGCCAGCCGCGTCGATCACGTGATGATTTCCGGTATCCCGGTGGCCAAGAAGTGGCACGAGGACGAGCCCAAGCGGCCCCGCTACTATGCCGGCGACGACGCCTCGGCCTACTGGTACAGCGCCACCGACGTGCTCGTCGCGGCGGCGGTGAAGCAGCTTCCGGCCGAGCAGCGCCAGCGCTTCCATCCGTTCCTTTCCGGTTTCAACCCCAACGACAAGAATGCCGACGCGCATATCCGCCGCATGCTGGAGCTCGATCCCGGGCTGTGGCAGGGCATCGGCGAGGTGTTCACCCGCCACGACGACCTCACCTCGCTGACCGAGGGCGACACGCCGCGCGCCAACAACGAGGCGATGACCCGCGTCTACCACCTGGCCGCCGAGTACGACCTGCCGGTGATGCTGCACAGCAACGTCACCTCCAAGCGCGAGCGCAATCCGCTCTACCTGCACGAGATCGAGGAGCCGCTGCGCAATCATCCGCACGTGCGCTTCATCTGGGCGCACGCCGGCACCAGCATGGAAATCCATCGTCACCAGGAGCGCCTGGACTTCCTGCTGCCGATCCTGACCAGGCTGCTGGAGGACTACCCGAACCTGTACATCGACCTGTCCTGGACGATGCTGCGTCCCTACCTGCTGGACGAGCGCGGCAAGGCCGACCGGAAGTGGCTCGACCTGGTCATCAAGTATCCCGACCGCTTCATGATCGGTTCCGACCTGGTGGGGCGCTTCGACAGCCTGGGCGAACAGATCCGCGCCTTCGATCCCTTCCTCGATGCGTTGCCGGAGCCGGTGGCGCGGAAGGTCGCCCGCGACAACTTCCTGGGCGTGCTGCCGCGCAAGGTTCGGGAGGCGCGGGATGGCAGCCGGGCGGCCGCGTCATCCTGTCATAAGGCTGTCATGCCTCTGTCATAGCCTCGCGCCATCCCAACCAAGGAGCGCGAAATGCCTTACATCCGTTTGAGTGCGCTGGCCGGCCTGTTGCTGGCGGCGGGCCTGGCCCAGGCCGAAGTGCGAATCGAAGGGCCGGTCGAGCACGGCATCTTCATCAGCCAGGCCAAGGATCTGCAGCCCGGCGAACGGGTGCTGACCCGCAGTAACCAGCAGATCGAGCCGACCGGGCAGATTCCCGCCAGGCTCGGCACCAAGTTCGGCCTGCGTTTCAGCCTGAGCGGCAAGCGCGCCGACGACACCCCGCTGACCCTGCTGTACCTGACACCCGGCGTGGTCACCCCGGACGGCCAGCGCCACGACAAGTTCGAGGTGGTGCAGAAGCTGGTGGTCGGCGCGCCGCAGGACGTGATGGCCTTCGAGTTCACCGAGTCCTACGAAGTGGTGCCCGGGGAGTGGCATTTCCTGGTGTTCCAGGGTGATCGCAAGCTGGCGGAGCAGCGCTTCACGGTGCGTTGAGCGAGCGGGTAGGGTGCGCCGTGCGCTCCGATGGGGGAGCGACGCTTTGGTTTCCGGCGAAGCCCTGTGCGGGTTTCCGGTAAACGGTGCGCGCGGCGCACCCTATCTTCCTGCCCGGCAATTTGTAGGATGGGTGCAACCCATCGATTCCGGTTGTGATGGGTTGCACCCATCCTGCTAGAGCCAATTGGTATTTGCCGGCGCTGTTCTGTATCGCCGACTATCCTTCCTGCTGTACCGGTACAATTTCGATGCTTTCGAATACTGTTACGGTCCAATGACCCGGGAGAGTCAGGCATGACCAATCTGTTGCTCTATCAGCGCATCGCCCAGCAACTGGCCGAGGATATCCGGCGTGGCGTCTATCAGCCCGGCGAGCGGGTGCCTTCGGTGCGCAAGATGAGCCAGCAGTTGAACGTGAGTCATGCCACGGTGCTGCAGGCCTACGCCAACCTGGAGGACCAGGGGCTGATCCGCGCCCGGCCGCAGTCCGGCTTCTACGTGCACCAGACCCCGGCGCTGACCGCGCCGACCCCGGACATCGCCCGCGTCGAGCGGCCCGGCCTGGTCACCCGCAGCAGCATCATCAACCAGGTACTCACCGAGTCGCGCCGCGAAGGCGTCTTCCCGCTCGGCGCGGCGGTGCCGCACGTGGACTACCTGCCGGTGCGCGCGCTGCACCAGCAACTGGCCAAGGTCACCCGTTTCCACAGCCCGCGCGCCTTCAGCTACATGTTCAGCCCCGGCTTCGAGCCGCTGCGCCGCCAGGTGGCGATCCGCATGCGCGATGCCGGCGTGGTGGTCGATCCGGCCGACGTGGTGATCACCCATGGCTGCGTGGATGCCTTGCAGATGTCGCTGCGCGTCCTCACCAAGCCGGGCGACCTGATCGCCGCCGAGTCGCCGACCTATTACGGGCTGCTGCAACTGGCCGACCTGCTCGGTCTCAAGGTTATCGAGATTCCCTGCGACCCGACCACGGGGATCAGCCTGGAAGCCTTGCAACTGGCGGCCAACCAGTGGCCGATCAAGGCGCTGGTGCTCACCGCGCGGCTGTCCAATCCGCTTGGCGGCACCATCCCCGAGGATCGCCAGAAGCAGTTGCTGAGCCTGGCCAAGGATTTCGACATCCAGATCGTCGAGGACGATATCTACGGCGAACTGATGTTCGAGCCGGGTACCACCAAGGCGCTCAAGTCGCAGGATCGCGAGGGGCGGGTGGTGTACTGTTCGAGCTTTTCCAAGACCCTGTCGCCCGGCGTGCGCATAGGCTGGATCATCGCCGGCAAGTACCAGGCGGAAATCCAGCGGCTGCAGACCTTCAGTACCCATTCGGCGTGCAGCGTGACGCAGATGGCGGTGGCCGCCTACCTGGAGAATGGCGGCTACGACCGCCACCTGCGCTATACCCGCCAGGAGTGCCGCAAGAACCTCACCGCGTTCCAGTTGGCGGTGCAGCAGTACTTCCCCGAGGGTACGCAGATCACCCGGCCGAAGGGCGGTTTCATCCTCTGGGTCAGCCTGCCGGTGCGGGTCAACACCAAGGAACTGCACGTGCGGGCGTTGGACCAGGGCATCAGCATCGCGCCGGGCCTGATCTTCAGTAACACCGAGCAGTTCAACCACTGCGTGCGGCTCAACTGCGGCATCCCGTGGAATCGCGAAGCCGAGCGCGCGCTGATGACCCTCGGCATGCTTGCCGGGCAGCTTTGCCAGGAAGTTGCGTAGGTTGGGGGAGGTTGGGGGCTGTTATCGATTCCGCCCCTCACCCCAGCCCTCTCCCGAGGGGAGAGGGGGCAGTCTGCGGCGGGCTTTGTGAACAGAGTTCGTTCGTAGCCCAGGAGGGGGCGTTGATCCCGTTTTGCAGGTGATCCGTGCATCCGGGCTTCCAGGCTGTTATCGATTCCACCCCTCACCCCAGCCCTCTCCCGGAGGGAGAGGGAGCAGATCGGAGCATCGGGAAAGCACGGAGCTTGATGGCACGCACGGATGCTCCCCTCTCCCTCCGGGAGAGGGGCCGGGGGTGAGGGCCGGAGTGTCGTTGCAAGACATGGCTTGGCTGGAACCAGGACTGTTCACAGTTGATGACCCACCCTCGCGGGCTCTCTGCGAAAACGAAAAAGGCGCGATCGGATCGCGCCTTTCTTCATGTCGCCGGCCGGCAGGTCAGGCGCTCCTCACCTGTTCGCTGGCGCCCGGCTCGGCGACTTCGCAGCCCTTGAGCACCAGGCGGATGATGGTGTCGGCGGCGGCATCGTAGTCGGCGTCGTCGAGCCTGGCTTTGCCGGTGACCACGGAGATCTGCCAGTCGAAGTCGGCGTAGGTCTGGGTTGCCGCCCAGATGCTGAAGATCAGGTGGTGTGGGTCGACCGCCGCCATCAGGCCCTGGTCGACCCAGCGCTGGATGCACTGGATGTTGTGCTTGGCCTGGGCGTTGAGCTGTTCGGTCTGCTCGGCGGAAAGGTGCGGCGCGCCGTGCATGATTTCGCTGGCGAACACCTTGGAGGCATGGGGCAGTTCGCGGGAGATGCGGATCTTCGAGCGGATGTAGGCCTTGAGCACGTCGGCTGGATGGCCGTCCACATTGAACGGCGCCGAGGCGGCCAGCAGCGGTTCGATGATGCTCTCGAGCACCTCGCGGTACAGATTTTCTTTCGACTTGAAGTAGTAGTAGACGTTGGGTTTCGGCAGACCGGCCTTGGCGGCGATGTCGCTGGTCTTGGTGGCGGCGAAGCCCTTGTCGGCGAATTCCTCGCTGGCCGCGCGCAGGATCAATTCTTTGTTGCGCTCGCGAATGCTGCTCATAAAGCCCCTTCGGCTCCCTGTCTGTCGCCGCACTGGCGGCAAATGGGCGGTCGGGCATGGTAGCACCGGCTTCTCGACGCTCTCAACCGCGCTGCTGGGATGAAATCCTGTATACAAAATCATCGTCTTCTGTTTTTATTGGTCATCCGTCCATGCCGCCGGAGTCCCGATCCGGCGCGTGTTGCGGCAGAACGACAAGATGCAAGACAACGCTTTGCTCGACCCTTTTGGCCGACGCATCACCTACCTTCGCCTGTCGGTCACCGACCGCTGCGACTTTCGCTGCACCTACTGCATGAGCGAGGACATGGTCTTCGCCCCGCGGGCGCAGATCCTTTCCCTCGAAGAACTCTATGCGGTGGCCGACGCTTTCATCGGCCTCGGCGTCAAGCGCATCCGCATCACCGGCGGCGAGCCGCTGGTGCGCAAGAACCTGCTCGATCTGCTCGGTCGCCTCGGCACGCGCAGCGAGCTGGACGACCTGGCGATCACCACCAACGGTTCGCAACTGGCGCACATGGCCGGCGACCTGCGTGAGGCCGGCGTCACCCGCCTCAACATCAGCCTCGATTCGCTGCGGCGCGAGCGCTTCGCTGCCTTCACCCGCCGCGACCGGCTCGACCAGGTGCTCGACGGCATCGCCGTGGCGCGCCGCGCCGGTTTCCGCCGGATCAAGCTGAACAGCGTGGTGCAGAAGGGCCGCAACGACGACGAGGTGCAGGACCTGGTGGCCTTCGCCGTCGAGCAGGGCATCGATATCAGCTTCATCGAGGAGATGCCGCTGGGCAGCATCTCCAGCCACGAACGCAAGGTCACCCTGTGCACCAGCGACGAGGTGCGCGAGCGGGTCGCCCAGCGTTTCGACCTGCTGCCGAGCAGCCATCGCACCGGTGGGCCGTCGCGCTACTGGCAGGTGCTGGGCAGCGACACCCAGGTCGGTTTCATCTCCCCGCACAGCCGCAACTTCTGCGGCGACTGCAACCGCGTGCGCGTCACTGCCGAGGGCAAGCTGGTGCTCTGCCTCGGCCACGAGGGCGCGCTCGACCTCAAGGCGCTGATCCGCCGCCATCCCGGCGACGGCGAGCGCCTGCGCGCCGCACTGGTCGATGCGCTCAGGCTCAAGCCGGAGCGGCATTTCTTCGAAGCGGACCAGCAGGTTCAGGTGGTGCGCTTCATGAGCATGACCGGCGGCTGACGCTTTGTTCGTTGGGTCCCCGCGTTCGCGGGGATGACAGGACGAACCCCGTGCTTGCCAACGTCATCCCCGCGAACGCGGGGACCCACTGAAAAAACGCCTTTAATTCCCCGTCCGTCCACCGGTGCGCACGACGCACCCCACCAAGGAGCACACCCATGCCCAGAACGATGCTGATCAAGAACGCCGACCTGCTGGTGACCATGGACGGCCAGCGCCGCGAGATCAGGCAGGGCGGCCTGTACATCGAGGACAACCTGATCGTCCAGGTCGGCCCCAGCGCCGAGCTGCCCCGGACCGCCGACGAAGTGCTCGACCTCAAGGGCCATATCGTCATCCCCGGCCTGGTCAACACCCACCACCACATGTACCAGAGCCTGACCCGCGTGGTGCCGGCGGCGCAGGATGGCGAGCTGTTCAACTGGCTGACCAACCTCTACCCGATCTGGGCCGGGCTGACCCCGGAGATGATCGAGGTATCGACCCAGACCGCGATGGCCGAGCTGATCCTCTCCGGCTGCACCACCTCCAGCGACCACCTGTACATCTACCCCAACGGCTGCCGGCTGGACGACAGCATCCACGCCGCCAGGGAGATCGGCATGCGCTTCCATGCCGCGCGCGGCAGCATGAGCGTCGGACGCAGCCAGGGCGGCCTGCCGCCGGATTCGGTGGTGGAGAAGGAGGCGGACATCCTCAAGGAGTCGCAACGGCTGATCGAGGACTACCACGACGCGTCCCACGGTTCGATGCTGCGCATGGTGGTGGCGCCATGCTCGCCGTTCTCGGTGAGCCGCGACCTGATGCGCGAGGCGGCGGTGCTGGCGCGCCAGTACGGGGTGTCGCTGCACACCCACCTGGCGGAGAACGTCAACGACATCGCCTACAGCCGCGAGAAATTCGGCATGACCCCCGCCGAGTACGCCGAGGACCTGGGCTGGGTTGGCCACGACGTCTGGCACGCCCACTGCGTGCAACTGGACCAGCACGGCATCGACCTGTTCGCCCGCACCGGCACCGGCGTGGCGCATTGCCCGTGCTCGAACATGCGCCTGGCCTCGGGTATCGCCCCGGTGCGGCGGATGCGCGACGCCGGCGTGCCGGTCGGCCTGGGCGTAGACGGCTCGGCCTCCAACGACGGCGCGACCATGATCGGCGAGGTGCGCCAGGCGCTGCTGCTGCAACGGGTCGGTTTCGGCCCTGACGCGATGACTGCCCGCGAAGCGCTGGAGATCGCTACCCTGGGCGGCGCCAAGGTGCTCAACCGCGACGACATCGGCGCGCTGGCGCCGGGCATGGCCGCCGACTTCGTGGCCTTCGACCTCAACCAGACCGCCTTCGCCGGCGCCCTGCACGACCCGCTGGCGGCGCTGGTGTTCTGCGCGGCGACCCAGGTCTCCCACAGCGTGATCAACGGCCGCGTGGTGGTGCGCGACGGCCACCTGACTACCGTCGACCTGCCACGCGTGCTGGAGCGGCACAACCGGTTGGCGCATCGGTTGGTTGGCGGCGAGTGATCGGGGGGATTGCCGTCGTCCTCGCGAAGGCGGGGAGCCAGAGTCCGGGCTGTCGAATGGATTCCCGTGTGCGCGGGAATGACAGGGTTGAGGGATGCTCGGTGCCTCGGCCGCCGGCCCCGCGCATACGTGGGAACGTCAACGGATTATCGTGCGCGTCTCACAAAAACTGTCTTTGTGGTCAGGAATTGGCGCGAAACTTGATTATCTTCGCCGCCACGCCGCGCAGTGTTACCGCGCGGCATTCACCGATCATGGAGAGTCCCGTGAAATCCCCGTTCCGCCACTGTCTGTTCGCCTGCCTGATTCCCGTCGCCGCCCATGCCGAGACCTACGTGGTCGGCGTCGAGAAGGCCGATTTCGAGCCGTATTTCTTCATCGACGGGAAGGGCGAGTACCAGGGGTTCGCCCGCGAGCTGCTGGATGCCTTCGCCCGCGATGCCGGTATCGAACTGCGTTACCGGCCGGTCGAGCCGGCCAGCCTGCTCGGGGAACTGCTCGACGGCCGGGTCGACCTGAAATACCCCGACAGTCCCGCCTGGGCCGGGGAGGCCAAGGCGGGCAGGAGCCTGAGCTACAGCGCCGCCACCGTGGATTTCATCGACGGCGTGCTGGTCGCGCCGCTGCAGCAGGGCAAGGGTATCCAGCACCTCAAGCGGCTCGCCGTGGTCGATGGCTGGACCCCGGAGCAGTACCGCGAACCCATCGCGTCCGGTCATCTGACCCAGGTGAACACCGGCGACCTGCGCGACATGATCCGCACCACCCTGAAGCGGCAGGCCGACGGCGGCTACTACAACGTCGAGGTGGCCATCCACACCCTCAACTACCGCAGCAGCTCGACCAACGCCCTGGTGTTCGATGCCGGCCTGCCATACAGCCGTGGCAGCTATCACCTGTCGACGGTCAGGCATCCGCAGTTGATCGAGCGCTTCGACCGTTTCCTCCAGGAACACCCGCTGGAGGTCGCGATGCTGAAGAGCCGTTACCGGGTGGAAGAGAACATCAATTCCGAGTTCGTCGGCCTGGAGCAGTGGAAGGTCGACCATATCAAGCGCCAACGCGCCAAGGCCGAGCGATAGCGGCGATTGCCAAACCCCGCGCCAGCCGCTATTGGAGAAGGAACTTTCCCGAGGAGCGAGACCATGGACCCATTCATGCAGGCGGCGATCGACGAAGCGCAACGTGGGCTGGACGAGGGCGGCATCCCGATCGGCTCGGTACTGGTCCACCAGGGCCGCATCATCGGCCGTGGCCACAACCGCCGGGTGCAGCAGGGCAGCGCCACCCTGCACGGCGAGATGGATGCCCTGGAGAACGCCGGGCGGCTGCCGGCCAGCGTGTACCGCGACTCGGTGATCTACACCACGCTGTCGCCCTGCTCGATGTGCAGCGGGGCGATTCTGCTCTATGGGATTCCCAAGGTGGTGGTCGGTGAGAACCAGACCTTCATGGGCGAGGAGGAACTGCTGCGCTCGCGGGGCGTGCAGGTGGAGGTGTTGCAGGATGAGCGTTGCGTGGCGTTGATGCGGACGTTCATCGAGCGGAGTCCGGAGTTGTGGAATGAGGATATTGGGGAGTGAGTATGCTGTTGGTGGGGGCGATAGTTGGTAGGGGAGAGGTCGGTATGTACTGGACGTCGCCCCTCACCCCAGCCCTCTCCCGGAGGGAGAGGGGGCAGTACGAGGTCGGCTTTGTAGACAGAGTTCGCCTGCAGTCCAAGAGGGGGCATTGATTCCGCTTTGTGGGTGATCTGGGCATTGAAGGCTGGCTTCAGTCACCCCTCTCCCGTTTACGGGAGAGGGGCCGGGGGAGAGGGTGGTGTTCAGTGTGCACGGAGCATCCGCCCCTCTCCCCAACCCTCTCCCATGAATGGGAGAGGGGGCAGTCCGCAGTTGGCCTTGCAGTGATGTAGCCCGGATGAAATCCGGGAAGGCCGGCAGCTCCACTTCCCGGATTGCCTCCGGACTACCAGGCTTCAGTCACCCCTCTCCCATTTATGGGAGAGGGGCCGGGGGAGAGGGAAGGGCCTTTCCCTGATCAACGGCCTTGAGACCCACCCCCCGCGCCACCATAGTGGATGACATGACCCGATCCCCCGCATCCTCCGACCTCGCCGCCGCGCTGGATGGCTTCCATCCCGCCGTCGCCGCCTGGTTCAACGCCACCTTTCCCGCTCCCACCTCGGCGCAGGCCGGTGCCTGGCCGGCGATCCGGGGTGGGCGTTCGACGCTGGTTGCTGCGCCCACCGGTTCAGGCAAGACGTTGACCGCCTTCCTCGCCGCCATCGACGAACTGGTGCGCGAGGGGCTGGCCAACGGCGGGGTGCTGCCGGAGCGCTGCACGGTGGTCTACGTGTCGCCGCTCAAGGCGCTGTCCAACGACATCCACATCAACCTCGAACAACCGCTCGAAGGCATCCGCGCCGAGTTGGAGCGCCAGGGGCTGCCGGATGTCGCCATCCGCACGGCGGTGCGTACCGGCGACACCAGCCAGGGCGCGCGCGATGCGATGCGCAAGTGCCCGCCGCACATCCTGGTGACCACCCCGGAATCGCTCTACGTGCTGCTCGGTTCGGCGTCCGGGCGGGAGATGCTGGCCGGTTGCCGCAGCGTGATCGTCGACGAGATCCACGCCATCGCCGGCAGCAAGCGCGGCAGCCACCTGATGCTCAGCATCGAGCGGCTGGAGGCGCTGTGCCGGCGGCCGCTGTTGCGGATCGGCCTGTCCGCCACCCAGAAGCCGATCGACAAGGTCGCGGGTTTCATCATGGGCCGCCAGGGTGAATTGCCGCTGGCGGAGGCGGGCGACGAGGCCGTCGTCGGCAGCGCCGACTGCGTGATCGTCGACGTCGGCCACCACCGCGCCCGCGACCTGGCCATCGAGGTGCCGCCGGTGCCGCTCGAAGCGGTGATGAGCAACGAAGCCTGGGAAACCGTCTACGACCGCCTTGCCGAACTGGTTCGCGAACACCGTACCACCCTGGTGTTCGTCAACACCCGGCGGTTGGCCGAGCGCGCCAGCCGCCACCTCTCCGACCGCCTGGGCGGCGCGGCGGTTGCCGCCCACCACGGCAGCCTGGCCAAGGAGATGCGCCTGGACGCCGAGCAGCGCCTCAAGCGCGGCGAACTCAAGGTGCTGGTGGCCACCGCGTCGCTGGAGTTGGGCATCGATATCGGCGACGTCGAGCTGGTCTGCCAGATCGGCTCGCCGCGCAGCATCGCCGCTTTCCTGCAACGGGTCGGGCGTTCCGGGCACAGCGTTGGCGGCACGCCCAAGGGCCGGCTGTTCCCGCAATCGCGCGACGACCTGATCGAGTGTGCCGCCTTGCTCGACTGCGTGCGCCGCGACGAACTGGACGCGCTGGTGATTCCCCATGCGCCGCTCGACGTGCTGGCTCAGCAGATCGTCGCCGAGGTGGCCTGCCAGGAGTGGGGCGAGGATGCCCTGTTCCGCCTGCTGACCCGCGCCGCGCCCTATGTCGATCTGCCGCGCGCCACCTACGACGCCATCCTCAGGATGCTCGCCGAAGGCTTCAGCGGCCGTCGCGGCGTGCGCGCCGCCTACCTGCACCGCGACGCGGTGAACCGCCGCCTGCGCGGCCGCCGAGGCGCGAACCTGACCGCCATCACCTCCGGCGGCACCATCCCCGATGCCGGCGACTACGCCGTGCTGCTCGAGCCCCAGGGGCAGACCATCGGCATGGTCCACGAGGACTTCGCGGTGGAGAGCCTGGCCGGCGACGTGTTCCAGCTCGGCAACCAGTCCTACCGCATCCTGCGCATCGAGCCGGGCCGGGTGCGGGTGGAGGACGCCCAGGGCATGCCGCCGAACATCCCGTTCTGGATCGGCGAAGCGCCGGGGCGCACGGACGAGTTGTCGGCCGGCGTGGCGCGCTTGCGCGAGGAGGTCGAGCAGCGGCTGACGGGAGCGGACCTCGATCCCGCCATCGCCTGGCTGACCGACGAGATCGGCCTGTCCGAGCCGGCCGCGCGGCAGATCGTCGAGTACCTGGCCCGCGCCCGCGCCGCCCTCGGCGCCTTGCCGACCCAGAAGCGGCTGGTGATGGAGCGTTTCTTCGACGAGTCCGGCGGCATGCAACTGGTCATCCACTCGCCGTTCGGCAGCCGTCTCAACCGCGCCTGGGGCCTGGCGCTGCGCAAGCGCTTCTGCCGCAGCTTCAACTTCGAGCTGCAGGCCGCCGCCACCGAGGACGCGCTGATCCTCTCGCTGTCCACCAGCCACAGTTTTCCGCTCGACGAGGTATGGCGCTACCTGCATTCCAACAGCGCCGAGCACGTGCTGATCCAGGCGCTGCTCGACGCGCCGCTGTTCGGCGTGCGCTGGCGCTGGAACGCCACCACCGCGCTGGCCCTGCCGCGCTTCACCGGTGGCCGCAAGGTGGCGCCGCAGTTGCAGCGCATGCGCAGCGAGGACCTGCTGGCCACGGTGTTCCCCGACCAGGTGGCGTGCCTGGAGAACATTGTCGGCGAGCGCGAGATTCCCGATCACCCGCTGGTGGCGCAGACCCTCGACGACTGCCTGCACGAGGCGATGGACGCCGAGGGCTGGCTGGCCCTGCTGCGGCGCATGGAGGCCGGCGAGGTGGAACTGGTGGCCCGCGACCTGCCGGCGCCCTCGGCGCTGGCGGCGGAAATCCTCGGCGCGCGGCCCTACGCCTTCCTCGACGACGCGCCGTTGGAGGAACGCCGCACCCAGGCGGTGCAGAACCGGCGCTGGAGCGATCCGGAATCGGCGGACGATCTTGGCGCGCTGGATGCCGAGGCTATCGTCGCGGTGGGCGAGGAAGCCTGGCCCGAGGTGCGCGACGAAGACGAAATGCACGAGGCGCTGATGGCCCTGGCCGCCGTTACCGTCGCCGAGGCCGAGGGGAATCCCGGCTGGGCCGGCTGGCTGGCGCGACTGGCGCGCGGTCGGCGCGCCACCTGCCTGCATGTCGACGGCGCCCCGGCGCTGTGGCTGCCGGCCGAGCGGCTGAGCCAGTGGCAGGCGCTGCATCCCGGCGCGGCGATCGATCCGGGCATCGCCGCGCCGGACGGCTATGACGACGCCTGGGAGGCCGATGCGGCGGCGGTCGAAGTGGTGCGTGCGCGACTATCCGGCTTCGGTCCGCTGCCGGCCGCGCGCCTGGCCGGCGACCTGTGCCTGCCGGTCGATGCGGTTGGTTATGCGCTGCTTGCCCTGGAGCGCGAGGGCTACGTGCTGCGCGGCCGCTTCACGCCCGGCGCGGTCGCGGAGGAGTGGTGCGAGCGGCACCTGCTGGCGCGCATCCACCGCTACACGGTCAAGCGCCTGCGCCGTGAGATCGAGCCGGTGGAGCGTGCCGACTTCATGCGTTTCCTGTTCGACTGGCAGCGTGTTGCGGCGGGCGGCCAGGCGCGTGGCGTCGAGGCGCTGGCCGGGGTGCTGGCGCAACTGGAAGGTTTCCAGGCGGCGGCCGGCGCCTGGGAAAGCGAACTGCTGCCGAGCCGGGTCGCCGACTACGGCATCAACTGGCTGGACGACCTGTGCCGCGCCGGACGGTTGCTCTGGTGCCGGCTTGCGGGAAGAAACCGCGCGGCTGGCGGACCGCTGCGCAGCACGCCGATCGTGCTGCTGCCGCGCAAGGGCTTGTCGCTCTGGCGCAGTTGCCTGGGAGATGTCGCCACGCCGGAGCCTTCGCCGCGCGCCGAGCGGGTACGCCAGGCGTTGGTCGAGCACGGCGCGTTGTTCTTCGACGAGTTGATGGACGAGGCGCACCTGCTGCGCAGCGAGCTGGAGGATGCCCTTGGTGAACTGGTCGCCCTGGGCCTCGTGCATGCCGACAGCTTTGCCGGGCTGCGTTCGCTGTTGCTGCCGGCGGCCAAGCGCGGCCGCAACGACCGTCGCGCGCGAGCCGCCCTGACCAGCCTGCAGGACGCGGGGCGCTGGGCGCTGCTGCGTGCACGCGGCGAGCCGGGCGAGGGCAGGGCGGAGGCGCTGGAGCATGTCGCCCGTGTCCTGCTGCGCCGCTACGGCGTGGTCTGCTGGCGCCTGCTGGAACGCGAGGCAGACTGGCTGCCGAGCTGGCGCGAGCTGCTGCGGGTCTACCACCGCCTGGAGGCACGCGGTGAGATTCGCGGCGGGCGCTTCGTGGCCGGGCTGTCCGGCGAACAGTTCGCCCTGCCGGAAGCGGTGGCCTTGCTGCGCGAGGTACGCAGGCGTCCGCTCGACGGCAGCCTGGTCGGGCTGTCCGCCTGCGATCCGCTGAACCTGCTGGGCACCGTGCTGCCCGGCGCCAAGGTGCCGGCGTTGGCCGGCAATCGATTGTTGTTCCGCGATGGCGTGCCGGTGGCCACCCTGGTAGCCGGCAAGATTCACCTGTTGCAGGCGACGGACACCTTCACCGCCGGCGAATGGCAAGCCGCCCTGATCCGCCAACCCGGAACCACCCGGAGAGCGCTCTTGTAGGGTGCGCTGCGCGCATCGTTTACCTGGGGGCATGCGCGGCGTTCCGCCGGGAAGGATCGGTGTCGCTTCCGGATCGGTGCGCGCGGCGCACCCTACGTTGGAACCGCTTTGTAGGGTGAGCTGTGCGCACCGTTTTACCTGGGGTTATGCACGGCGTTCCGTCGGGGGAGAGTCATGGGCTGGGGTGAGGGTGCGTGCCATGTATTCAACTCTTGGGTCCAAGCAACTTACCTGGCTTTCAACCGATCACGGCAGCATTGCGAACGATGCCGCAGTGACGACGCATCAGCACATAGTGCAGCGTCGCACCGAGCACCGCGCCGAGGATCCAGCCATAGCCGGACAGCTCGTTCAGGCCGGGCGTCCATACCGAGGCGACGGAGAACACCGAGGCGATGGCGAAGGCGATCAGTGCCTTGCGGTTCCAGCCGGCATTGAAGTAGTAGGTCGAGCCGGGTTCGGCGCTGAACAGGTCCTGGAGCTTGAGCTGCTGCCGGCGCACCAGGTAGTAGTCGGCGACGATGATCCCGTAGAGCGGCGCCAGCACCGCGCCGAGGGTGTCGACGAAGGCGGCGATACCCATGTTGCTGATGAAGGACACCCACAGCGCGCCGATGAAGAAGGCGATCGCCGCGGTGATCATGCCGCCGGAGCGTGCGCTGATGTGCTTCGGCGCCAGGTTGGCGATGTCGTAGGCCGGCGGGATGAAGTTGGCCACCAGGTTGATGCTCACCGTGGCGACGAAGAAGGTCAGCGCGGCGATGATGGTCAGGGTCAGGTTGTCCACCCGGGCGACGATGTCGGTGGGGTTGGTCAGGGTTTCGCCGAAGACCACCACGGTGCCGGCGGTGATGACCAGGGCGATGATCGAGAAGAAGGTCAGGCTGACCGGCAGGCCCAGGAAGTTGCCGGCGGTCATGTGCTTCTCGCTCTTCACGAAGCGGGCGAAGTCGCCGTAGTTGATCACCACGGCGGCGAAGTAGGCGACCATGGTGCCGACCACGGCGGCGAAGGCGGCAATCGGACCGCCGGCATACTCGCCGGTGCCACGGAAGATGTTGCCCAGTTCGCTGAGTAGGCTGGGGCCGGCCTTGTACCAGATCATCGCCATCAGCGCGATCATCACCAGGTAGACCACCGGGCCGGCGAAGTTGAGGAACTTGGCCACCCAGTCGATGCCCCGGATGAACAGGGCGATCTGGAAGACGCAGACGATCAGGTAGGAGAGCCAGTCGACGCTGGTCAGGCCGAGGAATTTCTCGCCCGAACCCGGGCCGGCCAGGGCGTTGATCAGCAGTGCGACGGCGGTGGAGGCGAAGTAGGTCTGCACGCCGTACCAGAAGATCGCCACGATGCCGCGCACCACGGCGGGGAAGTTGGCGCCACGGACGCCCATGCTGGAGCGCGCCATGACCGGGAAGGGGATGCCGTACTTGACGCTCGGCTTGCCGGTCAGTTGCACCAGGCCCATGACGATGAAGCCCGACAGCACGATGCCGGCCAGCACCGCCCAGCCGTTCAGCCCGTAGGAGATGAACAGGGTGGCGGCGAGGGTGTAGCCGAACAGGCTCTGGATGTCGTTGGTCCAGACGTTGAAGATCTCGAACCAGCCCCATTTGCGCTTCTCCGGAGCGAGCGGGGCGAGATCCTCGTTATGCAACGAGGAGTCGATGTGCTTGATGTGAAAGTCTTCTGCGTTGGACATGGACAGCTCCCGGTTTTGTTCTTGGCGCCCCTGGAGGCGTGTGAGGAGGTTTGTCTGCACGTTCCATGCCGTCTTGTCGACCCTGGTGGGTACATGTGTTGTGCACGCTTGTGGCAATTTTGTTTCGGCATGGACGTTTTGAATTTGTATACATAAATTCCGTCCTTGAACATGCCCTCAATCACATTTGTCGACAAATGGTTGTACTTATTGTGTACAAAAACTTGACTTCGTGGTCAGTTAAGTGTTTGCGGGAGGTTGTCTGGCGGGGGCTTTTCGTTCCAAAGGCGCAGGTTTTCTGGATTACTCGCTTCGCTCGCCCTTCGGGCCGCCCTGAAGGGCGTTCGGTGCAGGCACCGTCCCGCGCACGCGGGGACCCAATAAACGAAAAAGGGGAACGGCGCGGACGCCATTCCCCTTCGTTCACTCCGCCGGGCGTCAGAAGTGGTACTTCACCAGCGCCTGCACGGCGGTCTGGTCGAAGCCGTCGGTGGAGCCGTCCACCGGCTTCACGCCGTACTTGTTGTGCCACATGTTGATCTCGGTGCCGACGTAGAGCTTGCGTTCCTCGCCGAACAGTTGCTTGCCGGCGTCCCACTTGATCTGGATCGACGAGCCCACCGAGGTCTGGGTGCCGGCGTCGTCGGATGGCGAGCGCCAGTCGATGAAGCCGTCGACCACGAAGTCCTGGTCGCCGATGGCGAAGGGGTAGGCGCCGGCGATGGTCAACTGGGTGGCGTAGCCGTTGCTGTCCGGGTCGGCGAAGAACACGTGCTTGTTGATCTTCACCTGGTACAGGTTGGTCTGCAGGAAGGCGAAGCCGGGTACGTCCCAGTCCAGGCCGATGCCGTACAGGTAGTTCTCGGTGCCGGGGCCGCCGTCGCCTTTCTCCAGGGTGAAGGCCGCCTTGACGTCCTTGATCGGGCCGGCGGAGAGGTCCAGGCCGGTCAGCCAGGACAGGCTCACGCGCGGCGAGAATTCCATGTAGTAGAAGGTGTTCTTCTCGTGCTGGCGGAAGGTGCCGTTGGCGAAGCTGCCGCGCGATTGCAGGTTGTCGGCGCGCATGTAGTCGAGGAAGTAGAAGATGTCGCCCCAGACCCAGCCGCTGGCGTGCTCGAAGGTGAAGGTGGTCTGCGTGCGCTGTTCTTCCTCGTTGAAGTTCAGGCGCTGGAAGTTCTCGCCGTACAGGTAGGTCAGGCTGTTGTCCTGCCAGTGCAGGATGTCGCCGGCCAGTGCCGGGACACCGAAGGCCAGCCCGCCGGCCAGCATCAGGGTGGGGAGGGAGCGGTTCATCAGTGGTGGGTCTCCAGGTCGATTTTATTATTGGAAGCAACGCTGCCCCGAGCGCTCGCCCCCGTTGCGCAAGCGGAGGAAGCCGCACGCGCAACGGAGAGGTGGTCGCTCAGGGGTAACGGATCGGGAGTGGCGCGCCGCGGGCGCCGGAGGTGTCGGAACGGTGTCCGGATGCGCGGAAGGGGAGTCCGCGCCTTGTACGTGTGCTCATCGGTCAGCCTGCCGTTTGTTGTTATTCGGTCATGGGCTTGGCGCTCGCAGGAAGTTGTCCTGCGGGTCAGGTTTTGCCGACTATAGCAAGCTGTGCACGGATGTGTGAACAGAATGTTTTTATTTTGTGCACATTGGCGTGCGTGAGGTGCGATGAACGCACCAATCGGGGGCGGGATAGGTGTGTCGTTTGCCGGGAGAGGGCGGTGCCGCTTCCGGGGCGGTGCGCACGGCGCACCCTACGGCTCGGAGCTGGGTTTTGTAGGGTGTACTGCGCGCACCGTTTACCTGGGACGAGGCACGGTGTTTCGCCGGGGGGAGGTGCGCCGGGCACGGCGCACCTGTGGCTCAGTGGCCGTGGCTGCCGCAGAGGTGCGAGCGGTTCTCGCCGATGATGTTGAACAGCAGGTTGAGGGCGATGGCCCAGATCGCGGTCATGGCGATGCCGCTGTGGGTGATCGGTTCCAGCCAGTGCGGCAGGTGGGCGAAGAAGTCCGGGCGCACCACCGGCACCATGCCCATGCCGATGCTCACGGCGACCAGCAACTGGTTGCGGCGGTCGCCGATGTCGGCTTCCTGGAGGATGCGGATGCCGCTGGCGGCGACCATGCCGAACATCGCCAGGCCGGCGCCGCCGAGTACCGCCGGCGGGATCGAGGCGACCAGGAAGGCGGCCTTCGGCAGCAGGCTGAGGGCGATCAGGAACAGCGCGGCGGCCACCGTGACGTAGCGGCTGCGCACGCCGGTCATCTGCACCAGGCCGATGTTCTGGGCGAACGAGGAGTGGGTGAAGGTGTTCAGGAAGCCGGCGATGAACGAGGCGCCGGCGTCGCACAGCAGGCCGCCGCGCAGGCGTTTCGGGGTGATCTCGGTATCGGTCAGCTTGCCCAGGGCGAGGAACATGCCGGTGGACTCGACGAAGATGATCACCACCACCAGGCACATGGCGAGCACCGGCGCGAGGTGGAATTCCGGCGGGCCGAAGTGCATCGGCGTGACCACCTCGAACCAGGGCCGTTGTTCCATGCCGCCGAGGTCGACCATGCCCACGCAGGCGGCGATCGCATAGCCCAGGCCCATGCCGATCAGCACCGAGATGTTGACCCAGAAGCCCTTCAGGAAGCGGTTGATCAGCAGGATGACGATCAGCACCAGGGACGACAGGGCGAGGAATTCCGGGGCGCCGAAGTTGGCCTCGCCCTTGCCGCCGCCGGCCCAGTTGATCGCCACCGGAAACAGGCACATGCCGATGGAGGTGATCACCGTGCCGGTCACCAGCGGCGGGAAGAAACGCACGATGCGGCTCATGAAGGGGGCGATGAGCATGCCGAAGAATCCGGCGGCGATGGTCGCGCCGAAGATGCCCTGCATGCCGACGCCGGGCATCCCGGTCATCGCCACCATGCTGCCGACGGCGGCGAAGCTGGCGCCCATCATCACCGGCATGCGGATGCCGACTGGGCCGATGCCGAGTGACTGGATGAGGGTGGCGATGCCGGCGACCAGCAGGTCGGCGTTGATCAGGAAGGCGATTTCCTCGCGGGACAGGCCGGCGGCCTGGCCGACGATCAGCGGCACGGCGACGGCGCCGCCGTACATCAGCAGGACGTGTTGGAAGCCCACCAGCAGCAATTGCAGGAGGGGCAAGCGTTGATCGACCGGCGAGACGGCTCCGGTGGTGGAGCGGCTGGCGGTTGTCTCGGTCATTGATTCACCTCGATTGTTATTGTTGTCGAAGGGGCCGGAGCCTGGGTTTCGGTTTTTGTCGTTGGGGGGAAAGGTCGTGCCTGGTTTCCTCCCTCTCCCCCGGCCCCTCGGCTTGGGCATCCTGCATCCATGCAGTCGTCTCCCATAAATGGGAGAGGGGAGCTGATCCCGATGCCCTGCGGTGGGCGACGGTAGGGTGGGCTTCAGCCCACCAGTGCTCGTTCTCCAGCGCTTAAAAAAAAGGTTCTTCGCGGACTCAGGGGAAAGAGCGAGTTGACAGTCAGGGAAATGGGTAAATTGGCAGTCGCCAAACGAACCAACCCCCACCCCCTGCT
>NZ_CAJFCI010000084.1 GCF_904061905.1 Zestomonas carbonaria
GCTCCGGAGGGAGAGGGGAGTATCCGTGCGTACCCCGAACTCCGTGCTTTCCCGCCGCACGATTCCTGCCCCCTCTCCCTCCGGGAGAGGGCTGGGGTGAGGGGCGGACTCGACGACGGCTCGCAGATCACGCCAGGCATCCAGCCTCCCCTGGCAACTCCCCCACCGACCGCCACTCCCCCTCGGCTGGCACGAGGCGTTTCTCGAACCAGTCCCGGGCCGGGCCGCCGCATTTTCTTGCAATTCACTCTTGCCAGGTCATCGTCGATCCTCCTAGCCTGATGGGAGTGACGCCGGGCCCCTCTGGCGGCGAGCCTGCTCGCCGTGATGTCGGAGTCACTGTTGATTCGTCAACTCGCGACATTCAAAGGAGGGGCTATGGAAGCTCTACTCGCGTTCTTCACCGCCGATTTCCTCGGCAAGGCCACCTGGCTGTGGCTGGTCTTCCTGATCATCATCATCGCCCTGCTGGTGCTCGACCTCGGCGTCCTGCACCGCGACCAGCATGAAATCGAAATGCGTGAAAGCCTGCTGCTGTACAGCGGCTATTTCACCGTCGGCGTCATGTTCGGAGGCTGGGTCTGGTACGAGCTGGGCGCGCACAGCGCGCTGGAGTTCTACACCGGCTTCCTGGTCGAACAATCGCTGTCGATGGACAACGTGTTCGTCATGGCGATGATCCTCGGCTTCTTCGGCATCCCCCGCCGCTACCAGCACCGCGTGCTGTTCTGGGGCATCCTCGGGGTGATCTTCCTGCGCGCCATCATGATCGGCCTTGGCACGGCGCTGGTGCAGGAGTTCGAGTGGATTCTCTACCTGTTCGGCGCCTTCCTGCTGTTCACCGGGGTGAAGATGCTGTTCGTCAAGGAAGAGTCCCACCCGGACCTGTCGAAGAACCCGGTGCTGCGCTTCCTGCGCAAGCACATCCGGATGACCGACGAACTGCACGGCGGCCACTTCTTCGTGCGCCTGCCGGACGCCAGCGGCAAGGTGCTGCTGTACGCCACCCCGCTGTTCCTCGCCCTGGTGCTGATCGAGCTGGCCGACCTGGTGTTCGCCGTGGACAGCGTGCCGGCAGTGTTCGCCATCACCCAGGACCCGTACATCGTCTACACCTCGAACATCTTCGCCATCCTCGGCCTGCGCGCGCTGTACTTCGCCCTGGCCGCGCTGATCCACCGCTTCGTCTACCTGAAGTACGCGCTGGCGCTGGTGCTGATCTTCATCGGCGGGAAGATCTTCCTGCACGGCATCATCGGCAAGATCCATCCGCTGATCTCGCTGGCGGTGACCTTCAGCCTGCTGGCCGGCGGCGTGCTGCTGTCGTTGCTGAAGACCCGCGATACGGCCGGGCAGGAGGAGTCGCGCTGAGTTCGCACCACCCCGCGTAGCCCGGATGCAATCCGGGGAAATCGGCAGTGCCATTCCCGGATTGCATCCGGGGTACGGGCTGGTCAGGCATCGCGCTGGGATTTGATGGGTTTCACCCATCCCACGGACCGTCATCCCCGCGCAGCAAGCAGCAGGCCGTTCTCGTCACTTCGCGAAGAGCTGGTCAATATCCTTGAAAGCCTTGAACTCCAGGGCGTTTCCGCAGGGATCGAGCAGGAACATGGTGGCCTGTTCGCCGACCTGTCCCTTGAAGCGGATGTGGGGCTCGATCACGAACCGGGTGCCAAGCGACTCCAGGCGTTCGGCGAGGGCTTCCCATTCGCTCCATTCGAGCACGACACCGAAATGCGGGACCGGCACGTCATGGCCATCCACCGGGTTGGTATGGGCGCTTTCCTGGGATGCCGTCCTGGGATGTTCGTGAATCACCAGTTGATGGCCGTAGAAGTTGAAGTCGACCCATTGCGTGCTGGAGCGGCCCTCTTCCAGGCCGAACACTTCGCCATAGAAGCGCCGCGCGGCAGCCAGGTCGTATACGGGGATTGCCAGGTGAAAGGGGGAAAGACTCATCAGGGGCTCCGTCGTTCTTCGTGATTTCCGGGGCGAAATGCTCCTTTTCGCGTTTCGGCAATCGTAGGAACGGCCGGACAAAAATAAAATCAATATATCTTTGACAGAAACACAAACAGGATTTGTGAATGATTCGCGAGCTGAAGACCCTCGTCGCCGTTGCGCAGGAAGGCACCTTCGCCGCCGCCGGTGACAGGATCGGACTGACCCAGGCGGCCGTGAGCGCCCAGATGCAGCGACTGGAAAGCGAGCTCGGCGTCACGCTGTTCGACCGCAAGGGACGTTCGGCCAGGCTCAACAAGACGGGGCAGCAGATTCTCCTTCAGGCCCAGGAACTGATCCGCCTCTACGGCAACCTGGGCTCCACACCCGTCGGGCTTCCCGCCACCGCGCTGGTGACCGTCGGCGCCATCGCCTCGATCCAGCGCGCCCTGCTCCCGGACGCGCTGGCGAAGTTCCACCGGCAATGCCCCGGATGCCGTACCCGTGTCATCCCCGGCCTGTCGATGGAGCTGGTCAACCTGGTCGACGCCGGCGAGATCGACATGGCGGCCGTCATCCGCCCGCCCTTCTCGCTGCACAGCGACCTGGGCTGGACGACCCTGGCGCGCGAGCCGTTCCGGCTGATCGTCCCGCGCGACGTACCGGGGGACGACTGGGCCGAACTGCTCTCCAGCCAGCCGTTCATACGCTACGACCGCGCATCCTTCGGCGGCCGCCAGGTGGATCGCTTCCTGCGGGACATGCACTTCACCTTGCGGGAAGTGAGCGAAGTCGACGAACTGGAGGCGATCATCAGGCTGGTCGCCAATGGCGTCGGCGTGGCGCTGGTACCGCAGACGGCAACCTACCGGCGCTGGCCCGCCAGCGTGCGCGCCATCGACCTGGGGCCGCATACCTTCCACCGCGACGTCGGGCTCGTTCACCGGGCGAGTCCGGGCCTGAGCGAGCCCGTGCGGGTCCTGGCGCAGCTCATCAACGACCTGGCGCAATCCTAGGGTGTTATCAAGAGCGGAAGTGCACCAGGCATGTCTTGCAACGACACTTCGGCCCCTCACCCCAACCCTCTCCCAATGGGAGAGGGGGCGGAATGGCGTGGCGGGAAGGTACAGGGCTCGATAGAACGCACGGATACTCAGGAGAGGACGAGATTGCATACCCGCACTGAAACGAAAAAGCCGCCTGTCCGAAGACAGGCGGCTTTTCCGTCATGGTCGCAGGACAGCCTTACTTCTGGCTGCGCAGCATTTCCTTCGGCACGTACTTGCCGATCTCGTACTTGCCGATAGCCATGCGGTGCACTTCGTCCGGGCCGTCGGCCAGGCGCAGGGTGCGCTGCATGGCGTAGAAGTAGGCCAGCGGAGTGTCGTTGGAAACACCGGCGCCGCCGTGGATCTGGATCGCCCGGTCGATCACGCTCAGTGCGACGTTCGGTGCCACCACCTTGATCTGCGCGATCTCGCTCTGGGCGATCTTGTTGCCCACGGTGTCCATCATGTAGGCCGCGTTGAGGGTCAGCAGGCGAGCCTGGTTGATCTCGATGCGCGAGTTGGCGATGTGGTCGATGTTGCCACCCAGGCGCGCCAGCGGCTTGCCGAAGGCGATACGGCTGGCACCGCGCTTGCACATCAGCTCCAGGGCGCGCTCGGCCATGCCGATGGAACGCATGCAGTGGTGGATGCGGCCTGGGCCGAGGCGGCCCTGGGCGATCTCGAAGCCACGGCCCTCGCCGAGCAGCACGTTCTCATAAGGCACGCGGACGTTCTCGAAGATCACTTCGGCGTGACCGTGCGGGGCATCGTCGTAGCCGAACACCGGCAGCGGACGGAGGATGGTCACGCCGGGGGCGTCGCTCGGTACCAGGATCATCGAGTGCTGCTGGTGGCGCGGGCCATCCGGGTTGGTCAGGCCCATGAAGATCATGACCTTGCAGCGCGGATCGCAGGCGCCGGAAGTCCACCACTTGCGGCCGTTGATGACCCACTCGTCGCCCTCGCGCACCGCGCGGGCTTCCATGTTGGTGGCGTCGGACGAGGCCACGCCCGGCTCGGTCATCGCGAAGGCCGAACGGATCTCGCCGCTCAGCAGCGGCTCCAGCCACTGCTTCTTCTGCGCTTCGCTGCCGTAGCGCACCAGGGTTTCCATGTTGCCGGTATCCGGCGCCGAGCAGTTGAACGGCTCGGAACCGATCAGCGAGCGACCCATGATCTCGGCCAGCGGTGCGTATTCCATGTTGGTCAGGCCGGCGCCGTATTCCGACTCCGGCAGGAACAGGTTCCACAGGCCTTCGGCCTTGGCCTTGTCCTTCAGCTCTTCGATGATCGCGGTGGGTTGCCAGCGGTCGCCTTCAGCCACCTGTTGCTCGAATACCGCTTCGGCCGGATAGACGTACGCGTCCATGAACGCGGTGACGCGTTCACGCAGCTCTTGAACCTTGGGTGAGTAGGCGAAATCCATGAAGGCACCTTTTCTGTTCTGACGGGATGTTGATGAGAGTGAGCTGATGCTAGAACAGCGATAGGGATTTATCGAACCTATTCTCGTCGTGTATAAACATTCATAAATAATATGCGAGCCTACCTGGGCCAACGACTGGAGCATGCCGGCATGAATCTCAACAAGGTCGATCTCAACCTGTTCATCGTCTTCGATGCCATCTACACCGAAGCCAACCTGACCCGTGCCGGGCAGATCGTCGGCATCACCCAGCCCGCCGTCTCCAACGCCCTCGCCCGCCTGCGCGAAACCTTCAACGACCCGCTGTTCGTGCGCACCGCCCAGGGCATGGTGCCGACGCCGATGGCACAGAACATCATCGGCCCGGTGCGCAACGCCCTGCAGTTGCTGCGCGTGTCGGTGCAGGAAAGCCGCATCTTCAACCCGGTGCAGGCCAACAAGACCTTCCGCATCAGCATGACCGACCTCAGCGAGGAGATCCTCCTGCCGCCACTGTTCCAGCGCCTGCGCCGCCAGGCGCCGAACGTGCAGATCGAGAGCTTCCTGGCCAAGCGCCGCGAGACTACCAAGGAACTGGCCGCCGGCCGCCTGGACTTCGCCGTCGACGCACCGCTCAACACCGATCCGCAGGTGCGCCACGTCAAGCTGCTGGACGACCGCTACGTGTGCGTCATGCGCAAGGGCCACCCGCTGGCCAAGGACAAGCTGACCCTGGACGAATACCTGTCGCTGACCCACATCCACATCTCCAGCCGGCGCAGCGGCCTCGGCTACGTCGACCTGGCACTGGGCAAGATGGGCATCCAGCGCAAGATCGCCCTGCGCTCCCAGCACTACCTGATGGCCACCATGGTGCTGAGCGACACCGACATGGCGATGACCGTGCCGGAACGCCTCGCCCGCCGCCACGACCTGCACGCTGTGGCATTGCCGGTCAACGACGTGCCGCCGCTGGAAACCCACCTCTACTGGCACGAGAGCACCGACCAGGACCCGGCCAACCGCTGGATGCGCGAACAGCTCATCGAACTGTCGCAATCGATCGCGCAGAAGGAAGAGCGGGGCGTTTGAAGGCTGGAGGCTGGAGGCTGGAGGCTGGAGGCTGGAGGCTGGAGGCTGGAGGCTGGAGGCTGGACAGCGTTCCGGCCATGCACCTTCTGCGTCAAACCTTTTCGCGGCCATGGACCGCTCCTACAGGTCAACATCGGTGCCAACCTGTAGGAGCGCGCCATGCGCGCGATCACCGGCAACGCAAAAGCATCGCCAGCAAGTTGGCTCCTACGAAAGCGAACGAGTAGCCCGGATGAAATCCGGGGAAGACCCGTGGCTGTTGCTTTTTATTGGATTCCCGCGTTAGCGGCGGCCCGCGTAGGGGAATGACGGTTTGGCGTTGGGATTTCGCCCCCGTCATCCCCGCGAATGCGGGGACCCAATGAACACGGCTTCAATAAACATGCAAGAGCGAGCTCTGCTCGCGATCACCGGCAACGCAAAAAGCTCCGCCAGCAGAGAACCAACGCCCCTCGCCCCTACCACCCACTCCGAACCGCTCTTTCGTCCAGCCCTCCAACCTCCAGCGCTCTTCCTCGGCTACCCTCCCGGTTGCAGCAATTCCATATCAGGACTAATATCCACCTAAAGTCCATATATGGAGGATTTGCCATGGCCATCGCCGCCCGCAAAGCCGACCTGACCGCCGACCTCGACTCCCCGAAGGCCGGGCAGGTTGCGCTGAAGTTCTTTTTCAACCTGATGGACAAGTGGCACTGTTCGGTCGAGGAACAGATGGTGCTGCTCGGCTCCATCGGCCGCAGCACCCTGTACAAGTACCGCCAGTTGCCGGAAATCCGCCTGCCGCGCGACACCCTGGAACGGGTCTCCTACCTGATGGGCATCCACAAGTCGCTGCGCATCCTGTTCGGCGACAAGCCGTCCACCTACGAGTGGGTGCGCAAGCCCAACAGCGAGGCGCCCTTCAACGGCCACAGCGCGCTGGAGCTGATGCTCGCCGGCAGCGTGGTCGACCTCGCCGCCGTGCGCCGCTACCTCGATGGGGTGCGCGGTTGAGCCGGGAGATCGTCCCGGAGTGGAACCGGGCCTACCGCATCGTCTCCAGCGCCTTTCCGCCGATCTCGGTGTTCGAGGACGTGCTCGACCCCGCCGACCTGGAGCAGGCCTACCTGATCGAGGGGCTGACCAACGACCGCCTGCGCGAGGAGGCCGGCCTGCTCTCGCTGGTTGCACCCGAGGACCGCGTCTGCGGGCCGGGCTCTTCGCCGCTGATGGCCGCCTTCACCCATATCGGCTACGCCAGCCGCTTCACCGACGGCCAATACGGCGTCTACTACTGCGGCGACAGCCTGCAGACCGCCATCTCCGAGACCCGCTACCACAAGGAGCGCTTCCTGCGCGCCACCGCCGAGCCGAGCCTGGAGCTGACCATGCGCACCTACGTGTGCCGGCTGGTCCAGCCGCTGCTGGATATCCGCGAGGGACACGAACACCTGCACGATCCCGATCCGGCCAGCTACCCGGCGGCCCAGCGCTTCGCCGCCGAAAAGCGCAAGGCGCGCGCCTGGGGGCTGCTCTATCGCAGCGTTCGACACGCCCCCGGCGAGTGCGCCGCGCTGTTCCGTCCCCCGGCCGCCAGCCTGCCGACCCAGGGCGTGCATCTGCGCTACGTGTGGGACGGCAAGCTGCAACGAATCGTCAATATATTCGAGATCAAGCAGGTGGCCTGACGGGCTGCCACACCGTCGCAACACGACGTTAAAAACGCGACCACGGAATATTCATCGACAACGGTACACTCCGCTTCCCCAGCTAGCGGACCTTGCAGGAGCGGCAGCCTCTTCTTCTGGATTCCCGCATGCGCGGGAATGACGAGGCAAGACTCGACCATCATCCCCGCGTACGCGGGGATCCCAGTAAACACTGCAGAAACCCGCTCACGATCGGAAACCAGGACGTATCCATGCTGAAGAAAAGCTTCCAATCCGTTCTGACCACCTGGTTCGCCGGGCTGCTGGTGCTGTTGCCGCTGACCCTGACGCTGATCCTGCTGGCCTGGCTGTTCGGCCTGCTCAACAGCCTGGTCGGCCCCTCGACCGTCATCGGCCGGCTGTTCGCCGCGCTCGGCCAGCCGTTCTCCAGCAGCCCGTCCCTCTCCTACCTGCTCGGCACCCTGGTGCTGCTGGCCGCCATCTACGCCCTGGGCCTCGCCGTGCAACTGGGCCTGAAGCGGCCGCTGGCGCGGATGACGGACGTCACCCTGCGGCGCATCCCGGTGTTCAACAAGCTGTACAACCTCGCCGAGCGCTTCGTCGCCCTGCTCGACAAGAAGGAAGGCGCCGATATCGAGGCGATGAGCCCGGTGTGGTGCTTCTTCGGCGGCAAGGGTGTGGCGGTGCTGGCGCTGCTGCCCAACCCCGAGCCGGTGGAGATCGATGGCCGCTCCTACTTCGCGGTGCTGGTGCCCACCGCGCCGATCCCGGTCGGCGGCGGCCTGCTCTACGTGCCGATCGACTGGGTGAAGCCGGCCAACATGGGCATCGACGCCTTCACCAGCATCTACGTATCGATGGGCATCAACCCGCCCCGCGTGGCGGCCGTCGAAGCGGACGCCGCCCGCGAATAAAAACCGCCCTCCCCGTGCCGACGGGGAGCCAGGACTCGCTGGGCGGGCCGGCGCCCGCGCGGCGGAAGGGGGAGACTACAGGCTGCGGGCGATCACCATGCGCTGCACGTCGCTGGTGCCTTCGTAGATCTGGCACACGCGCACGTCGCGATAGATGCGCTCCACCGGGAAGTCCTTGAGGTAGCCGTAGCCGCCGAGGGTCTGGATGGCCGCCGAGCAGACCTGCTCGGCCATCTCCGAGGCGAACAGCTTGGCCATCGAGGCCTCGGTCAGGCACGGCAGCCCGGCTTCGCGCAGGCTGGCGGCGTGATGCACCATCTGCCGCGCCACGGCGATCCGGGTGGCCATGTCGGCCAGGCGGAAGGCCACCGCCTGGTACTCGATGATCGGCTTGCCGAAGGTCTTGCGCTCGTGGGCGTAGTCGCGCGCCGCCTCGAACGCCGCGCGGGCCATGCCCACCGCCTGCGAGGCGATGCCGATGCGCCCGCCTTCCAGGTTGGCCAGGGCGATGCGGTAGCCCTCGCCTTCCGCGCCGAGCCGGCAGGACGCCGGGATGCGCACCTCGTCGAGCTGGATCTGGCAGGTGTCCGAGGCGTGCTGGCCGAGCTTGTCCTCCACCCGCACCACCTGGTAGCCGGGCGTGTCGGTGAGCACGATGAAGGCGCTGATGCCCTTCTTGCCGGCCGCCGGGTCGGTGACGGCGAAGACGATCACCACCCCGGCGTGGCTGCCGGAGGTGATGAACTGCTTGCTGCCGGTCAGCACGTAATGGTCGCCATCGCGCCGCGCACGGGTGCGCAGGTCGCTGGCATCGGAGCCGGCCTGTGGCTCGGTCAGGGCGAAGGCGCCGAGCATGCTGCCCTGGGCCAGCGGGCGCAGGAAGCGTTCTTTCTGCTCGTCGCTGCCGAACTTGAGGATCGGCATGCAGCCCACCGAGTTGTGCACGCTCATGATGGTCGAGCAGGCGCCGTCGCCGGCGGCGATTTCCTCCAGGGCCATGGCGTAGGCCAGGTGGCCGGTCTGCGCGCCGCCCCACTGTTCCGGCACCAGCATGCCGAGAAAGCCCAGCTCGGCCATCTCGCCCAGCGCCTCGGCGGGGAAACGGTGCTCGCGGTCCCAGTCGGCGGCGAAAGGCTTCAACCGCTCCTGGGCGAACTGGCGGGCCATGTCGCGGATCTGCAGTTCTTCTTCGGAAGGAATCATTTTCAGTCTCTCATTTCTACTTCGTCAGGATCGCCAGCAAGCTGGCTCCTACAGGAGCTCGATGGCCATCGCCGTGGCCTCGCCGCCGCCGATGCACAGCGAGGCGACGCCGCGCTTGAGGCCGTACTGTTGCAGCGCTGCGAGCAGGGTCACCAGCACCCGCGCGCCGGAAGCGCCGATCGGGTGGCCGAGGGCGCAGGCGCCGCCGTGCACGTTGAGCCTGTCGTGGGGAATGTCGAGGTCGCGCATGGCCACCATCGGCACCACCGCAAAGGCCTCGTTGATCTCGAACAGGTCCACGTCGCCCAGGCTCCAGCCGGTGTTCGCCAGCAGGCGCTGGACGGCCCCCACCGGCGCGGTGGTGAACAGGTTTGGCGCGTGGGCGAAGGACGCATGCCCGGCGATCCGCGCCAGCGGCTTCAGGCCGCGCCTTTGCGCTTCGGACTGACGCATCAGCAGCAGCGCGGCGGCGCCGTCGGAGATCGAGCTGGCGTTGGCGGCGGTGACCGTGCCGCCTTCGCGGAACGCCGGTTTCAGGGTCGGGATCTTGTCCAGGCGCGCCTTCGGCGGCTGCTCGTCGCTGGCGATGCGGCGCAGCTCCTTGCCGACGCGCGTCTCGACCGCGACGATCTCGGCGTCGAAGCGCCCCTCGCTCATGGCCTTCTGCGCGCGGGTCAGCGAGGCGATGGCGAAGGCGTCCTGCTGCTCGCGGCTGAAACCGTAGGATTGCGCGCAATCCTCGGCGAAGGTGCCCATCAGGCGGCCCTTGTCGTAGGCGTCCTCGAGGCCGTCGAGGAACATGTGGTCGAGCACCCGGCCGTGGCCCATGCGATAGCCGCCACGGGCGCGATCCAGCAGGTAGGGTGCGTTGGACATGCTCTCCATACCGCCGGCCACCACCACCGAGGCGCTGCCGGCGAGCAACTGGTCATGGGCGACCATCACCGCCTTCATGCCCGAGCCGCACATCTTGTTGAGCGTGGAGCACACCACGGACTGCGGCAGCCCGGCGCCGATTGCCGCCTGGCGCGCCGGAGCCTGGCCCTGGCCGGCCTGCAGCACGCAGCCCATGATCGCCTCGTCGACGGCATCGGCCGCCAGCCCGGCGCGGTCGACGGCGGCACGGATCGCCGCCGCGCCCAGCTCGGCGGCGCTCAGGCCGGACAGGTCGCCAAGAAAACCGCCCATTGGGGTTCGGGCGGCGCCGACGATGACGATTGGATCGGTCTGGGTGTTCATTTTGCTGTTCCTCATGGATCGTTTGGGGCTCTGCGGGGCCAGAGCCATGCTACTGACTACTCCCCTCTATTCATGGGAGAGGGGTTGGGGGAGAGGGTTGCGGCCGGCACCTCCAGTGTCATCCTGACAATCCGCCCCTCTCCCTAGCCCTGGCTGCGCGCCCCGCTCCAAAGGGAGAGGGGACTCGTTCTGCGTGGCTGTCCAGATCGTAGCCCGGATGCAATCCGGGGGCTCTGAAGCCACTTCGAACTACTCCCCTCTCCCATTCATGGGAGAGGGGCTGGGGGAGAGGGTTGCGGCCGGCACCTCCAGTGTCATCCTGAAAGCCCGCCCCTCTCCCTGGCCCTGGCTGCGCGCCCCGCTCCAAAGGGAGAGGGGACTCGTTCGGCGTGGCCGTCCAGAACGTAGCCCGGATGCAATCCGGGAACGGGCTCAGCGAAGCTCCCGGATTGCATCCGGGCTACGTGTGTCCATCTACTTCGCCGCCATGCGGATGGCGCCGTCGAGGCGGATGACCTCTCCATTGAGCATAGGATTCTCGACGATATGCCGGACCAGCGCCGCGAACTCGGCCGGGCGACCGAGGCGCGGGGGGAACGGCACGCTGGCGCCGAGCGAATCGCGTACTTCCTGGGGCATGCCGGCCATCATCGGCGTCTCGAAGATGCCGGGGGCGATGCACATCACGCGGATGCCGCTGCGTGCCAGTTCGCGGGCGATCGGCAGGGTCATGCCGACCACGCCGGCCTTGGAGGCCGAGTAGGCGGCCTGGCCGATCTGCCCGTCGAAGGCCGCCACCGACGCGGTGTTGACGATCACCCCGCGCTCGCCCTCCTCGTTCGGTTCGCCCCGGGCCATGGCCTCGACCGCCAGGCGCAGCATGTTGAAGCTGCCGACCAGGTTGATGTCGATTGCCCGCCGGAAGCTGTCCAGCGCGTGCGGGCCGTTGCGGCCGAGGACCTTCTCCGCCGGCGCCACGCCGGCGCAGTTGACCAGCCCGTGCAGGCCGCCGAAGGCTTCGACGGCGGTCTCGACCGCCCGCCGGCCATCGTCCTCGCGGGTGATGTCGGTGGTCACGAAACGCGCGCGGTCGCCCAGTTCGGCGGCCCGCGCCGCGCCGGCCTCGGCGTTGACGTCGGCGATCAGCACCTTGCCGCCCTGCCCGACCAGTTCGCGGGCGGCGGCCAGGCCCAGGCCGGAGCCGCCGCCGGTTACCAGAAACACTCGATCTTCGATTCGCACGCTGTACTCCTTGGCTCAGTGAGCGGCAGTTGCGGCCTGTGCCTTGGCGATCTCCTGGTTGCGCAGGAGGAAACGCTGGATCTTGCCGCTGGGGGTTTTCGGTAGCTCCGCGACGAACTCGATCTCGCGCGGATAGGCATGGGCGGACAGGCGCTTGCGCACGTACTGCTGCAACTCGTCGGCCAGTTCGGCGCCGGGCTGGTAGCGTGCATGCAGCACCACGAAGGCCTTGACCAGCTCGGTGCGGTCCGGGTCGGGCTTGCCGATCACCGCCGCTTCGATCACCGCCGGGTGCTCGATCAGCGCGCTCTCCACGTCGAAGGGGCCGACCCGGTAGCCGGAGGTGGTGATCACGTCGTCGGAACGGCCGACGAAGCTGATGCTGCCGTCCTCGTTCAGCTCCACGGTATCCCCGCTCAGGTAGTAGCCGCCGACGAAGGATTTCGTCGCCATGCCCCGGTAGCCGGGGAACCAGAACAGCGGCGAGCGCGCCATGTCCACCGCGAGGATGCCCGGCTGGCCGGGTGGCAGTTCGCGCTGGGCCTCGTCCAGCACCACCACGCGGTGACCGGGCACCGCAAAGCCGGCCGCGCCCAGGCGCACCGGATGCGCCAGGTCGTGGTGGTTGCACAGCACCATGCCCAGCTCGGTCTGCCCGTAGTGATCGTGGATGGTCGTGCCCAGGCCCTCGGCGAACCAGCGGATCACCTCCGGGGTGAGTGGTTCGCCAGCGCTGCTCACCGCGCGCAGGCGGCCCTTGAGCAAGGGCGTCGCCTCGTCCTTGGCGGCCAGCAACAGCCGGTAGGCGGTGGGCGAGCCAGCCAGGTTGGTGATGGCGTATTTGCGGATGATCCGGCAGGTGCTCTCCACGCTGAACGCGCCTTCGTAGAAGGTGGTCGCGTGGCCCATGGCCAGGGGACCGGTCACCGCGTAGTAGAGGCCGTAGGCCCAGCCGGGATCGGCCAGGTTCCAGAAAGAGTCCTCGGGGCGCAGGCCGACGGCGTCGCGCAGGTAGCCGACGAACGCAGGAATGGCCTTGAGCGGCACTTCCAGCGGCTTGGGCAGGCCGGTGGTGCCGGAGGTGAACATCAGCAGGAAGGGATCCTCGCCGCTGCGCATGACCGGCTCGAACGCGGCCGGCTGGCGCTCCAGCTCGGTCCAGAAATCCAGGTCGCCGCCCGCCGCGCCGATGCACAGCACCGGCGGTGCCTGCTCCACCTCATCGAGCTTGGCGCGGTTGGCCGCGTCGGTGACGAGCAGCCGGGAGCCGGCGATCTTCACCCGGTGTTCGATGGCCTTGGGACCGAAGGCGGTGAACAGCGGCTGGTACACCGCGCCGAGGCGCCAGGTGCCGAGAATGGTGATCAGCAGTTCCGGGGTGCGCGGCAGCAGGCCGGATACGCAGTCGCCGGGGCGCACGCCACGACTGTGCAGGAAGTTGGCGAAACGCGCGGCCTCGTCCTTGAGCTGGCTGAAGGTCCAGGTCGCGCTGCGGCCGTCGCTACCCTCCCAATACAGGGCGACGCGCTCCGCCTGGGCATGGCGGTCACAGCATTCGACGCAGGCATTGAGGGCCTCCAGCGAACCGGCCAGGCTGGCCTGGATCGCACGGCCGTGGTCGAACTCGCGGGCAGCGGTTGGGTAATCGCGCATGACGTTGGCTCCCGGTTTGTTTTTGTACGGAGTGAGCGGGATGTTCGCGCCACGCCCGGGGAGCGGCAATGGCGAAAGGCGTCAAGCTGGGCGAGCGTTTTGGACAGTGGCCATCCGCCCACCGCTCAAGGGGTCTCCGGATGGAGCAGCGCGCGGTACTGTCCCGGCGTGGAGCCGGTCCATTTCCGGAAAGCCTTGTAGAACGAGCTGCTGTCGGCGAAGCCGAGCTCGAAGGCCAGTTCGGCGAAGTTGACCTCGCCGGCGTCCAGGCGGGCCAGGCAGAGGTCGCGGCGCACCTGGCCCTTGAGGCCCTGGTAGGACTGCCCTTCCAGCGCCAGTTTGCGGCGCAGGGTCGAGGGCGCCATGTAGAAGTGCCCGGACAGCGCCTCCAGGTCCGGCCAGCGCTCGGCCTTGAGGCTGCGCAGGTAGGCCTTGATGCGCGCCGCCAGGCTCTGCGGGTCGCGGTAGCGCACCAGGATGTTGGCCGGGGCGCCGGCGAGGAAGCGCTTGAGGTCCCGCCCGCTGCGCAGCACCGGCAGGTCGAGGCAGTCGGCGTTGAGCAGCAGGCGGCTGCATGGCCGGGCGAAATGCAGGTTGTCGCTGAACATCACCCGGTAGTCCTCGATGTAGTCGGGCTTGCCGCAGCGCAGCTCGACCGCCAGGATCGGGAGGCGCCGCCCGGCCAGCCAGCAGCACAGGCCGTGGACGATCATCCACAGGGTGAAATGGCCGAACGCGCGCAGCTTCGGCCCGGCCGGCTCGTCGAGGACGATGGCCGCCATCCCGCCGCTGCGCTCCAGGCTCAGCCGCAGGTCGTCGAACACCAGGTTGAGGAAGCGCAGCACGCCTTCCAGCGCCGCGCCCAGGCTGGGCTCCTTGAGCGCCGCGCGGGCCATGAAGGCGAAGCTGCCCGACTTCAGGCGCCGGCCGTTCATGCCGAAGAATTCGTCGTCCATGTGCGCGGCGAGCCGCAGCCACAGCCGTGCGTAGGCCTGCGAGGAAACCCGCGCGCGTGGCGCGCCCAGCAGCTTCGCGTCGATGCCGGCCTGTTCCAGCAGCTCGCCGGGGTCGCCGCCGCGCTGGCGGAGTTCCAGCAGGGCTTCGTTGACCAGGCGGATGGAGATGGTGCCTTTTTCGGGGTGTGAGGTGGTCATGGTGTTTTTGGGTCCCCGCCTTCGCGGGGCCCCAGAGAACAGCGCAGATCGCGGCCATGGGCCGCCCCTACGGGATCAACCGTTGGCTGCGGCATTGCCCTGCCCCGCCGCCAGCTCCTCGATACTGATCTCGCGCATGCGGAACTTCTGGATCTTGCCGGTCACCGTCATCGGGAAGCTGTCGACGAAGCGGTAGTGGCGCGGCACCTTGAAGTGGGCGATGCGGGCCTTGCACCAGGCGCGCAGTTCCTCCTCGCTGGCATGGTGGCCGGGGTGGAACTTGATCCAGGCGACGATCTCCTCGCCGTACCTGCTGTCCGGGATGCCGATCACCTGGACGTCGGCGATGGCCGGGTGGGTGAAGAAGAACTCTTCCAGCTCGCGCGGATAGATGTTCTCGCCGCCCCGGATGATCATGTCCTTGCTGCGCCCGACGATGCGCACGTAGCCGTTTTCATCCATCTGTGCCAGGTCGCCGGTGTGCATCCAGCGCGCCGGGTCGATGGCTTCCGCCGTGGCCGCGGGGTTGTTCCAGTAGCCCAGCATGACGCTGTAGCCACGGGTGCAGAGTTCGCCGATCTGGCCGCGCGGCACGACCCTGCCCTGCTCGTCGACGATCTTGGTTTCCAGTTGCGGCTGGGTGCGCCCGACGCTGGTCACGCGCAGCTCCAGGTCGTCGTCCGGGCCGGTCTGCATCGATACCGGGCTGGTCTCGGTCATGCCGTAGGCGATCTGCACCTCGCTCATGTGCATCTCGCCGATCACCCGCTTCATCACTTCGATCGGGCAGGTGGCGCCGGCCATGATCCCGGTGCGCAGGCTGGACAGGTCGAACTCCGCCCGCTGCGGGTGATCCAGCTCGGCGATGAACATGGTCGGCACGCCGTAGAGCGCGGTGGCTTTCTCTTCAGCCACGGCCTGCAAGGTCGTCAGCGGGTCGAAGGCGTCGCCCGGGTAGATCATGGTCGAGCCGTGGGTCAGGCAGCCGAGGTTGCCCATCACCATGCCGAAGCAGTGGTACAGCGGCACCGGGATCACCAGCCGGTCGTGCTCGGTGAGGCCCAGGCTCTCGCCGACCATGTAGCCGTTGTTGAGGATGTTGTAGTGGCTGAGGGTCGCGCCCTTGGGGAAACCGGTGGTGCCGGAGGTGTACTGGATATTGATCGGGTCGTCGAACTGCAGGCCGGCCTGGCGCTCGGCCAGTGCCTCGGGGCTCGTCCCGGCGGCCCTGCCCTGCAAGTCCTGCCAGGCCAGGAAGCCCTTGGGCGGCGCGGAACACAGGCTGACCACCCCGCGCAACTGCGGCAGGAGCTCGCTGGCCAGGGCGCCGGGCTGGCTGCTCGCCAGTTCGGGCAGCAGTTCCAGCAGCATGGCGTGGTAGTCGGAGGTCTTGAAGGCGCCCGCGCAGATCACCCAACCGCAACCGGACTGCTTGAGCGCGTATTCCAGCTCGCTGAGGCGGTAGGCCGGGTTGATGTTGACCAGGATGGCGCCGATCTTGGCGCTGGCGAACTGGGCGATGCACCATTCGGCGCAGTTCGGCGCCCAGATGCCCAGCCGGTCGCCGGGCTCGATGCCGAGGGCCAGCAAGGCCCGCGCACAGTTGTCCACCTGCTCGGCCAACTGCTGCCAGCTATAGCGCAGTTGCTGGTGCCGCACCACCAGCGCCTCTCGTTCGGCGAAGCGCGCCACGGTGGCGTCGAAGGCATCGCCTATGGTCATGGCCAGCAGTTGCTTGTCCTGCGGGCCGCGGGTGTAGCTGCGGTTGTTCATTGGCTTTCCCTTCTTGTGCTTGTAATGGGATGGCTCTGAATGTTCGCCTCCGGCCGTGTCGCGCGGAGGTTGTGTCTTTTACGGCCAACATGCCGTTTACGTTAACGGAAAGCTAAACAAGCACGTATCGCTTGTCCAGTGACCCGTTGGTCTAATACGGCCTTCCGTCTTATTCGAGCCGGTGTCTGGTCCCTTTTCTGGATCCCCGCGAACGCGGGGATCCAGTAAACACCGTAATAACACCCATGGCCGCGACCTGGCGGTTCACGGCCATGGGCCCTTCGCCCCTAGCGCACGAACACCTGGGTGGTGGCCGCGGCCATGTCGCCGCCCGGCAGCTTGATGCTGCCGATCTTCTCCAGCGAATCGACGTCATGGATGCTGATGTCGTTGAAGGTGCCGGCCAGGTAGAGCTTGTCCCCGGCGTGGTTGAAGGCGATGCAGTAGTAGGTGTGCTCCAGCTCCTGGGCCTTGATCAGCTTCTGCTGCGCCACGTCGTACTTGGCCAGCCGGTTGAGCACGCCGTACATCAGGTTGGGGTCCTTCGGCGAGCGCATGCCGGTGAAGTACAGCTCGGTCAGCGGGCCGAAGTCGCGGGTCTCGGTCTTGCCGGTGGCCAGGTTGATGTTGAAGTAGCCGAAGAGGTATTCGGCGCTGTCCATGTCCTGCTTCTCGTCGGCGAAGCGCGCGGCGGTGTAGAGCAGGGTGAAGTCACGGGTGGACTGCTGGTGCGGCCAGAAGTACAGCACGTCCGGCGGGCTGTAGAGCGGACGGTTCCAGTTGCGGCTGGGAATCGCCACGCTGCGCTCGCCGGTCTGCACGTCGATCTTGTAGATGTCCGGCCCGGCCATGTACAGCGAGCCGTCGTCCGCCGCCTGCATCACGTAGCTCTGGCGCGGCGCCGGGAAGCTGCGGATCGGCTTGGCGTCCAGGCCGGCGTCGGTGCTGTAGACCTGCAAACGCGGCTCGCCGACCACGTAGTGGTCGATGCCGCGCTGCATCGGGTTGGCCACCGCGTAGATCTCCTTGCCGTCGGCGCTGACGGTGAAGGCGAACATCGAGCGCGCGTCCTCCCCCGCCTTCTGCGCCAGGCGAGCGCGGAACACCGTCTTGCAGGTGTCCAGCTCGACGCCGTAGATGTCCCGGTAGCCGTTGTTGAGCACGTAGGCGCGGGTCTTGTCGGGGCTGATGAACAGGGTGCCGGGGCCGAAGCGGTCGGGCATCTGGCAGGTCTTGTAGACGCTGTCGTCCTTCAGGTCGATGACATGCAGGTTGTTCGGATAGTTGGTGATCGCCATGTACTCATGGTCTTTCTGCAACGCCTTGCCGGCGGTGTCGGCCAGCGTCGGCAATGCCCAGCCGCCGGCCAGCAGCGCCAGGCCCGAGGCCAGCGCGATGGAGTTCTTCGATGCCATGGGAATTCCTCTCCTGTCTGACCCTTACTTGTCTTTCGGGAAAACGCTGTTGAGGTTGCGCCAGCTATCGTTCGAGCTGAGCGCGTCCTTGTTCCAGTCCGGGTAGGTGCTCATCAGGTCGGGCACCTGGGCCGGCCACCAGCAGGGGTCGGCGCAGCCGTAGAGGTCGGCTTCCATCGGCTGGCACAGCGAGGTGACGCCGCCGAAGGCGTCCACTTCCCAGCCCGGGTCGGTGGTGGCGGTACAGCCGGCCACGGTGCTCATGGCCAGCACCTCCTCGATACGGTCTTCGTCGGCGGCCTGCTGCAATTTCTGGGCTTTGTTATTGATCGGCTTGAGATGCTTCATGTCAGTGCGCCTTCCGCGGAGAGATGTAGCTGCTGATGAAGGCCGGGTTGGCGGCCATGATGCGGCTGTAGACCTCGATGCCGAAGTCCACCCAGTCGCGCATCAGCTCGCAGTAGTGATAGGTCGGGTGAGTCGGGTCGCCGTACCGCGCGTAGCTCTCGTGGTAGCAGCCGCCCGAGCAGAGGTTGCGGATGCGGCAGCTATCGCAGCCGGTGCCTTCGCGGTCCAGGCGCTGCGAGAGGAAGTCGTTCAGCTCCGCCTGCTTCACGCCGCTGTGCACGTTGCCGAAGGTCGGCAGGCTGGAGCCGGTGAAGCGGTGGCAGAGGTTCAGCTCGCCCTTGTGGTCGACCGCCAGCATCTTCAGCCCGGCGCCGCACGGCAGGGCCTTCTTGTGGCCTTCGTGGATGTCGGTGATCAACTGGTGCAGGTTGGAGAAGCCGATGTTGCGATGCGCCAGCGCCGCCTCCAGGTAGCGGCGGCCGAGCGCCTTCATGTTGGCGAACACCTCGATCAGTTCCTCGCCGCTGAGGTTGAAGTCGCTGATGTCGCCGGAGGTGACCGGCGCGAAGCCGACTTCGGCGAAGCCCAGCTCGTTGAACAGGTGGTTCCAGATGGTCTCGACATCGGTGATGCCACGAGTCAGGGTCACCCGCGCGCCGACCGGGCGGCTGTCGTAGCGCGACAGCAGCATGTCGACCTTGCGCCGCACCACGTCGTAGGTGCCCTGCCCGCCCACGGTGATGCGGTTGCGATCGTGCACGGTCTTGGGGCCGTCGATGCTCACCGACAGGCCGAAGCGATGGGCGTTGAGGTAGTCGATGATCTCTTCGGTGAGCAGCGTGGCGTTGGTGGTCATGACGAACTCCACCTGCTTGCCGGCCTCGGCGAAACGCCGCTCGCAGTAGTCGACCATGTGCTCGATCAGCGGCCGGTTGGACAGCGGCTCGCCGCCGAAGAACACCACGGTGTAGCGGGTCTCGTCCGGCGATTCCTTGAGCAGCATCTCCACCGACGCCTCGGCGGTGTCCGCACCCATCTTCTTGCCGGCGGAAGGCTTGTCGAGGTCTTCCTTGTAGCAGTAGGTGCAGCTCAGGTTGCAGCCGGTGTTGACGTTCAGCACCACGGTGTTCAGCGCCGTGTGCTCGACCCGCTTGAGGCCGATTTCCGGCGTCAGCGGCGAGCCGTCGCTGACCACCTCCAGGGCGATCAGCTCGCGCAGGGTTTCGTTGACCGCCGGGCCGGCGAAGCGGCCGGCCAGGCGTTGCGACAGTTCTTCCGAGGAACAGCCCTGCTCGCGCAGGGCATCGATGATGCCGCCGGTCAGTTCGTCGGCGGCGAACAGCGAGCTGCTCGGAATATGGAACAGCAGACGGTCGGCATCCACCCGCACTTCATGCAGGTTGCGTTCGACCACATTCAAGATTGCGCCCATGGCGACCTCCCGGAATTCATCCCAATCGTTCGAATCCGCGCGGAACCTGTCCGCGCGGGCCGCGGCGCCCTATGGCAGCGGCGGGTTGTTCCAGCGTTGTACGGTGACGATCAGTTGACCTTCGCCCTTGAGGGACTGCCCGCCGTCCTCGACGGCGGCGATCACCTTGAGGTTGCCGGCGTTGTTGGTGGACATCCGCCGCGCGGGGTTCGGCCCGGCGTCGCCCGGCACGAACACGCCGTCCTTGCGCATGGTCCCGGCGAACTTCACGTCCTCGTCCTCGGCGGCGCGCTCGTCGAAGGGCTCGACCGACCAGGTCGCCGGCAGGAAGCCGATCCGGTAGGACTTGCCGGCGGCGTCGGTGCCCCAGGCCTCGGCCTCGAAACGGCCCTGCACCTTGGGCGTCGCCCCGCCGTTCTCGCCGACCCGGGCGATGGAGAACTCGGGCACCACCTTGATCTCGCCGATTTCCTTGTAGACCGCCAGGTTGGCGCCCTCGAGCTGGCCGAAGGCGACCGCGCGGTTGCCCGGGGCGGCATCGGCGGCGGCCCTGACCTTGACCCGCACTCGCTCGGGGGTCTGTTCCAGAACCTCCAGTACCTGCACGCCCGCGCCGAAGTCCGGCTTGCCGGCAAGACCGTTGCCCACCAGGCTCAGCTCGGCCTCGCCGCCGGCCCTCAGGTAGCCGGGCTGCACCGCCAGCAGCCGGGCCTCGCCCGCCTTGGCGGCGACGAAGTCGAGGCCGCGCTCGTCATGCTCGGTCTCGAACATGCGCCCGCTCATTTCGTTGTTCACCACGCTGAACACCTGGCGCATGGAGACGCCATCGATATCCAGGGTGGCGCGCCATTCGTGGCCGCTGTAGAGGATCGCCGTGCCCTTGCCCGTGAGCGGCTTGCCGTCGGCATAGCGGCCTTCGAGGGCGATCTGGAAGGTGTCGCCGGAGCTGCCCTTGACGCTCATCACGCCGTTCACGTCGCCACGGGCCGGCATGTGGCCGCTGAAGCTCCACTGCCCCGCCAGCGCGGAGACCTCGGGCCACGCCTTCTGCCACTCGGCCCAGGCCGGGTCGTCCAGCGGATAGCGGCTGGCCAGGTCCGGCACCACATCCTTCAGGGCGATCTCCAGCCAGTCGCGGTCGCGCGCCATGGACTGGTATTCGAGGGACGGCCACTGGCCGAGGTGGAAGTGGACCAGGTGTTCCCACTCCTTGGCGGACCGCCGCTGCAAGGCGACACGGGCGCCGGAGTGGCAGCGCGCGCACATCTGCGCGAGCTGGTCGTCGAACTGCTCGACGGTGTTCAGGCGGCGCTCCATCGCGTAGCGCATGCCGTCCGTCTCGGCCGGCGCCAGCCCCTGCTTGTCGGAGAGGTACTTGACCAGCGTGCGGCGGTCGTCGTCGTCGATCTGCAGGCCATGCATGATCTGCATCCGCGCGATACTCATCAGCCAGCCTTCCGGAGTCTTGCGCTGCTGGCTGATGCGGCTCAGGGCGCCGCCGGCATCCGGCAAATGACACACCTTGCACTTCGCGTTGAGGATCGCCTCGCCATCCTCCGCCAGGGCCGGCTGCAGCACGCTAAAGGTCGTCATGGCCAAGGCTCCGGCACTCAGGTAACGCCAGAATCGTGTCGCTTTCAAGGTCAGGCCTCCACGGTATTTTTTATTGGTATCCGCATCCTTGTCGCAGGCAAGGATCTCGTCTCAAGGCGGGGCACATTGTGTGCCACAAACATGAAAATCCTTTTCCTACAAACACTTGGACGAATTTCACGGTACTTCGACCAGTCTCGGAGGAGCCTCCACGCGTCTAATTTCGCGATAGCTGTTTAACTCTGAGACAAAGGCCTTCCGGTAACGATGGGTATAGCCCTATCTCCCCCGGCCAGGTAGCGCCAACGAGCCGGCCAGCATCGCCAGCAGGCCGATCCACAGCAGGGACACGAACGGATAGCGGCGGATGACCACCAGGCTCTGCTCGTCGCCGGCCGCTTCGCCGCCCTCCTCCGCGGCGACCATCAATCGCGGCGAGGCCGGCACCCAGACCTGCAGGTCCTGGGACCAGCCACGGACGATGAACGGATGCAGCATGTAGCCGGGATCGCCCACATGGCGGGCGTAGCGGTAGTCGAGGATCTCGCAGAGCTGGCGCATCGGCCCCTGGTACGCCGGCGGCAACCGGCGGTCGTCCTGGAAGAGCGCCTGCCCGGCCAGCAGCTCCCCATCGACCCGCAGCTCCACCTGGGCGATGGCCCGGTAGCCGGAGAAATCCGCTTCGCTGTCCAGGGGCCGGATGCGCAGTTGCAACTGCTCGGAAACCGAATGCCACGCCTCATCGTCCGTGGAAGGCGGCAGCGTGATCGGCAGATAGGCGTTCAGGGCCGTGGCGGCCAGCCCGCCCACCAGCGCGACGACCGCGCCGCCATGGATGAGCGCCAGGCTGCCCGTGTGCCGCAGGGTGCCCAACCGCCGCGTGCGCCAGACGCTCACCGCGCCCCAGGCCAGGCACGCGACCAGCAGGAAGGCCGCGCCGAGCAGCGCGGCATCCAGCCAGGGCAGGACGGCGACGATGTTCTGCGACAGCACGCCATCGCCGCTGTACTGGCGGGTCAGCCAGCCGCCGCGCCAGGCCACCAGCCCGGCCAGGATCGACACCGCGAGCGTGACGGCCACCACCACCCGCTGCCTGAGCAGCCTGCGCAGGAAGGTGTAGCCGCCCACCAGCCCGAACGCCGCGAGGATCGGCAGCAGCCACTTGCCCAGCACGTAGCCATCCACATCCCACTGCGCGAACGCCTCGTACAACCCGCCGAGTTCGCCAGGCCCGGACCAGGCCATCGCCAGCTCGAAGAACGGCTTCAGCTCGGGCGTCTTCTCGACATTCAGCCACTCGTGGAGATGGGCCCTGAGCAGCGCGCCCATGGCCAGCAGCGCGGCGCCGGCGAACAGGTAGACCGCCAGGTCGAGCGTGCGCTCGGTGCCGCCGCGAAGGATGTTGCCGGTCCGCCGGCCCAGCGCCTTGCCGGCCTGCCACAGGCCCAGCCCGAGCAGCACGGCGGCCAGCGCCAGGTGGCTCATCCAGGACGTGGTGCCGATGTAGCGATGGGAGCTGGCCAGCACCTCACTGCGGGTCACCGACATGGCCACGCAGACCAGCGCGGCAGCCATCAGGCTGAGCGCGGGCAACAGCCGCTGGCCTTCCCGCCAGCGCCGCGCCCCGTGCAGCACCGCGCCGAGCAGCGCCCAGACGGCGAAGGCGGAGGTCTGCACCGGATCCCAGTGCCAGAGCTGGCCGAAGGTGAAATCCTCCAGGGCCCAGGCCATGCCGGCGCCGATGCCGGCGGTGAGCACCAGCCAGGAACGCCGGGACTGGACCAGGGCGATGGCGCCGTAGTTCGGAGAGGCCTTGCCCAGCGCGCCGATCGCCGCGCCGGCGGGCGCCAGGGTCCAGGCATAGGCGGCGAGGATCAGCGGCGCGTGCAGGGCCATCCAGAAGGTCTGCAGGTGAGCGTTCATGCCCTGGCTGTCCTGGGCCTGCAGCCAGTCGGCCGGCGTCGCCGCGAAGGGGCCGAGCCAGGCGGCGGTGGCCACGTACCAGGCGGCGACCAGGGCGCCGCCACGTCCCGCCCAGCCCGGCAACGAAGCCCCGCCCATGGCGGTCGCCAGGCAGAAGGTGGCCAGCAGCAGCACCGTCCCCTCGTCCCCGCCCCACAGGTTGGACACCTTGAGATAAAGAGGCAGCGCGGAACTGCTGTAGAGCCAGACGTAGCGCAACTGGAAATGATCCGCCACCAGGTGCAGCACGAGCGCCAAGCACGCGCCATACAGGCCGCCCAGCGCAAGGCGCCAGAGCGACAGCCTGGCGGCGGGTCGCAGCGCGCCCAGCAGGATCAGGACGCAGAAAAGCCACAACAGCGCATTGCCCGCCTGCGGCAGGAACCACAGCAGCCCACAGGACAGCACGAGGCCGGCAATCGCCTGCCCCCGGGTCGACTCGCCATCGAACAGCCATGTCCTTATCAAGGTCGGATCTCCGCAACGTTTTTGGACGGAGCGCTACAGATTATGTGCCAGTGCCCCGAAAGGCCTTTGCCGACAACCCCTTGGCCGCTTTCCCCGGCATGCCGGGAAGCCCTCCCGGCGTCCCATTTCGCGACGACCGTCCCATCCTGAGACAGCCCGTAAACCACTGTCCAGCCGCTGTCTCAGCCCGTCTCAAAGTGCAACAGCGGATGCCTGCGGGAAATTCACAGGATCGACAAAAACCCTTTTCTTTCATGGCGTTATGGACACCTTGGCGTTTGGCATGGCGGTTGCCCCAGAGCTTCCCGCCACCCATACAAGAGGCTGAAACCATGCTCGCTGCACTGCCCATCCTGACCCAGACCCGCGACTTCATCGCCCGCCGGCATCGCATGCTGATCGGCGATCAGTGGCTGGATGCCGCCAGCGGCAACACCATGAGCATCCGCAACCCAGCCACCGGCGAAGTCCTCGGCGAAGTGCCGGCGGCGGCCAAGGAGGATGTCGAGCTCGCCGTGCAGGCGGCCCGCCAGGCCTTCGACGACTCACCCTGGAGCCGCATGCGCCCGCGCGAGCGGCAGAACCTGCTGTGGCGCCTGGCCGACCTGATGGAGCGCGACGCCCGGCAACTGGCCGAACTGGAATGCCTGAACAACGGCAAGAGCGCGGCCGTGGCGCAGGCGATGGACGTGCAACTGGCCATCGACTTCCTGCGCTACATGGCCGGCTGGGCCACCAAGGTCGAAGGGCTGACGGTGGAGCCCTCGCTGCCGCTGATGCCGGACGGCCAGTTCCACGCCTACGTGCGCCGCGAGGCGGTCGGCGTGGTCGGCGCCATCGTCGCCTGGAACTTCCCCCTGCTGCTGGCCTGCTGGAAGCTCGGCCCGGCCCTGGCCACCGGTTGCAGCGTGGTGCTCAAGCCCGCCGACGAAACCCCGCTGAGCGCCCTCAAGCTGGCCGAGCTGGTACTCGAAGCCGGCTACCCGGCCGGCGTGTTCAACGTGGTCACCGGCACCGGCCTGCAAGCCGGCACCGCCCTGACCGCCCACCCCGGCGTGGACAAGCTGACCTTCACCGGCTCCACCGAGGTGGGCAAGCAGATCGGCAGGGCGGCCATGGACAACATGACCCGCGTCACCCTGGAGCTGGGCGGCAAGTCGCCGACCATCGTGCTGGCCGACGCCGACCTGCAACAGGCCGCCGCCGGCGCCGCCCAGGCGATCTTCTTCAACCAGGGCCAGGTCTGCTGCGCCGGCTCGCGCCTCTACGTGCACCGCAAGCACTTCGACAACGTGGTCGCCGACATCGCCGGCATCGCCAACGGCATGAAACTGGGCAACGGCCTCGACCCGAGCGTGGACATGGGCCCGCTGATCTCCGCCAGGCAGCAGGAGCGGGTCACCGGCTACATCGACCTCGGCCGCCAGCTCGGCGCCACCGTCGCCTGCGGCGGCGAAAGCTTCGGCCCCGGCTACTTCGTCAAGCCGACGGTGATCGTCGACGTCGACCAGAAGCACCGCCTGGTGCAGGAGGAAATCTTCGGCCCGGTGCTGGTGGCCATGCCCTTCGACGACCTCGACGAAGCCGTGCGCCTGGCCAACGACAACCCCTACGGCCTGGGCGCCAGCATCTGGTCCAACGACCTCTCGGCGGTGCACCGGCTGATCCCGCGCATCAAGTCCGGTTCGGTCTGGGTCAACTGCCACAGCGCCCTGGACCCGTGCCTGCCATTCGGCGGCTACAAGCTGTCCGGCGTCGGCCGCGAGATGGGCGCGGCGGCCATCGAGCACTACACCGAGCTGAAGTCGGTGCTGATCAGCCTCTGAGGCTGCAGGTCCGGGCGGACGGCAGCGGTCGGCTGTCCGCCCATCAATAAGAAAAACAACCAGGAGCAAGCCCATGAAACACAGTGTCCGTGATCGATTCTGTCCCCCCCTCCTCCTCGCCCTGGCCATCGGCTGCGCCCTGGAAGGCGCGCCGGCCCAGGCCCATGAGCTGTACAACGAAGGCGAGACCATCCTCAACGCCGACCTCGAAGCCCTCTTCGCGGCAATCCGCAGCGGCGAGAACTACGCCCTGATGGGCAACCGCGACAAGGGCAGCTCCAGTTGGCGCGAGGGCTACATCAAGTACGGCCTGAGCGGCAGCCAGGGCCTGGGCGGCAACGGCACCCTCTACGGCGCCTTCAACCTGGTCAGCTCGGGCACCTGGGGCGACGGCGACGCCGCCGGGATCACCGAAGGCAGCGAACGCCGCACCGACGTGGAAGACGCCTACCTCGGCTGGCGTTCGGGCGGCCTGTTCCCCTGGCTGGGCGAGGACGGCGTGGACATCTCCGGCGGCCGGCAGATGATCGTCGTGGGCGACGGCTTCCTGGTCCAGGGCGACCCGGTGAACTTCGGCGACGTCGACCTCGGCGCCGACTTCGACCGTGGCGGCGCCTACTACCTGGCCGCGCGCAAGGCCTTCGACCAGACCGCCGCGCTGCGCCTGGGCGGCAGCGAAGGCTGGCGCGGCGACCTCATCTGGCTGAAATCGGACAACCGCGCGCAAGCCGAGACCGAACTGGCCATCGCCACCCTCGAACACGTGGCCGAGCCCGGCACCCTGGGCCTCACCTGGATTCGCGGCCTGGACGTCAACCAGCGCTTCGCCGAGATCATGGGCCTGGAGGAGCGCGACGGCATGGACACCGTCAGCCTGCGCGGCAGCGGCAGCCTCGGCGTGGAAAACCTCAACCTGGCCGGCGAATACGTCACCCAGGACAAGGACAGCGGCCGCGAGAACGCCTGGTACCTGGAAGGCTCCTGGACCTTCGCCGACGTGGCCTGGGCACCGACCGCCACCTACCGCTACAGCCGCTTCTCGGAAGCCTTCGACCCGCTGTTCTACGGCTTCAGCCGCGGCTACGGCACCTGGTTCCAGGGCGAGGTGGCGGCCAACTACTCCGGCCCCTTCAACAGCAACAGCAAGGTCCACCACATCGGCCTCAAGGCCACGCCACGGGAAAACCTGGCCCTGGGCGCGCTGTACTTCGACTTCGACACCCTGGACACCGACCGCGGCAACCTCGGCGGCCGCGAACTGGACTTCTACGTGGAATGGATGGTCAACGACCACCTGCTGATCAGCCCGCTGATCGGCTTCTACCAGCCCGACCGCAGCGCCGAACGGAGTGGCTTGCAGTTGGGTGGGGACAGCACCAATACCTACCTGCAATTGTTGGTGGGGACGTTTTTCTAGTCCCGATGGGGGCCTCTCGGCCCCCGGCTCCAGATAAAATCACGGCAGCAGATCCGCTCTGTTTTCCCGCAACCAGTCCGTGACCTGCTCCAGCAACCTCTGCGCCTGCCCAACCGCCTCGGCGGCCATGGAGTCGCTGACCTGGTCACCGGAATAGTCGATGACATTGCGCTGCTTACGCAGTGAGTCGAGCAGCACCATCGTCGGCATGTCCAGGCCGATGGTGCGCGGCAGCGACTGGATCATGGTCTGGTGGTGGCCAGGCTTGCTGGTCAGTGTGCGGTAGCCATTGGCCTGCAACGCCGCATTGGCCACCTGCATGATGGCTTTGTAAGCCATGTCGAAACGCCCTTCGCTGCTGATTCCCGGCAGACGGGCATCGGCCAGGCTTCGCCGTGCCGCATCCAGCAACCGCTGGATATTGGCCGCGTCCGTTGCCACGGCCTCCAAGGTCTTGCCCAACAGATTTTCCAATGTCATCCCTGTCCTCCTGACAGTTGCAGATCGTCCTCATTGCCCACCACGAACAGGCGCGGCTTACCCAGGATATCCCGGGCGAACGCGCCTTTTTCCTCCAACAGCTTCCGCCACTCGCCACGCCCATAGACCTTTGGGTTGATCTCCCGTCCCAGCCTCTCCTGCAATGGATACAAGGCGCCAACCACTTCGGCAAAGCCGGCATCACCTATCACCATCAGGTCGATATCGCTTTCGGCCCGGGCCGTACCGCTGGCCATGGAGCCGAACACGAATGCCGCGTCGATGCGCTCCGCCATCGGCAACAGCGCCTCGGCCAGGACCTCGGCCAGACCGCTGGTCTTGCGCAGGATGCTGGCCAGTTCCGGGAAGATCGGACAGTTTCGGTTGGCCGCGTACAACAACTGGTTGCCGACTCGTTCCTTTACCAGCAACCCGGCCTCGGCCAGCCTGCTCAGCTCCCGGGTCAGCGTACCCGGCTGGGTGCCGGTGAGCCGCGCGATCTCACGCAGGTGATAACGGGACTCCGGATGCAGAAGCAGCAGGCCCAGTACCTTGCGGCGGTAATCCGTGAACAGTAGAGAGGCCAATGACATGGCGACCTTCCAATCGTTGCTTTAAAAGCAACATTTGTAGCCTATAAAGCAACACTTTTAAAGCTTTGAAGCGGGCGACTCACATTCAGTACACGGGGAATTCAGGCGCCACCGTGGCGGTTGCGACTCGCCTGCACGATCCGCTGCGCCGGCACCCGCAGTTGCGCCAGCAGGTATTCGGCGAACTCCGGCGAATAGTCCTGCCGGGCGATAGCCTGCTCCATGCAACCGAGCCAGGCCGCGCTGAGGGATTCGTCGACCGGCCATTGGGCATGGAAACTGGGGATCGCGATGGGGCCGTATTTCTCGCTGAACAGGCGCGGGCCACCCAGCCAACCGCTGAGGAAGCAGGCCAGCTTGTCGCGGGACTGGTCGAGGCTTTCCGGGTGCAGGCGACGCAGGTCGGCCGCCTCGGGGGATTCGTCCATGATCCGGTAGAAGTCGTCGACCAGGCGGCGGATGCCTTCGATTCCGCCTACGGCCTGGTAGGAAGCGTCGCCGACGCCGAATGTCATGGGGGTTCTCCGGGGGAAAAGCGGGATTGTACCGCAGGCACCCTCTCCCCAGCCCTCTCCACTAGGCGTGCCCCCATAGATAGGAGAGAGCACTCCTGCGTTTGCCGATACTCCAGGCTTTCATCCACAGTCACCCCTCTCCCATTCATGGGAGAGGGGCCGGGGGAGAGGGTTGCAAGACACAACGCCCCCTACAACCATCAAACCCTGAAATGACTCACCAGCGTCTGCAGATGCTGCCCCAGGCGCGCCAGCTCGATGCTGGAGGCGGCAGTCTCTTCGCTGGCCGCGGCGGTCTGCTCGGCGACGTCGCGGACGTTCTGGACGCTGCGGCTGATCTCCTCGGCAACGGAGCTCTGCTGCTCGGCCGCCGCGGCGATCTGGTGGTTCATCGACTGGATGTTGCCGACGGTCTGGGTGATGTTGCCCAGCGCCTCCCCTGCCCTGCGGCTCAGGGTCACGCTGTTCTCGGTCAGGCTGCGGCTGTTGTTCATGATCTCCGCGACCTGCTGCGTGCCCTGTTGCAGGCCGACGATCAGCGCCTCGATCTCTTCCGTCGACTGCTGCGTGCGCTGCGCCAGGCTGCGCACTTCGTCGGCGACCACCGCGAAGCCGCGTCCCGCCTCGCCGGCGCGGGCCGCCTCGATGGCCGCGTTGAGGGCCAGCAGGTTGGTCTGGTCGGCCACGGACTTGATCACGTCCATGACGCTGCCGATCCTGTCGCTTTCCTGTTGCAGCAGGGTCATGGCCTCGGCCGAACGCTGTACTTCCGCGGCCACGTGCTCGATGTGCGCGATGGCCTCGCCGACCACCTTGTCGCCCTGGGAGGCTTCGTCGTCCGCCCGCGAGGCCGCCTGCGCGGCCTGTTCCGCATTGCGGGCGACTTCATGGACGGTAGCGGACATCTCGTGCATGGCCGTGGCGACCTGGTCGGTCTCGTCCTTCTGGCTGTTGACGCCGGCACTGGTCTGCTCGGTGACCGCGGACAGCTCCTCGGCGGCGCTGGCGATCTGCGCGACGCTGTCGCGAATGCCGCCGATCAGCTCCTGCAAGGTCGCGGTCATGCGTTGCACGCCCTTCTGCAAGGCGCCGATCTCGTCGCTACGGTCGACCACCCCGACATGGGTGAGGTCGCCGGCAGCCACCCGCTCGACGATCGCCAGGGTGTCCTGCAACGGACGGGTGATCTGCCGGGTGATCAGCCAGGCGGCGATGACGCCCAGCAGCAGGGCCAGCAGCGTACCGACCAGTTGCCAGGTCCTGGCCTCGGCGCTCTCGATGTCGCGGCGTTCCAACTGGAAGTTGTACAGGTCCTCGCTGAGCTTGACGATCTTCTGGCCCTGCTCGGTCATTTCCTTGCGGGCGAGAGCGATGGCGTCGTCGGCCTTGCGGCGCTCGCCGAAGGCCGCCTCGTAGGCCTTCAGCGCCTCGCCCAGGGCGGCCAGGCGGTCCCCGTACCCCGGCGACAGGAAGCTGGCCAGCTCCGCCACCTCGCGGTCGCTCACCGCGAAGCGCTCGAGCGCCGGCTTGGCGACTTCGGCGCCACGGCCGTCGGTGACATCGGTGGACACGTAGGCGAGGGTCGCATGGCGCGTTTCACGCACGCCATCCAGGGTCCGGGCGACGGCCTGGTACTGGTCGAAACGACGCTCGTCGTAGTCCGGCAGGGCCTTCACCGCGTCCTCCAGCTCGATGAGGATCGCCACCGTGCGGTCGGCCTCCGCCGTCATCCGCTCGCGGGCCGCGAGCGCGGCCTTGTAGCCGGCGCGCATGTTGTTCAGGGAGGTCTGGTACAACGCGATCTGCTCGGCCTGCTGCTCCAGCATCCGCACGTTGATCGGGTTCTTGTAGCTGGCCAGGGCCTCCTGGTGCAGCTTCCGGTAGGCATCCAGGGCTACCTGGGTGTTTTCCGCGATGCGCTCGTCACCCTGCGCCACCATGTACTGCAACCTGACGATGCGCAGCTTGGTCAGGGAGTCGTTGAGCTGGGTGATCCCGGTCATCCAGTTGCTGCGCTGTACCAGCAGGCCGATGCTTTTCCAACTGAGGATCGCAAGGAGGCAGGTCAGTACCAGAATCAGTCCGAATCCCAGGCTCAGCTTCTTCGACATCTTCAGGTTGCCAAACCATTCGCGCATAAAAATTCTCCAGCAAACTATCGCTATTTGATTTTCGGGACGCTGGGAGTTTGTTTTTCTTGAAGCCAGACGTTACTCGCTGGCTATAGTCGGCAGCTTTTCCGATTACTGAAGTCGGAAATTAACTGAAGGGATCGAACCCGCCCAGGACGGGTGCCCCACTCCCCGGCGCGTCCCCTCAAGAAGAGCTTTCTTCCCGCGCCTCGCGCTTGGCGCGCAGGTCGCGCACCAGGTCGCTGAACGGCACCGACGGCCGCTCCAGCCTCAGCCCCGCTTCGAAATGACCGGTCTGGGTATTTTCCCGTGACCACAGGCAAACCACGTCGACGTCCGCCTGGCGCATCTGTCCTTCCCTGTCGCGCATGCGCAGGCTCAACTGCAACTGGCTGCCGACCTCGACCAGCGTATCGCCGAGCAGCTTCAGGCCATGCTCGGACAGATCGCCCACGTAACCGACCAACTGGTCGTTGCGGCGATCCCTCACGCGGATACGGAAGATCGAGCGGAAAACGATGCGGTTGTGCTGTCGCATGGCGGCTTTGGCTTTTCGCGGAAAAGAATCCTGTTTTCGCCCACCGAAGACCAGTGGACACGAGCGGCCAATGGTACGCGTGGCGCACATCATTCAATCTCAAAAAGCATCAAAACCGCCCTCCATGGACGCGAACGGCCTCGACCAGCCGGCCGGGAGCACTCCGCACGGCCTTTCTTGCTAGACTAGGCGCCCTTTGCGCCGCCAGCGCGCCGTTGCACCGCTGTCCATAGAACCACGCCGATGCCCCCAGAACACACCACCGCCCGCCCCGCCCTGTCCCGCCGCTTTTCCGTGGCACCGATGATGGACTGGACAGACCGGCATTGCCGTTTCTTCCTGCGCCTGCTGTCCAGGGAAACGCTGCTCTACACCGAGATGGTCACCACCGGCGCCCTGCTGCACGGCGACGCCGCGCGCTTCCTGCGCCACGACGACAGCGAGCATCCGCTGGCCCTGCAACTGGGCGGCAGCAGTCCCGAGGAGCTGGCGGCCTGTGCGAGGCTGGCCGAACAGGCCGGGTACGACGAGGTGAACCTGAACGTCGGCTGCCCCAGCGACCGGGTGCAGAACAACATGATCGGCGCCTGCCTGATGGGCCATCCGGCGCTGGTGGCCGAGTGCGTGAAGGCAATGCTGGACGCGGTGGCGATCCCGGTGACGGTCAAGCACCGCATCGGCATCAACGGCCGCGACAGCTATGCCGAGCTGTGCGACTTCGTCGGCCAGGTGCGCGAAGCGGGTTGCCGGAGTTTCACCGTGCATGCGCGGATCGCCATCCTAGAGGGCCTGTCGCCGAAGGAGAACCGCGAGATTCCGCCGCTGCGCTACGACGTGGCGGCGCAGCTCAAGCACGATTTCCCCGATCTGGAGATCGTGCTGAACGGCGGGATCAAGACTATCGAGGAATGCCGGGAGCACCTGCGCACCTTCGACGGTGTGATGCTCGGCCGCGAGGCCTACCACAACCCCTACCTGCTGGCGCAGGTGGATCGCGAGCTGTTCGACCGCGACACGCCGCAGGTCGGCCGCAGCGAGGCGCTGCTGGCGTTGCGTCCTTATATAGAAAGGCACCTGGCCGAAGGTGGCGCCATGCACCACGTCACCCGCCACGTGCTCGGCCTGGCCCAGGGCTTCCCCGGCGCGCGGCGCTTCCGCCAGTTGCTGTCGGTGGACATCCACAAGACCAAGGAACCGCTGGCGCTGCTCGACCAGGCGATCGAGCTGTTGCAGGGCCGGTAGGATGGGGGTAACCCATCACCACTGGAATCGATGGGTTGCACCCATCCTACGGCAGCTCTCGTAGGGTGCGCCGGCGCACCCTACCTTTCCACCGTCGGTGACACCGCGCCGTTTTCGTAGGATGGGTGTAACCCATCACCGCCGGAATCGATGGGTTGCACCCATCCTACGGCAGCTCTCGTAGGGTGCCGGTCGGTCCGACCCATCATCGGGCCGACCGATCCATCACGGTACCAGCACCACTCGCCCGTCCTTCGGGCAGCCTTCCATGTAGCGGTGCGCCTCGACCACCTTGTCCAGCGGGAAGACCTTGCCGATCTCGGTCTTCAGCAGGCCGTCGCGGGTCAGTTGGTTGATCGCGTTCAGCGCGCGCTCCAGGGCCTCGCGGTCCTGGGGAATGCCCAGGTCCGGCTTGCCGGTGAAGTTGCCCAGGCAGTGGACGAAGAACTGGATGTTCTTCTGGAACGCCGCGCAGGCCGGGAACGGCGTGTTGTTGCCGCCCTGCAGCGCATAGAGCACCAGCCGGCCGCGCGGGGCGAGCACGTCGCCGAGCAGGCACATCTGCGGGCCACCGAGGCCGTCGAGGATGATGTCCACGCCCCGTCCGTCGGTGATCTTGGCGATACGCCCGACCAGGTCTTCCTCCTCGGTGACGATCACCTTGTCGGCGCCGAGGGCGACCAGGTCGTCGCGGTCTTCGGCGTCCTTGGTGGCGGCGATCACCTTCAGGCCGAGCGCCTTGCCGAGCTGCAGCATGGCCGGGCCGTTGCAGTGCGCGGCGTCGGTGAGCAGCACGCTCTCGCCGGGTTGCGCACGGGCCAGGTCGACGTAGGCGAACCAGGCGGTCAGCAGGGCCGTGTAGTGCACCGCGGCCTGCCGGGCATCGAGCTGCTCGGGGTAACGGGTCAGCGAACCCTGCGGCAGCAGCACCTGCTCACCATAGGCGGGGTAGTCGTTGATGCTGTGGGCGATGAAGCTGGCGACCTTGTCGCCGACCGCCAGGCCGGTCACATCGGAGCCGACCGCCAGCACTTCGCCGGCCACTTCATAGCCGAGACCGGCGGGCAGGTGGGTCTGGCAGGTGGAAAGATTCTGCCGCCAGAGCACGTCTATCCAGCTCACGCCAATGGCTTCGGCGCGCACCAGTACCTCGCCCGGGCCGGGCTGAGGGACATCGACCTGTTCGACCTTGAGGACTTCGGCAGGACCAAATTGGTGAAAGCGAATCATGCGGGACATCACGAACCTCGCCTGTGATCTCTAATGGCCACGGACTTTATCGGGGCTTTGGTCTTTAGACTACCCGTTGTCATCGATAGTACACATGAACGGGGATGATGCCGTAGAAGCTCGATCGAAAGCGCTGGAGGCTGGAAAGCCGGACGAACCTCCATTTTTGTCGTGTCCGGAACCTCCACCGACTTGACGGCGACGGTGGTCGCCGTCAGTTTAATTCGCCTGATAGCCAGGGAATGTCCATGAACCGTAACGATCTGCGCCGCGTCGATCTCAACCTGCTGATCGTCTTCGAAACGCTGATGCACGAGCGCAGCGTCACCCGCGCGGCGGAAAAGCTGTTCCTCGGCCAGCCGGCGATCAGCGCCGCCCTCGCCCGCCTGCGCACCCTGTTCGACGACCCGCTGTTCGTGCGCACCGGACGCAGCATGGAGCCCTCGGCGCGCGCCCAGGAAATCTTCGCCCTGCTTTCGCCGGCGCTGGACTCGATCTCCACCGCCATCAGCCGCGCCGCCGACTTCGACCCGGCGACCAGCAACGCGGTATTCCGCATCGGCCTGTCCGACGACGTCGAGTTCGCCCTGCTGCCGGCCCTGCTCAAGCGCATCCGCGCCGAAGCGCCGGGCGTGGTGCTGGTGGTGCGCCGGATCAACTACCTGCTGACCCCGGCGCTGCTGGCCTCCGGGGAGATCTCCGTGGGCGTCACCTATACCGAGGAATTGCCGGCCAACGCCAAGCGCAAGGTGCTGCGCCGCAGCAAGCCCAGGCTGCTGCGCGCCGATTCGATCCCCGGCGCGCTGAGCCTCGACGACTACTGCGCGCGGCCCCATGCGCTGGTGTCCTTCGCCGGCGACCTCGGCGGCTTCATCGACGAGGAACTGGCCAAGCACGGCCGCGAACGCAAGGTGGTGCTCGCCGTGCCGCAGTTCAACGGCCTGGGCAGCCTGCTGTCCGGCACCGACATCGTCGCCACCGTGCCGGACTACACCGCCGCCGCCCTCACCGCCGCCGGCGGCCTGCGCGCCGAGGAGCTGCCGCTGGATACGCCGTCCTTCGAGCTGCACATGGCCTGGCGCGGCGCCCACGACAACGACCCCGCCGAACGCTGGCTGCGCTCGCGGATCCAGATGTTCTTCTCCGACCCGGACAGCCTGTAGGATGGGTGACAACCCATCGCCCCACGCCGGTTGTGATGGGTTGTCACCCATCCTACGTCTCTGGCTTTTTCGTCCAGCCTCCAGCGCTTTTATCGGCTCTTCCATTCGCCTCTATCGATAAAACCCCTCCTTCCATCATTCATATCGATAATCAACTTCGCCCTGTTCGATTCGTTCTCGGCAAACCCGCACCGCAGACTTCGCCCATTCGAAAAACCGTCTGGCGGAGTCCCACATGGAACAGTCAATCAAGGCCTTGCGCTTCCCCCTCGCCGCGCTTTCGCTACTGGTGCTCGCCGCTTGCGGCCGCGCACCGGACGCGGACAGCGCGGCGGCCCCGGCGCCGAAAGTCAGCGTCGCCGAGGTGATCCAGCAACCGATCAACGAATGGGACGAACTCACCGGGCGCCTGGAGGCTCCGGAGTCGGTGGTGGTCCGCCCACGGGTTTCCGGCTACATCGACCAGGTCGCCTTCACCGAAGGCGCGCTGGTGAAGAAAGGCGACCTGCTGTTCCAGATCGACCCGCGCCCGTTCGAGGCCGAGGTCAAGCGTCTGGAAGCCCAACTGCAACAGGCCCGCGCCAACCTCACCCGCACCGAAAGCGAAGCCCGCCGTGGCGATCGCCTGCGGGCCAGCAACGCGATCTCCGCCGAGCTCGCCGACGCCCGCACCAGCGCCGCCCTGCAAGCCCGCGCGGAAGTCGCGGCGACCCAGGCGGAACTGGACAACGCCCGCCTGAACCTCAGCTTCACCCGCGTCACCGCGCCGATCGACGGCCGCGTCAGCCGCGCCGACGTGACCACCGGCAACCTGGTCAACGCCGGCGAAACCCGCCTGACCAGCCTGGTCTCCACCGACAAGGTGTACGCCTACTTCGACGCCGACGAGCGCGTGTTCCTCAAGTACTCGGAACTGTCGCGCAACGGCAGCCGTGGCGACGCCACCCCGGTCTACCTCGGCCTGTCCAACGAAGAAGGCTTCCCGCACCAGGGCCGCATGGACTTCGTCGACAACCAGGTCGATCCGCGCACCGGCACCATCCGCGGCCGCGCCGTGTTCGACAACAGCGACGGCCGCTTCACTCCTGGCCTCTACGCCCGTCTGCGGCTGGTCGGCAGCGCCACCTACAACGCCGCGCTGATCAAGGACTCGGCGGTCGGCACCGACCTCGGCAAGAAGTTCGTGCTGACCCTCGCCGACGACGGCACCGTGGCCTACCGCGCCATCGAGCTGGGCCCGAGGCTGGAAGGCCTGCGCATCGTCCGCAGCGGCCTGGCCGAGGGCGAGAAGATCGTGGTCAACGGTCTGCAACGCGCCCGCCCCGGCATGCAGGTGACCCCCGAGGACGTGCCGATGGCCGACGCCAAGACCCTTGCCAGCCTGGCGCAGAAACGCGAAGCGGTGAGCGCCAGCAACCCGCCGCCACGGGTGGCCCAGCAGGCCGCCGACAAGGGCCCGCGCGGATAGCCTGGCCGTCGCTCCCGCGAACGCGGGAGTCCAGTGAAGCGTTTTCTGGGTCCCCGCGTTCGCGGGGATGACACCCACGAACATTGTCATTCCCGCGAACGCGGGAACCCAATGAACAAGCAGCTTTTACGCCTTGAAAAAGGATTCAGACGATGAACTTCTCCCAATACTTCATCCAGCGGCCGATCTTCGCTGCGGTGTTGTCGCTGCTGGTCCTGATCGGCGGAGCCATCTCGCTGTTCCAGTTGCCGATCAGCGAATACCCGGAAGTGGTGCCGCCAACCGTGGTGGTGCGCGCCAACTTCCCCGGCGCCAACCCCAAGGTGATCGGCGAAACCGTCGCCTCGCCGCTGGAGCAGGCCATCGTCGGCGTGGAGGGCATGCTCTACATGTCGTCGCAGTCCACCGCCGACGGCAAGATGACCCTGACCATCACCTTCGCCCTCGGCACCGACCTGGACAACGCCCAGGTGCAGGTGCAGAACCGCGTCACCCGCACCGAGCCCAAGCTGCCGGAGGAAGTGACGCGCCTGGGCATCACCGTCGACAAGGCTTCGCCCGACCTGACCATGGTCGTGCACCTGACCTCGCCGGATAACCGTTACGACATGCTCTACCTGTCCAACTACGCCGTGCTCAACGTCAAGGACGAGCTGGCGCGGCTGGACGGCGTCGGCGACGTGCAACTGTTCGGCATGGGCGACTACTCGCTGCGCGTGTGGCTCGACCCGAACAAGGTGGCCTCGCGCAACCTCACCGCCACCGACGTGGTCAACGCCATTCGCGAACAGAACCGCCAGGTCGCCGCTGGTGCCCTGGGCGCGCCACCGGCGCCGGGCGACACCAGCTTCCAGTTGTCGATCAACACCCAGGGCCGCCTGGTCAACGAGGAAGAGTTCGAGAACATCATCATCCGCGCCGGCGAAGACGGCGAGATCACCCGTCTGAAGGACATCGCCCGCATCGAACTGGGCTCCAACCAGTACGCGCTGCGCTCGCTGCTCAACAACCAGCCGGCGGTGGCCATCCCGATCTTCCAGCGCCCCGGCTCCAACGCCATCGAAATCTCCAACCTGGTGCGGGAGAAGATGGCCGAGCTGAAGCAGGAGTTCCCGCAGGGCGTGGACTACGAGATCGTCTACGACCCGACCATCTTCGTGCGCGGCTCCATCGAGGCGGTGGTGCACACCCTGCTCGAAGCCATCGTGCTGGTGGTGCTGGTGGTGATCCTGTTCCTGCAGACCTGGCGCGCCTCGATCATCCCGCTGGCCGCCGTGCCGGTGTCGCTGATCGGCACCTTCGCGGTCATGCACCTGTTCGGCTTCTCGCTCAACGCGCTGTCGCTGTTCGGCCTAGTGCTGGCCATCGGCATCGTGGTGGACGACGCCATCGTCGTGGTGGAGAACGTCGAGCGCCACATCGCCCTCGGCCAGCCACCGGTGGAGGCCGCCCGCCAGGCGATGAGGGAAGTCACCGGGCCGATCATCGCCATCGCCCTGGTGCTCTGCGCGGTGTTCGTGCCGACCGCCTTCATCTCCGGTCTCAGCGGGCAGTTCTACCAGCAGTTCGCGTTGACCGTCGCCATTTCCACGGTGATCTCCGCGTTCAACTCGCTGACCCTGTCGCCGGCTCTCGCCGCGCTGCTGCTCAAGAGCCATGACGCGCCCAAGGACCGCTTCTCGCTGCTGCTCGACAAACTGTTCGGCGGCTGGCTGTTCGGCCCCTTCAACCGCATGTTCGAGCGCGCCGGCAACCGCTACGTCGGCACCGTGCGCCAGGTGCTGCGCAAGAGCGGCATCGCCCTGGTCATCTACGGCGGCCTGCTCGGCCTGACCTGGATGGGCCTGTCGACCACGCCGACCGGCTTCGTGCCGCAGCAGGACAAGCAGTACCTGGTGGCCTTCGCCCAGTTGCCCGATGCCGCAACCCTCGACCGTACCGAGGACGTCATCAAGCGCATGTCGGAAATCGCCGCCAAGCACCCGGGCGTGGAGAACACCGTGGCCTTCCCCGGCCTGTCGATCAACGGCTTCACCAACAGCCCGAACAGCGGCATCGTGTTCACCCCGCTGAAGCCCTTCGACCAGCGCAAGGACGCGTCGATGAGCGCCAACGCCATCGCCGCCGACCTCAACGCGCAGTTCGCCGACATCCAGGACGCCTACATTGCGATCTTCCCGCCGCCCCCGGTCATGGGCCTGGGTACCATCGGCGGCTTCCGCGTGCAGGTCCAGGACCGTGGCGGGCTGGGTTACGAGGCGCTGTACGAGGAAGTGCAGAACATCATCGCCAAGAGCCAGGACGTGCCCGAGCTGGCCGGGCTGTTCACCAGCTACCAGGTCAACGTGCCGCAGATCGACGCCGACATCGACCGCGAGAAGGCCAAGACCCACGGCGTGGCGATCAGCGACATCTTCGACACCCTGCAGGTCTACCTCGGCTCGCTGTACGCGAACGACTTCAACCGCTTCGGCCGCACCTACCAGGTCAACGTCCAGGCCGAGCAGCAGTTTCGTCTCGACCCGGAGCAGATCGGCCAGCTCAAGGTGCGCAACAACCGTGGCGAGATGGTCCCGCTGTCGACCTTCATCAAGGTCAGCGACAGCGCCGGCCCCGACCGGGTGATGCACTACAACGGCTTCATCACCGCCGAGATCAACGGCGCCGCGGCGCCGGGCTACAGCTCCGGCCAGGCCGAGGCGGCGATGGAGCGGCTGCTGAAGGAAGAACTGCCCAACGGCATGAGCTACGAATGGACCGAGCTGACCTACCAGCAGATCCTCGCCGGCAACTCCGCGATCTACATCTTCCCGCTCTGCGTGCTGCTCGCCTTCCTGGTGCTGTCCGCGCTGTACGAGAGCTGGAGCCTGCCGCTGGCGGTGATCCTGATCGTGCCGATGACCCTGCTGTCGGCCATCGCCGGGGTGATCCTCGCCGGCAGCGACAACAACATCTTCACCCAGATCGGCCTGATCGTACTGGTGGGCCTGGCGTGCAAGAACGCCATCCTCATCGTCGAGTTCGCCAAGGACAAGGAAGAGGAAGGCCTGAACGCCTGGGACGCCGTGCTGGAAGCCTGCCGCCTGCGCTTGCGGCCGATCCTGATGACATCCATCGCCTTCATCATGGGCGTGGTGCCGCTGGTCCTCTCTTCCGGCGCCGGTGCGGAAATGCGCCATGCCATGGGCGTCGCGGTGTTCAGCGGGATGATCGGGGTGACCTTCTTCGGCCTGCTGCTGACCCCAGTGTTCTACGTACTGCTCCGTGGCTTCGTGGCGAACCGCGAAGCCCGCAAGGCCCAATCGACCGAGGTACACGCATGAGTGCCATGACTGGATCGTTCCCGCGCTCCCGCGTGGGAATGCCGACCCGGGCGCTGCGCGCCCTCACCATCGGCGCACTGGCCCTGGCCATCAGCGCCTGCGCCGTCGGCCCGGACTACCGGGCGCCCGAGACCGGGCAGGCCCGCGTGGCCAGCGCCGACGACGGCAAGTACGACCGCGCGCGCTTCGAAGCCCTGTGGTGGCAGCAGTTCGACGATCCGACCCTGAACCGCCTGGTCGACCAGGCCCTGCAGGGCAACCGCGAACTGCGCGTGGCCTTCGCCCGCCTGCGCGCCGCCAGGGCGATCCGCGACGACGTGGCCAACGACCAGTTGCCCGTGGTCACCAGCGGGGTCAGCGCCGAGATCGGCAAGGGCCAGCAGCCCGGCCTCACCGAGAGCCGGGTCAACAGCGAGCGCTACGACCTCGGCCTCGACATGGCCTGGGAGCTCGACCTGTTCGGTCGCATCCAGCGGCAGATCGAAGCCAGCGACGCCGACATCGGTGCCGCCGAGGCCGAGTTGCAGCAGTTGCAGGTCAGCCTGATCGCCGAACTGGTGGACGCCTACGGCAGCCTGCGCGGCGCACAACTGCGCGAAGGCATCGCCCGCAGCAACCTGGAGAACCAGAGCGAGTCCCGCGACCTCACCGAACGCCTGCGCGACGCCGGGGTCGGCAGCGAACTCGACGTGCTGCGCGCCGAGGCACGCCTGGCGGCCACCGAAGCCAGCCTGCCGCAACTGCAGGCCGAGGAAGTGCGCGCCCGCAACCGCATCGCCACCCTGCTCGGCCAGCGTCCGGAACAGCTCGACGCCGATCTCGCCCCGCGCCCGCTGCCGGCCATCGCCAAGGCCCTGCCGATCGGCGATCCCGGCGAACTGCTGCGCCGTCGCCCGGACATCCGCGCGGCCGAACGCCGGCTGGCGTCGGCAACCGCCAACGTCGGAGTAGCCACCGCCGACCTGTTCCCGCGCGTCAGCCTCTCCGGCTTCCTCGGCTTCACCGCCGGGCGCGGCTCGCAACTGGGCTCCTCCGCCGCGCGCGCCTGGGGCGTGGCGCCGAGCATCACCTGGGCGGCGTTCGACCTGGGCAGCGTGCGCGCCCGCCTGCGCGGCGCCGAAGCAGAAGCCGACGGCGTGCTGGCCGAGTACGAACAGCAGGTGCTGCTGGCCCTGGAAGAATCGGAGAATGCCTTCAGCGACTACGGCAAGCGCCAGCAACGGCTGCTCTCGCTGCTGCGCCAGAGCGAGGCCAGCCGTGCCGCGGCCGAACAGGCGGCGATCCGCTACCGCGAAGGCACGGTGGACTTCCTCGTCCTGCTCGACGCCGAACGCGAACGCCTGGCCGCCGAGGACGCCCAGGCGCAGGCCGAAGTCGAGCTGTATCGCGGCATCGTCGCCATCTACAAGGCCCTCGGCGGTGGCTGGAGCGCCCAGCCCTCGGCCTGACCCTATCCGCTCCGCCTTGCCCGTGGTCATTGTGCTCCCGCCACGGGCTTTTTTATGCCCGCGATTCGACACGCAATCGATGGGTTGCACCCATCCTACGTGCTCCGCGCGCACCGATAAGCTTCGTAGGATGGGTGAAACCCATCGCCCCGGGAGTCGATGAGTCCCCCCTGGAGCGACATCCATCATTCCCGGCGGAACGCCGCACACATCGCCAGGCAAACGGTGCGCCCTAGCTTTCCATCGCCCTGGCGTAGCCGCTTGGCGCGAAGCGCAGGGTCACGCCCAGCATCGCGACCACGAACACCGCCAGCAACACCCAGGACACCTGGAAATCGCCGGTGACATCGCGCAGCCAGCCGGTCAGGTAAGGGATGATCCCGGTGATGATGAAGCCGATCCCCTGCACGAAGGCCGCCAGGCGGCCCGCCGCGCCGGGGTCGGAAAGGTGGTCGAGGGTCAGCGTCAGGCTCAGGGCGAAGCAGGCGCCCAGGCCATAGCCGATCAGCGCCACCCACAGCCCCGGCAGGTGCAGCGGTGCCAGCAGCAGTCCGGCGAAACCCGCGAGCTGGATCAGCAGGACCAGGCAGAGCCAGGGCCGGCGGTCCGCGGAGCGTCGGATGAGCATCGGCATGCTCAGCGCGGCGAGCACCTGGAAGATGGTCATCAGGCCGATCAGCTCGCCGCTCGCCTGGGCGCTCCAGCCGAGCTGGCGGTAGGACACCGGCAGCCAGGCGACCATGCTCGTGTAGCCACCGTTGATCAGGCCGAAATACACCGCCAGCAGCCAGGCCCGCCGGCTGGCGAAGAAATGCCCGCCCGACTGCGCGCGGGCCAGCGCACCCGCCTCCCGAGGCCGGGCCAGGCCCCACAGCGACAAGCCGAGCAGCGCCGGCAGCAGCCAGATGCCGAGACCATCCTGCCAGTGCCCGGAATGCTCGGCGACCATCGGCGCCAGCACCGCCGCGCAGCCACCACCGGCCATCAGCGCCGCCGAGTACAAGCCCATCGCCGCCGGGACCTTGTGCGGGAACCAGCGCTTGATCACCCCCGGCACCAGCGCCTGGATGATCGCCACCCCGCTGCCGGCCAACACCGCGCTGAGCACCAGCGCTACGCCGCTGTCCAGCAACAGGCGCCACAGGCAGGCGGCGGCGATGGCCAGCAAGCCGAAGGCCATCCCCCGCCCTTCGCCCAGCCTCGGGCCGATCCAGGGCAGCGCCAGGGCGAACAGCCCCATGCACAGCACCGGCAACACGGTGAGCAGCGAAGCGCCCTGGAAGCCCAGGCCGGTGGCCTCGCGAATCTCCGCCAGCAGCGGGCCGATCGACGTCAGGATCGGCCGCAGGTTGATACCCAGCGCGACGATCACCAGCAGCCCCAGCCAACCGGCCCGGGCTTGCTCCTCCGCGTGGTTGCGGGACAGTTCGAGACTCATGCCCGGCGCTGCCGCCAGAGGTCGTACAGGCCCTCTTCGCCCCGCGGCCGCAGCGGCCTCATCGGCAGCGCCTGCTCCCGGGGCGGGAGCGCCATCTGCGCGTAGACCGGCGCGGTCGACAGGCCGAAAGCCTCGCCGTCCTCGTTGGAATAGGCGAAATAGACCGCACTCACCCCGCACAGGTGCATGGCCGCCAGGCACATCGGGCAAGGATGGCCGCTGGCGTAGATCACGCAGCCGTCCAGGCGCGGGCTGCCGAGCGCCCTGCTGGCCCGGCGGATGGCCAGAAGCTCGGCGTGGCCGGTGGGGTCCTGGTCGAGGTGGATTTCGTTCGCCGCGCGGGCGATGACCTGCCCATCGCGGACCAGCACCGCGCCGAACGGCCGGCCTCCCGCCTCGACATTGGCGCGGGCCAGGGCGACGGCTTCGCGCATGAAATCTTCGTGTTGCATGGGGCCTCCGGCTCTTGTCCCGACTTGCCGGAAGTATGTCGAGACGGATTTGTATGGTGAAATTAAATGATGGAATGCAAACCAGTGGGAATCCGAATGCTCGATCCAGTCCTGTTGCGCAGCTTCGTCATGGTGGTGGATGTCGGCAACTTCACCCGCGCCGCCGAGCACCTGCACCTCACCCAGTCCACCGTCAGCCAGCAGGTCCTGCGACTGGAACAGGCCCTGGGATGCCGCCTGCTCGATCGCAACCAGCGCCAGGTCCTGCCCACCGAGGAAGGCGAACGGCTGCTCGGCTATGCCCGGCGCATCCTGCAACTGGGCGAGGAAGCCCGGCAGGCCCTGGACACGGAGCACAGCGAGGGCGCCCTGCGCCTGGGCATGCCCGAGGACTTCGCCGGCGAACGCATGATGCCGCTGCTCGCCGCCTTCAGCGCGCAGCGCCCGCGCCTGCGCCTGGAGGTGTCCAGCGGTCTCAGCCACGAACTGCTGCGCCAGTACCGCAACGGCGAGCTGGACCTGTTGCTGGTCAAGCAATGGGGCGCCGACAGCGACTGCCTGGCGCGCTGGCCGGAACCGCTGCACTGGCTGGACAGCGCGACGCAGCCCAGTGCCGGACGCGAGCCGTTGCCGCTGGTGGTGTTCCCGCTCGGCGCCCTGTACCGCCAGGAAATGATCCATGCTCTGGAAGGCACCGGCCGGCGCTGGCGGATCAGCTATTGCAGCGCCAGCCTGGCCAGCCTCGCGGCGGCGGTCGCCTCCGGCATGGGCGTCAGCCTGCTGCCGGAACGCTGCCGGCAGGCCACGCACCGGGTGTTGACGGCCGATGATGGTTTCCCGCCGATCGGCGGCCTGGAACTGGCGCTCTACGCCCGCGCCGAACTCGGCAGCGCCGGACGCAGCCTGTGCGAACAGTTGCAGCACCTGTGCGGTCAGATGGCGGTCACCGACGCCCGTTGAGACGCCGACGCGGCTCGGGTAAGGTCGAACCATTCGCCACGACAAGGCCACCGCCATGACCTCCAAGCTGGACCAACTGAAAGCCATCACCACCGTGGTCGCCGACACCGGCGACATCGACGCCATCGCCCGCCTCAAGCCGGTCGACGCCACCACCAACCCTTCGCTGCTGCTCAAGGCCGCCGCCCTGCCGCGCTACGCGCAGCTCCTGCAGGATGCCGTGGCCGGCAGCAATGGCGATCTCGGCCTGGCCTGCGACCGCTTCGGCGTGGCCGTCGGCCAGGAAATCCTCAAGGTCATTCCCGGACGCATCTCCACCGAAGTCGATGCGCGCCTGTCGTTCGATACCCAGGCCACCCTGCAACGCGCCGAACGCCTGATCGGCCTCTACGAACAGGCCGGCATCGGCCGCGAACGGGTGCTGATCAAGATCGCCGCCACCTGGGAAGGCATCCGCGCCGCCGAGCAACTGGAAAAGGCCGGCATCCAGACCAACCTGACCCTGCTGTTCTCCTTCGCCCAGGCCGCCGCCTGCGCCGACGCCGGGGTGTTCCTCATCTCGCCCTTCGTCGGCCGCATCTACGACTGGTACAAGAAGGCCGAGGGCCGCGATTTCGCCGGCGCCGAAGACCCCGGCGTGAAGTCGGTGACGCGCATCTACGACTACTACAAGGCCAATGGCTACCCAACCGTGGTGATGGGCGCGAGCTTCCGCAACCTCGGCCAGATCGAGCAACTGGCCGGCTGCGACCGCCTGACCATCAGCCCCGAGCTACTGCAGCAACTGGCCGACGATGCGAGTCCCCTGGAACGCAAACTGGCCCCCGGCAAGGCCGGCGAAGCACGCCTGGCGCTCGACGAAGCGGGTTTCCGCTGGAGCCTGAACGAAGACGCCATGGCCACCGAGAAGCTCGCCGAAGGCATCCGCCTGTTCGCACGCGACCAGGAGAAGCTGGAGGCCCTGCTGGCCAAGGCGTAGGGTGCGCCGTGCGCACCTTTATCGGGGGGCAAGAACAGTGTCTGGCTGCCCCCTTGGGGAGCGGAGCGCACAGCCTGGGAGCGAAGTCCGATGGGTATCGCTTCGCTCAACCCATCCTACGGGCCACCTCGTCGCTCCCGCGCACGCGGGAGCCCAGAAAACGCCACACGGACAAACGAAAACGCGCGCCATCGGGCGCGCGTTTTCGTTTGGAAGAACGGATCAGCCCCGTTCGAGGGCGTTGACCAGGTCGTGGAAGGCTTCGCGGTTGGACTCGTTCAGGCCCATGAGGATCTTGTGCGCCTCCAGCACCTTGGCCCTCACCACATCCTCGGACTGGTCCTGGGACGGCAGGTCGTCCAGGCATTCCGGGCAGGGAATCGGCCGGTCGACGATGTTGAACACCTGATCGAAGCCCATCGACTCCAGCAACCGGGTGATGTCCTCGTTGGTGGTCATCAGGGTCGGCAGCAGGCCGATCTTCTGCCGCGAGAGAATGGACAGCTTGGCCAGCAGGCCGAGGGTGGTGCTGTCGATGCTGCGGGTTTCAGTGAGATCGATGATGATCGCGTTGAAATTCAGCGAAGTGAAGATCTTTTCGATGGTGGCATCCAGCGCCGAACAGAGAGTCAGACGCACTTCACCGACAAACTTGAGGACGAAGGTGCCGTCCTGCTCGGCGAATTGAATTCTACCGGTACTCATGCACGCCTCTCATGCGCTCGCTCATGCAAGGTTTCTGCTCAACACCAACAGGGCAATGTCGTCCGGCATTTCGCCGAGACTGCCCAGTCCGAACACCTGGCGTAGACCATCAAGAGTGCCCCCCGCCTTGCTCACCAGCTCAGGTAGAGCCGTCTCTTTGTCTTTGAGTGTATCGCCGGGCAAAAGGTCCAGAATGCCATCAGACAAGAGGGTAATGCTGAAGGACTCCGGCATATCCATGACCAGGTCGGTATAGGTCGCTTCATCGAACAACCCCACCGGCAGGCCCTTGCCTTCCAGGTAGCTTGCCTTGCCGTCGCGGTACAGCACCGGCAGCGGCAGGTGCCCGCCGATGCTGTAGGTCAGCGTGCCGGCGACCTGGTCGATCACGCCGCCGAGCATGGTCACGTGCTTGCCCAGCTTGCAGTTGATCAGCCCGCGGTTGATATGGGCGAGCACGTCCGACGGCTTGAATTCCGGCAACCGCCCGCCCCGCCGCGACTCGTAGAGCAGCCGGGTGGTCATGAACTTGAGCAGCACGGTGACGAACGCCGAGGAAGCCCCATGCCCCGACACGTCGGCCAGGTAGAAGGCCACGCGATGGTCGTCGAGTCGGAAGTAGTCGACGAAGTCGCCGGACAGGTACAGCGAAGGAATGATCTGGTGGGCGAAGCGCAGGTCGTCGGCCTCCCAGGGGGTGACCGGCAGCATGTTCATCTGCACCTGGCGCCCGGCGTTCTGGTCCTCCTGCAACAGGTGCAGGCTGGCCTCCAGTTCGCGGTTGGCGGTTTCCAGCTTCTCGCGGTAGCGGCGGTTTTCCAGGCGCAGGTGGGAACGGTCCAGGGCGCGGCGCACCGAGTGCTCGAGGACCGCCAGGTCTTCCAGGGGCTTGATCAGGTAGTCGGCGGCGCCCAGGCGCAGGGCCTCGACCACGTCGCCCATCACCCCGGCCCCGGACACCACGATCACCGGGACCTCGACCTCCAGGGAATTGATCCGGCGGATCAGCTCCAGGCCATCCACCTGCGGCATGCGCAGGTCGCACACGACCAGATCGGGCTTCTCCCGTTCGAAGACCTCCAGTCCCTGGAGGCCATTGGCGGCCTGCAGGACGCTGAAGCCGCTGTCTTCCAGGTAGGCCGCGAGACTTGCGCGGACTACGTCGTCGTCATCGATTATCAGCAGCGTGGCACTGGGATTGTGCATGGGATACCAGGCAAACGGCGCCAGGAAAATTGGCGGAAGCGTCGGGGAAGCGCCCCTGAACGCGTGTACTCGGTTCACATCAAGGCGCAGACGGTACTCCCATCCGGAGCCCGATTCAAGCGCGGACCGATTGCCGCGGAGGCGCCTTTACACTTGGAATAATCGAAGGTTATAAGAGCCGCACGAGCCTATATAAAAGAGGACTGGCGCATGGACCGTGACTACAGCGAAAAGCGCGATTTCATCCGCATGCGCCTGGAAGTCCCCGTCACCCTGCTGCACGCCGGCAGGGAAATCCCGGCGGTCTGCCTGGACCTGTCGAGCAGCGGCATGCAACTGGAAGCATCCTGCGCGCTGAACATCGGCGACCACGTGCGAGTGGTGATCCCCTCCCCACACGACGAGCTCAAGGGTCTCGACGTCGAAGCCAAGGTGGTGCGCCTCGCCGCCCTGGAAGACGGCCGGCAGTCGCTGGGGCTGGTCATCGTGGCGATGGACTGAGCCGCCCCTGCGCTATTGGGTGGGTTCCCGCGTTATTTGCCGGGTTTACTGGGTCCCCGCGTTCGCGGGGATGACACGACTCGATCTTCATCCCCCTGTTCGCAGGAGCGACACGAATCCGATAGTCATCCCCGCGAACGCGGGGACCCGGAAAACGAACCAGCGCTAGAAGTCGTCCTCGACCTCGCCATCCTTGACCTTGAACTCGCGGTTCTGCAGGTACACGTTGCGGATGAACACGTACTTGTCGCCGGTGACCATCTTCTCGGCCGACAGCAGGTCGGCGCGGGTGTCGATCACATCGACGCCACGGATCACGTTGCGGGTCGGCACGTGGTCGATATACGGATAGGGCTCGAGGAAGCTGTCCGGGATCTTCGCCGGCGCATCGCGCAGGGTGCTCGGCCCGAAGAACGGCAGCACCAGATAAGGCCCGCTACCGACCCCCCAGGCGCCGAGGGTCTGGCCGAAGTCCTCGTCGTTGCGGTCCAGCCCCATCCTGGTGCCGACGTCGAAGAAGCCGAGCAGGCCGAAGGTGGTGTTGAAGATCAGCCGGCCGGTATCGACCCCGGCGTCGTGGAACTTGCCCTGCAGCAGGTTGTTGGCCAGGTTGCCGACGTCGCCCACGTTGTTGAACATGTTGTGCACGCCGTCCTCGAGGAACTGCGGGGTCACCTTCTGGTAGCCCTGCGCCAGGGGCTTCAGGGCATAGGTGTCGAGGGTGTCGTTGAAACGGAAGATCGCCCGGTTGAAGCCCTCCCAGGGGTCTTCCTCGGTGGCGGCTCCGGCAGCCATCGGCAACAACGCCAGGCCGAGACAGGCGAGCACCCGCCCCAGGCTGTCAGTCCAGTTCGCAGCGAGCAAACGCATTGCAGTCTCTCCATGAGAATAAGTAGTGTGACGCCTCCACAACGCTGAGCCGCCATCAGGCCGCGCAGTATAAAGCCTCGACCCCATCAATAGGCAGCCTAGCGGAGTCCTTTCATGCCGGAGAAACATCTGCTCTTCACTACCCGTATTCCGGTGCGCTGGGGCGACATGGATAGCCGCCAGCACGTCAACAACATCATCTATTTCCAGTACATGGAAGAAGCCCGGATACGCTGGTTCGACAGCCTCGGCCTGGAGTTCCGCGACGTCGGCCCGCTGGTCCTGCAGAACCAGCACACCTACCTGCGGGCGGTGGAGCACCCCGCCACGGTGATCGTGGAGCTGTACGCCGGCGCGATCGGCCGCAGCAGCCTGGTGGTCGAGCACCGCATGAGCATCGTCGAGGACCCCGGCACCCTGTACGGCGAGGGCCACTGCAAACTGGTCTGGGTCGACTACCCGAGCAATCGCAGCGTTTCGGTGCCGGATTCGGTCCGCGCCCTGTTCGCCGAAGGGTAAACGCGCAAAACCCTGATACAGATCAATCCATCCCACCGGCCGGGACCGGGCAAAGGCCCCTGGCATGCAGTAACCTTTAGGCAGGCACGGACCTTTCGCCAGGCGACGGGGTCAATGCCTTGCCTATACATGGAGGGAGAAGCACATGCCTGCCCGCGAACTGCAACAGCAACTCAACGAACTGCGCGAACAGCTCGAAGCGGGCACCCCGCTTTCCGCCGAGGAACAGGAGCATCTGCAGGACCTGATCAAGCAGATCGAACTGCAGCTCGATCTGGAAGCGGCCACGCCCGACACCGGCCTGGTGGATGGCGTCAACCTGGCGGTGGAGCGCTTCGAGGTCGATCACCCGACCCTTGCCGCCACCCTGCGCAATATCGTGCAGAGCCTGGCGAATATGGGAATCTGAGCTGCAAGCGAATCAGTGTGGCGGCAAACTCCGTGGCACTTTTCAGCTTCTACTTGAAGCTTATGGCTTGCAGCTTGCCGCTACTTTTTTATTGGCGTACCAGCCGGCGGTTGTCCGGGCTTATCGGTGCGGTGCTGCGGTAGGGATTGATGTCCAGCCCGCCGCGCCGCACGTAGCGGGCGCAGACCGTCAGGTGCTCGGGTTCGAGCAGCTTCCGCAGGTCGAGGAAGATGCGCTCGACGCACTGTTCGTGGAAATCCGCGTGCTGGCGGAAGCTCACCAGATAGGCCAGGAAGCTGGCGTGATCCAGCGTCCGCGCGCCGCGATACTCGACCACCACGCTGCCCCAGTCCGGCTGGCCGGTGACCGGGCAGTTGGACTTCAGCAGATGGCTATACAGCGCCTCCTCGGCCGCACCGGCTGAACAGCGCAGCAGCTCCGGCTGCGGATGGGCATAGCTGGAGACCTGGATGTCCAGGCCATCGATGCAGATGCCCGGCAACGGCGCGACACCTTCGGCCTCCACCTCCTCCAGAGTGCGCACCCGCACCGCGACCGGCGCCCCGGCGGCGGTGGACAGGTCCCTGGCCAGCACCTCTTCGAGCGCGGCATGGCTGTCGAAGACGCTCTGGTTCAGCGAGTTGAGGTAGAGCTTGAACGACTTGGATTCGATGATGTTCGGCGAATCGGCGGGAATCGCGAATTCACCGATGGCCACCACCGGCTTTCCGGACGGCAGCAGCCAGGACAGCTCGTAGCAGTTCCAGTAGTCGACGCCCTTGTACGGCAAGGTCTGCGCGGTGAGACCCAGCTCCGCCCATTTGCTGGTCCGCGAGATCGGGAACAGCAATTCGGGGCTGTAGGTGGCGATGTATTCGCTGGACTTGCCCAGCGGCGAATGTTCGGCGGGATGCTGCATGGTGGTAGACCTGGCGAAAACGCGGCAAGTGTATACAGATTCGCCGCCAAATGCGCCGCGCCGCGTGCATTGTGTGCCCCCATGGTCGTTCCCCAGCCGTAGGGGGCGCCGCGCGCACCGTTTACCCGGGGCCGTGTACGGCGTTCCGCCGGGAACGAGAGGTGTCGCCCGGCGGATCGGTGCGCGCGGCGCCCCTACAAAGTCTCTATAGCCAGAAGCGCAGCCCCACCACCCAGGCGCTCTCCTCATCGTCCTCGCCGGCCGCGCGCAACAGGCCGCCGCTGCGCCCGTAGGTCTTCTCCCACGTATAGCCGACATAGGGCGAAAAGGCCGGGGTGACGCGATAGTGCAGGCGCAGGCCGGTCTCCAGGGTGCTACCGCCGGCGCCGATGTCCAGGTCGCGGTCGTCGCCCAGCGCCAGGTCGTATTCCAGCTTGGGTTCCAGCACCCAGCGCTGGGTCAGCAGCAGCTCGTATTCGACCTCCAGGCGCAGCGAAGGGTCGCCCCGTTCGCTGAGGAACAGGTTGGCGTCCAGTTCGATCCACTGCGGCGCCAGCCCCTTGAGGCCAAGCACCGCATGGCTGCGCGACGGCCCCGGCTGGTCGTCGTAGCGGATGCCCGCCTGCCAGTCGAAGAACTCGCTGAGCTCGCGGCGGTAGAGCAACCGGGTCTCGCTGGATTCGGTCGGCCCGCCGGCATCGCGCTCGCCGGTGCTGTTCAGCACCAGTTTGTGGAAGTCGGTGCCGTACCAGCCCTCGGCTTCCCAGGCCAGGCGCTGGTCGTCGCCGGCGAAGCGCTGTTCGAGGTGGTCGAAGGCGAAATAGCCGACCGGCATGTCGTCCATGTCCATGGCCAGCGCCGGCAGGCTGACCAGCATGGCGGCGGCGGTCAGGTCAGTGATGCGCATGGCCGCCCTCCTCCCGTTGTCCTGGATAGAACGGCTGGGTGCCGCCGTCCGGCGCCTCGACGACCACCTTGCGGAACATGCCGGTGGCCATGTGGTAGATCAGGTGGCAGTGGAAGGCCCATTCGCCCATGGCATCTACCGGCACGTCGACGTCGAGGGTCTGCCCCGGCGCGACGTTGACTACGTGCTTGAGCGGGTTGAAGCGGCCATTGCCCTTGTCGAGCTGCATCCACATGCCGTGGAGGTGCATGGGGTGGTTCATCATGGTCTGGTTGACGAAGCGGATGCGCACCCGCTCGCCGTATTTCAGGCGGATCGGCTCGGCCTCGGAATATTTCACGTCGTCGAACGACCAGTAGTAGCGCTCCATGTTGCCGGTCAGCTTCAACTCGATGGTGCGGTCCGGCGCGCGGTAGTCGGCGAACGGTCGCATCGCCTTGAGGTCGCCGTAGACCAGCACCCGGCCGTCGTCCACCGGTTCAGGAGCGATGCCGCTGCCGGGCGCGTAGTCGGGATTTCCAGCCGGCATGTCGTGGTCCATCGCGGCGTGGTCCATGTCGCCGTGACCCATCCCTTCATGGGCCATGCCCATGTCGGCCATGGCCAGCAGGCGCGGCTCGCGCAGCGCCGGCACCTCGGCCTCCATGCCCTCGCGCGGCGCCAGGGTGGCGCGGGCATAGCCGCGCCGGTCCATGGACTCGGCGAACAGGGTGTAGGCCTTGTCCTCCCTGGGCTGGACGATCACGTCATAGGTCTCGGCCACGGCGATGCGCAACTGGTCGACGGTCACCGGCTGCACGTCGTTGCCGTCGGCCTGCACCACGGTCAGCGGCAGGCCGGGGATGCGCAGGTCGAAGTAGCTCATTCCTGAGCCGTTGATGATGCGCAGGCGGATGCGCTCGCCGGGCTCGAACAGCGCCGTCCAGTTCTGCTCGACGTCCTTGCCGTTGACCAGGAAGCGGAAGCCCGTGACGTCGGCGATATCGGTCTTGGCCATGCGCATGCCGCCCCAGGCCCAGCGGTCCTTGACCGTGGCCCAGAAGCCGTCGCGCCCGGCATCGCGCAGGAAGTCGCCGAGCGTCTGCTGCTGGTCGTTGTAGTAGTCGGCCTGTTTTTTCAGGTTGCCCAGGGTGCGCTCGGGCTTTTCGTCCTGCCAGTCGAACAGCACCAGGGTGTACTCGCGGTCGTAGCGGTATGGCTCGCGGCCCCTGGGTTCGATGACCAGCGGGCCGTACAGCCCTTCCTGCTCCTGGAAGCCGCTGTGGGCGTGGTACCAGTAGGTGCCGGCCTGCTCGATGCGGAAGCGGTAGGTGAAGGTCTCGCCCGGCTTGATGCCGGGGAAGCTGATCCCCGGCACGCCATCCTGGGTATAGGGCAGGATGATGCCGTGCCAGTGCAGGGAGGTATCGCGATCCAGGCGGTTGGTGACGTTGAGCACCACCTCCTCGCCTTCCTTGAAGCGCAGCTCCGGCGCTGGCGTCTGGCCGTTGACGGTGAGCGCCGGGCGGCTGCCGTCGCTCAGGTGCAGCTCACCTTCGTCGATCACCAGGTCGTAGCTACCGGCCTGCACGGCCAGGCTGCCGGCCAGCAGTCCGGCAGCCAGACAAACACGCCTCATTGGCCGATCTCGATGTTACCGACCATGCCCGCCTGGTAGTGGCCGGGAATGTTGCAGGCGAACTCCAGGCCGGTGGCCTGGGTGAAGGTCCAGGTCAGCTCGGCGCTCTTGCCCGGCTCGACCAGCACGCTGTTGGCGTGCTCGTGCTTCATCATCGCCGCGTGTTCGGCGCTGTCCATGCCGTGGCCCATCTGGCCGTGATCCATCATATGGCCATGGTCCATGGGCATGTCGCGCTTCATTTCGGTCGGGGTGAGCATGCCCATCTGCTGCATCATCAGCATCTGCTTCTGGTGCTCGGCATGCGCGGCGGCGTCTCCGAGGCTGAATTCGTGCAACAGGCTGCCCTCGTTCTTCAGCACGAAGCGCACGGTTTCGCCGGCCTTGACCTGCACGCTGGCCGGCTCGTAGTACATCTCGCCCAGGGTGATCTCGACGGTGCGGGTCGCCTCGGCGGGCTTGGCCGGATGGCCGAAGTTGTAGTGACCCGCATCGGCGAACGCGGAAGCGGCGAAAACGGCGGCCAGCAGTGGCAGGAGGCGCAGCGACATAAGAGGAACTCCGGTCGGTGGTCGATATGACTATCCTGGCCGGGTGCGGCTGGCGTCAGGCTGACCGGAAGATTACAAACCTGTCAGGAAAGTGCGCTCCGGAAGCCAAACGCGGTATATGTTCGGGCGCCAGGAGACACCCATCGCTCTCCCGAAACACCGATCGCCAGCAAGCTGGCTCCTACAGAATGCGAACGGAATCCAATGAAACTGCTGATCGTCGAAGACGAACCCAAGACCGGCCAGTACCTGCGACAGGGCCTCAGCGAGGCCGGCTTCGCCGTCGAGCTGGCCCGTGACGGCATCGAAGGCCAGCACCTGGTCCTGAGCGGCGACCACGACCTGATCATCCTCGACGTGATGCTGCCCGGCCGCGACGGCTGGCAGATCCTGCACAGCCTGCGCGAGGCCGGCCTCGGCGTGCCGGTGCTGTTCCTCACCGCCCGCGACGCCGTGGAGGACCGCGTGCACGGCCTGGAGCTGGGCGCCGACGACTACCTGGTCAAGCCCTTCGCCTTCTCCGAGCTGCTGGCCCGCGTGCGCACCCTGCTGCGGCGTGGCAGCGGCGGCGCGCCGGTCACCCAGTTGCAGGCGGCCGACCTGTGCCTCGACCTGCTGCGTCGGCGGGCCGAGCGCGGCGGCCGGCGCATCGACCTGACCGCCAAGGAATTCGCCCTGCTGGAGCTGCTGCTGCGGCGCCAGGGCGAGGTGCTGCCCAAGTCGCTGATCGCCTCGCAGGTGTGGGACATGAACTTCGACAGCGACACCAACGTCATCGAGGTCGCCATCCGCCGCCTGCGCGCCAAGGTCGACGAGGGCTTCGCCGTCCCGCTGATCCATACCGTGCGCGGCATGGGCTACGTGCTGGAGGAACGCGCCGGATGAGCCGACGCCTGTCGCTGGCCGGCCGCCTGGCCCTGCTGTTCGCCGCCTGTACCGCCACCGTGTCGCTGCTCGCCGGGGTGCTGTTCGACCGCGCCAGCGAGGCGCATTTCGTCGAGCTGGACCAGCAATTGCTGGCCGGCCGGCTGGACGTGCTGCGCAACCTGCTCGCCGGCCTCGACACCCCTGCCGGGCTGGCCGAACGACGCGCGGCGCTGGAAGCCGAACTGCGCCGCCATCCCGACCAGGCCTTGCAGATACTCGGCGCCGACGGAGACCTGTGGTTCGCCAGCGACGATGCACCGGCCGAATCGCCCGGCGCCCACGGCGACCTGCATGCCTGGCATTCCGGCGATACCGACTACCGGGTGCTCGAAGCGCCGCTGCGCGAAGGCCAGACCGACTCGCCGCGCCTGCGCCTGCTGCTCGACATCACCCACCACCAGCACTTCCTGCAACGCATGCAGCGGCTGATCTGGCTGACCGTCGGCCTCAGCGCCCTGGCCACCGCGCTGCTCGGCGCCTGGGCGGCACGCAGCGGCCTGCGCCCGCTGCATCGCATGGCCGAGGTGGCGAGCGGCATTTCCGCCCGGTCGCTGACCCGGCGCCTGGACGAAACCGGCGCGCCGGCCGAGCTGGCCGAACCGATCCGCGCCTTCAACGCCATGCTGGAACGCCTGGAGGACGGCTTCACGCGGCTTTCCGCGTTCTCCGCCGACATCGCCCACGAGCTGCGTACGCCGCTGTCCAACCTGCTGACCCAGACCCAGGTGACCCTCGCCCAGCCCCGCGACGCCGAGGCCTACCGCGAGACGCTGCACGCCAATCTGGAAGAGCTGCAGCGGCTGGCGCAGATGGTCAACGACATGCTGTTCCTGGCCAAGTCCGAACACGGACTGCTGGCCCCGAACCGCGAGCGGTTGGCATTGCAGGACGAGCTGGACGCGCTGCTGGAGTTCTTCCAGCCGCTGGCCGAGGATCAGGACGTACGCCTGGTGCGCACCGGCCAGGGCCATCTGGCGGCGGATCGCGGCATGCTGCGGCGCGCCCTGAGCAACCTGCTGGACAATGCCCTGCGCTTCTCCCCACCGGGCGGCGAGGTTCGCGTGGCAGTCGCCGAAGATGCACAGGGTGTGCGCCTGGAAGTGGCCAACAGCGGCCCGGCGATCCCCGCCGAGCTGCTGCCGCGCCTGTTCGACCGTTTCTTCCGCATCGACCCGGCCCGCCGCGAAGGTCGTGGCGAACATGCAGGGCTGGGGCTGGCTATCACCCGCTCCATCGTGCGGGCTCATGGTGGGGAGATTCGTTGTGAGTCGGCGGAGGGCTGGACGCGGTTCGTGATGGAGTTTCCCCGGTAGCCCGGATGCAATCCGGGCTACCGGGCGGGCACGATCGACTCCCCTCTCCCATTCATGGGAGAGGGGTGACTGTGGCTGACAGTTCGGAGTGCAGGGAAACAACTTCAAAGCCCCCTGAGAGAGTTGGGAAGAGGGTCATCGTCTGCCGGACGGCTCAGCCCCTCACCCCAGCCCTCTCCCGGAGGGAGAGGGGGTTGTCCGTGCTCGTAGCCCGGATGCAGTCCAAGGCTCCGGCAACCCCGCCTCCCGGTTCTCATCCGGGCTACCAAGCACGCACGCTCGGCTCCCCTCTCCCATTCATGGGAGAGGGGCTGGGAGAGAGGGTCATCGTCTGCCGGACGGCTCAGCCCCTCACCCCAACCCTCTCCCGGAGGGAGAGGGGGTTGTCCGTGCACGTAGCCCGGATGCAATCCGGGGCTCCGGCAGCTCTGCTTCCTGGTTCTCATCCGGGCTACCAAGCACGCACGCTCGGCTCCCCTCTCCCATTCATGGGAGAGGGGCTGGGGGAGAGGGTTGCCGTCAGGCCAGCGCCGGCTCTTCCGCGCGGATCGGCTGCCAGCGGCGTAGCAACTGGTACAGCGTCGGCACCACGAACAGGGTGAAGAAGGTGCCGACCAGCAGGCCGCCAACGATCACCAGGCCGATCTGCTGGCGGCTTTCCGCGCCGGCGCCGCTGGCCAGGGCCAGCGGCAGCGAGCCGAGGACCATCGCCCCGGTGGTCATCAGGATCGGCCGCAGGCGCTGCACCGAGGCTTCCAGCACCGCTTCGTGCAGCTCCCTGCCCTCGCGCAGCAGGCGGTTGGCGAACTCGACGATGAGGATGCCGTGCTTGGTGATCAGGCCGATCAGGGTGACCATCCCCACCTGCGAGTAGATGTTCAGGGTTCCGCCGAACAGCGTCAGGGCGAGCAAGGCGCCGGCCATCGACAGCGGTACGCTGAACAGGATGATCAGCGGGTCGCTGAAACTCTCGAACTGCGCCGCCAGCACCAGGTAGATGAACACCAGGGCCAGCGCGAAGGTCAGCGCCACGTCGCTGCCCGACGCCTTGAAGTCGCGCGAGATGCCGGTGTAGTCGAACTGGGTGTCCTCCGGGAACACCTCCTCGGCGGCGTTCTCCAGGTACTCCAGCGCCTCGCCCAGGGTGTAGCCGGAGCCAACGTTGGCGTTGATGGTGACCGCACGCAACTGGTTGAAGTGGTTCAGCTCACGTGGCGCCACGGTTTCCCGCACCTCGATCAGGTTGGAAAGCTGCACCATGCTGCCGTCGCGGCCGCGCACGTAGACGCGGTTGAGGTCGTCCGGGTTGCTGCGGTCGACGTTGGCCAGTTGCACCAGCACGTCGTATTGCTCGCCGCTCTGCTTGAAGCGGGTAACCTGGCGGCTGCCGAACAGGCTTTCCAGGCTGCGGCCGATGGTCGCCACGTCGGTACCCACCGCCACCGCCTGCTCGCGGTTGACCGTCACCTTGAGCTGCGGCGTGTTCAGCTTGAGGTCGGTGTCCACGCTCTCCAGGCCGGGATAGTCGCGCACCCTGGCCAGCAACTGGTCGACGTATTGCTGCAACTCCACGTATTCCAGCGAGCTGCGGATGACGAAGTTGACCGGCTGGGTGCGGGCGCTCTGCCCCAGCGGCGGCCGGTTGATCGGGAAGGCCTGCACACCGGGGACGTCGCGCAGCTTGGGCAGCAGTTCGTCGCGGATCTCGAACTGGTTGCGCGCACGCTCGCTCCAGTCCGTCAGCTTCATGAACGAGATGCTCTGCGACACCGTGGGGAAGCCGACGATGACCATGTAGCGGTGGGTTTCCGGGATCGATGCGTAGGCCTCTTCCACCTGCCGGGCATAGCGGCTGGTATAGCCGACCGTGGCGCCGTCCGGGCTGCGGATCGAGCCGACGATGGTGCCGGTGTCCTCGGTGGGCGCCAGCTCGCTGCGCAGGCTGCTGAACAGCCAGGCGCAGATCACCAGGATGCCGAGCAGCACCAGCACCACCAGCCCCCAGTGCCGCAGCACACGCTCCAGCAGGTGGCGGTAGCTGTAGGTCAGGTTGTGCAGGAAGCTTTCGATCAGGTTGTACAGGAAATTGTGCTTTTCCTGCGGCACATGGGGCTTGAGCAGGCGGCCGCACATCATCGGCGACAGGGTCAGGGCGACGAAGCCGGAAACCAGCACCGCCCCGGCCAGGGTCCAGGCGAATTCGGTGAACAGCTTCCCGGTGGTGCCCTGCATGAAGCCGATCGGCGCGTAGACGGCGGCCAGGGTCAGGGTCATGGCGATCACCGCGAAGACGATCTCGCGGCTGCCCTTGTAGGCGGCCTCGAGCGGCTTCATGCCCTCCTCGATGTGCCGGTGGATGTTCTCCAGCACCACGATGGCGTCGTCCACCACCAGGCCGATGGCCAGGACCATGGCCAGCAGGGTCAGGGTATTCACCGTGAAGCCCATCGCCGCCATCAGGGCGAAGGCGCCGATCAGCGACACGGGAATGGTCACCAGCGGGATCAGCGTGGCGCGCAGCGAGCGAAGGAACAGGAAGATGATCAGGATGACCAGCACCACCGCTTCCCAGATGGTCGCGTAGACGTTCTTGATCGACTCGCGGATGAACAGCGAGTTGTCGTTGGCCACCGCCATCTGCATGCCTTCCGGCAGGAGCTCGCGGATTTCCGGCATCGCGGCGTTGAGGCCGTCGGAGATTTCCAGCGGGTTGGCGGTGGCCTGCTTGATCAGCCCCAGGGTCACCGCCGGGCGACCGTTGAAGCGCACCACGGTACGCTCGTCGGCGGCGCCGATCTCGGCATGGCCGACGTCGGACAGGCGCAGCAGGTAGCCACGCGAGTCGTCGAGGATCAGGTCGTTGAATTCCTCCGGGGTCTTCAGGTCGGTTTCCGACAGCACGGTGAACTCGCGCTGCACCGACTCGATGCGCCCGGCGGGAATCTCCACGTTCTGCCGGCGCAGGGCGTCTTCCACGTCCTGCACGGTGAGGTCGTGGGCGGCCAGCTTCTCCGGGGCCAGCCAGATACGCATGGCGTAGGTGCGCGCGCCGCGGATCAACACTTCGGAAACGCCGCGGATGGTTTGCAGGCGGTCCTGGATCACTCGCTCCAGCACGTCGGTGATTTCCATCGGCGAGTGGTGCTCGCTGTAGAAGGCGATCCAGATCACCGGCTGGGCGTCGGCCTCGACCTTCTGCACCATGGGCTCGTCGATCTCGTCCGGCAGCAGGCTGCGCACCCGGCCGAGGCGGTCGCGCACGTCGTTGGCCGCCTCGTCGGAGTTGGTGCCAAGGCGGAACTGGGCGGTGATCTGGGTGTTCTCCGAGCGACTGATGGAAGCGACGAAGTCCAGCCCCTCGATGCCCGAGAGCACGTCCTCGATGGGCTGCGCCACCTGGGACTCCATGATCTCCGGACTGGCGCCGGGATAGACGACGTTGACCGTGACGATCGGCACGTCGATGTTCGGATACTCGCGCACCGTCAACCGCTGGTAGGCCATCAGGCCCAGCAGCACCACGACCAGCGACAGGACCGTGGCGAATACCGGCCGGCGGATGCAGATGTCCGAGAGTGTCATGCGCCCTCACCCCGCTCCACGGTGCGCACCTCGTCGCCCGGCTCGACCTTCTGCCAGCCGGCGGTGATCACCCACTCGTTGCCTTGCAGCCCTTCGCGCACCTCGGCCTTGCCGCGCTGGCGCTGGCCGATGCGGATCTGCCGGCGCTCCACCTTGCCGTCCACCACCAGGTTGACGAACTGCAACTGCCCCATGGGCATCACCGCTTCCTCGGGAATCAGCAGCGCCGCCGGGCGCTCGGCGAGGATCACCGACACCTTGACGAACTGGCCGGGTTTGAGGCGGAAGTCGGCGTTGGCGATCTGCGCGCGGATCGCCTGGCTGCGGCCGACCTCGTCCAGGCGCGGGTTGAGGGCGACGATCTCGCCCCGGAAACGCTCGCCCGGATAGGCGTCCAGGGACAGTTCGATGGGCTGGCCGATGCGAACCTGGCTGACCGCCTTCTGGGGGACGCGGAAATCCACCTTGAGCGGGTCGAGCACTTCCAGGTTGACGATGTCCTGGCCGGCGCTGAGGTAGTCGCCGATGCTCACCTGGCGCAGACCGAGCACGCCGTCGTAGGGCGCGCGTATCTGCGTCTTGTCCAGCCGCGCCTGGGCCAGTGCCAGGCTGGCGCGCATCGCCTGCTGCTGGGACTGCGCCTCGTCCCGGGCCTGGGCATTGCTGGCACCGCGCTGGAACAGCATCTGCGCGCGCTGGTAGTTCTTCTCCGCCAGGTCGAGGTTGGCCCGGGCCTGGGCCAGTTCGGCACGGGTGATGGCGTCGTCCAGGCTGACCAGCAATTCCCCGGCCTTCACCGCTTCGCCTTCGCGAAAGTGCACGGCGGCGATGCGCCCCTCGATCTCCGGGCGAATCATCACCGACTCGTCGGAACGCAGCGAACCGAAGGTGATCAGCTCGTCGCGGACTAGGGCGCGCTGCGGTTCGGCGATCTCGACCAGCGGCGCCAGCCCGTTCTCCTGGGCGAAACCGACGATCGGCAACAATGCAGCCAGCAACCAAAGACAGGAACGGGCGGACATGGAAGACCTCTGTGGCAAAGGGATCAAGGCAGTATGCCTGCCGAATGCGTCAATCACGAGATATCCCTGAACCCGAATGCGTAACGCACTGTTTTAGCTTCTCAAAGGCCTCCATGACCGCCGGATCGCGGGCCGCTCCGGCCGGCTGCCTATACTGCAAGACATTCGGTGAGCGGAGGTGGTCATGGCGAACTACTCGGTCGAAGACATCCGCACGGTCGCCCTGGTCGGCCAGGGCGACAGCGGCAAGACGAGCCTGGTCGAGGCGCTGCTGCACCGCAGCGGCGCCATCGGCAGCATGGGCTCCCTGGAACGTGGCGATACGGTCTGCGACTTCGACCCGCTGGAGCGCGAATACCGCCACTCCCTAACCTCGGCGCTGGCACGCTGCAATCACGCCGGCGCCGAGATCAACCTGATCGATACCCCCGGTTATCCCGATTTCATCGGCCAGGCCATCGCCGCCCTGGCCGCGGTGGAGACCGCGCTGGTGGTGGTCAATGCGCAGAGCGGCATCGAGCTGACCACCCGGCGGATGATGGCCATGGCCGGCGAGCGCGGCTTGTGCCGGCTGCTGGTGGTGAACAAGATCGACGCCGAGCGGGTCGACCTGCCCGGCGTGCTCGCCGAGCTGCGCGAAGCGTTCGGCAAGGAGGTGCTGCCCATCAACCTGCCGGCCGACAGCGCCAGCCGGGTGGTGGACTGCTTCTTCGAGCCGGATGGGGACACCGACTTCTCTTCGGTGGCGGAAGCCCACCAAGCCCTGGTCGACCAGGTGGTGGAAGTCGACGAAGAGCTCATGGCGCGCTACCTGGAACAGGGCGAGATCAGCCCGGAGGAGCTTCACGAGCCCTTCGAGCGGGCGTTGCGCGAGGGCCACCTGATCCCCCTGTGCTTCGTCTCCACGCGCACCGGCGCCGGGGTCGGCGAGTTGCTCGATATCCTCGCCCGGCTCGCTCCCAACCCCAGAGAAGGCAACCCGCCGCTGTTCCTCAAGGGCGAAGGCGCCGAGGCGCGGCCTTTCCGCTCGCGACCCGACCCGCAGGGCCATGTGCTGGCCCATGTGTTCAAGGTGGTGATGGACCCCTTCGTCGGCAAGCTCGGCATCTTCCGCGTCCACCAGGGCACCCTGCAACGTGACATGCAGTTGTTCGTCGGCGATGGCCGCAAGCCGTTCAAGCTCGGCCACCTGCTGCGCCTGCAAGGCAAGCGCCACGAGGAGGTAGCGCAACTGATCCCCGGCGACTTCGGCGCCCTGACCAAGGTCGACGAGGTGGAGTTCGACGTGGTGCTGCACGACTCCCACGACGAGGACCAGATCCGCCTCAAGCCGCTGGACTTCCCGGAACCGATGCTCGGCCTGGCCATCGAGGCGAAGCGCCGTGGCGACGAACAACGCATCGCCGAAGTGCTCGCCCGCCTGCAGGCCGAGGATCCCTGCGTCAAGCTCGACTACCGCCCGGCCACCCAGGAAACCGTGCTGCGCGGCATGGGCGAGCTGCACCTGCGCTACCTGCTCGACCGCCTGGCCGGCAACTACAAGCTGGACGTGGAGACCCGCCCTCCCCGCGTGCCCTACCAGGAAACCATCACCCGCCCGGCCGAAGGCCACAGCCGGCACAAGAAGCAGACCGGCGGCGCCGGCCAGTTCGGCGAGGTGTTCCTGCGCGTCGAACCGCTGCCGCGCGGTGCCGGCTTCGAGTTCGTCGACGAGGTCAAGGGCGGCGTGATTCCCTCGCAGTTCATCCCCTCGGTGGAAAAAGGCGTGCGCTCGGTGCTGGAAAGCGGCCCGCTGGCGGGCTATCCGGTGGTGGACGTCAAGGTCACCGTCTACGACGGCAAGCACCACCCGGTTGACTCCAAGGACATCGCCTTCCAGTCCGCCGGGCGCAAGGCGATGCTCGATGGCCTGCGCGAAGCCGGCTGCATCGCCCTGGAGCCGATCGTGGCGATCGAGGTCACGGCGCCGGAAGCGAATATCGGCGACATCACCACCGACCTGATCGGCCGCCGTGGCCAGGTGCTCGGCACCGAGCCGCTATCCCAGGGCCTGGCGCTGATCCGTGGCCAGGTGCCGCTGGCCGAGCTGGAAGGCTACGCCGGCCGGCTCAAGTCGATCACCGCCGGCCAGGGCGCCTACGGCATGCTGCTCGACCACTACGACCGAGTGCCGCAGGACGTGCAGCAACGCCTGGCGGCAGCGCACAAGGCGGTTCAGGAAGAGGATTGACGCAGCTCTCCATAGGGTGGGCTTCAGCCCACCAACCGGGTTCGAACCCTCATTGGTGGGCTGAAACGGAGCGCCGCCCGGCCCACCCTGCGGTCTTTACTGCCGCATCCCACGCCCGCTGACCAGCAGCCGCACGCAGAACAGGTAGAGCAGCACGGTCGCCACCAGCATGAAGCCGATGGCCACGCCGATGCGGATGTCCGACACGCCGAGGATGCCGTAGCGGAAGGCGTTGACCATGTGCAGGATCGGGTTGGCCATCGATACCGTCTGCCAGAACGGCGGCAACAGGCTGATCGAATAGAACACCCCGCCCAGGTAGGTCAGCGGCGTCAGCACGAAGGTCGGGATGATCGAGATATCGTCGAAGTTGCGCGCGAACACCGCGTTGATGAAGCCGCCGAGGGAGAAGATGGTCGCGGTGAGCAGCACCACGATCACCGTCACCCCCAGGTGGTGCACCTGCAACTGGGTGAAGAACAGCGACAACAGGGTGACGATCAGCCCTACCGCCAGCCCGCGCAGCACGCCGCCGATGGTGAAGCCGAGCAGGATGGTGTGCGCCGACACCGGCGATACCAGCAGTTCCTCGATATTGCGCTGGAACTTGCTGCCGAAGAAGCTCGACACCACGTTGCCATAGGAGTTGGTGATCACCGACATCATGATCAGGCCGGGGACGATGTACTCCATGTAGCTGAAGCCGCCCATGTCGCCGATCTGCCGGCCGATCAGGTTACCGAAGATCACGAAGTACAGGACCATGGTGATCGCCGGCGGCAGCAGGGTCTGCGGCCAGATGCGCAGGAAGCGGCGAACCTCGCGGTAGACGATGGTGCCCAGGGCGATCCAGTTGGCGCGCAGCTCCGAATTGATCAGCTCCGTGTTCATACCGCCACCTTCGACAGGTTCTTCTCGACCAGGGACACGAACAGCTCCTCCAGGCGGTTGGTCTTGTTGCGCAGGCTGAGCACCTGGATATCGTGCGCCGCCAGTTGCGAGAACAGGCCGTTGAGCCCGAGGGTCTTCTCCACCTGCACCTCCAGGGTGTGGTGGTCGACCAGGCGCGTCGGGTAGCCGTTGAGCTGTGGCGCCACCCGCAGGGAATCACGCAGGTCGAGCAGGAAGGTCTCCACGTGGAGCTTCATGAGCAGCTCCTTCATGCTGGTGTTCTCGACGATCCGCCCGTGGTCGATGATGCCGATGTTGCGGCAGAGCTGCTCGGCCTCTTCCAGGTAGTGGGTGGTGAGGATGATGGTGATGCCCTGCTTGTTGAGGCTGGTGAGGAACGTCCACATCGAGCGGCGCAGCTCGATGTCCACCCCCGCGGTGGGTTCGTCGAGGATCAGCAGGCGCGGCTGGTGCACCAGCGCGCGGGCGATCATCAGCCGCCGCTTCATGCCGCCGGACAGCTCGCGGGAAGCCGAGTCGCGCTTCTCCCACAGGCCGAGTTGGGTCAGGTACTGCTCGGCGCGCTCCTTGGCTAGCCGTGGCGGAATGCCGTAGTAGCCGGCCTGGGTCACGACGATGTCGAAGACCTTCTCGAACTGGTTGAAGTTGAACTCCTGCGGCACCACGCCCAGGCAGCGCTTGAGCGCATAGGGTTCCTTGTCCAGGTCGTGGCCGAACACGTTGACCGTGCCGCTGGTCTTGTTGACCAGGGTGGAGAGGATGCCGATGGTGGTCGATTTGCCAGCGCCGTTGGGGCCGAGCAAGGCGAAGAAGTCGCCTTCGGCGACGTCCAGGTCGATGCCGTGCAGTGCCTGGAAGCCGTTGCCGTAGGTCTTGGTCAACTGCCGGATGGACAGGGCGGAACTCATGGGAGGCAGGTACTCAACGAAAGGAAGTGGCCTAGATAAGGGTTGAGACGGGTAATTGCAACCGTCTGTTTCAGACGTAAATGATCGCACGGTCGGGCCGCGCGCGCTGGAACGCACCGGTAAGGTCGTGCCTCGCACCCTACCAGTTACCGCCCGGGAGAAAAGCCCCCGAATACCGATATTAACTATCGATCCGGCTCATGCTTTGGGCCTCGGCCTGCAGGTCGCCGCTCAGCATGAACGACGACTCGGCCGCGAACAGGTGCGGATAGCAGCGCTCCAGGTGAGCGAAGAACAGCTCCAGGGGCAGGTCGGCGAACTGGCCATGGTCGGCCAGGTACTCCATGTAGCGCTCGCCGTTGTCGTTGAACGGGTGGAACACGCTGTCGCTGAGCCCGTCGAACTCCAGTGGCGCCACCCGGAAGGCGCGGCACAGCTCCCGGTTGAACGCCGGCGTGGCCTTCACCCAGCGATCGCGCAGGTACAGCTCGGTGTAGCCATGCATGGCGAACACCTCGCTGCGCAACAGCTCCAGCAGGCGCGGGGTGGCCAGATGGTTGCGCACGTCGGCCAGGCCGATGCGCGCGGGAATCCCGCAATGCCGCGCACAGGCGGCCAGCAGCAGCGCCTTGGGCACGCAATAGGACTCGCCGGCCTCCAGCGCATGGCTGGCCTTCAGGCTGCCCGGCTCGTGGCTGAAGCTGTAGGGGTTGTAGCGAATACCGTCGCGTACCGCGTAGTACAGGCTGACCGCCTGCTCGAGCGGATCGGCGCTGGAGCCTCGGTGCCGCTCGGCGAACTCGATCACCAGGGGATGGTCACTGTCGACGAAGCGGCCGGGTTCGAGGTATTCGCGCATGGGAGTCTCCTGTGGCTCAGGGGCCAGTCTAGCGAGGGTGCCCCGGCACCGGTCACGACGTTTCGGCCAAGCTCGCCGTCCTTGTCGCCATCTGCCCTATGCTGTTGTTGGAACCTGCCTTACCCATCCATGGAGGATTCACATGCTTGTTGTCTGGTTGTTGGTTCTCGTCCTCGGCGTGGCCTGGCTGGCCCACCGCCGCTTCGCCGCCCTGCCCGCCCTGGGCGCGGTCGCCGCCTATCTCGTCGCCATGGCCCTGTTCAGCCGCGTCCCTGGCTGGCTGCAACTGATCTTCTGGGTGCTGCTCCTGGCCGTCGCCGCCCCGCTGCTGCTTCACGACTGGCGCCGCAAACTGATCACCGCGCCGCTGTTCGCCTGGTTCCAGAAGGTGCTGCCGCCCATGTCGGACACCGAACGCGACGCCATCGAGGCCGGCACCGTGTGGTGGGACGGCGAGCTGTTCAGCGGCCGTCCGGACTGGAACGTGCTGCTCGGCTATCCGAAGGCGCAACTGAGCGAAGAGGAACAGGCCTTCCTCGACGGCCCCACCGAACAGCTCTGCGCCATGGTTTCCGACTGGGAGATCGGCCAGCAGTTGGACCTGCCGGAAAAGGCCTGGCAGTTCATCAAGGACAACGGCTTCTTCGCCCTGATCATTCCCAAGGAATACGGCGGCAAGGGCTTCTCCGCCCATGCCCACTCCCAGGTGGCGATGAAACTGGCCACCCGCAGCGGCGACCTGGCCTCCACGGTGATGGTGCCCAACTCCCTCGGCCCGGCCGAACTGCTGCTGCACTACGGCACCGAGCAGCAGCGCAACCACTACCTGCCGCGCCTGGCCCGTGGCGAGGACATCCCCTGCTTCGCCCTCACCGGTCCGCTGGCCGGCTCCGACGCCGGCGCCATGCCGGACACCGGGATCGTCTGCAAGGGCCAGTGGAACGGCGAGGAAGTCATCGGCCTGCGCCTGAACTGGGAGAAGCGCTACATCACCCTGGGCCCGGTGGCCACCCTGCTCGGCCTGGCCTTCAAGGCCTATGACCCGGACCACCTGCTCGGCGAGGAGGAAGACCTCGGAATCAGCCTGGCGCTGATCCCCACCGATACCCCCGGGGTGGAGATCGGCCGGCGCCACCTGCCGCTCGGCGCCGCCTTCATGAACGGCCCGAACCAGGGCAAGGACGTGTTCGTCCCCCTCGACTACCTGATCGGCGGCCAGGAATACCTCGGCAAGGGCTGGATGATGCTGATGAACTGCCTGTCGGTGGGCCGCGCCATCTCCCTGCCGGCGGCGGGCACCGGCGCGGCCAAGTACGCCAGCCTGGTGACCGGCCGCTATGCGCGCATCCGCGAGCAGTTCAACGTGCCGCTGACCGCCTTCGAGGGCGTCCAGGAAGCCCTGGCGCGGATCGGCGGCAACGCCTGGACGATGGATGCCGCACGCATCCTCACCGCCAGCGCGGTCGATCTCGGCGAGAAGCCCTCGGTGCTCTCGGCGATCCTCAAGTACCACCTCACCGAGCGCGGCCGCGAGTGCATCGGCCACGCCATGGACGTCCACGGCGGCAAGGGCATCGTCCTCGGGCCCAACAACTACCTGGGCCGCGCCTGGCAGACCGCGCCGATCTCGATCACCGTCGAAGGCGCCAACATCCTCTCGCGCAACCTGATGATCTTCGGCCAGGGGGCGATCCGCTGCCATCCCTACGTCCTGCGGGAAATGGCCCTGGCCAGCCGCGAGGACCGCGACCAGGCGCTGGTCGAGTTCGACGAGTTGCTGCTGAAGCATGCCGGCTTCGCGGTCAGCAACGCCGCCAGCAGCCTGCTGCTCGGCCTGAGCCTGGGCCTGGTCGGCGACGTGCCCGGCGACAACCTCAGCCGCCCCTACTTCCGCGCGCTGAACCGCCTGGCGGCGGCCTTCGCCCTGCTCGCCGACTTCAGCATGCTGCTGCTCGGCGGCGAGCTGAAGCGCCGCGAGCGGCTGTCGGCGCGCCTCGGCGACGCGCTCAGCCATCTCTACCTGGGCTCCGCCGCGCTCAAGCGCTACCACGACCTGGACAACCCGGAATACCTTCGCCCCTCGCTGCGCTGGGCCCTGGAGGAAAGCCTGCAGCAGGCCGAGGAGGCGCTGGACGGCCTGCTGCGCAACTTCCCCAGCAAGACGCTCGGCTGCCTGCTGCGCGTGCTGGTGTTCCCGCTGGGCCGTCGCCATCGCGGACCGTCGGACGAGCTGGACGCCGAAATCGCCGCCCTGCTTGGCCGCGACAACGGCGACCCGGCCCTGGAATCGCTGCTGGAAGGCTGCCACCGACCGAGCGATCCCCGGGACCCGGTCGGCGCCCTGCAACACGCGGTCGATCTGCTCGGCGCCAGTCTCGAAGAGCGCCGCAAACTGCAACAGGCGCTCAGGTCCGGCCAGGTCAACCCCGCTCCGGGCCAGTCCGAGATCGACGCCGCGCTGGCTTCTGGAGCGCTGTCGGCCGAGGAAGCCGACAAACTGCGCGCCGCCGAGGCGGCACGGCGCAAAGTGGTCGACGTCGACGACTTCGCCAAGGAGGAACTGAAGCTGAGCCGCGGCAAGGTGCGCTGAAAGCGTATCCCGGATGCAATCCCGGGAAAGCCGGCATATCCCGTTCCCGGATTGCATCCGGGCTACCTCCCCTCTCCCGTTCATGGGAGAGGGTTGGGGAGAGAGTAATTTCGCGCAGCGCACCGCCGCTTTATACTCCGCCCCCGTTTTCGCTTTCAGGACTACCGCCATGGCCACCAGCTACCTCGACCACCACCTCGCCCTGCTCAACCACCTGCGCGGCATTCTGGTTGCCCTGGGTGAAGCCGAGCAGGTGGAGGACGACACCCATGCGCTGTTCCTCGAACGCTTCGACGAACTGCTCAGCGAACTGCCCGGGGATACGGAAGGCAACCTCTACCTGGGCCAGGACCTGATCAGCCAGATCTTCCACCGCTACCCGCAGATCGCCCACCTGGTGCCGCGCGACCTCCTGTGGTTCTTCGGCGGCGACTGCCTGCACTTCATGCCCGACGAAGAGATCGAACTGTTCCAGCGCCTCGACGAACGCCGCTACGAGGCCGAACAGAACGACGAACCGTTCGACTGGAACCAGGAAAAGCAACTGCTGGCCCTGCCACCGGACAGCAGCAAGCATTGATCGGGGCTCCCTCCGACCCCGTACGGATCGCGATGGGTTTCACCCATCCTACGAGACTGGACTCCCGCGCTCGCGGGAGTGACGAGGTGAAGGGAAGCCTCACGGTTCAACCGTCGCGGGACGGTGCTTGCACCGAAGCGGCCCGAAGGGTGAGCGAAGCGAGTAACCCAGTAGAACACCCATGGCCACGAATTGGCCCGGGCATACCCCGAACCACCTCTTCAACAGACCTGCGCGATCCCCTTCAGCACTTGCCTGAAAGTCTCGATCTGCTGCGCGCTGAAGCGGGAGAAAACCTTCTCCTGCTGCTCCTCGGCGATGCTCCAGAGCATTTCCGCCTGATCGATACCGGCGGGCGTCAGACCGACGCCTCCCGGCACCTCGACGAGCATCCCCTTGCGCATCAAGGCCATCAGGGCCTCCTCGATCTCCCTCACCGGCATCGCCACCAGTTGCTGGAGAGCGGCCTGATCCAGGCTGGCGTCCTTCTCGAGGACCATCAGCATCCGCGCCTCGCTGGTGCGCAGGCCGGTGGCTAGTTGCTTCGGCTGGTAGTCCGCCTGGTAGCTGCGCACCGCCTGGGTCATCAGGTAGTACAGGTTATGGCTGAGACGCCCCTGGAAGGCGCTGCGGACGCCTCCTTCGCTCTTCCCGACCAGGCGCGGGTGTGGCAGCACCGACGAATAGGCACCCTGGTGATACAGCAGCGGCGCCCGGCCCAGATCGTCGAAGGCGACCACCTTGCCGATCAGGATCCAGTGGTCGCCGCCATCGATCCGCTGGTGGCTTTCGCACTGGAAGCGCGCCGAGCAGTCCGCGAACAGCGGAGCGCCGCCGGCCCCCTCCTCGCAGCGAACGCCAGCGAACTTGTCGTCCATCGGCCGGGCGAACTGGTTGGACAGGTCGATCTGGTCGGCCGACAGGATGTTCACGGCGAAATGGCTCGCCCGTTCGAACACCTCGTAGCTGCTGGAGCGCTTGTCGATGCTCCACAGCACCAGCGGCGGCTCCAGGGAGACGGAGTTGAAGCTGTTCGCGGTGACGCCGGCCTTCCGGCCTCCGGCGGCAGCGGTCATCACGGTCACTCCGGTGGCGAAATTGCCAAGGGCACGGCGGAAGGCGCGCGAGTCGAAGCTCGCTTCGTTCGATATGGTCATGGCGGGTCCTCGGTGCCGGGTGCGTGCCCGGCGGGTCGACTGGGGATGGTGAAACGGGAGGGAGGACGGCGTCCTCACACCATGCTCGGATCGGGCTCCAGCCCCATCAGCTCGCGGCCGAGAATCTGCGCGCAGACGTCGTAATCGGTGTAGGCGTGGGCGCCGGTCATGTGCGAGTCGCGGAACAGGCGCTGCATCTCGTTGTTCTCGAACCAACTGGTGCCGCCGGCCGCCTCGAACAGGCGATCCACCGCGGCGATGCACATCTTCACCGCGTAGGCCTGGTTGGTACGCCAGAACGCCAGGGTCTCGCGGCTGGGGTACTCGTGCCGCTCGCCATGTTCGGCGTGGTCCCGCCAGGTCTTCTCGAGGAAGGCGCGGGCGGCGGCGACCTGGTGGGTGGATTCGGCCAGGCGCATCAGCGCCAGAGTGGCAGTGCCGACGCTGGCTCCGGTGTAGGCGCGCACGCGGTTCCTGGTCTTTTCCTTGAAGGCCTCCAGCATGCGCTCGGCGATGCCCAGGCCGATGGCGGAGAAGCCGCTGGCGAAGTACGGGCGATACGGGGTGTAGAAGATCTTGCTATCCGGGTACAGGCCGAAACCGGCGGACTTGCCTTCCATCATGTCCTTGGCCGCCTGGATGCGATGGTTGGGCACGAAGGCATCCCTGACGATCAGGGTCTTGGTGCCGCTGCCCTTCATCCCGGCGGCGAACCAGTCGTCGCGGATCTCGTAGTCGCGGCGCGGCAACACGGCGAAGCAGTAGTTCAGGTTGCCTTCGGCATCCTGGCGGCGGCAGCCGAATATGGCCCACTCGGCATGATCGCAACCGCTGCTCCAGCCCATTTCGCCGTTGAAGATCACGCCGCCCTCGACCTCCTCGACCTTGCCGAAAGGCGCGATGCTGCTGCTCGCGGTGGCATCAGGGTTCTCTCCCCAGACCTCATCCTGCAACTGGCTGGAGAACATCGCCAGTTGGTGGCTGTGGGTGCACAGCAGGCTGAACGCCCAGGCGGTGCTGGCACAGGCGCCGGCCAGGGCGACCACGCAGTCGGCGAATTCCGGCAGGGAGATTTCCATGCCGCCGTACTTGCGGGGCTGGAAGGCACGGTGCATGCCGATGCCCTTGAGCAATGCGATGTTCTCGGCAGGCACCATGCGCAGGCGCTCCGCCTCGGCAGCGTTGGCGGCGATGGTCGGCAGGATGGCTTTCAGGTCTTCGAGGAGCGGGTTTGGCTTTTTCATGTAGGAGCCCTGTTTATTGTTAGTAGCCCATGGCGAGCGGCAGACGAGGCTCCAGGCCTCTTCAACGCGCCACCGGAAAGGGAAACCCTGAAGGGTGCAGGCAGATTATGAACATGTGAACGATCATCAAAAATGCACGTTCCAAGCTCTCGCTTGTACTTTCCAGGGCAAGTTCTCGTTTTCTGCGTCAGATCCAGCGGCCAGGAACCGGACGCCGGCGGGGGTCGCCGTTACGCCTGCCCGACCCCGGCAGGCTCGGGCTCCGGAGTCCGGGCCAGGCACAACGCGAGCAGACAACCGATGCCGCAAGCGCCGACCACCAGGCTCATGGCCAGCGGGCCGGCGTCATGCAGGGCGCTGACCAGCAGGCTGGCGATGGTCCCCAGGCCGAACTGGCAGGAAACCGCCAGTCCGGCGGCGGCACCGGCCTCCCGGGGATGGAGGGCCAGCAGACTGGCCAGGCTGTTGGTGCCAAGCAGGCCGGTGACGCTGACATAGAGCAGCAGGCACACGGCGATGGCCGGCAAACCGCCGAGGCCACTGCCGCCGAGCAGGATCAGGGCCAGCCCGGAAAGGGACGCCACGGCGCCGCCGACTCCCAGCATGAGCTGCGGGCCGAACCGGGTGACCAGGCGGGCATTGAGCAGGGTCACCAGCATCACGCCAGCGATATTGAGGGCGAACAGCCAGGCATAGGCCTGGGGCGAGATGCCGAAATACTCGATGTAGACGAAGGGCGAAGCGGTGATGAAGGCGAACATGCCGCCGAATGACAGCCCCATGCACAGGATGTAGCCCAGCGCCCGTGGCTGCCGGATGATCCGCCCATAGGCCCGGAATGCGGCGCTTGTCGAGACGCCCCGGGCTTCGACCGGGTGGGTCTCCGGAATCTTCCAGGCCACCAGCAGCAGGCACAGCCCGGCAAATGCCAGCAGCACGACGAATACCACGCGCCAGCCGGCCAGCAGGATCAGGTAACCGCCCAGCAAGGGAGCGACGAGCGTGGCGACCATGGTCACCAGATACATCAGCGACAGCACCCGCGCGGAGTCGCCGAGCGGGAACAGGTCGCGCACTATGGCGCGGGCCAACACCGAGGCGGCAGCCCCGCCCAGCGACTGCAACAGGCGCCAGGCGATCAGGTGCCCGGCGTCGGTGGCCAGGACGCAGCCCAGGCTGGCCAGCAGGTAGACAGCGATGCCACCCAGTAGCAGGCCGCGCCGGCCGAAGCGATCGGACAAGGGGCCATAGAGCAGCATGCCCAGGCTGAACCCCGCCAGGAACACGCCGATCGTCGACTGGACCTGTGCCTCGCTGGCGCCCAGGTCGGCGGCGATCAGCGGCAGGCTGGGCAGATACATGTCGATCGACAACGGCCCGAAAGCCACCAGGGCGGCGAGCAGGACGATCAGGCGTCGAGGGTTGGCGACGGTGGACATTCGATCTCCAGGGTCATGCGGGCAGCGGGCCTTCCCATGGCCCGTCTTCTAGAGACTCAGGAGCCACAGGCAAAGCCCTGGGAATGCTACCAGCAGGACGATCCGTATCAGGTCGGAACAGAGGAAAGGCACCACGCCACGGGCGATCTCCATCAGCGGCACGTTGCCGGCAGAGCGCTGGACGATCAGCAGGTTCATGCCCAGGGGTGGCGTCACCAGCCCCACCTCCACCACCATCAGGGCGAGGATGCCGAACCAGACCGACTTGTCCACTTCGCTCATGCCGAAGAAGTCCAGCCCCATGACCACCGGGTAGAAGATCGGGATGGTCAGCAGGATCATCGCCAGCGAGTCCATCACGATGCCCAGCAGCAGGTACAGCACCAGGATGGCGATCAGCACCACCATGGGCGCGAGGCCGCTCTCCTGCACCCACTGGGCCAGCTCGTTGGGCATCTGGGTCAGGGCCAGGCCCGAGTTGAGCAGGTCGGCGCCGAGCAGCACGAAGAAGATCATCGCCGTGGTTTCCGCGGTGCCCAGCAGGCTCGCGCGCATCCCCGCCCAACGCATGCCGCCTTGCAGCACGGCGAGGATGCCGCAGGCCGCCGCACCGATGGAGGCCGCCTCGGTGGGGTTGGACCAGCCGCCATAGATGCCGACGATCACCACGACGAACACAGCGATCACCGGCAGCACGCTGCCGAGGGCCTTGATGCGCTCGCCCGGGCTGGCCTTCACCTGCTCGTGATCATGGCCACCCTCGCGGGCCGCCATGATGCGCAGCACCAGCATGTAGCCGACCACGGCGATGAGCCCGGGAACCACCGCCGCGACGAACAGCTTGGCGATGGATTCCTGGGTCAGCACCGCATAGATGATCAGCGGAACCGATGGCGGGATCAGGATGCCCAGGGTACCGCCGGCCGCCACCGTGGCGGTGGCCAGGCGGCCGGAATAGTTGTAGCGGCGCAGCTCGGGCAGGGCCACGTGGCTCATGGTCGCCGCGGTGGCCAGAGAGGAGCCGCAGATGGCGCTGAAGCCGGCGCAGGCACCGACCGCGGACATGCCCATGCCGCCCTTCCAATGCCCGATGAAGGCCGCCGCGCAGCGGAAGATGGCCCGCGACAGGCCGCCATGGGTGGCGAACTGGCCCATCAGCACGAACAGCGGGATCACCGCCAGGTCGTAGTTCGAAAGCCGCGAATAGGCCAGGTTGTTGAGGGTGAACAGCAGCGCCGACAGGTCTCCGTCGTTGACCGCCCAGAAACAGGCGGCGCCGCCGATCATCATGGTGATGCCGATATGCACGCGCAGCACCAGCAAAGCCATGGTGATACCCAGGGCGATCAGGCCCAGACTCAGACCGCTCATGGGCGTCCTCCAGCACGATGGTAGATGTCGACGATCCGCGCCAGCGCGCACAAGGCCATCAGGAGCAGGCTGGGCACCATGCACATCAGCGGTATCCACAGCGGGATCGACAGCAGCGTGGAGACGTCGCCGTACTCCATGTTGTCGAGCATCTGCAGGCCGGTGCGCCAGGCCAGCAGCAAGGCGACGAGCAGGCACAGCAGGTGGGCCAGGGCATCCAGGGCGCGCACCAGCCCGGAGGACAGGCGCATGGTGAAGGCATCCACCTTGATGTGGGTGCCGCGCAGCTCGCAGAGCGGCAGGAAGGCGGCGATGGCGATGGCGGCGCCGATCTCCATCAGCTCGATGTCCCCCGGTATCGGCGCGGAGAGCAGCTTGCGGCCGATGATCGAGACCAGCGACATGTTGATCAGCAACAGCATGACCAGACCACCGGCCAGGGCAAAGCCCTGGGCCGGATAGTGGAGAACGCGATACAGGGCGCAGTGCTCCATGGCCAAGCCGCTTTCATAGGCTAGCGACTCCTGCATGGCGGTTACCGCGCTCCGCCGGCCAGCGTGCGCACACCGTCGACCAGCGCCCTGCCATCGAGCCCCTTGTCGCCGGCTTCCGCGATCCACTGCTCCACCGCGGCGTCCGAGGCCTTGCGCAGCTCGGCGTAGGCATTCGCGTCGATGTCGACCAGGCCTTCGGCCGGAGTGGCGGCCTGGGCGAGTTCGATGGTCTTGTCGAACGCCGCGGCGAAACGCTCGGAAAGCGCCTTCCCGCTATTGCGCTCGATGATCTCCCGCAGGTCCGCCGGCAGGCCGTCGAACTTCCGCTGGTTCATCAGCAGGGTCAGCACGGTGTAGCTGAGCGCCGACTGCTCGTTCGAAGTCGTGTTGTGGTAGCGGGTGACTTCATCCAGCTTGGCCGCCGGCACCACCTCCCAGGCCGCCAGTGCGCCATCGACCACGCCCTTGGAGATGGCCTCGGTCATCTGCGCCGGCGGCATGCTCACCGGAGTCGCGCCCAGGACCTCCAGGGTTTTCGCCGCGGTGCGGCTGGAGGCGCGCAGCTTCAGGCCGGACAGGTCGGCCAGGGTGCGCACCGGCCTGCTGCGGGTGTGCAGGCTGGTACCGCCATCGCCGTGTACCGCCAGCACCTTGTAGTCCTTGAAGTCCTCCCTGGCGTACTGCTCGTAGAAGCTCCAGATGATCTCGTTGCCTGCCTTGCCGCCATAGGGCAGGACGAAAGGCAGTTCCAGCGCCTCGACGCGGGGGAACTTGCCGGCGGAATAGGCCGGCGCGGTCCAGACGATGTCGGCGACGCCATTTCGCGCCATGTCCGCCAGCCTGGCCGGGGTGCCGCCCAGTTGCATCGACGGGTAGATCTGGCATTTCAGGCGGTCGCCGGACTCCTGGCGAAGCTGCTCGCACCAGGGCTCGATGACGTTGGCCTGTGCGTTGGAAGTGGAAGGCAGGAAGTGGGCGATCTTGAGGGTGGCGGTCTGTGCGTGGGCCGAGGCAGCACCAGCCAGGGCCGCGCACAAGGCAGCAATTCTCATTGTTTTCATCGGTTTAGCTCCGTGTTGTTTTTGTAGCCGGGGCAGACGCGCCAACAGGAAGGAAGCGCAACACGTTAATACGTTAAGTTTTTTACGATACCTGTCAACAAAAACGGAAAAAAATAACGACCACGACCAGATGAACGAATATCTCTTTTTTGTAATTTTTACTTTAATTTCATAAAGATAATAAACAAAAACTCCTTTCATCTCGCTTAGAATTCTCTCGGGAATTTTCTGAAAGAAATATCGTTAATAGATTAATCATGTTACTAGACTGTGCCGGCCGATCGACCCGACAAGAATCGCGACCGGCAACCAACACAGTCCTAGGAGATAAGAACAATGACCAGGAATGCATGCACCATTCCCGCATTCACCTGCCTTCTAACCGCCGGCCTGAGCGGCGCGGCCCAGGCCGACTTCATCGGCGACAGCAAAGCCGGCATCGAGGCACGCAACATGTACCTCAACCGCGACTTCCGCCAGGACGACGCAGCCCGGGCGAAGCTCGAGGAATGGGCGCAAGCCTTTACCGTCCGCTTCGAGTCCGGCTTCACCGAAGGCACCATCGGCTTCGGCATGGACGCCATCGGCCAGGTCGGTATCAAGCTGGACTCCAGCCCCGACCGCCGTGGTACCGGCCTGCTACCGTTCGGCACCCGGACCCACGAGCCCGAGGACAACTACAGCGAACTGGGCGTGGCCGCCAAGCTGCGCCTGTCGAAGACCGTCCTCAAGGTCGGGACGCTGCAGCCGCGACTGCCGGTCGCCCTCTACAACGACAGCCGCCTGCTCTCCTCCACCTACGCCGGCACCTTGCTGACCTCGCAGGAGGTCGAGGGCCTGACCCTCAACGCCGGGCGCCTGGAGAAGATCAATCTGCGCGATTCGTCGAGCAACGACGAGATGAACTACGGCGGCGTGGAAAGCGCCCACCTCGACCTGGCCGGCGGCAGCTACGCGGTCAGTCCCGACCTGACGCTGAGCTACTACTACGCGCAGATGGAGGACATCTACCAGCAGCACTACGCAGGCCTGGTGCACAACACCTCGCTCGGCGATGGCATCAGCCTGAAGACCGACCTGCGCTTCTTCACCACCGACGAGCACGGCGATCACCGCTATCGCAGCGCCGCCAGGGTCGACGGCGGGCGCATCGACAACCGGTTCTTCAACGGCATGGTCACCCTCGGCATGGGGCCGCACCGCTTCGGGCTCGGCTACCAGAACCTGTCGGGCGACGGCGACTTCGCCTACCCGGGCCTCGATCCGTACTCGGTGAACCTGGTGACCGTCAACCCGTTCACCAAGGCGGGAACCGACGCCTGGCAAGCACGCTACGACTTCGACTTCGTGGCCCTGGGGGTTCCCGGGCTGAGCCTGATGACCCGCTATGTCAGCGGCAAGAACGTGGATACGGCGACGGTCCGGGGCGGGCGGGAATGGGAGCGTGACACCGACCTCGTGTACGTCTTCCAGGAAGGCTTCCTGAAAGGCTTCAACGTGCGCCTGCGCAACTCCACCTTCCGTTCCGGCGATGGCCTGACCACCGACATCGACGAGAACCGGATCATCCTCGGCTACACACTGCCGCTGTTCTAGGCCTTGTCCCGGTCGTCCCCGCCCATGGGGGCGACCGGCTCGCCGTTGCGTGCTCGATACTCGCCCGGCGTGATCCCGGCATGACGGCTGAAGAAGCGGCTGAAATAGGCCGGGTCCTTGAAGCCGAGCTGGTAGCAGATCTCGTTCACCGAGCCACCGGTGAACAACAAGAGGCGCTTGGCCTCCTGCATCAGGCGTTCGAACACCAGGCGCTTGGACGGCATGTCGGCGATGCGCCGGCAGACGTCGTTGAGGCGCGCCTCGGTGACGCCCAGTTGCCTGGCATACTCGCTCAGCGGCCAGTGTTCCTGGTAATGCGCCTCTATCTGCGCGTTGAAGCGCTGGAAGATGTGCATGTCCTCGCGACGCGCCGGCTGCGCGGACAGCGAACGCGCGGACAGGCGCAGCAAACCGATGAAGATCAGTTGCGTCAGCGCAGCCAGGCTCGGTACCCGGCCGGGGCGCTCTGCGGCGAACTCGCCGCGCAGTTGGTCGAACAACAGGTTCAGGCGCGCCACCTCCTCGCCGTATTCCGCTCCCAACTCACCGACCGCCACGCACACCGGCGCGATCTGCGCCCCCCGGGCCAGGCCATAGCGCTCTTCGAGCAACGGCCAGACCAGTTGCTGGCGCACGGTCAGCACATGCCCGTCGCTTTCCGAGTCGGTGACGAACGCATGGGGGACGGTCGGTGGCGTCAGGAAGAACATCGGCCCTTGTTGCAGGTAGCGGCGGTCGTCCAGGTACACGCGCACCGTGCCGCTTTTCACGTAGTGCACCTGGAAGAAACGGTCGTGCCGGTGCACCGGCATGTTGCGGCCGAAGAAGTCCGCCAGCTTGCCCAATGCCTCGTAGTGCACGTCGGAATCGGCGTAGCGCTGGTCGTAGACCTGGCCGATGTTGATATTGGGGATGGGTTGCTGGTCACGCATGGCCGGCTCTCTTCAAACGTGTGGCCCGGATTGAAACCGGGCCACGCCAGGCGCCGAAGCCGCTGTTTCCTGCAGCGTGAAGCTTGCCGCCTGCGGCTCGCCGTTCAGGGCTTGATCTTCTGCAGGTCGTTGAGCAGGTCCAGCAGTTGCTGGAGCTTTTCCTCGCCAAACTGCTCCTGGATCTTCTGGTAGTTGCTCTCCATGCCATCGCTCATGGACACGAAGCTCTGCTGCCCCTTCTCGGTCAGGCCGACGAATACCCGGCGCTGGTCCTGGGTCGACTTCCAGCGACGCACCACGCCATCGCGCTCCAGGCGCGCCAGCACGCCGGTCATGCTCGGCTTGAGGATGCACGCCTGCTGCGCCAACTGGTGGCTCTCCATCTCCCCGAACTGCCGCAGGATGCGAATCACCCGCCACTGCTGCTCGGTCAACCCGTGCTGGTTGAGCAGCGGGCGGAAGAAGCCCATCACGGCCTCGCGCGCCTGCAACAGAGTCAGGGTCAGGGAAGGTCTGGGGGTCGACATGGTGGCTACGGCTCTCGGCAGGAGGTGATGAAGAATTTAATCAATAACCGGCGAGCCGACGCAAATCCGCCTCGAGGAGCGCTCGGCCCGCGTCATTCCGGGCCGGGCGGCCGGCAATCAGGAGCGATTCCAGACAGATTCGGACAGCTCGAGCAGCCCTGGCCGATTCGGACAGGCGAAACATGGCTTGATCATCATTAACATATTAACTATAAATGTTAGCATGTTAACCACCTGCCTAATCCCAGGAACAATCCCCAGATCTGCTCAGGAGTGAATCAATGCGCCGCCCAGCCAGCGAAGTCGCCACCGGCAGCCTGTTCGGCATCGCGCTGAACTACAAAGGCCTGCTGGAAAGCCGACTGGCCGAGTTCGATCAGCCGCCCTACCAGAAACCGCCGGTCAAGCCGGTGCTGTTCATCAAGACCTCGAACACCCGCAACGGCCACGACCGGCCAGTGGTCTTCCCGCAGGGCGTCGAGCGCCTGCAACCGGGCCCGGCCCTGGGCGTGGTGATCGGCAAGGAGGCCAGCCGCGTGAGCGAGGACGAAGCCATGGCCTACGTCGCCGGTTACGTCATCGTCAACGAGTTCAGCCTGCCGGAGGACAGCTACTACCGCCCGGCCGTGAAAGCCAAGTGCCGCGACGGCTTCTGCCCGTTCGGCCCCGACCTGGTGCCGGCCAGCGAGATAGCCGACCCGCACGCCCTGCCCCTGAAGCTGTTCGTCAACGGCGAACTGCGCCAGGAGAACACCACGGCCAACCTCGTGCGCGACATTCCCCGACTGATCGCCGAGATCAGCGAGTTCATGACCCTGCATTCCGGCGACGTGCTGATCACCGGCACTCCCGAGGGCCGCGTGGACGTTCACCCGGGCGACGAAGTCGTGGTGGAAATAGAAGGCCTCGGCCGCCTGCACAACACCATCGTGGCGGAGGAAGCCTGAGATGAAACACGCACGCATCCGCTACCGGGACGAAGTACATACGGCGATCGTCGAGATCGGCAACACCGTGCGCCTGGCCGACGGCCGCCTGCTGGCCGAGAACCAGGTCGAATGGCTGCCGCCGGCCACCGGCAGCATGTTCGCCCTCGGCCTGAACTACGCCGACCATGCCGCCGAACTGGCCTTCAAGGCGCCCACCGAGCCGCTGGCCTTCATCAAGTCGCCGGGCACCTACACCGGGCACAACCAAGTCACCTGGCGGCCGGACGACGTCGCCTACATGCACTACGAGTGCGAGCTGGTGGCAGTGATCGGCAAGCCGGCGCGCAACGTCAAGCGCGAGGACGCCCTCGCCTACCTGGCCGGCTACACGGTGTGCAACGACTACGCCATCCGCGACTACCTGGAGAACTACTACCGGCCCAACCTGCGGGTGAAGAACCGCGACGCCACCACTCCGGTCGGCCCGTGGATGGTCGACGTAGCCGACGTGCCCGATCCGTCGAAGCTGGCCTTGCGCACCTGGGTCAACGGCGAGCTGAAGCAGGAAGGCTCGACCTCCGACATGATCTTCGACATCCCCTATCTGATCGAATACTTCTCCAGCTTCATGACCCTGCAGCCGGGCGACATGATCGCCACCGGCACGCCGGAAGGCCTGGCCGACGTGGTGCCGGGCGATGAAGTGGTGGTGGAAGTGGAAGGCGTCGGCCGCCTGGTCAACCGAATCGTCAGCGAGGCCGAGTTCTTCGCGAACCGCGCCCGCAGTAAAGAGGCATGAACACGATGATCAAGCACTGGATCAACGGCCGCGAGGTCGAAAGCAAGGAAGTCTTCGAGACCATCAACCCGGCCACCACCGAGGTGATCGCCGAAGTCGCCAGCGGCGGCGCCGAGGAAATCGCCCTGGCCGTGGCTGCGGCCAAGGAAGCCTTCCCGAAATGGGCCAACACCCCCGCCAAGGAACGTGCGCGGATCATGCGCAAGCTCGGTGAACTGATCGACCGGAACGTGCCGAACCTGGCCGAGCTGGAGACCCTGGATACCGGCCTGCCGATCCACCAGACCCGCAACGTGCTGATCCCGCGCGCCTCGCACAACTTCGAGTTCTTCGCCGAGGTCTGCACGCGCATGGATGGCCACAGCTACCCGGTGGACGACCAGATGCTCAACTACACCCTCTACCAGCCGGTGGGCGTGTGTGGCCTGGTCTCGCCATGGAACGTGCCGTTCATGACCGCCACCTGGAAGACCGCGCCCTGCCTGGCCCTGGGCAACACCGCGGTGCTGAAGATGAGCGAGCTGTCGCCGCTGACCGCCAACGAACTGGGCCGCCTGGCCCTCGATGCGGGCGTTCCCGCCGGCGTGCTCAATGTGGTGCAGGGCTACGGCGCCAGCGCCGGCGACGCCCTGGTCCGCCATCCGGACGTGCGCGCCATCTCCTTCACCGGCGGCACCGCCACCGGCAAGAAGATCATGCAGACCGCCGGCCTGAAGAAGTACTCCATGGAACTGGGCGGCAAGTCGCCGGTGCTGATCTTCGACGACGCCGACCTCGAACGCGCCCTCGACGCCGCGCTGTTCACCATCTTCTCGCTGAACGGCGAGCGCTGCACCGCCGGGAGCCGCATCTTCATCCAGGAGTCCGTCTACGACAGCTTCGTCGCCGAGTTCGCGGCGCGTGCCAGGCGCCTGATCGTCGGCGACCCGCAGGACCCGAAGACCCAGGTCGGCTCGATGATCACCCAGGCCCACTACGACAAGGTCACCGGCTATATCCGCATCGGCATGGAAGAAGGCGCGCGCCTGGTCGCCGGCGGCCTGGAACGCCCGGCCAACCTGCCGGCGCACCTGGCCCGCGGGCAGTTCGTGCAGCCCACGGTGTTCGCCGACGTGGACAACCGCATGCGCATCGCCCAGGAAGAAATCTTCGGCCCGGTGGTCTGCCTGCTGAAGTTCAAGGACGAGGCCGAGGCCCTGCGCCTGGCCAACGACACCGAGTACGGCCTGGCCTCCTACATCTGGACCCAGGACATCGGCAAGGCCCATCGCCTGGCGCGCGGCATCGAGGCCGGCATGGTATTCATCAACAGCCAGAACGTGCGCGACCTGCGCCAGCCGTTCGGCGGCGTGAAGGGTTCGGGCACCGGCCGCGAGGGCGGCGAGTACAGCTTCGAGGTGTTCGCCGAGGTCAAGAACGTGTGCATTTCCATGGGCAGCCACCACATTCCCCGCTGGGGCGTGTAAAAGGCGGCCCGATGAGAGCGGCCGCCCAGGCCGCCAGCATCGCCGGCGTGCAGCCACAATCACAAGAATCCGGGCGCCCCACAGGCGGCGCCCCGCACCAGGAGAACCACCATGGGCAAACTCGCTCTGGCTGCCAAGATCACCCACGTTCCCTCGCTGTACCTCTCCGAACTGCCCGGCCCACGCCAAGGCTCCCGCCAGGCCGCCATCGACGGCCACCGCGAGATCGGCCGCCGCTGCCGCGAACTGGGGGTGGACACCATCGTCGTGTTCGACACCCACTGGCTGGTCAACGCCGGCTACCACATCAACTGCGCGCCGCATTTCCAAGGCCTGTACACCAGCAACGAGCTGCCGCACTTCATCGCCAACATGGCGTACGAGTTCCCCGGCAACCCGGAGCTCGGCCGCATCCTCGCCGACGGCTGCAACGCCCTGGGCGTGGACGTGCTGGCCCACGACGCGACCACCCTCGGCCCGGAATACGGCACCCTGGTGCCGATGCGCTACATGAACGAGGACCAGCACTTCAAGGTCATCTCGATCTCGGCGCTGTGCACCGTGCACTACCTCAACGACAGCGCGCGCCTGGGCTGGGCCATGCGCAAGGCGGTCGAGGACCACTACGACGGCACCGTGGCCTTCCTCGCCAGCGGCTCGCTGACCCACCGCTTCGCCCAGAACGGCCAGGCCCCGGATTTCGCCGACAAGGTCTGGAGCCCGTTCCTGGAAACCCTCGACCACGAGGTGGTGGAGATGTGGCAGCGCGGCGACTGGCAAGCCTTCTGCGGCATGCTCCCGGAATACGCCGCCAAGGGCCACGGCGAAGGCTTCATGCACGACACCGCGATGCTGCTCGGCGCGCTGGGCTGGTCGGCCTACGACGGCAAGGCGGAAGTGGTCACGCCCTACTTCGGCTCCTCCGGCACCGGGCAGATCAACGCGATCTTCCCGGTCACCGCCCAGGACGGCTCGGCGATCCCGCCGGCCCAGGCCTCGAACCCCGCCAGCAACGCGGCCGGCAGCCGTCTCTGAGGAGCATCGCCATGCCCCATTTCATCGTCGAATACACCGACAACATCGAAGCCGACGCCGACCTGCCGGGCCTGTTCGAGAAGGTCCATGCCTGCCTGGGCGAATCCGGCGTGTTTCCCCTCGGCGGCATCCGCAGCCGCGGCGTGCGCCTGGACACCTGGCGCATGGCCAACGGCCAGCACGACTACGCCTTCGTCCACATGACCCTCAAGGTTGGCGCCGGCCGCAACCTGGCGACCCGCCAGCGAGTCGCCGATGCGCTGTTCAAGGTGATCAGGGCGCACTTCGCCGAACTCCAGGCCCGCCGCCTGCTGGCCCTGTCCTTCGAGATGAGCGAGCTGGATGCGCAGCTCAACTACAAGCACAACAACGTCCACGCCTTCCTCAAGAACCAGAGCGCGTAGGGACTCCGTCTCCCGTAGGAGCGAGCTCTGCTCGCGAATAGCCCCTGCGCCCGGAGTCGCGGGTAGCGCTCGCGCCTGCGGGAGTAGTCCTGGCACCACAGTCGATCCAAGGAATCACCCATGCTTGATGCATCCATCATTCAACAGGCCGCCGCCCGCCTCGACGCCGCCGAGCGTTCGCGCCAGCAGGTGCGCCAGTTCTCCCTCGACTACCCCGCCATTGGCATCGAGGACGCCTACGCCATCCAGCGTGCCTGGGTGACGCAGAAGATCCGTGACGGCCGCAAGCTGGTCGGCCACAAGATCGGCCTGACCTCGCGCGCCATGCAGGTCTCCTCCAACATCACCGAACCGGACTACGGCGCGCTGCTCGACGACATGTTCTTCGAGGAAGGCAGCGACATCCCCTTCGAGCGCTTCATCGTGCCGCGCGTCGAGGTGGAGCTGGCCTTTATCCTCGGCAAGCCGCTGAAGGGGCCGAACGTCACCCTGCTCGACGTGCTCGACGCCACCGAGTGGGTGATCCCGGCGCTGGAGATCATCGATGCGCGCATCCAGCAGGTCGATCCGCAAACCGGGGTCACCCGCCAGGTGTTCGACACCATCTCCGACAACGCCGCCAATGCCGGCGTGGTCATGGGCGGTCGCGCCGTGCGGCCGACCGAGATCGACCTGCGCCGAATCCCGGCGGTGCTCTACCGCAATGGCGTGATCGAGGAGTCCGGCGTTTCCGCCGCGGTGCTCAACCATCCGGCCAAGGGCGTGGCCTGGCTGGCCAACAAGCTGGCGCCCCATGACGTCGCCCTCGAGGCCGGGCAGATCATTCTCGGCGGCTCCTTCACCCGTCCGGTGGCGGCCAGCCCGGGCGATACCTTTCACGTCGACTACGACCAGCTCGGCTCGATCGCCTGCCGGTTTGTCTGAGCCGGCGGCGCGCCCCATGGTGGATGGATGAAGCGCCATCCACCCTACGCAAACGCTCGACCACGTAGGGTGGAAAGCCCGCAACGCGGTTTTCCACCGGTCCCAGACCTGGAGCACACCATGCAACTACCGATCAACCGCTTCAAACAGCGCCTGCAGGCCGGCGAGGCACAGATCGGCCTGTGGCTCGGCCTGGCCGACGCCTACTGCGCCGAACTGGCCGCCAATGCCGGTTTCGACTGGCTGCTGATCGACGGCGAACACGCGCCCAATGACCTGCGCGGCCTGCTGGGCCAACTGCAGGCGGTGGCACCGTACTCCAGAGAAGCGGGAGGGTCGCAGCCGATCATTCGCCCGGTGATCGGCGATACCGCGCTGATCAAGCAGCTCCTCGATATCGGCGCGCAGACCCTGCTGGTCCCCATGGTGGAAAGCGCCGCGCAGGCCCGCGAGCTGGTCCGCGCCATGCGCTACCCGCCGCATGGCGTGCGCGGCGTCGGCAGCGCCCTGGCGCGTGCCTCGCGCTGGAACGGCATTCCCGGCTACCTGGACCGGGCCGACGAACAGATGTGCCTGCTGGTGCAGGTCGAGAACCTCGAAGGCCTGGCCCAACTGGACGCCATCTGCGCGGTCGAGGGCGTCGATGGCGTATTTATCGGCCCGGCCGATCTGTCGGCGGCCATGGGCCACCGTGGCAACCCCGGCCATCCCGACGTGCAGGCAGCCATCGAGGATGCCATCGCGCGCATCCGCCAGGCGGGCAAGGCCGCCGGCATCCTCAGCGCCGACGAAAGGCTCGCCCGCCGCTACCTGGAACTGGGCGCAACCTTCGTCGCCGTGGGTGTCGATACCAGCCTGCTGATGAAATCCCTGCAAACCCTGGCCGGCAAGTTCAAGGGAAGCGCGACAGCCCCCGTGGACAGCGTCCCCAGCGTCTACTGACCCGACGAGAACCCCATGCGACTCAATGACCTCTCCCTGCTGTGCACCCAGGCCTACCTCGATGGCCAGTGGCTCGATGCCGACGACGGCGCCCGCTTCACCGTGACCAACCCGGCCAACGGCGAGCCGATCGCCGAAGTGGCCGACCTCGGCCAGGCCGAAACCGCCCGCGCCATCGCCGCCGCCCAGGCCGCCTTGCCCGCCTGGCGCGACAGGACCGCCAAGGAACGCGGCGCCATCCTGCGCAAGTGGTACGAACTGATCCTGGCCAATCAGGAAGACCTGGCCCGCCTGCTCAGTTGGGAACAGGGCAAGCCGCTGGCCGAGAGTCGCGGCGAGATCGCCTACGGCGCCAGCTTCATCGAGTGGTTCGCCGAAGAAGCCAAACGCGTCTACGGCGACGTGATCCCCCACGACAAACCGGGCCGCCGCCTGCTGGTGATCAAGCAGGCCATCGGCGTGGTCTCGGCCATCACCCCGTGGAACTTCCCCAATGCCATGATCACCCGCAAGGTCGGCCCGGCCCTGGCCGCCGGCTGCACCATGGTGCTCAAACCGGCGGCGGAAACCCCGCTGTCGGCGCTGGCCCTGGCCGAACTGGGCGAGCGTGCCGGCATCCCGGCCGGCGTGCTGAACATCGTCACCGGCCTCCGCGCACAGGAGATCGGCACCGAGCTGAGCGGCAACCCGCTGGTACGCAAGCTGTCCTTCACCGGCTCCACCGGCGTCGGCAAACTGCTGATGGCGCAGTGCGCCGGCAGCATCAAGAAGGTCAGCCTGGAACTGGGCGGCAACGCCCCCTTCATCGTCTTCGACGACGCCGGCCTGGACGCCGCCGTGCAGGGTGCGCTGGCCTCCAAGTTCCGCAACAGCGGGCAGACCTGTGTCTGCACCAACCGCCTGCTGGTGCAGAGCGGCGTCTACGAAGCATTCAGCCGGCGCCTGGTCGAGGCGGTTAACGCCCTCAAGGTGGCTCCAGCCGAGGAGGAAGACGCCCAGCAGGGCCCGCTGATCAACGCCAAGGCCGTGGCCAAGGTGCAGGAACACATCGCCGACGCGCTGGCCAAGGGCGCCACCCTGCTGGCCGGCGGCAAACCGCACGCCCTCGGCGGCGGCTTCTTCGAGCCGACCGTGCTGGGCGACGTCACCGGCGAAATGCGGGTGGCCCGCGACGAAACCTTCGGCCCGCTGGCGCCGATCTTCCGCTTCGATACCGAGGCAGAGGCCATTGCCATGGCCAACGACACCGAGTTCGGCCTGGCCTCCTACGTCTACACCCGCGACCTGGGCCGCGCCTGGCGGGTCGGCGAAGCGCTGGAGTACGGCATGGTCGGCATCAACGAGGGGCTGATCTCCACCGAGGTCGCGCCGTTCGGCGGCATCAAGCAGTCCGGCCTCGGTCGCGAAGGCTCGAAGTACGGGATCGACGACTACATCGAGCAGAAGTACCTGTGCCTGGGGATCGGCTGACTCATGAAAACGCGATAGGTGCCAAATCTGCGCATCGACCTGTCCATGCCCCTTCAGACAAGCCCCCGACCATGAACCGTTTCCTTCGCCAGCAACCCACCATCACCCTGAAACTGGCCATGCGGGCGCTCCACGCCGCCCTGGAAAAGGCCGAGCAGGAGCAGGTGCACATCAGCATCGCCATCGTCGATGCCAGCGGCCAGCCCATCCACACCGCCCACATGGACAACGCCCCGCTGCCGAGCCGGGATATCGCACTGAACAAGGCCCTTACCGCGGCAGGCTTCAGCGCCTCGACCGGCACCTGGCATGAGCGTCTGGAAAAATGCTCGCCGGCCGTTCGCCAGGGCCTGCCGATGCAGCCGGGCCTGGCGCTGTTCGGCGGCGGCGAGCCCTTCCTCCTGGACGACGAAGTGATTGGCGCCATCGGTATTTCCGGCGCCTCCGAACGGGTCGACGAGCTCTGCGCCCTGGCCGCCGTGCAACGCGTGGAGCAACTCCTGGGCGAAGGCACGCCGAACGGACAGACACGGAGCAGCGCTCTCCACTAGACGGCGGACAGCGCCGCGCAGGTCTGGACGATCCGCTCCCGCAACCAGCGCAAACCCGGTGACAGCTCCTGCTGCCGGTGCCAGATCAGGCTGATCTGCACATCCGGCATGTCCACCGGCAAGGGCGCCACCTGCAATGCATATATCGGGGCGAAGTGGTCGGCCAGCCGGCGCGGCACCGTGCCGAGCAGGCTGGACTGTGCGACGATCGGCGGGATGGTCAGGTAGTGCGGGACGTGGAGTTGCACCTGCCGGCGCACCTTGGCCGAGCCCAGGACGATCTCCAGTGGCGAGCCGCGCCCCGCGCGAGGCAGGATCGACACGTGATGACTCTGCTGGTAGCCGGCCAGAGTGAGGCCATTCGTGAACGCCGGGTGCCCTGCCCGGCCGATCACCACCAGTTGCTCCACCAGCAACGGCTGGTAGCGCAGGTCGTCATTGTCGAAATACAGGTAGTCGATCGCCAGGTCCAGCTCGCCGGTGGCGAGACGCGTGGTCAGCGAGTCCGCATCGTCTCCCTGCACGGACAACACCACCCGTGGCGCCGAGAGCTCCAGGCGCGCCAGCAAGGATGGCAACAAGGTGGCCTGGGCGTAGTCGTTCAACGACAGCCTGAACAGATGCTCCTCTTGTGGATCGAAAGCCTCCTGCGCGCCCAGGCCGATCCGCAGCAGATGCAGTGCCTGGCGCACCGGCCCGTAGAGCGCCTGGGCCTGGGGCGTCGGCGACATGCCTCGGGCGGTGCGGATGAACAGTGGCTCGTTCAGTTGCGCGCGCAGGCGCGCCAGGGCATTGCTCACGGCCGGCTGGCTCATGTGCAGACGCAGCGCGGCGCGCGAAAGGTTCTGCTCCTGCATCAGGGCATCGAATACCAGCAGCAGGTTCAGGTCCATCGATCTCAAGTTAACAGCCATGAATAATGCTCATCACCAATATCCATTACCGCAATAATTTGCCTGCCACTAGACTGCTGTCAAACCAACAAGAAAGACCGGAGCAGCCATGGCCCACGACGTCCAAGCCTTCCGCTCGCGCTACCGCGCGGCCATTCCTCCTCGCTACAACCCCTGGCTGCACGCCTCCTTCGTGCTGGCCTACGGCGCGCTGTGCCTGGCGTTCTTCTGGAGCCGCCTGGAACAGGTGAGCCTCCTGGAATGGCTGGTCGTGCCGCTGACCCTGGTGTTCTACAACTGGGGCGAATACAACGTGCACAAGGGGCTGGGGCACCACAAACGCCGCCTCGGCGCACTGTTCTACAAGCGCCACACCGGCGATCACCACAGCTTCTTCATCGCCGGGCAGATGCGCTACGAAACCGACCGGGACTGGCGGGTGATCCTCTTCCCGGCCTGGCTGATCGTTCTCTACAGCCTCGGCCTGTTCGCCGCCTGGTGGCTGCTGGCCCAGCTCGACGCCAACGTCGCCGCGCTGTTCGCCGGCACCATGCTGCTCGGCTACATGAGCTACGAGGTATTCCACGCCTGCGAGCACCTGCCCGACAGCCATCCGGTGGCCCGCCTGCCCTGGATCCGCCAGATGCGCCGCCTGCACGAGCTGCACCACCGCCGCGAGCTGATGCAGACGCACAACTTCAACATCGTCTTCCCGCTCACCGACTGGCTGCGCGGCACCCTGTACTGGGAACCCCTGGAAAAAGAGGAACGGACCATGACCGTCATGCGCCACGAAACCGAGATAGCAGGCTCCCCGGAACAGGTGCTGGCCTATGCCGCCACCCCCACCCGCTGGCCGGAGTGGCACCCCTCCTCCCTGCGCGTGAAAGGCCCCGGCGGCCCGCTGCCGGCCGGTGGTCATTTCGAGGAAGACATCCACGCCGGTGGTCGCGCCGGGCACCTGAGCTGGGACGTCGACGAATACCTGCCCGGCCAGCGCTGGCGCGCCCACGCCAATGGTGACCACGGCCTGAGCCTGAAGCTCACCTACGAATGCCAGGCCACCGCCGCCGGAACGCGCTTCGTGCGGACCCTGGAATACGCTTTCGACAATTGGCCCATGCGATTGGCCAACCTGTTGGTGATGCGTAAACGCATCGACCACGAATCCGAAGAATCCCTGCGCATCCTGCGCGACGTGGCCGAACGAGCGATCACCCGGGAAGATGCGGCCTGACGAGGAAACCGACGCGCAGCCGATGGTCCAGCCGGACGCCATCGGCACCATGGAATCCGCCACGACCATGCGCACAAGGGCTCGCAGGCATGCGAGCCCCACCCCAGCACACAGGGCCGGCTCAGCGTGGCGTCAGACGCCGCAGCATGCCCCTGACCAGTGCGACGAACAGGCCCAGCATGCCACCGAGAACCAGGCCCAGCGCGAGGATCAGGGCTTTCCTCGGCTTCTCTGCTTTCGTCGGCTCTATCGCCACCTGGTCGACGGTCACCAGGCGCACTCTGCCGATGTCGAGGTTCAGTTGCTTCAGTTGGGCCGCTTCCTCGCGCCACTGGGCCAGTTTCTTCAGGAACAGGTCTTCGTCGGTGCGGTTGCGCAGTGACTCGACCGTGCGGTTCGTGGACAGCAGCCGCAATTCCTTTTCGATCTCGGCGATCCG
>NZ_CAJFCI010000085.1 GCF_904061905.1 Zestomonas carbonaria
GAGGGAGAGGGGGTTTACGGTGCAGGGTTATGACTCCGAGGCTTGAGCTTGACTCCGATCAGTCCCCTCTCCCTCCGGGAGAGGGTTAGGGTGAGGGGCGGAGTCCAAGTCTTGCAAGCCCGAATTACCCACCACCAGGCCCCCACGAATCCCCCCACAGACGCTAAACTCGCCGGCGACCTTCTCGCTGGATATCGCCGATGATCACTCTGTTCCAGTTCCCGCCGGCACTCAAAGTGCCCAACCCCAGCCCTTTCTGCCTGAAAGTGGAAACCTTCCTGCGCCTCACGGGCCTGGAGTACCAGGTCAAGTCGGTGGCCAATCCCGGCAAGGGGCCGAAGGGCAAGTTGCCGTTCATCAAGCTGGACGATGAAGTCATCGCCGACTCGGCGATCATCCTGCGCACCCTCGACCAGCGCCTGGCGCTGGGCCTCGACAACCATCTGGATGCCGCCGGCCGGGGCCGGGCGCTGGCCATCACGCGGTTGTGCGACGAGCACCTGGCGCCGCTGATGGTGTACTTCCGCTGGATCGACGAGGCGGGCTGGAACGAACTCAGGCCGGTGTTCTTCGACAGGCTGCCCTGGCCGTTGCGCGCGCTGCTGCCGAAGCTGGTGCGCGGCAAGATCCACAAGTCGCTGCTGGCCCAGGGCCTGGCGCGGCATTCGCGGGACGAGTTGCTGGCCTTCGCCCGCGAAGACCTGCAAGCGCTCAGCGACCTGCTCGGCGCGGCGCCGTACTTCGGCGGCCTGCAACCCTGCAGCGCCGACGCCTCGGCCTATGGCGTGCTGGCCAACCTGATCCTGAGCAGCCTGAACAATCCGCTCAGCCAGTTGGCGCGGGAATACCCGGTGCTGGTGGCCTACTGCGAACGCCTGCGCGACAAGTTCTGGGCATGAGCAAACCCTGGTTCGTCTACCTGGTGCGGGCGGCCAATGGCGCCCTGTACTGCGGCATCAGCGACGACCCCGCGCGGCGTTTCGAACAGCACCGCAGCGGCAAGGGCGCGCGCTTCTTCCATTCCAGCCCGGCGCAGGCGCTGGCCTACGTGGAGCCTTGCGCCGACAAGGGCGAGGCGCTGCGCCGCGAGCGGGCCATCAAGCAACTGAACAAGGGCGCCAAGGAGCGCCTGGTCGCGAACGGCATTCATGCCCTTGATGCGTTCATATCGGCCCGGGAGGCTACGCCGGCCTGACGGGCCGGGATAAGCTTCGGGTTCACTCCCTTGCCGACGAGCCCGCCATGCACGAGCTGATCCTCCACCACTACCCGGCTTCCCCCTTCGCCGAAAAGGCCCGCCTGATGCTGGGCTTCAAGCAGTTGTCCTGGCGTTCGGTGTTCATTCCGAGGGTGATGCCCAAGCCCGACCTGATGGCCCTGACCGGCGGCTACCGCAAGACCCCGGTGTTGCAGATCGGCGCCGACATCTACTGCGACACCGCGCTGATCGCCCGCCGCCTGGAAGCCGAGAAGAGCGTGCCGAGCCTGTTTCCGGAAGGGCAGGAATTCACCGTCGCCGCCTTCTCGCAATGGGCCGACTCGGTGGTTTTCCAGTATGCCGTGGCGTTGATCTTCCAGCCGGAGTCCCTGGCTGCGCGGATGGCCGGGGCGCCGGCCGAAATGATCCAGGCCTTCCTCGACGACCGCAGCCGGCTGTTCAGCGGTGGCACGACGACTCGTCCGTCGGCGGAGGTTGCCCAGAACGACTGGCCGGTGCTGATGGCGCGGCTGGAGCTGCAACTGGCGCGCGAGGAGGGCGACTTCCTGTTCGGCGAGCCGTCGGTGGCCGATTTCTCCTTGGCCCACTGCCTGTGGTTCGTCAAATCCTCGCCGCTGACCGCGCCGCTGGTGGATGACCATCCGCTGGTGGCGGCCTGGTTGGACCGGGTGCTGGGGTTCGGCCACGGCTCGGCCAGCAAGCTGTCCCCCGAAGAGGCCATCGAGATCGCCCGCGCCGCGACGCCGGCCGAACTGCCCGTCGATGACTTCGTCGATCCCAACGGTTTCCGCGCCGGTCAGCGGGTGGCGATCGCCGCCACCGACTATGGCGTCGACCCGGTCGAGGGCGAGTTGCTGTTCGCCGGGCGCGAAGAACTGATCCTGCGCCGCGAGGACGAGCGCGCCGGTGTGGTGCACGTGCACTTCCCGCGCCTGGGCTTCAGCATTCGGGCTGTTTGAGCATGCCGCCGGCCGGCGGCTCCGAGGTGGCGACGCACTCCAGCTCGGGGCCGGGGCGGCGCTGGGGCGGCAGCGTCTCGGCCAGTTCGCGGAAGTGCCGTAGCCGCTCGTAGCAGAGCGTCAGCACCGCCTCGTCGCGGTTGTACCAGGCGTCCGGCGAGCCGCAGGCGGTGACCCACAGGGTCAGGGTGCGCGGCGGCGTGAACACCTGGCTGACGCGCCGCGCCAGCTCTTCCAGGCCGCCCTGGCGAATCTGGGTGACCAGTTGTTCATCGGCACGGTTGTCCGGCGGCGGGTCGTAGACGATCTGCAGGCGCGGCCGCCGCTGGATGGCGACGCGGCGGTTGTTGTGGCGGATCCAGTCGAGCGCCTTGCGCGCCTGCTGGTATTCCTGGTCGCAGTACAGCGCCCGCTCCATCGGCAGCCCGGCGACGCGCGGCAGCCAGTCCAGGCGCTGCGTGTCGCTGCCGTAGACCAGGCAGGTGATGTTGTAGAAGCGCTGCTCGTCGAGCGCATGGGAAGCCCAGGCCGGCACCCGTTCCTCCGCCCGCCGTGGCCGCTGCGATTCCAGCCGCCAGTAGTCGACGATCGCCAGCATCTTGGCGTCGAACTCCTCCTCCGGCAGGTCGTCGCGGAACAGGAACAGGATCATGATGGCGAGCTGGTCGGCGGCGTCTTCCTCGCGGCCCAGTACCGGCAGGTCCAGTTCGGCGATGAGCATGTGGCCCATCTCGTGGAGGAGGGTGAACTCGCTGTTGGCGACCACGAAGCGGGATATCTCGGGAGACAGCGGCGGCGACGGTGGTTCGGCCGCCAGCGTGCCTGCCAGCAGGCTCAGCGCCAGCATGAGGTGTCGCGCCCGTCCCTTGGGTGTGGGCCGCGAGGCGGCCGATGGGGATGATGCAAGGCCGGCCATGGACAGGCCCCCTGCCAGTTGCCGAACAGGTGTGCCTCAGAAAACTTTAGCAGTGCGGGCCGAGGCGACCGGGCGATCCGTCGGAATCCACGGGGGCGGGGCCGAGTGGTCCGCGCCCCGGACACCCGCGCTCCGGCTCGCGGAGCTGCTCAGCTCCGTTTCGCCCGATCGCCGAGGGTGTCCTGCAGGCAGGCCAGGATGCGGGGCAGGGTGTCGGGGAGCGTGCTCATGCGGCGATGCTGTAGACGAGGTGCGCGGCTGCGGGAGCGGTCGCCTACGACCAAGGAACCATGGCGGGACAGTGGCGATTGGCCGCTAAATGCCGGCACAACCATAAAAGCCGCCCGGGTCCGGCCCGGCGTGGCGACGATCCGCGAGGTTTCCGATGCGTCCTGTCGCGCAAAGCATCCTGGTCCTGGCCCTGTTCGCCGGTGTCTGGCTCGCCGTCCTTCCGCTGCCGCTGGCGGCGCTGGGTGTGCTGGCGGCGATCTGGCTGCCGCGCCTGCTGTCGCCCCGTCGCGTTCCGGAAGGGCAGGGCAGCGAGACGGGGCAGATCGACCGCCTGGCCCACGAGTTGTCGAAGCGCACCAGCCACAACGCGCTGTCCGCCGCCGGCGTGGCCCACGCGGTGCGGCGTCTCGGCGAGCGCCTGCACTCGCAACTGGATGCCGCGGCGCGCATCGTCGCCAGCGCCGATGTGATGCTGCGGACCGAGGAACTGACCTCCGCGCGCAGCCGCCAGGCCGAGGCGGCGGCCATCGAGGCGCGGCGCAGCAGCGCGGCCGGGCACGAACTGCTGGGCGAGGCGACCGCCGTCATGCACCGGCTCAGCGAGCGGGCCAGCACCAACCGGGCGACCATCGAGGCGCTCAGCCAGCGCAGCGAGGAAATCCAGCGGGTCACCCAGGTGATCCAGACCATCGCCAGCCAGACCAACCTGCTGGCGCTCAACGCCGCCATCGAAGCGGCGCGTGCCGGCGAACACGGGCGCGGTTTCGCGGTGGTCGCCGACGAAGTGCGCGGCCTGGCCGGCCGTACCGCCGCCGCCACCGAGGAAGTCGGCCAGATGGTGCTGGATATCCAGCAACGCACCGCCGGCGTGGTCGAGCAGATCCAGATGCTGGCCAGCGAACTGGATCGCGGCGTCGAGCAGGTCGAGCACATCGGCGGGCACCTGCGCAGCATCGCCGACCTGGCGGTGACGGTGGAGGGGCAGATCAGCGAAATCGCCGCCGCCACCCAGGTCAACCGCGAACAACTGAGCAGCCTGTTCGCCGCCGTGGACCAGGTGCGCGGCGACCTCGGCGACAGCGAGGAACAGACCCGCCGCCTGGGCCAGGCCGCCGCCGAACTGGGCGCGCAGGCCGAGAGCATCAGCGAGCGGCTTGCCGAGATCGGCCTGGACGACTACCACCAGCGCGTCTACGACCTGGCCCGCGAGGGCGCCGCGCAGATCGCCGCGCGTTTCGAAGCGGACATCGCCGCCGGGCGCCTCACCCTCGACGACCTGTTCGACCGCCGTTACCAGCCGCAGCCCGGCACCACGCCGACCAAGTACCGCTCACGCTTCGACGGCTACACCGACGAAGTGCTGCCGGCGATCCAGGAACCGCTGCTGCAACGCCACGAAGGGCTGGTGTTCGCCATCGCCTGCACCGAGGACGGCTACGTGCCGACCCACAACCTGGCATTCAGCGCCCCGCCGACCGGCGATCCGAAGATCGACACCGCGAAGAGCCGCAGCAAACGACGTTTCGACGACCGCACCGGGATTCGCTGCGGCAGCCATCGGCAGCCGCTGCTGTTGCAGACCTACACCCGCGATACCGGTGAGTTGATGCACGACCTGTCGGTACCGATCTTCGTGCAGGGGCGGCATTGGGGTGGGTTGCGGTTGGGGTATCGGCCGGAGGG
>NZ_CAJFCI010000086.1 GCF_904061905.1 Zestomonas carbonaria
TTGAGTTGGCGCTCAACGGTTTAACCCGTGCCTTCAGCCCCCGCAAGCCCTCCAGACGCCCCCTCGAAAATATTCCGGACAGTAGTGCGCGAACGCGGGAATCCATCAACGCTGCGCCACCAGTTCCTCCAGGTGATCGATGATCGCCTCCGGCTTGAGGACCAGGACGTCGCTTTCCAGCGTATCCAGCACCACCTCGGCGGTATTGCCCATCAGCACGCCGGACAGGCCGGTGCGGGCGACCGTGCCGATCACCGTGACGACGGCTCCCAGCTTGTTCGCCACGTGCGGGATCAGTACGTCGGCGGGGCCTTCCTCGATATGCAATTGCTCGTCGCTGAAGCCGTACTCGGTCTGGAAGCTCTTGCACTGCTCGCGGTAGCGGGCCTCGATGGTTTCCTTGAGCTGGAACACCGGATCGGAGGCGGACAGCATCGGCGAGGGGTGCGCGGCGATGACGTGCAGGTCGGCTTTGGCCAGGCCGGCGATATCGTAGGCGTGGCTGATGATGGTGGCGTGCAGGGTGCGGTGCTCGCCATCGGCATTGCCGACGTCGACCGCGGCGAGGATGGTGCCGCCGGTCCAGGGCCTTTCGGTCTTCACCATCAGCACCGGGCCAGGGCAGTAGCGCAGCAGTTTCCAGTCGTCCGGGGTGAGCAGGGCTCTCTTCAGCGGGTTGTCCGGCAGGTGATGCTTGATCACCAGCCCACAGCCCTCGGCCTGCTGCACGGTGATGATGGTCTCGTGCTGGGTTTCGTGCCAGGCCTGCTGGCTGGAGACGCTGAAGCCTTCCTGCTGGAGGGTAGCGCTGATGCCGTCGAGATAGGCCGAGTGATCCTCTTTCTTGTCGCAGACCAGCAGGTGCAGGTGCGACTGGGTTACGTTGGCGATCAGCTTGGCCCGCTTCAGCGCGAGGCTTTCCGGCTGGTCGGGTTCCATTACCACCAGAATGCTGCGTATGGCTTGCATGGTTTCCACCTCCCTGAACATTGCGTATGCCTGGCTACAACTGTAGTTGTTAGTGGATAGAACGATTCTTGAGCTGGATCAATGGTGATCGCTGGTCCTCGCGACATGCATTCGTATAATGCCCAGCCTCCAATCCTTTGCACGCCCTTTGTGAGTCCATGTCCCTGCTCCCGGAAATCGAATCTTTCCTGCTTTGCCCCACGCCAGATGCGTGGATCGCCCAGGCGCTGCAGAACCAGGATCTGCTGCTGATCGACCATGCCAACTGCGAGAAGAAGGCGGCATCGACCGCGCTGACCTTGCTGTTCCGTTATGTCGAAAAGGCCGATCTGCAATACAAATTGTCGCGATTGGCCCGTGAGGAGCTGCGCCATTTCGAGCAGGTGGCGGCGCTGATGGAAAAGCGCGGCATTCGCTACCGGCCGGTCAGCGCCGCACTCTACGCGCAGCGCCTGCACAAGCATATTCGCAGCAGCGAGCCACACAAGCTGGTGGATACCCTGATCGTCGGCGCCTTCATCGAGGCGCGCTCCTGTGAGCGTTTCCATCGCCTGGCGCCGTATCTGGACGAGGAGCTGGGCGGGTTCTACCGCTCGCTGCTCAAATCCGAGGCGCGGCATTACCAGGGTTATCTGCAGATGGCCCAGGGCTATGCCGAGGAGTCGATCGACGAGCGCGTGGCGTTCTTCGCCGGGATCGAGCGCGATGCGATCCTGACGCCCGATGCGGAGTTCCGCTTCCACAGCGGAGCGGCTGCCTGAAGGGCGGGCGTCAGTCGAGCTCGAATGGCGCCTGGTGGAAGCCCCGTTCGTCCACCTGCAGGGCCCAGCCCTGTTTGTCCCAGTCGCCGAGAACGATGCGTTGCGCGGGTTGGCCATTCACCTGCAGGTCGTGGATGGCCGGGCGATGGGTGTGGCCATGGATCAGCGTCCGCACCCCATGGGCGGCCATGACTCGCGGCACTTCATCCGATGTGACGTCGGTGATCTCGCTGGCCTTCATGCTGGTCTGCGCGCGGCTTTCCTTGCGCAGCTTGCGCGCCAGCTCGTGGCGGGTGGCCAGCGGCAGGTGGCGCAGGATCCACAACGTGACCGGATTGCGCAGCCAGCGGCGCAGGCGCATGTAGGCCTCGTCGCGGGTGCACAGGCTGTCGCCGTGCATCAGCAGCACCGGTTCGCCGTTCATCTCCACCCGCGTCGGGTCGGCGAGCAGGGTGCAGCCGGCTTCGCGGCAGAATTCGCGGCCGATCAGGAAGTCGCGGTTGCCGTGCATCAGGAAGATTTTCGTGCCGCTGTCGCTCAGCTTGCGCAGGGCCTTGGCGATGCCGCGCTGGAAGGGCGTCATGGCATCGTCGCCGATCCAGGCTTCGAAGAAGTCGCCAAGGATGTACAGCGCTTCGGCCCGGGAGGCGCGTCGCTCGAGAAAATGCAGAAACGCCCGGCTGATGTCCGGGCGTTCTTCTTCCAGGTGCAGGTCAGAGATCAGCAGGATCATGGGCAGGCCGTTGAAAGGGTAGCGAGCGAAGGCCAGGCAGGGCGAAGACAGACGAGGGCGCAGTTGTAAATGAGTGGTCCGGGTCTGTCTTCAACGCCGCCTGGCCGAGCGCAGTGGTTTTCAGCGGCCTGTCAGACGATTTCGGCTTTCTCGATCACCACATCATCCACCGGCACGTCCTGGTGGCCGGAGCGCATGGTGGTGGCCACGCCCTTGATCTTGTTGATCACGTCCATGCCCTCGACCACTTCGCCGAACACCGCGTAGCCCCAGCCCTGCACGGTCGGCGCACTGTGGTCGAGGAAGTTGTTGTCGGCGACGTTGATGAAGAACTGCGCGCTGGCCGAGTGCGGTTCCATGGTGCGGGCCATGGCGACGGTGCCGACCTTGTTGGACAGGCCGTTGTTGGCCTCGTTCTTGATCGGCGAGCGGGTGGATTTCTGCTTCATGCCGGGCTCGAAACCGCCGCCCTGGATCATGAAGTTGTTGATCACGCGGTGGAAGATGGTGTTGTCGTAGTGACCGGCCTTAACGTACTCCTCGAAGTTGGCCACGGTTTCCGGGGCCTTGTCGGCGAACAGTTGCAGGGTGATGACGCCGTAGTTGGTGTGCAATTTGATCATGGTGAAATCGCTCTATCGGGAAAATCGAAGGCCTGTCAGGGGGTTGACAGCTTCGGCTATGATAAGCGCTTTGATTTGAGCGGCCTACCCTGAGCCGCACCAGCGCGATCAAGGACCCCATGAGCAAGCCCAGCGTCGAAACCAAAGAAGGCACCGCAGCCGCCAATTTTCTCCGCCCCATCGTCCAGGCCGACCTGGACAGCGGCAAGCACGGCAAGATCGTCACCCGCTTCCCGCCGGAGCCCAACGGCTACCTGCACATCGGTCATGCCAAGTCGATCTGCCTGAACTTCGGCCTCGCCCAGGAGTTCGGTGGCGAGTGCAACCTGCGCTTCGACGATACCAACCCGGCCAAGGAAGACCAGGAATACATCGACGCCATCGAGAACGACGTGAAGTGGCTGGGCTTCCAGTGGGCCGGCGAGCCGCACTATGCCTCCGACTATTTCGACCAGTTGCACGACTGGGCCGTCGAGCTGATCAAGGCCGGCAAGGCCTTCGTCTGCGACCTGTCGCCCGAGCAGGCGCGCGAGTACCGTGGCAGCCTGACCGAGCCGGGCAAGAACAGCCCGTTCCGCGACCGTTCGGTGGAGGAGAACCTGGACCTGTTCGCCCGCATGCGTGCCGGCGAGTTCCCGGACGGCACCAGGTCGCTGCGCGCGAAGATCGACATGTCGTCGCCGAACATGAACCTGCGCGACCCGATCCTCTATCGCATCCGCCATGCCCATCACCACCAGACCGGTGACAAGTGGTGCATCTACCCGAGCTACGACTTCACCCATGGCCAGTCGGACGCCATCGAGGGCATCACCCACTCCATCTGCACCCTGGAGTTCGAGGATCATCGCCCGCTCTACGAATGGTTCCTGGACAACCTGCCTGTGCCGTGCAAGCCGCGCCAGTACGAGTTCTCGCGCCTCAACCTGAACTACACCATCACCAGCAAGCGCAAGCTCAAGCAACTGGTGGACGAAGGGCACGTGGCCGGCTGGGACGATCCGCGCATGTCCACCCTGTCCGGTTACCGCCGTCGTGGCTACACCCCGGAATCGATCCGCAACTTCTGCGAGATGATCGGCGTCAACCGCGCCAGCGGCGTGGTCGACATCGGCATGCTGGAGTTCGCCATCCGCGACCACCTGGATGCCACCGCGCCGCGCGCCATGTGCGTGCTCAAGCCGCTCAAGGTGGTGATCACCAATTATCCCGAGGGCAAGGTCGAGCAGCTCGAGCTGCCGCGTCATCCCAAGCAGGACATGGGCGTGCGCATGCTGCCGTTCTCCCGCGAGCTGTACATCGATGCCGGCGATTTCGAAGAAAACCCGCCGGCCGGCTACAAGCGCCTGGTGCCCGGTGGCGAAGTGCGCCTGCGCGGCAGCTACGTGATCCGTGCCGATGAGGCGATCAAGGACGAAGCCGGCAATGTCGTCGAGCTGCGCTGCTCCTATGACGAGAACACCCTGGGCAAGAACCCCGAAGGCCGTAAGGTCAAGGGTGTGATCCACTGGGTGCCGGCCGAAGGCAGTATCGAGTGCGAAGTGCGCCTGTACGACCGCCTGTTCCGCTCGCCGAACCCGGAGAAGGCCGAAGAGGGCGGCAGCTTCCTCGACAACATCAACCCCGAGTCGTTGCTCGTCCTGAAGGGCTGCCGCGCCGAGCCGTCGCTGGCCCAGGCGCAGCCTGAGGACCGCTTCCAGTTCGAGCGCGAAGGCTATTTCTGCGCCGACCTCAAGGACAGCAAGCCGGGCGCCCCGGTGTTCAACCGTACCGTCACCCTGCGTGATTCCTGGGGTGGCCAATAATGGCGCTGGCGATCTACAACACGCTGAGCAAGACCAAGGAAGCCTTCAAGCCGCTGGTCGACAACCAGGTGCGCATGTACGTATGCGGCATGACCGTCTATGACTTCTGCCATATCGGCCATGCGCGGGTGATGGTGGCTTTCGACGTGATCGCTCGATGGCTGCGATATGGCGGCTACGACCTGACCTACGTGCGCAACATCACCGACATCGACGACAAGATCATCAGGCGCGCCAACGAGAACGGCGAGCCGTTCGAGGCCCTGGTCGAACGCATGATCGCCGCGATGCATGAGGACGAGGCCCGCCTGGCCGTGCTGCGCCCGGACATCGAGCCGCGCGCCACCGGCCACATCGCCGGCATGCACCAGATGATCCAGACCCTGATCGACAAGGGCTACGCCTACGCGCCGGGCAATGGAGACGTCTACTACCGGGTCGGTAAGTTCGCCGGCTACGGCAAGCTGTCGCGCAAGAAGATCGAGGACCTGAAGATCGGTGCGCGCATCGAGGTGGACGAAATCAAGGAAGACCCGCTCGACTTCGTTCTGTGGAAGGGTGCCAAACCCGGCGAGCCGAGCTGGGACTCGCCCTGGGGGCCGGGGCGGCCGGGCTGGCATATCGAATGCTCGGTGATGTCCACCTGCTGCCTGGGCGATACCTTCGACATCCATGGCGGCGGCCCGGACCTGGTGTTCCCCCACCATGAGAACGAGATCGCGCAGAGCGAGGCGGCCACCGGCAAGCCCTACGCGGCCACCTGGATGCACGCCGGCGCGGTGCGCGTCGACGGCGAGAAGATGTCCAAGTCGCTGGGCAACTTCTTCACCATCCGCGAAGTGCTGGAGAAGTACCACCCGGAAGTGGTGCGCTACCTGCTGGTGGCCAGCCACTACCGCAGCCCGATCAACTACTCCGAGGACAGCCTGAAAGAGGCCAAGGGGGCGCTGGAGCGCTTCTACCATGCCCTCAAGGGGCTGCCGGAGGCCGCGCCGTCGGGTGGCGAGGCGTTCGTCGAGCGTTTCGCGGTGGCGATGGACGACGACTTCAATACCCCGGAAGCCTGCGCCGTGCTGTTCGAGCTGGCTCGTGAGGCCAACCGCCTGCGCGACAGCGACCTGCAAGCCGCCGCTGGCCTGGCCGCCCGCCTCAAGGAACTGGCCGGCCTGCTCGGTGTGCTGCAACTGGAGCCCGAGGCCTTCCTCCAGGCTGGAGCTTCCGGCAAGGTCGATGCCGCCGAGGTCGAAGCCTTGATCGCGGCGCGCCTTGCTGCCCGTGCCGAGAAGAACTGGGCCGAATCCGACCGCATCCGCGACCAGCTCACCGCCATGGGGGTGGTGCTGGAAGATGGCAAGGCCGGCACCACCTGGCGCCTGGCTGAGTAGATGCCGCTGGGGTTGCCACCCATCCTGCGGACCCCAGGCAGGGTGGGGTGACAGCCCATCAAAAATTACCGCCAGAAACAGGAAAGGCCGCGAATGCGGCCTTTCCTGTTTTCGTCGAACATCTTACGAATGCAGGTGCTCCGCCGCATAGAGCGTGTTCTCCAGCAGGCAGGCGCGGGTCATCGGGCCGACGCCGCCGGGAACCGGGGTGATCCAACTGGCGCGGGGCAGGGCGGTCTCATAGACCACGTCGCCCACCAGCTTGCCGTCTTCCTGGCGATTGATGCCGACATCGATGACCACTGCGCCGGGCTTGATCCACTCGCCCTTGACCAGCCCGGGCTTGCCGACGGCCACCACCACCAGGTCGGCGCTGGCGACGTGGCTGGCCAGGTCCTTGGTGAAGCGGTGGGTCACGGTGACGGTGCAGCCGGCCAGCAACAGTTCCAGCGCCATCGGGCGGCCGACGATATTGGAGGCTCCGACCACCACCGCGTGCATACCGTACAGGTTCACCCCGGTGCTGTGCAGCAGGGTCATGATCCCTTTCGGCGTGCAGGGACGCAGCAGCGGGATGCGCTGGGCGAGGCGGCCGACGTTATAAGGGTGGAAACCGTCGACATCCTTGTCCGGGCGAATGCGTTCGAGCAGTTGCGAGGCATCCAGATGCTCCGGCAGAGGAAGCTGGACCAGGATGCCGTCGATGTTCGGGTCGTCATTCAGGCTGTCGATCAGCTCGCGCAGCTCCTGCTGGCTGGTGGTGGCCGGCAGGTCGTAGGCCTGGGACAGAAAGCCCACTTCCTCGCAGTCCTTGCGCTTGTGCGAGACATAGACCTGGGAGGCGGGGTCGGTGCCGACCAGGATTACCGCCAGGCCAGGAGTGCGCAGGCCATGCTGGCTGCGTTCGGCGACGCGCTGGGCGATCTGCTGGCGGAGGTTGGCGGCGATCGCTTTGCCGTCGATCAATTGTGCGGTCATGACGCGTGGTTAACCATTGGAAAGGATTGAAAAAGGACGCGCATTCTCGCATGACCGGAGGAGCGGGCAAAGGCGGAGGCGTGCGGTTTTCCCGTAACTCATTTATCTCGCTGAATTTTTTACGTTTTATAGTTGACGTGCCTGAAGCGCCCCATTAAGATTCGCCCCGCTTGTCGAGCACGGCTAGCGCGGGGTTAGAAGGCGAATGCGAGTCCATGTGTGGTTCGCAAAAGCCAGGGCTTTTAATCTGTGCTTCAACCGAAGTGCCGATGATCAAGCGCCCGTAGCTCAGCTGGATAGAGCATCCGCCTTCTAAGCGGATGGTCGCAGGTTCGAGTCCTGCCGGGTGCGCCATTCGGCAGTTCAGGCAAGCGATGCAAGATGCAATATGGTGGGCGTAGCTCAGTTGGTAGAGCGCAGGATTGTGATTCCTGTTGTCGTGGGTTCGATTCCCATCGTCCACCCCATATTCCACAAGACGCCAGGTTCAAGCCTGGCGTCTTGCTTTAGAGCTAGTCTGCGGACGTGGTGAAATTGGTAGACACACCAGATTTAGGTTCTGGCGCCGCAAGGTGTGAGAGTTCGAGTCTCTCCGTCCGCACCACCTTTCCCGTGTTATTTCCCTCCTTATTTAACCTGCGTCCGGCAGGGTGACTTCTGCGAAATCACCTACTAGAATGCTTGCCCTTGATTCTAGGGCTGGTAACGGCCGGCTAACGTCTGTGCAACGAGGAATATCCATGCAAGTTTCTGTTGAAAACACTTCCGCTCTTGAGCGCCGCATGACTGTCGGCGTCCCGGCCGCGCGTATCGAGACCGAAGTCGACAAGCGTCTGCAACAGACTGCCCGCCGCGCCAAGATCCCAGGTTTCCGCCCGGGCAAAGTGCCCATGAGCGTCATTCGCCAGCGCTACGAAGGCGCCGCGCGCCAGGAAGCCCTGAGCGACCTGATCCAGGAAACCTTCTACGAAGCGGTCGTCGAGCAGAAGCTCAACCCGGCCGGTGCGCCGTCCGTCGAGCCGAAGACCTTCGAGAAGGGCAAGGACCTGGAGTACGTCGCCACTTTCGAAGTGTTCCCCGAGTTCCAGGTGGCCGGTTTCGAAGGTATCGCCGTCGAGCGCCTGCAGGCCGATGTCCAGGACTCCGACGTGGACAACATGCTGGAAATCCTGCGCAAGCAGAACACCCGTTTCGAGAAGGTCGAGCGTGAAGCCCAGGACGGCGACCAGTTGAACATCGACTTCGTCGGCAAGATCGACGGCGAAGCCTTTGCTGGCGGTTCGGCCAAGGGAACTGCCCTGGTGCTGGGCTCCGGTCGCATGATCCCGGGCTTCGAAGAAGGCCTGGTCGGCGCCAAGGCGGGTGAGGAACGCGTGCTCAGCCTGACTTTCCCGGCCGACTACCAGAACCTGGACCTGGCCGGTAAGTCCGCCGAGTTCACCGTCACCGTCAACAGCGTTTCCGAGGCCAAGCTGCCCGAGCTGAACGACGAGTTCTTCGCCCTGTTCGGCATCAAGGAAGGCGGTCTCGAAGGTTTCCGCGCCGAGGTCGGCAAGAACATGGAGCGCGAGCTGCGCCAGGCCATCAAGTCCAAGGTGAAGAACCAGGTGATGGACGGCCTGCTGGCCGCCAACCCGATCGAAGTGCCGAAGGCGCTGATCGGCAACGAAGTGAACCGTCTGCGCGTGCAGGCCGTCCAGCAGTTCGGTGGCAACATCAAGCCCGACCAACTGCCGGCCGAGCTGTTCGAAGAGCAGGCCAGGCGCCGTGTCGTGCTGGGCCTGATCGTCGCCGAAGTGGTCAAGCAGTTCGAGCTGAAGCCGGACGAAGCACGTGTTCGCGAGCTGATCCAGGAGATGGCCTCGGCTTACCAGGAGCCGGAACAAGTGGTGGCCTGGTACTACAAGAACGACCAGCAACTGAACGAAGTGCGTTCGGTTGTGCTGGAAGAACAAGTTGTAGATACTGTCCTGCAGAAGGCCCAAGTGACCGATAAGCAGGTCTCTTACGAGGAAGCGGTCAAGCCGGCTGAAGCTCCAAAAGCTGCCTGACCGAACCGCTGTTAGAGCACTCCATAAGCCAGCCTCCGCGCTGGCTTATGTGTATCTGAGACATGACAAGTTAGGGAGCGATCGCACGACATGTCCCGTAATCCTCTTTTTATGCAGCAAATGCCCGATATCCAGGCCGCTGGTGGCCTGGTGCCGATGGTGATCGAGCAGTCTGCTCGCGGCGAACGCGCCTACGATATCTATTCGCGCCTGTTGAAGGAGCGGGTGATCTTCCTGGTCGGCCAGGTCGAGGACTACATGGCCAACCTCGTGGTGGCCCAGTTGCTGTTCCTCGAGGCCGAGAACCCGGACAAGGACATTCACCTGTACATCAACTCGCCGGGCGGCTCGGTGACCGCGGGCATGTCGATCTACGACACCATGCAGTTCATCAAGCCCGACGTATCGACCATCTGCATCGGCCAGGCCTGCAGCATGGGCGCCTTGCTGCTGGCCGGCGGCGCCGCGGGCAAGCGCTACTGCCTGCCGCACTCGCGGATGATGATCCACCAGCCGCTGGGCGGCTTCCAGGGTCAGGCCTCGGATATCGAGATCCATGCCCGCGAGATCCTCACCATCCGCGAGCGCCTGAACAAGATCCTCGCCGAGCATTGTGGCCAGCCGATCGACGTGATCGCCCGCGATACCGACCGCGACAACTTCATGAGTGGCGAGGAAGCCGTCAAGTACGGCCTCATCGACCAAGTGCTGACCCGGCGCCAGATCGCCGGCTAAGCCATCCACCCCTTGCGGTCGGCCGCTGGCCGGCCGTTGCGCGGGCTTGAAAATGCCCGCATTTGCCTTCATCTTGTGTTTCAAGCCTACCGGATTGGATTGATCGAATGACTGATACCCGCAACGGCGAGGATAACGGCAAGCTGCTCTATTGTTCCTTCTGCGGCAAAAGCCAGCACGAAGTGCGCAAGTTGATTGCCGGCCCCTCGGTCTTTATCTGCGACGAGTGCGTCGACCTGTGCAACGACATCATCCGCGAGGAGGTGCAGGAAGCCCAGGCCGAAAGCAATGCGCACAAACTTCCAGCGCCCAAGGAAATCAGCAGCATCCTCGATCAATATGTCATCGGTCAGGAGCGTGCGAAGAAGATTCTGGCGGTAGCGGTGTACAACCACTACAAGCGCCTGAACCAGCGTGACAAGAAGGACGACGTCGAGCTGGGCAAGAGCAACATCCTGCTGATCGGCCCCACCGGGTCGGGCAAGACGTTGCTCGCCGAGACCCTGGCGCGCCTGCTCAACGTACCGTTCACCATCGCCGATGCGACGACCCTGACCGAGGCGGGTTATGTCGGCGAGGACGTCGAGAACATCATCCAGAAGCTGTTGCAGAAGTGCGATTACGATGTGGAGAAGGCCCAGATGGGCATCGTCTACATCGACGAGATCGATAAGATCTCGCGCAAATCGGACAATCCTTCCATCACCCGCGACGTCTCCGGCGAAGGCGTGCAGCAGGCGCTGCTGAAGCTGATCGAGGGCACCGTGGCGTCCGTGCCGCCGCAGGGTGGCCGCAAGCATCCGCAACAGGAGTTCCTGCAGGTCGATACCCGCAACATCCTGTTCATTTGCGGCGGGGCGTTCTCGGGGTTGGAGAAGGTCATCCAGAACCGTTCCAGCAAGGGCGGCATCGGCTTCAATGCCGAGGTTCGCAGCCCTGACCTAGGCAAGAAGGTCGGCGAGTCGCTGCGCCAGGTGGAACCGGACGATCTGGTCAAGTTCGGCCTGATTCCCGAGTTCGTCGGTCGCCTGCCGGTCATCGCCACCCTGGACGAGCTGGACGAGGCTGCCCTGGTGCAGATCCTCACCGAGCCGAAGAACGCGCTGACCAAGCAATACGCCAAGCTCTTCGAGATGGAGGGCGTGGACCTGGAGTTCCGCGTGGACGCCCTGCGTGCGGTGGCCAAGCGCGCTCTGGAGCGCAAGACCGGCGCGCGCGGCTTGCGCTCGATCCTGGAAGGCGTACTGCTCGACACCATGTACGACATCCCGTCGCAAAGCGATGTCAGCAAGGTCGTCATCGACGAAAGCGTGATCGCCGGCACCTCGAAGCCGCTGTTGATCTACGAAAACAGCGAGCAGCCCGCCAAGGCGGCTCCCGAGGCCTGATCGGTCTTTCGTTCGACCATGAAAGGGGCCCATGCGGCCCCTTTTCATTTCCTTCCGCAATGCTTGTTTTTTCCTCCCCCTGCCTCCATCTTAGGGGCAAGGGCATTGCCCATCCTTCCACGGCCGAATGGCCGCCGTAGAGCCGAAATCATGAAGACAACAGTCGAATTGCCTCTTTTGCCGCTGCGCGATGTGGTGGTCTATCCGCACATGGTCATCCCGTTGTTCGTCGGCCGCGAAAAGTCGATCGAAGCCCTGGAAGCTGCCATGACCGGCGACAAGCAGATCCTGTTGCTGGCCCAAAGGAACCCGGCCGACGACGATCCGGGCGAGGAAGCGCTCTATCGTGTGGGCACTGTCGCGACCGTGCTGCAATTGCTCAAACTGCCGGACGGCACCGTCAAGGTCCTGGTCGAGGGCGAGCAGCGCGCCTCGGTCGAGCGTTTCGTCGAAGTGGACGGCCATTACCGCGTCGAAGTGTCGCTGATCGACGAGCCGGAAGTTGCCGAACGCGAGTCCGAAGTCTTTACCCGCAGCCTGCTCAGCCAGTTCGAGCAGTACGTGCAGTTGGGCAAGAAGGTGCCCAGCGAAGTGCTGTCGTCGCTGAACAGCATCGATGAGCCGGGCCGTCTGGTCGACACCATGGCGGCGCATATGGCGCTGAAGATCGAGCAGAAGCAGGAAATACTCGAAATCACCGAGCTTCCGGCGCGGGTCGAGCACGTCCTGGCCCTGCTGGACGCGGAGATCGACCTGCTACAGGTGGAGAAGCGCATCCGTGGCCGCGTCAAGAAGCAGATGGAGCGCAGCCAGCGCGAGTACTACCTGAACGAACAGATGAAGGCCATCCAGAAAGAACTTGGGGATGGCGACGAAGGGCACAGCGAACTCGAGGAGCTGAAGAAGCGCATCGAGAACGCCGGCATGAGCAAGGAGGCCTATGCGAAGGCGCAGGCCGAGATGAACAAGCTCAAGCAGATGTCGCCGATGTCTGCCGAAGCGACCGTGGTGCGCTCCTACATCGACTGGCTGGTCAACGTTCCGTGGAAGGCCGAGAGCAAGGTGCGGCTCGACCTGTCCCGGGCCGAGTCGATCCTGGACGCCGACCACTATGGCCTCGAAGAGGTCAAGGAACGCATCCTCGAATACCTCGCCGTACAGAAGCGGGTCAAGAGCGTGAAAGGGCCGGTCCTGTGCCTGGTGGGCCCGCCCGGGGTGGGCAAGACCTCCCTGGCGGAATCCATCGCCCATGCGACCAACCGCAAGTTCGTGCGCATGGCGCTGGGCGGGGTGCGGGACGAGGCCGAGATTCGCGGTCACCGTCGCACCTACATCGGCTCCATGCCGGGCCGCCTGATCCAGAAGATGACCAAGGTCGGCGTGCGCAACCCGCTGTTCCTGCTCGATGAAATCGACAAGATGGGGCAGGACATGCGTGGCGATCCGGCCTCGGCGCTGCTCGAGGTGCTCGACCCGGAGCAGAATCACAACTTCAACGATCACTACCTGGAGGTCGACTACGACCTGTCGGACGTGATGTTCCTCTGCACCGCCAACTCCATGAACATCCCGGCACCACTGCTGGACCGCATGGAGGTCATCCGTCTGCCGGGCTACACCGAGGACGAGAAGATCAACATCGCGGTGAAGTACCTGGCACCGAAGCAGACCCAGGCCAACGGCCTGAAGAAGGGCGAGCTGGACTTCGACCCCGAAGCGATCCGCGACATGATCCGCTACTACACCCGCGAGGCGGGCGTGCGCGGGCTCGAGCGGCAGATCGCCAAGGTGTGCCGGAAGGTGGTCAAGGAGCACGTGAGCGAGAAGCGCTTCAAGGTAACGGTGACCGCTGATTCGCTCGAGCATTACCTCGGCGTCAGGAAGTACCGCTATGGGCTGGCGGAGCAGCAGGACCAGATTGGCCAGGTCACCGGCCTGGCATGGACCCAGGTGGGCGGCGAGTTGCTGACCATCGAGGCTGCCGTCGTCCCGGGCAAGGGGCAGTTGATCAAGACCGGTTCGCTGGGCGATGTGATGGTCGAGTCGATCACTGCGGCGCTGACCGTGGTGCGCAGCCGGGCGCAGAGCCTGGGGGTGGCGGCGGACTTCCACGAGAAGCGCGATGTCCACATCCACATGCCCGAAGGCGCCACGCCGAAGGACGGGCCGAGCGCGGGTATCGGCATGTGCACGGCGCTGGTTTCCGCCTTGACGCAGATCCCGGTGAGGGCGGATGTCGCCATGACCGGGGAAATCACCTTGCGTGGCCAAGTGCTGGCAATTGGCGGGCTCAAGGAAAAACTGCTGGCGGCTCATCGGGGCGGAATCAAGATCGTGATCATTCCTGAAGAAAATGTCCGCGATCTTAAGGAAATTCCTGAAAATATTAAGCAAGACCTGCAGATTAAACCGGTTAAATGGATTGACGAGGTCCTGCAAATTGCGCTGCAATACGCCCCGGAGCCCTTGCCCGATGCGGCTCCGGAGATGGTTGCAAAGGATGACAAACGCGAGTCTGATTCCAAGGAGCGAATCAGCACGCATTAGCCGAGGGGCTTCCTTGACACATTTTTAAAGCCCTTGATATAAAGCGGCTCTTATTGTGTCGGCAGGCCATTCGGCGCCCGCTTTGCTTACACCAAAAATTAAGAAACAAACTCAACAGGAATAAGGGGACTTAAGAGTGAACAAGTCGGAACTGATTGATGCTATCGCTGCATCCGCTGATATCCCGAAAGCTGTCGCTGGCCGTGCGCTGGATGCAGTGATCGAATCCGTTACTGGCGCTCTGAAGGCTGGTGACTCTGTCGTACTGGTTGGCTTTGGCACCTTCGCTGTCAAAGAGCGCGCTGCCCGCACTGGCCGCAACCCGCAGACTGGCAAGCCGATCAACATCGCTGCTGCCAAGATCCCTGGCTTCAAAGCTGGTAAAGCCCTGAAAGACGCTGTCAACTAAGCGCTCTTCGGGCCTTGCCCTACCAGGCCTCGTCCTGGGCATGGAGCGGTAACCGGTCGGTCAACCGACAGCCCTGAGTAGCGTTAGCGCGCGGCTCGACCGCTCCAGCAGTAAATCGAAGGCGCATCCTCGGATGCGCCTTTCTTATATTTGGTCTACCTACACTCCGCGGCTGTGTTGTTCGGTTCAGCCGTTTTCGGGGGCAAGCATGCTGCAGAACATCAGGGATAATTCACAAGGCTGGATCGCCAAGACCATTATCGGTGTCATCGTCGTCCTGATGGCGTTGACCGGCTTCGATGCGATCGTCAACACGATGAACCAGGACCAGGTCGCGGCCGAGGTCAATGGCGACGAAATCACCCGGAACGAGCTGAGCCAGGCCGTGGACTTGCAGCGCCGCCAGTTGATCCAGCGCCTGGGCAAGGATTTCGATGCCTCTCGACTCGACGACAACCTGCTGCGCGAGGCAGCGCTGAAGGGGCTGATCGAGCGGAGATTGCTGCTGCAAAGCGCCAATGACGCGAATTTCGTGTTCTCGCAGGCATTGCTCGACCAGGTGATCCTGCAAACGCCCGAGTTCCAGATCGATGGCAAGTTCAATGCGGACCTGTTCGACCAGGTCATCCGCCAGATGGGTTACACCCGCCTGCAATTCCGCCAGATGCTCGAGCAGGAAATGCTGATCGGCCAGCTTCGGGCAGGCATTTCCGGCAGCGGTTTCGTGACCGACGAGGAAGTCCAGGCATTCGCCCGGCTCGAGCGGCAGACCCGCGACTTCGCCAGCCTCACCATCGAGGCCGACAAGGCCAAGGTCGAGGTTTCCGACGATGAGGCCAAGGGCTATTACGAGGAGCACGCCGCCCAGTACATGAGCCCCGAGCAGGTGGTCGTGGAGTACATCGAGCTGAAGAAGGATGCCTTCTTCGACAAGGTCACCGTCAATGACGAGGAGCTGCAGGCGCTCTATCAGCGGGAGATATCCAATCTGGCCGAGCAGCGCGATGCCGCGCACATCCTCATCGAGGTGAACGACAAGGTCGACGAGGCGCAGGCCAAGGCCAGGATCGAGGAGATTCGCAAGCAACTCGATGAAGGGAAGGATTTCGCGGCTCTGGCCAAGGAGTTCTCCGAAGACCCGGGCTCGGCCGATAACGGCGGCGAGCTGGGTTATGCCGGGCCGGGCGTCTACGATCCGGAGTTCGAGGAAGTCCTGTACGCGCTGAAGGACGGCGAGATTTCCCAGCCAGTCCGCTCGCCCTACGGCTGGCACCTGATCAAGCTGCTGGGCGTGCAGGCTCCCGAGGTGCCCAGCTTCGACAGCCTGAAAGAGAAACTGGTGCGCGAGCTCAAGACCCAGCAGGTCGAGCAGCGTTTCGTCGAGGCGACCAAGGCGCTCGAGGATGCGGCCTTCGAAGCTTCCGACCTGGCGCAGCCCGCACAGGATCTCGGCCTGCAGGTCCAGACCACCGCACCCTTCGGACGTGAAGGTGGCGAGGGGCTGACCGCCAATAGCCAGGTCATCCAGGCGGCCTACAGCCCCGAGGTGCTGGAGGAGGGGGCCAACAGCAGCGCCCTGGAGCTGGACCCTGATACCGTCGTGGTGCTGCGCGTGAAGGAGCACAAGAAGCCGGAACAGCTTCCATTCGATCAGGTGGCCGCGACCATTCGCGAGCATCTGACCGAAGAACGGGCCGCTGAGCAGGCCAGGACCGAAGGCGAGGCGCTGCTGGCCGGCCTGCGCGAGGGCAAGACTCCGGTCGCTCTGGCGGAGGACGGGCAGACCTGGCATCAGGTGGAAGCCGCGACCCGCAGTCAGGACGGCGTCGAGCCGGTGCTCCTGCAGGCGCTGTTCCGCATGCCCAGGCCGCAGGCCGATGGCAAGCCGACTTTCACCGGCGTGACCCTCGCCAACGGCGATTATGTGATCCTGCAACTGAAAGGCGTCAGCGAGCCCGAAGGTGAGCTGGCGGCGGACGAGCGGGACATGTATCGGCAGTTCCTGGCTTCGCGCAGCGGCCAGCAGGACTTCTCCGCTTTCCGCAATGCGCTGGAGCGCCAGGCGAAGATCGAGCGACGCTGATAGTCGTGGGGCGGCCTTGGCCGCTCCACAGTCGTCTCCGAGAAACAAGAAAGGCCGCATCAGCGGCCTTTCTTGTTTTCCTGGCGAGGTTTATTCCTCGTTGAGCGAGCCCATCGCGGTGGTGTTGAAGCCGCCGTCGACGTACATGATCTCGCCGCTGACTCCCGAGGCCAGGTCGGAGCACAGGAAGGCGGCGGCGTTGCCGACTTCCTCGATGGTCACGTTGCGACGCAGCGGGGTCTGGGCTTCGTTGGCGGCGAGCATCTTGCGGAAGCTCTTGATGCCGGAGGCGGCCAGGGTGCGGATCGGGCCGGCGGAGACGGCGTTGACGCGGGTGCCTTCCGGGCCGAGGCTGCCGGCCAGGTAGCGCACGCCGGCTTCCAGGCTGGCCTTGGCCATGCCCATGACGTTGTAGTTCGGCATGGTGCGCTCGGCGCCCAGGTAGGAGAGGGTCAGCAGGCTGCCGTTGCGGCCTTTCATCATCTCGCGACCGGCCTTGGCCAGGGCGACGAAGCTGTAGGCGCTGATGTCGTGGGCGATGCGGAAGCCTTCACGGGTGGTGACTTCGGTGAAGTCGCCATCCAGTTGGTCGCCGGGAGCGAAGCCCACCGAGTGGACGATGCAGTCCAGGCCGTCCCACTTCTTGCCCAGTTCCTCGAACACCTTGGCGATGTCCTCGTCGCTGGCGACGTCGCAGGGGAAGCACAGGTCGGCGCTGGAACCCCAGCCCGCGGCGAACTCCTCGACGCGGCCCTTGAGCTTGTCGTTCTGGTAGGTGAAGGCAAGCTGTGCGCCCTCGCGATGCATGGCGGCGGCGATGCCGGATGCGATGGACAGTTTACTGGCGACACCTACGATCAGGACGCGCTTACCGGCGAGAAAACCCATGTCTTCTTCCTCTTCTGGTTAATCGACAGCGGCGGGGGCCAAGAAGGCAGCCTCCAGCAGCTGCTGGGTGTAAGGGTGTTGCGGGTCGGAGAAGATGTCCTCCGCCGACCCCTGTTCGACGACCTGACCGTGCCTGACCACCATCAACTGGTGGCTGAGAGCCTTGACCACCGCCAGATCATGGCTGATGAACAGGTAGGTCAGGTTGTACTTGGCCTGCAACGAGCGCAGCAATTCCACCACCTGGCGCTGAACCGTCCGGTCGAGCGCGGAAGTCGGCTCGTCCAGCAGGATCAGCTCCGGTTTCAGGACCAAGGCCCGGGCAATGGCGATACGCTGCCGTTGCCCGCCGGAAAACTCGTGGGGGTAGCGGTGCCGGGTTTCCGGGTCCAGGCCCACCTCCAGGAGTGCGTCGATGATTGCTTGTTCCTGCTCCGCCTCGCTCCCGATCCGATGGATGTTCAGGCCTTCGCCGACGATCTGCCCGACCGACATGCGCGGACTGAGACTGCCGTACGGGTCCTGGAACACCACCTGCATCTGCCGGCGCAGCGGACGTACTTCGCGCTGCGAGAGACCATTCAGCGCCTGGCCCTGAAAGCGGATGGAACCCCGGCTGCCGAGCAGTCGCAGGATCGCCAGGCCCAGTGTGGATTTACCGGAGCCGCTCTCGCCGACGATGCCGAGGGTCTGTCCCTTGGGCAGGCTGAAGCGGATGCCGTCCACGGCTTTCACGTAGTCGACGGTGCGACGCAGCAGCCCTTTCTTGATCGGGAACCACACGCGCAGGTCGTCGACTTCCAGCAGCGGCGGGCCGACCGGGTTGTGCGCCGGTTCGCCGCTGGGCTCGGCACCGAGCAGTTCCCGGGTATAGGGATGCTGCGGCGCATGGAACAATTCTTCACACGACGCTTGTTCGACGACCCGACCGCGCTGCATGACACATACTCGGCTGGCAATTCTTCGTACCAGGTTGAGGTCGTGGCTGATCAGTAGCAGCGCCATGCCCAGGCGTTGCTGGAGGTCCTTGAGCAATTCGAGGATTTTGAGCTGGACGGTGACGTCCAGGGCGGTGGTCGGTTCGTCGGCGATCAGCAGCTCGGGTTCGTTGGCCAGGGCCATGGCGATCATCACCCGTTGCCGCTGGCCGCCGGACAGTTCGTGGGGAAAGGCCTTGAGACGCTTGCGCGGCTCGGGGATGCCGACCATCTCCAGCAGTTCCAGGGTGCGCGCGGTGGCCGCCTTGCCGGTCAGGCCCTTGTGCAGGGCGAGGATCTCGTTGATCTGCTTCTCGATGCTGTGCAGTGGGTTCAACGAGGTCATCGGCTCCTGGAAGACCATGGCGATGCGGTTGCCGCGAATGGAGCGCAGCTTGGCGTCGGGGAGGGTGAGCAGATCCTGGCCGCCGTAGCGGATGCTGCCGACGGGATGGCGGGCCAGCGGGTAGGGCAGCAGGCGCAGGATCGAGTGGGCGGTCACCGATTTGCCCGAACCGCTTTCGCCCACCAGTGCCAGGGTCTCGCCGCGGCGGATGTCGAAGCTGACGCCCTCGACCACGCGCTGGGCCTGGTCGCCGGCGACGAATTCCACGGCGAGATCGCGTACTTCGATGAGGTTCTCGGTCATGGCGTCATTTCCTCGGGTCGAAGGCATCGCGCGCGGCCTCGCCGATGAACACCAGCAGGCTGAGCATGACGCCAAGGACCAGGAACGCGGTGATTCCCAGCCAGGGCGCCTGGCGGTTGGACTTGGCCTGGGCGACCAGCTCGCCCAGCGACGGAGAGCCGGGCGGCAGGCCGAAGCCGAGGAAGTCCAGGGCGGTGAGGGTGCCGATCGCCCCGGTTAGGATGAACGGCATGAAGGTCATGGTCGAGATCATCGCGTTGGGCAGGATGTGGCGGAACATGATGGCGCCGTTCTGCATGCCCAGCGCGCGGGCCGCACGCACGTACTCGAGGTTGCGCCCGCGCAGGAACTCGGCGCGCACCACGTCCACCAGGCTCATCCAGGAGAACAGCAGCATGATGCCGAGCAGCCACCAGAAGTTGGGTTGCACGAAGCTGGCCAGGATGATCAGCAGGTAGAGCACCGGCAGGCCGGACCAGACCTCGAGAAAGCGCTGGCCGAACAGGTCGACCCAGCCGCCGTAGAAGCCTTGCAGGGCGCCGGCGATCACGCCGATCAGCGAACTGAGCAGGGTCAGCACCAGGGCGAACAGCACCGAGATACGGAAGCCGTAGATCACCCTCGCCAGCACGTCGCGGCCCTGGTCGTCGGTGCCCAGCCAGTTTTCGGTGGAGGGCGGCGAGGGGGCGGGTACGGTGAGCTCGTAGTTGATGGTCGAGTAGTTGTATGGGATCGGTGGCCAGAGCATCCAGCCGTCTTTCTCGGCGATCAGCTCCTCCATGTAGGGGCTTTTGTAGTTGGCCTCCAGGGGGAACTCGCCGCCGAAGGTGGTTTCCGGATAGCGCTTGAATACCGGGAAGTACCATTCGCCGTCGTAGCGCACCGCCAGCGGCTTGTCGTTGGCGACCAGCTCGGCGCCGAGGCTGAGGCCGAACAGTGCGAGGAACAGCCACAGCGACCACCAGCCGCGCTTGTGCGCCTTGAAGCGTTCGAAGCGGCGGCGGTTGAGTGGCGATAGCTTGAGTGCGAAGCCCATCTCAGCCCTCCCGGCTTTCGAAGTCGATGCGCGGATCGACCAGGGTGTAGGTGATGTCGCCGATCAACTTCACCAGCAGTCCGACTAGGGTGAAGATGAACAGGGTGCCGAATACCACCGGGTAGTCGCGGTTGATCGCTGCCTCGAAGCTCATCAGCCCCAGCCCGTCGAGGGAGAAGATCACCTCGATGAGCAGCGAGCCGGTGAAGAAGATGCCGATGAAGGCCGCCGGGAAGCCGGCGATGATGATCAGCATGGCGTTGCGGAACACGTGGCCGTAGAGCACGCGCCGCTCGGTCAGGCCCTTGGCGCGGGCGGTGACCACGTATTGCTTGTTGATCTCGTCGAGGAAGCTGTTCTTGGTCAGCAGGGTGAGGGTGGCGAAGTTGCCGATCACCAGCGCGGTGACCGGCAGGGTCAGGTGCCAGAAGTAGTCGAGGATCTTGCCGCCCAGGCTCAGCTCGTCGAAGTTGTTCGAGGTCAGGCCGCGCAGCGGGAACCAGTCCCAGTAGCTGCCGCCGGCGAACAGCACGATCAGCAGGATGGCGAACAGGAAGGCGGGGATCGCGTAGCCGACGATGATCGCCGTGCTGGTCCACAGGTCGAAGGTGCTGCCGTGGCGGGTGGCCTTGGCGATCCCCAGGGGGATGGACACCAGATACATGATCAGGGTGCTCCACAGGCCCAGGGAGATGGACACCGGCATCTTCTCGACGATCAGGTCGGTGACCTTGGCGTCGCGGAAGAAGCTGCTGCCGAAGTCGAGGCGCAGGTAGTTCTTCAGCATTATCCAGAAGCGTTCGGGCGCCGGCTTGTCGAAGCCGTACATGCGCTCGATCTCCTTGACCAGCTCGGGGTCGAGACCCTGGGCGCCCCGGTAGTTGGAACCGGCCACCGAAACTTCGCCGCCGCCGCCGGAAATCCGTCCGGTGGCGCCGCCGGCGGCCGAGTCGAAGCCTTCCAGCTTGGCGATCATTTGCTCGACCGGGCCGCCGGGCGCGGCCTGGATGATGATGAAGTTGATCAGCAGGATGCCGAACAGGGTAGGGATGATCAGCAGCAGTCGCCGCAGGATATAGGCCAGCATTTATTGGCTATCCCCGGCGGAAGCGGCTTGTGCCGGCCGGGCTTCGGCCTTGTCGCTCTTGTGCCACCAGGTCATCAACCCGTAGTCGTACAGCGGCGTCTTGTCTGGATGGCCGAATTTGTTCCAGTAGGCGATGCGCCAGGTGTCCACGTAGTAGTTGGGGACCACGTAGAAGCCCCATTGCAGAGCGCGGTCGAGCGCGCGGGCGTGGGCGATCAGGCTTTGCCGCGAGTCGGCGCGGATCAGGCCTTCCACCAGTTGGTCGATGGCCGGGTCGCGCAGGCCGATGAGGTTGCGGCTGCCCGGGTTGTCGGCGCTGCTGGAGTGCCAGAACTCGCGCTGCTCGTTGCCCGGCGAATTGGACTGGCCCCAGGTGGCGCTGGTCATGTCGAAGTCGCGGTTGCGCAGGCGATTGACGAACTGCGAAGCGTCGACGCGGCGGATCTGCATGTCGATGCCGAGCTCGCTGAGGTTGCGCTTGTAGGGCAGCAGGATGCGTTCCATGTTGGTCTGGAACAGCATGAACTCGAAGGTCAGTGGTGTGCCATCCGGGCCGACCATGCGGTCGTTTTCGATGCGGTAGCCGGCCTCCTGAAGCAGTTGGTAGGCGCGTCGCTTCTGCTCGCGGATGATGCCGTCACCCTTGGTCACCGGCGGACGGTAGACCTCGGTGAGCACTTCCGGCGGCAACTGGTCGCGCAGCGGCTCGAGAATCTTCAGTTCTTCTTCGTCAGGCAACTGGTGGGCGGCCATCTCCGAGTTTTCGAAGAAGCTGCTGGTGCGTTTGTAGGCGCCGAAGAACAACTGTTTGTTCGACCATTCGAAATCGAACAGCAGGCCTATCGCCTCGCGCACGCGGCGGTCCTGGAAAATTGGCCGGCGGATGTTGAAGGCGAAGGCCTGCATGCCGACAGGATTGTGGTTGGGGAACGCCTCCTTGATCATCCGGCCGTCGCGTAGCGCGGCGGACTCATAACCGGTGGCCCAGTCCTTGGCGGAATACTCGAGGTTCAGGTCGAACTGGCCGCCCTTGAAGGCTTCCAGCCCAACCGACATGTCGCGATAGTAGTCGATCACGATGGCGTCGAAGTTGTACTGGCCACGATTGACCGGCAGGTCCTGGCCCCACCAGTCCTTGACCCGCTCGTAGCGGATGGTGCGGCCGGATTCCAGCTTGGCGACCCGATAGGGGCCGCTGCCGAGCGGGGGCTCCAGGCTGGTCTTGGCGAAGTCGCGATTGGCCCACCAGTGTTTCGGCAGGATCTGCAGTTGGCCGAGGATCAGCGGTAGCTCGCGGTTGTTCTGGTGCTTGAAGTCGAAACGTATCTTCAGCGGATCCTCGATGACCACCTCGGAGACGTCCGCGTAGTAGTGGCGGTACATCGGGTCGCCGTGCTCGATCAGGGCCTCGAAGGTGAACTTCACGTCCTCGGCGGTGACGGGTTCTCCGTCATGGAAACGCGCCTTGGGGTTGAGGTGGAAGCGCACGTAGCTGTTGTCCGGGGCCTGTTCGATCTTTTCGGCCAGCAGACCGTATTCGGTGAAGGGTTCGTCCGGCGAGTGATAGGTCAGGCTGTCGTAGACCAGGCCGATCCGGCTCTCCACGTTGCCCTTGGGAATGAACGGGTTGAGGCTGTCGAAGCCGCCGTAGTTGGCCAGCCGCAACGTGCCTCCTTTCGGTGCGTCCGGGTTGACGTAGTCGAAGTGCTGGAAGTCGGCCGGATACTTGGGCGGCTCGCCGTACAGGGTGAGAGCGTGCTGCGGGGCGGCCTGGGCCAGACTGGTGAAGCCGAGCAACAACAGGCTGGCGCCGTGGAGCAGGGCGCGCAGTGGATGGGTCATGGGGCGTTCTCCGTAGGCTTCAGCCACCAGGCGCGCAGGCCCAGGGTATAGGGCGGCGTGGTGACGAAGGCGAACCGGTTGCGGTACGCCAGGCGGTGATAGTTGAGGTACCAGTTGGGAATGCTGTAGTGCTGCCAAAGCAAGACCCGGTCCAGGGCGCGGGCGGCGGCGATCTGCTCGTCGCGAGTCTGGGCGGAAAGCAGTTTGTTCAACAGTTGATCGACCACGGGGTCGGCTACGCCCGCATAGTTCTTGCTGCCTTTGACCTGAAGCTGGCTGGAATGGAAATACTGCCATTGTTCCAGGCCGGGGCTCAGGGTCTGCGGCAGGGTCATCAGCACCATGTCGTAATCGAAGTGATCGAGGCGTTGCTTGTACTGGGCGCGGTCCACCGTGCGCAGGCTGGCCTGGATGCCGATGCTGGCAAGGTTGGCGCTGTAGGGGCGGAGGATACGCTCGAGACTGGGGTTGACCAGGAGTATCTCGAAACGGAATGGCTCGCCGCGACTGTTGACCAGTTGCTGGCCGGACAGCGTCCAGCCGGCCTCGCGCAATAGACCGAGGGCGCGGCGCAAGGTTTCCCGGGGAATGCCACGGCCGTCGGTCTGCGGCAGGGTGAACGGTTCGGTGAACAACTGTGGCGGGAGCTGCTTGCGGTGAGGGGACAGCAGCAGCCATTCGTGCCCCTCGGGCTTGCCGGTGGCGCTGAACTCGCTGTTCGGGTAGTAGCTGCGACTACGAATGTAGGCGTCGTTGAACAGCGCGCGATTGCTCCACTCGAAATCGAACATCAACCCCAGCGCTTCGCGCACCCGGCGATCGACGAACACCGCGCGGCGCGTGTTCATGAACAGCGCCTGGGTCTGGGTGGGTATCTGGTGGGTGATCTCGGCGCGGATCACCGAGCCGCTCAACACGGCGGGAAAGCGATAGCCGCCGGCCCAGTTCTTCGCCCGATGCTCGATGTAGATGTCGAATTCGTTGGCCTTGAAGGCCTCGAAGGCGATGTCGTTGTCGCGATAGAACTCCACCTCGACGCGGTCGAAGTTGTATTTGCCGCGATTCACCGGCAGGTCCTTGCCCCACCAGTTCCTGACCCGCTCGAACACCAGCTCCCGGCCAGGCACCACCCTGGTGATCCGGTAGGGACCGCTGCCCAGCGGCGGCACGAAGGTGGTGGCCTTGAAGTCGCGATTCTTCCAGTAATGCTGCGGCAGGACCGGCAGCTCTCCGAGGCGCAGGATCAGCAGCGGGTTGCCGGCGCGCTTGAGCACGAAGCGGATGCGGTGGCGATTGAGGATGTCGACGCGCTTCACTTCCTGCAGGTTGGTCCGGTATTGCGGGTGACCGTCCTTGAGCAGCAGGCGGTAGGAGAAGGCGACATCGTAGGCGGTGATCGGCACGCCGTCGTGGAAGCGGGCCTCGGGGCGCAGGTTGAACACGACCCAACTGCGATCCTCGCTGTATTCCACGCTCCTGGCGATCAGCCCATAGCTGGAGGCCGGTTCGTCGCCGGACGGATCGTACTGGCCAGTGCCGGCCATCAGTGTCTCGTTCAGCTCGCTCGCGCCGTACTGCAGGAAGTTCGCCGTGGCGGCCGGGCTGGTGCCCTTGAAGGTATAGGGGTTGAGGGTGTCGAAGGTGCCAAGCGCCATCAGGCGCAGGGTCCCACCCTTGGGCGCGTCGGGATTGACCCAGTCGAAATGGGTGAAGGTGGCCGGGTACTTCAGTTCGCCGAACTGGGCATAACCGTGGCGTTCGGTAATGGAGGCCAGTGCGTCGAGACTGGAGACCAGGCTGAAGAGCAGCAGGAGCAGGGGACGCATCTGGCGGGGAATCCGATCCGTAGCAGCTTGGCGTTCTGGCGAGAGTAACAGCTTGTCCTGGCAGGAAAAAGCTGACCTGCTCTGTCCGACGGATCAGCGATTGGTCAGATACAGCGTCAGGGTCTGGCCCGGTTTCAGGAATGTGCTGCTGTGCGGGTTCCAGTCCTGCAGGCGTTTCATCTCGACGTTGAAGCGCTTGGCGATCTGCGACATCGAATCGCCCTTGCGGACCTTGTAGTAGGTGACGTTCTGGCGTTGCCCGGCCTGGTTGGCCGCCAGGCTGGTCGAGCCGGCTGGCAGGCTGAGCACCTGGCCGACCTTCAGGCCGTAGCTGGACAGCTTGTTCAGCCGCTTGAGTTCGGCAACCGTGACGTTGTGGGCCTTGGCGATCTGCCACAGGTTGTCGCCAGGCTTGATCCGGTAGGTGCGGGATTTGCTGGTGCTGGCCCTGCTGGCGACCTGCGTCGCCGGCTGCTGAACCCGTTCGCCGGCGCGCAGCGGCAGGGTCAGGGTCTGGCCGGCACGCAGGTGGTTGCCGGAAAGGTGGTTGATCTCCTTCAGCTCCGCCACCGTCACCTGATGGCGCTTGGCGATCGCGTGCAGGCTGTCGCCGCTGCGGACCTTGTATTCCTGCCAGTCCACCTTGAGATCCTGGGGCTTCAGCGTCGACAGGTTGGCGGTGAGTAGCTCGGCCTTGTCGACCGGTACCAGCAGGTGTTGCGGGCCGCCGTAGGTGATGCGCTTCTTGAAGGCGGGGTTGAGCTGGTACAGCTCGTCGGCGTCGACGTTCGCCAGGGCGGCGAGACGCGTCAGGTCCATGCGTTGCTTGATCTCGACCACTTCGAAATAGGGTTCGTTGGCGATCGGGTGGAGGTTGATGCCGTAGGCTTCGGGCGCATTCACCAACTGCGACAGAGCGAGCAGCTTGGGCACGTAGTCCTGGGTTTCCTGGGGCAGCGGCAGGTTCCAGTAGTCGGTCGGCAGGCCGAGTTTCTGGTTGCGCTCGATGGCCCGGCTGACAGTGCCTTCGCCGGCATTGTAGGCGGCCAGGGCGAGCAGCCAGTCACCGTTGAACATCTCGTGCAGGCGGGTCAGGTAGTCGAGCGCGGCGCTGGTCGAGGCGGTGATGTCGCGGCGTCCGTCGTACCAGTTGGTCTGTTGCAGGTTGTAGTAGCGGCCGGTGGTGGGAATGAACTGCCAGAGCCCGGCGGCATGGCTGCGTGAATAGGCGAAGGGGTCGTAGGCACTTTCGATCACGGGCAGCAGCGCGAGCTCCAGCGGCATGTTGCGCTGTTCCAGGCTTTCCACCACGAAATGCACGTACAGGCTGCCGCGGCCGCTGACCGTCTCCAGGTAGGAGGGCTTGCTGGCGAACCACAGTCGCTGGCGCTCGATGCGCGGGTTGGTGTCGATCTCGTCCTGAAGCTTGAAGCCGGCGCGCATCCGGTCCCAGATGTCCTGCGGCGGTTCCGGTTCGGCGGCTTCGAGCCACTCGGGTTGCCGTTCGGGGGCGACGGCGCGAACGCTGTCCTGGCTGGGGGGCGCGACCTGGCTGCCCATGTTCTGGCAACCGGCCAGAACGAGGGCGAACGCCGCCAGAAGCACCCGTGCCGCCCGCACCGAGCCCTCTGTACTGCGCTTTTTAGAAGAATATGACCACATTGGCTGGGCGGTTATTCCAGGCGAAAAGGTCGGGCGATTCTAGGAACCGCCCTTATGGTGGTCAAGTTTTGAGCGTTTTTCTGTGCGCTCGCGCGCACTGTCAGAACCGGTCCTTCCAGGCTCTCAGGCTGGCGAACACGGCGCTGGGCGCAGGCTCGAGCGGGCCGTCCCGCTCGTCGGCTTTTTTCGCCACGGCCGGTTCGTGGCTGCGCAGGAAGGGGTTGGTGGCCCGCTCCAGGGCGATGCTGGAGGGCAGGCTGATGCGTCCGGACGCGCGCCATTGGCTGACTTCGGCGAGACGCCGGGCGATATCCGGGTTGTCCGGCTCGACCGCCTGGGCGAAGCGCAGGTTGGACAGGGTGTATTCGTGGGTGCAGTAGACCTGGGTGTTGTCTGGCAGGGCGGCGAGGCGCGTCAGCGAGTCGTGCATCTGCGCCGGACTGCCCTCGAACAGCCGGCCGCAGCCGGCGGCGAACAGGGTGTCGCCGCAGAACAGCAGCGGCTGCCGGGTGTCGGAGTGGTAATAGGCGATGTGGCCGAGGGTATGTCCCGGCACTTCCATGATGTCGAAGCCAAGGCCGAGCACCTCGACATGGTCACCTTCGCCGAGCGCCACGTCGCGGCCGGGAATCCGCTCGTTGGCCGGCCCGTAGACGGTCGCCCCGGTGGCCTGCTTCAACTGTTCGACGCCGCCGACGTGGTCGAAGTGGTGGTGGGTGACCAGGATGTCGACGAGTTGCCAGCCCGGGTGCGCAGCGAGCCAGTCGAGCACTGGCGCGGCATCGCCGGGGTCGACGACGGCGCAGCGGCGGGCGGCAGTCTCCTGTAACAACCACAGATAGTTGTCGTTGAAGGCGGGCAGGGCATCGATCTGTATCATGGCTAGAGTCGCTAAGCTGTAAACAATGAGGCATCTTAGGCGCAATGGTCGCCAGGCAGGTACTTGCTATGACCGATTCCCTCTTTTCCGAAACCGATGCCGAACGACTGGCCCTGATCCGTGGCGCGCGCGCCTGGCTCGCGGGACCGCTCGGCCAGCAGTTGCTGGAGCAGGAGCGCCTGTTGCTGGATGAGGAGCTGGCGCGGCTGTTCGGTGGCTACCTGGTGCATTACGGGCCATCCCCCGAGCGGGCCATGGGAGCCGGGCAGATCCAGCGCCGGGTGCACCTGGGCGCCAACCTGCCCGGTGTCGAGATCGTCTGCGAAGAACAGGCCTGGCCGCTCAGCGAGCATGCCGCCGACGTGGTGCTGCTGCAACACGGCCTGGATTTCTGTCTGTCGCCCCATGGCCTGCTGCGCGAAGCGGCCCGCTGCGTGCGGCCGGGAGGCCATCTGCTGATCCTCGGCATCAACCCCTGGAGTGCCTGGGGTACACGTCACTGGTTCGCCCGCGACGGTTTCCGCGACGCGCGCTGCATCGCCCCGGCGCGGATCGGCGACTGGCTCAACCTGCTCGGATTCGCGCTGGAGAAACGCCGCTTCGGGTGTTATCGTCCGCCGCTTTCCTCCGCCGTCTGGCAGTCGCGGTTGGCTCGCCTCGAACACTGGGGTGGACGCTGGCAGCAACCGTTCGGTGCCGGCTTCTACCTGCTGGTGGCGCGCAAGATAGTGGTTGGCCTGCGCCCGTTGCGCCAACCGCAACGCGTGCCCATGGGCAAGCTGGTGCCGTTGCCGGTGGCCAAGATCAGTCGGCGGGATTCCGAATAGTCACAGCCGAACCACGAGAATGTCTGAATTGATCGAAATCTTCACCGACGGTGCCTGCAAGGGTAATCCCGGCCCGGGTGGCTGGGGGGCACTGCTCATCTATAAGGGCGTGGAAAAGGAGCTGTGGGGTGGCGAGGCGGAAACCACCAACAACCGCATGGAGCTGACCGCTGCGATCCGCGCCCTGGCCGAGCTCAAGCGTACCTGCGAGGTGCGCCTGGTGACCGACTCCGAGTACGTGATGCGCGGCGTCCAGGAGTGGTTGCCGAACTGGAAGAAACGCGGCTGGAAGACGGCGGCCAAGCAACCGGTGAAGAACGCCGACCTTTGGCAGCAACTGGACGAGCAGGTCAATCGCCACAAGGTGACTTGGGAATGGGTGCGCGGCCATACCGGACACGCCGGTAACGAACGCGCCGACCAACTGGCCAACCGTGGCGTGGATGAAGTGAGGAGAAGCAAGCATGCGTAGCGTGGTTCTGGATACCGAAACGACCGGTATGCCGGTCACCGATGGTCACCGCATCATCGAGATCGGTTGTGTCGAGCTGATGGGGCGACGCCTGACCGGTAGGCATTTCCACGTCTATCTGCAACCGGATCGCGAGGTGGACGAAGGCGCCATCGCGGTGCACGGCATCACCAACGAATTCCTGGTTGGCAAGCCGCGTTTCCGTGAGGTCGCCGATGAATTCTTCGAGTTCATCAAGGATGCTCAACTGATCATCCACAACGCGGCGTTCGACGTCGGCTTCATCAATAACGAGTTCGCTTTGCTGGGGCAGAGCGAGCGTGCCGATGTCAGCGATTACTGCTCGGTGCTCGATACCCTGCTGATGGCCCGCGAGCGCCATCCGGGGCAGCGCAACAACCTCGACGCCTTGTGCAAGCGCTATGGGGTCGACAACTCCGGTCGCGAACTGCACGGCGCATTGCTCGACGCCGAGATCCTCGCCGACGTCTACCTGGCGATGACCGGTGGCCAGACCAGCCTGTCGCTGGCTGGCAACTCTTCCGATGGTGCAGGGTCCAGCGGTGCAGGGCAGGTCAGTGAGATCCGTCGTCTACCGGCCGACCGCGTGCGTACGCGGGTGCTTCAGGCCAGCGCCGAGGAACTGGCCGCGCATGCAGCGCGCCTGGCGGCTATCGAGAAGTCCGCCGGCGGACCGGCGCTGTGGGCGCGGTTGGAAACGGACACTCAATAAGGCCGAAAAAAGCGCTGGAGGCTGGACGAAAAAACGGTCAGCTTTTTGTAGGGTGTGCTGTGCGCACCGTTTACCCTGGCGCCAGCAGAGTGCTTTGCCGGAAACATGGATGTTGGCCTCGGATCGGTGCGCACGGCGCACCCTACTCGAGAGTCCTCTGCGTGCTCCGGGTAGGGGGGCTTCAGCCCACCGTGGCACTTTTGTAGGAGCCAGCTTGCTGGCGATGCCTTGGGCGTTGTGGGGGATCGCGAGCAGAGAACTGGGCGTCCCCCTCGCTCCTACGTGTTTATTGGATTCCCGCGTGCGCGGGAATGACGGGGGATAGTCGAACCGTCATCCATCCTCGCGCACGCGGGGACCCAGTAAACAACCATGGCCACGAGTCGCGCGCATGGCGCGCTCCTACAGGTCAGCATCGAGGCCATGTTTGTAGGAGCGGCCCATGGCTGCGAAAAAGGGTTGACGTAGAAGGCGCATGGCCAGCCACGTAGCCCGGATGTAATCCGAGAGGACTTCCCTGGATTACATCCGAGTTACTGGTTCGCCTTTGTAGGAGCCAGCTTGCTGGCGATGCTTTTGCGTTGCCGGGGATCGCCAGCAAGCTGGCTCCTACAGGTCGGCACCGAGGCGATGATGGCTGCGAAAAAAGGTTTGACAGCGAAGAACCCTGTCCAGCCTCCAGCCTGAATTGCGACCTTTTCTTACAAGCGCAAGCCACGGGGGTTCCGTCCATCGGGTTCGGCGCTCTACCCTGAGGTGATCGGCGGCCCGCTTCTGTGGTCGCCCGCTTCAGGGGCGGACAATGTACAAAGATCTCAAATTCCCCATTCTCATCGTTCACCGCGACATCAAGGCCGATACCGTGGCTGGCGACCGCGTCCGCGAGATCGCGCGCGAGCTGGAGCGGGATGGCTTCAGCATTCTTTCCACGGCCAATTCCACCGAGGGGCGCATCGTCGCCTCCACCCACCACGGACTGGCCTGTATCCTGGTTGCCGCCGAGGGGGCGGGGGAGAACCAGCGGCTGTTGCAGGACGTGGTCGAGCTGATCCGCGTGGCACGGGTCCGGGCGCCGCAGTTGCCGATCTTCGCCCTCGGCGAGCAGGTGACCATCGAGAATGCGCCGGCCGAGGCGATGGCCGACCTCAACCAGTTGCGCGGGCTGCTCTACCTGTTCGAGGACACCGTGCCATTCCTGGCCCGCCAGGTGGCGCGTGCCGCTCGCGGCTATCTGGAAAGGCTGCTGCCGCCGTTCTTCCGCGCCCTGGTCGAGCACACCGCGCAGTCCAACTACTCCTGGCACACGCCGGGCCACGGTGGTGGGGTGGCCTACCGCAAGAGCCCGGTAGGGCAGGCGTTCCACCAGTTCTTCGGTGAGAACACGCTACGTTCCGATCTCTCGGTATCGGTGCCCGAGCTGGGCTCGCTGCTCGACCACACCGGGCCGCTGGCCGAGGCCGAGGCCCGGGCCGCGCGCAATTTCGGCGCCGACAACACCTACTTCGTGATCAACGGCACCTCGACGGCCAACAAGATCGTCTGGCATTCGATGGTCGGCCGCGACGACCTGGTGCTGGTCGACCGCAACTGCCACAAGTCGATCCTCCACTCGATCATCATGACCGGCGCGATCCCGCTGTACCTGTGTCCGGAACGCAACGAGCTGGGGATCATCGGGCCGATCCCGCTCAGTGAGTTTTCCCGCGAGTCGATCCAGGCCAAGATCGACGCCAGCCCGCTGGCCAAGGGGCGCGAGCCGAAGGTCAAGCTGGCGGTGGTGACCAACTCCACCTACGACGGCCTCTGCTACAACGCGGAGATGGTCAAGCAGGCGCTTGGCGACAGCGTCGAGGTGCTGCATTTCGACGAGGCCTGGTACGCCTATGCCGCCTTCCACGAGTTCTACGAGGGTCGCTACGGCATGGGCACCCGTCGCGAGCCGAACTCGCCGATGGTATTCACCACCCACTCGACCCACAAACTGCTGGCGGCCTTCAGCCAGGCGTCGATGATCCACGTGCAGGATGGCGGAATGCGTAGCCTGGACCGCCATCGCTTCAACGAAGCCTTCATGATGCACATCTCCACTTCGCCGCAGTACAGCATCATCGCCTCGCTGGACGTGGCCTCGGCGATGATGGAGGGCCCGGCGGGACGCTCGCTGATCCAGGAGACCTTCGACGAGGCGCTGAGCTTCCGCCGCGCGCTGGCCAACCTGCGGCAGAACCTGCCGGCGGATGATTGGTGGTTCGATATCTGGCAGCCGCCGCGCACCGAGGGCGCCGAGAGCATCGCCACCCAGGACTGGGTGCTGGAGCCGAATGCCGACTGGCACGGTTTCGGCGAGGTGGCCGACGACTACGTGCTGCTCGATCCGATCAAGGTAACCCTGGTCACCCCCGGCCTGACTGCCGGCGGCAAGCTGGACGAGCACGGCATCCCCGCCGCCGTGGTCAGCAAGTTCCTCTGGGAGCGCGGCCTAGTGGTGGAGAAGACGGGCCTGTATTCCTTCCTGGTGCTGTTCTCCATGGGCATCACCAAGGGCAAGTGGAGCACGCTGCTGACCGAACTGCTCGAATTCAAGCGCCTCTACGATGCCAACGTGGGGCTCGCCGAAGCCCTGCCGAGCATCGCCAGGGCCGGTGGTTCGCGCTATGTCGGGATGGGGCTGCGCGACCTCTGCGAGGAGTTGCACGCCTGCTACCGCGAGAACGCCACGGCCAAGGCGCTCAAGCGCATGTACACGATACTCCCCGAAGTGGCGATGAAACCCGCCGATGCCTACGACCAATTGGTGCGTGGCGAAGTGGAGGCGGTGCCGATCGACCGCCTGGAAGGGCGCATCGCCGCGGTGATGCTGGTGCCTTATCCGCCGGGCATCCCGCTGATCATGCCGGGCGAGCGTTTCACCCAGGCGACCCGCTCGATCATCGACTATCTGGAGTTCGCCCGGGCCTTCGATAGCTGCTTCCCCGGCTTCGACGCGGACGTTCATGGCTTGCAGCATGAGGAACTAAACGGCGAGCGCTGCTATACAGTTGATTGCATCAGGGAGTAGCCAAGCCGGGGAAAACATGACTCAAGGATCAGCGGGCAAGGCGGGAACCATGGGCTTCTGGACTTGCACCGCGTTGGTGGTCGGCAACATGGTGGGGTCCGGGGTGTTCCTGTTGCCGGCCACTCTGGCCGCCTTCGGCGGACTCAGCCTGTTCGGCTGGCTGGTCTCCAGCGTGGGGGCGGTGATCCTGGCGCTGACCTTCGCGCGTCTTTCCCGGCTCAACCCCGGTGCCGGCGGCCCCTATGCCTACACCCGCGACGGTTTCGGCAGCTTCGCCGGCTACCTGTGCGCCTGGACCTACTGGAAAGCCGCCTGGATCGGCAACGCGGCGATCGCCGTGACGCTGGTCGGCTACCTGACGGTGTTCATTCCCGCGCTCAGGGACCCGGTGTTGTCGGTGTCCACTGCCATCGGCTCGATCTGGTTGTGCACCTTCATCAACCTGCGCGGAATCGGCGCCTTCGGCCTGGCGCAGAACATCCTCACGGTCCTCAAGCTCCTGCCGCTGCTGCTGATCGGCGTGCTCGGCTGGTTTTCTTTCCACCCGGAATACCTGGCGATACCCGAGCCCCAGGACATTCCCGGAGGAGGATACGCCCAGGCGATTGCCACCACCGCGGCACTGACGCTGTGGTCGTTCATCGGCCTGGAATCGGCCACGGTGCCGGCCGAGCACGTGCGTGACCCGAAACGCACGATTCCGCGCGCCACGGTGTTCGGCACCCTGGTGGCGGCGGGCGTCTACATCCTGTCGATCACAGCGGTGCAGGGGGTGTTGGCGCCCGAGGTGCTGTCGCGCTCCAGTGCGCCGTTCGCCGATGCCGCCCAGGTCCTGCTCGGGCCCTGGGGCTACTATCTGGTGGCGGGCGGTGCCGTGGTGGCCTGCCTCGGCGCGCTGAACGGCTGGGTGCTGCTGCAGGGGCAGATCCCCATGGCCACGGCGCGCGATGGTCTGCTGCCCAAGTCATTGGCCAAGACCAACAAGTACAACGTGCCGGCCAACGGCCTGCTGGTTTCCGCCGTGCTGGTCACCGCGCTGGTGCTGATCGATGGCCAGGGCGACCTGGTGGATGTGTTCAACGTGATCATCCTGCTCGGCACCATGACCGGGGTGGTGCCCTATGCCTTCTGTACCGCGGCGTTGCTGCAGATGCTCGCGGTCTCCCCGCAGAACTTCAAGGCCCGCGAGCGCAGCGCGGTGGCCTTGCTGGGCATCCTCGGCTTCGTCTATTCGATGTGGGCGCTCTACGGCACCGGCGAACAGGCGATCTTCTGGGGCTTCCTGGTATTGGTCGCCGGCATCCCGCTGTATACCTGGCGGCAATGGAAGAATCGGCTGGAAGCCGAGGCGCTGGGGCATCCTCTCTAGGCGGCTTCCTGTCAGATCAACTAGTTAACGACTGAAGCCAATATCCCACATGAATTGTGCGGCGTGTCCTGCATCACAGTTGCCGGCATCGACATTTATGGCCTGCTTGTTATAGTTGAGCGGTTCCGGGGTCCGTCGCGGCCGTGACGAAACGTCAGCAGACCCTACCTATAACAATGTCTATCGCGCCCGCGCTGTTCGAGGATGCGTCATGTCTGATTACAAAGCCTTTCGTGTCGAGCTGAAGGACAAGATCGCCCACGTGGTGATCAACCGTCCGGACAAGCTCAACGCCATGAACGCCGATTTCTGGACGGAAATCATCGATATCTTCCGCTGGGTCGACGACACCGACGAGGTTCGGGTGGTGGTCATCTCCGGCGCGGGCAAGCACTTTTCTTCCGGTATCGACGTGGCCATGCTGGCCCAGACCGCAACGAAGTTCGGTCCGGATGCCGCGCGTAACGCCGACCTGATGCGTCGACGGATCCTCGAGCTGCAAGGCTCGTTCAACGCCGTCGACAACTGCCGCAAGCCGGTGCTCGCGGCGGTCCACGGTTACTGCCTGGGCGGCGGGATCGACCTGATAACCGCCTGCGATATGCGTTACGCCACCGTCGACGCACAGCTCTCCATCCGCGAGGTCGACATGGGCCTGGCCGCCGACGTCGGAACCCTGCAGCGCCTGCCGCGGATCATCGGTGACGGTCTGGCGCGCGAACTGGCCTACACCGGCCGTACCATCGGCGGTGAAGAGGCGCGCGGCATCGGGCTGGTCAACCGCACCTACGCCGACTACGACGCCTTGATCGATGGCGTTTTCGAAATCGCCGGGGAGATCGCTGGCAAATCGCCGGTGGCCGTGCGTGGCACCAAGCGCATGCTGTCCTTCATGCGTGACCACAGCATCGACGACGGCCTGGAGTACGTCGCCACCTGGAACGCGGCCATGCTGCAATCCGCCGACGTGCGGGTGGCCATGGCCGCATTCATGAGCAAGCAGAAGCCGGATTTTGCCGATTGAGTCGTTCAGGGCATCCGTTGCAATCCGTCAATCCCGCGCGGGAGGCGCACTAGGCATGGTTTCTGGAGCTACATCCCTGAGTTTGGTGCGTGACGAGCTGTTCGCCACCATGGATGAGGCCGAGCAGAGTCTCGAACAGTTCATTGCCGAACGGCACAATGGCGCACCGTTGCAGCAGGCGGTGGATAACCTGCAGCAGGTGCGCGGCATCCTGAGCCTGATCGAGTTGGCCGGTGCCGAGCTGCTGGCCCAGGAAATCCTCCAGCAAGCCACGGACATTCCCGCCGGTGCCGGCGAGGAGCGTGATGGCCAGTTGGCCGCGCTGAGCAATGCCCTGCATGTGCTGCGCCGTTATCTGGAGAACATCGAGAGCCATCGCCAGGAGTTGCCCGAGCTGCTGCTGCCGGCGATCAACGATCTGCGCCAGGCCGGTGGCCAGGCACCGCTGCCGGAAAGCTTCTTCTTCAGTGCGCGCCTCGACCAGGTTCGTCCGCCGGTCGCCGCCAGGAAGGTCGATGCCGCCGTCCGTGCCGCCCAGGTGCGGCAGTTGCGCCATATGTACCAGGTCGGCCTGCTGGGCTTCCTGCGCGACCAGAACCCACAGGCAGGCATCAAGCTGATGGCACGGGCGTTTGCCCGGCTGGACAGCCTGTTCGCCAGCGAGCCGGGCGGCCGCCTGATCTGGATTGCCGCGGCGGCGCTCGAAGCCCAGCGCGACGGCCAACTGCTGCCGCGCAAGTCGCGCAAGCAACTGTTCTCGCGCCTGGACCGCGAACTCAAGCAACTGCTCGGCAATGCCCAATACGAGGCGCCGCGCAACCTGCTCAAGGAGCTGCTCTACCTGGTCGCCCTGGCCGACAGCCACGGCCCTCTGGCGAACGAAGTGCGCGGCGTGTTCGGCCTGGCGCCGTTGCCGTTCACCGACCAGTTGCTGGAGGAGGAGTACCAGCGTCTTTCCGGGCCTGGGCAAGCGGTGATGCGCTCGCTGTCGTCGGCGATTCGCGAGGAGCTGGCCAGCGTCAAGGATCTGGTCGACCTGATCGAGCGCGGCACCACGGGGGCGGACAGCTTCGTTTCCCTGCACGCCCAACTGGCCAAGCTGAGCAAGACCCTGGGCATGGTTGGCCTGAGTTCGGCCAGCTCCGCACTCAGCGGGCAGTTGCCGACGGTCAGTGGCTGGATCGAGACGCAGGCAGCGGATTTCCCGGCGATGAACAAGCTGGCCGATGCTGTCCTGTTCGTGGAAAGCATGGTGGGCAATCTCGAACGTGGAGAGCGGCGCGAGGCCCGGCAGACGGCGGTCATGGGCGACGAGGTGGAGTCCTTCGCCCAGCACCAGTTGATCGAGGCGCGCATCGTGGTGGTGGACGAGGCCCGGGCCGGGTTGGCGCTGGCCAAGCGGGCGATCACCTCCTACCTGGAAGCCGGTGGTGACAAGTTGCACCTGGCCAATGTGCCCTTCAGCCTGCAAGCGGTACGCGGCGGACTGTGGTTCCTCGGCCAGGAACGTGCCGCCGAACTGATCGGTGCGTGCGCCGACTACATCCAGAAGCAGATGCTGGAAAACTCGCAGATGCCGTCCGAGCAGATGCTCGAAACCCTGGCCGACGCACTGACCAGCCTCGAGTACTACCTCGAGGGCGGCGCTGTATTGCGGCCGGAAACCACCCCAAGCGTGCTCGATCTCGCTGCCGAGAGCGTGCGCGCGCTGGGCCTGCCGGTGGCGGCCTGATGACGGCGGGCTGGCAGACCACGCCGCCGCTCGACAACGCCCAGCCGGGCGGCTGGGTACTGGCCCGCTGCTCGCAAGGATTCCTGGCCGACAGCAACGGTGTGCTGTTTCCCCGCGAGTGGCTGAAACGCCAGGAGCTGCCCCATGTAGCCGAGCATGGCCTGGGCTATTTCGATGGCGAACCGGTCTGGTTGCTGGTGCTGGACCAGCCGGCCGATGTGCCGGGCTGCCATTGGCAGGGGCTGCGACAGTTCATGTTGCAGGCCGACTACCCGACCTTCCGCATGCTGTCCTTCGCCGAGCAGATCGGTAGCTGGAGCAGCAATCACCGTTTCTGTGGACGTTGCGGCAGCCGCAACCGGCAGGTTCCCGGCGAGCGCTGCATGCGTTGCCCGGAATGTGGCCTGGACAGCTACGCGCGGATCTCGCCGAGCATGATCGTGCTGGTCACCCGTGGCGATGAAATCCTGCTGGCCCGTTCGCCGCGCTTCGTGCCGGGCATGTACAGCACCCTGGCCGGTTTCGTCGAGCCCGGCGAATCGGTGGAGGAGTGCGTGGCGCGCGAAGTGCGCGAGGAAGTCGGGGTCGAGGTGAGCGACCTGCAGTACCTGGGCAGCCAGGGCTGGCCGTTCCCGCATTCGCTGATGCTCGGCTTCCATGCCGAATACGCCGGGGGCGACATCACCCCGCAGGTCGACGAGATCGAGGATGCGCGCTGGTTCCACATCGAGCAGTTACCGCCGCTGCCGATGCCGCGCTCCATCGCCCGTTACCTGATCGACCTCTACCTGGCGCGTCGTCTAGGCCATCCCGAACCAGTGCTGCCACGCTAGGCGCGCGGTCAGCGCCAACACCACCAGGATGAACACCGGGCGGATGAACTTCGCACCGCCGTGGATCGCCGTGCGCGCGCCCAGGAAGGCGCCGGCCATCAGCGCCAGGCCCATGCAGATCCCAAGTACCCAGGCCACCTGGCCGGCGACGATGAACACCGCCAGCGCCGCGGCGTTGCTGACGAAGTTCATGCTGCGCGCCACGCCGCTCGCCTTGAGCAGGTCTAGCGGGTAGAGCAGCAGGCTGCTGACCGTCCAGAACGCACCGGTGCCCGGCCCGGCGACCCCGTCGTAGAAGCCCAGGCCGAAACCTTGCGGCCATTGCCTGCCACGGGCGATCGGCTTGTCGGAGACCAGCGGAGCCGTGGGTGTGCGGCTGAACAGTAGGTACAGGCCGCAGGCGAACACCACCACCGGCAGCATCTGGTTCAGCCAGGAGGCTGGCAGCGAATGGGCCACCAGTGCGCCGAGCAAGGCGCCGATGAGGGTGGCGAACAAGGCGTTGCGCCACTGGTGAGGGTCGAACAACTTGCGCCGGTAGAAGGTGTAGCCGGCGGTAGCCGAGCCGAAAGTGGCGCACAGCTTGTTGGTGCCCAGCACCAGGTGCGGTGGCAGACCGGCGGTGAGCAGGGCGGGAATGGTCAGCAGGCCACCGCCTCCGGCGATGGCATCGATGAAGCCGGCAAGGAAGGCGACGCCGGCGAGAATCGCCAACGTGAGAGGGTCGATGGCGAGCTCGAAGGGGAAGGGCATAAAAAGTTCGACTTGTGTCCGATTGTGGGGTGCGGCAGCTAGTCGCTGTGCTGCTCGCTGCGCATAATGCCGGCTATTTTCAGCGCAAGGAAATGGGCTTATGCAGTATGACGGTTTGGCCTGGTGCATCGCATTGCTTGCACTGCTGGCCTTGTTGGTTGCTGCGCGCATTCTCTTCAATCGCCATTGGTTCCTCGGTTGGCTGCGTGGCACCTTCGGCCTGGCGTTTCTCGCCCTGGCCGCGCTGGTGGGCGTGGTCGCCTACGACCTGATGAGCTACAGCGCGCTACCGCAAGGCAAGCCGGTGGTGACCCTGAGCTTCCAGGCCGAAGGACCGCAGCGTTACCGGGTCGGCCTGCTGGAAGGGGGCGAGGAGCGCAGCGTGACCCTGGAGGGAGATCTCTGGCAACTGGATGCGCGGATGTTCCGCTGGAAAGGCTTGGCGGCATTGATAGGCCTCGACCCGGGCTACCGGCTGGAGAAGCTGTCCGGCCGGTTCCTCGCCATCGAACAGCAGGAAATGGCCCAGCATGCCCAGGCGACCCTGGCGCAGAGCCCCTATGGCATCGACTTGTGGCGCTGGCTGCGGATGGGGCAGCGTGACCTGCTGGTGTTCGACGCGCAGGCCTTGCGGGTCACCTACCTGCCGATGGTCGATGGCGCCGTCTATGCGGTGAGCCTGACGCCGACCGGGCTGCTCGCCCAGCCGGTGAACAAGGCCGCCGAGCAGGCCCTGAAGGAGTGGCGCTGAACCTCCGTAGGATGGGTATCGCTGCGCTGGACCCATCCTGCTGGCTGCCAGGCTCCCCGAACCTTCGTCGTCCCCGCGAACGCGGGGACCCAGAAACCGGGGTTGGTGCCTGGGTGTTAGGTTATTGGGCTCCCGCGTTCGCGGGGGTGACGGGGAGACTCGACAAAGAAAAGGGACCCCGCAGGGTCCCTTTTTCATGGGCGCGAAGGCTTCAGGAAAGGAAGCCGCCGTCCACGTTCAGCGCCACGCCGGTGGTGTAGCTGGAGGCGTCGCTGGCCAGGTACAGCACGGCGCCGGCCATTTCGCTCGGGTCGGCCACGCGCTTGAGCGGGATGCGCTGCAGGGCGTGGTTGAGGATGGCGTCGTTCTTCACCAGGGCCGAGGCGAACTTGGTGTCGGTGAGGCCCGGCAGCAGGGCGTTGCAGCGGATTCCGAACTGCGCGCACTCCTTGGCGAACACCTTGGTCATGCTGATCACCGCCGCCTTGGTCACCGAGTAGATGCCCTGGAACTCGCCGGGCGAGACGCCGTTGATCGAGGCGACGTTGATGATGCTGCCGCCGCCGTTCTCCTTCATCAGCTTGGCGCCTTCGATGGACATGAAGTAGTAGCCGCGGATGTTGACGTCGACGGTCTTCTGGAAGGCCGACAGGTCGGTGTCCAGCACATTGCAGAATTGCGGGTTGGTGGCGGCGTTGTTGACCAGGATGTCGAGGCGACCGAACTGCTCGCGGATCTGCGCGAACACGCTCTGGATCTGCTCCATCTCGCCGATGTGGCAGGCGATGGCGGTGGCCTTGCCGCCTTCGGCGATGATCGCGTCGGCAACCGCCTGGCAGCCGTCGATCTTGCGGCTGGAGACGATCACGTGGGCGCCCTGTTGGGCCAGCAGTTTGGCGATGGCTTCGCCGATGCCACGGCTGGCGCCGGAGACGAAGGCGATCTTGCCGTCGAGGTCGAACAGATGGGTCTTGGACATGGGGTTCCCCTTGTTATGGGCGATTACAGCCGGGACTTTTCGATGATCTGCAGGCTGAACTGTTCCAGCGTCTTGTTCCCGTGGATGAACTGGGCGAAACGCTGGTCCTTGGTCTGGCCGTGGTAATAGCGGTAGTAGATCTGCTGCATGATGCCGGCCAGGCGGAACAGGCCGTAGGTGTAGTAGAAGTCGAAGTTGTCGATCCGGATGCCGGCGCGCTCGGCGTAGTAGTCGACGAACTCACGGCGGGTCAGCATGCCCGGCAGGTGGCTGGGTTGGCGGCGCATCATGTGCAGCGGCTGCGGGTCATTGGCCTCGATCCAGTAGGCCAGAGTGTTGCCCAGGTCCATCAGCGGGTCGCCGATGGTGGTCAGCTCCCAGTCGAGCACGCCGATGATCTTCAGCGGGTCGTTCGGGTCGAGGATCACGTTGTCGAAGCGGTAGTCGTTGTGAACGATGCCCGGCTTGTGATGGTCCGCCGGCATCTTGTCTTTCAGCCAGGCCTTGATCTCGTTCCAGTGCGGGGCATCGGGGGTCATGGCCTTTTCATAGCGGTCGCTCCAGCCGCCGATCTGGCGCTGAACGTAGCCTTCCGGCTTGCCCAGGTCGGCCAGGCCGCAGGCGGTGTAATCGACGTTGTGCAATTCGACCAGGCGGTCGATGAAGCTCTTGCACAGCGTACGGGTCTGGTCGGCATCCAGGCTGAGATCCGGCGGCAGCTTGTCGCGCAGGATGATGCCCTTGACCCGTTCCATGACATAGAACTCGGAGCCGATCACCGACTCGTCGGTGCAGTGCACGTAGGCTTTCGGGCAGTACGGGAAGCCACTGTTGAGCTGGTTGAGGATGCGGAATTCGCGGCCCATGTCGTGGGCGGACTTGGCCTTGTGCCCGAACGGAGGGCGGCGCAGGACGAATTCCTGCTCCGGGTATTCCAGCAGGTAGGTCAGGTTCGAGGCTCCACCCGGGAACTGGCTGATCCGGGGTGTTCCGCCGAGGCCGGGGATGTGCTGCTTGAGATAGGCGTCGATCACCGCTGCGTCGAGCTCTTCGCCCTCGCGGATGCGGGTGGACTGGTCAGTAAGCGCCATGCTTATCCCTTTTGATTATGATGAGGGGCTTAGATCATTGGCTAATCTAATTCCGCTACCTAGGCCTCACAAGCCGCACGTGCTCTTATTGGCGAGCGTGTTGCCGCTTGATCAACCTGCCTGATCGCTCTTTGCGGGCGAAAAAAAACCGGAGTCGAGCGACTCCGGTTTTCGGTGTTTCATGCCGCCTGGAAAGCTTAGACGGGGAACAGTTCGCCCAGCTTCATGGCCAGCATCATGTCGCCTTCGGCGCGCAGCTTGCCGGCCATGAAAGCCTGCATGCCGTCGGTTTCGCCGCTGGTGATGCCCTTCAGGGTCTCACTGTCCATGATCAGGGTGACGTTCGGGTTGGCGGCGTCGCCTTGTTGCACGTCGCAGGTGCCATCCTTGACGACCAGGTAGTGGTTTTCGCCGTCTTCGATGTTGAACTGGAAGACCAGGTCCAGACCGGCGGCGGCGCTGGCGTTGAACTTGGACTGCATGGTTTTGACGATGTCAGCAACGGTGGTCATGGTTTTATCCTTTGTAGTTTTGGGGTTCCAGCGGCCTTGGGGGCCAGGGGGTGGGCTCAGCGGTAGGTGATGAGCTCCGGGGCCTTCAACAACTCCAAGTGCGCGTAGCTGTTGAAAGAAGCCAGGGTCACGTCGCTGCCGCGGAACTTCAGGCGGTTGAGCGAGGTGTTGACGATTTGCCAGTTCAGCTCGAAGGCCTGGTTCACCGGCACGCCGGTGATCAGGTGGAGCAGGGCGGTGATGGTGCCGCCGGAGGTGAACACGGCGATGTTCTGCCGGTTGTCGGCCTGGGTGAGGATGCGTTCGAGGCCGTCGCGGACGGTGTCGACGAAGCTCTGCCAGCTCGTCAGGTTGTCGTCGTGCTCGCCGGCGGTCCAGCGGCCGATGAGCAGGGCGAACAGGCGCTGGAACTCGGCGCGGTTCTGCGCGCCGTTGCGCAGCACGTCGAGGGCGCCGGGTTCTTCGGCCAGCAGCCCGGGGAGCAGGGCATGGATCACCGCGTCGGCGTCGAATTCGTTGAATGCCGGGTCGGTCTCGACTTCCGGGGCCGGCAGGCCGGCGGCGCCGAACTGGGCCAGGGCGGACTGCGCCGTGTGCCGCTGGCGGCGCAGGTCGCCGCTCAGGCAGCGGTCGAAGCTGACGCCGAGCTGGGCGAGGTGCTTGCCCAGTATTTCGGCCTGGCGAATTCCGGTGGCCGAGAGGACATCGTAGTCATCGGCACCGAACGAGGCTTGACCGTGTCGAATCAGGTAGATGCTGCCCACGTCCGGCTCATCCTTAGAAGGTGAAAGTTTCGCGAGGGTATGAGGATAGATAGGGACTGTCAACGAAAAAACATACGCTTGTTTGAATCGGCGCAAGCCTTTCATATGAGGCGCTCGCGCCCGGACGCAGCCTTGCCCGGCGCTGGTCGCGAGCCAGGCACGTGGGTATGCTTGGGCGTCGCGAGGGCGCCGGCGAGCGGCGTCGACAGAAGGGGAAAAGCGTGGAGTTTCTAGCCGACTATGCGGGCTTCCTGGCCAAGACAGTGACTGTGGTCGTGGCCGCCCTGGTGATCCTGGCGGCCGTCGCCGCACTGCGCAGCAAGGGGCGCGGCAAGGGCAGCGGGCACCTGGAGGTGCACAAGCTCAATGAGTTCTACAAAGGATTGCACCATCGCCTGGAACAGGCGGTGCTGGACAAGGCGCGCCTGAAGCTGGCGCACAAGAACGAAGCCAGGCTCGCCAAGGCGGCGAAGAAGGCCGGCGAGCACAAGCCACGGGTGTTCGTGCTGGATTTCGATGGCGACATCAAGGCGTCGGCCACCGATCACCTGCGCCACGAGATTACTGCCGTGCTGAGCATGGCGACGCCCAAGGACGAGGTGGTGTTGCGCCTGGAAAGCGGCGGCGGCATGGTCCACAGCTACGGCCTGGCCGCTTCCCAACTGGCGCGCATCCGCCAGGCCGGCGTGCCGCTGACCGTGTGCATCGACAAGATCGCCGCCAGCGGCGGCTACATGATGGCGTGCATCGGCGACAAGGTGATTTCCGCGCCTTTCGCCATCCTCGGTTCGATCGGCGTGGTGGCGCAGTTGCCCAACGTCCACCGGTTGCTGAAGAAGCACGCGGTGGATTTCGAGGTGCTCACCGCCGGCGAGTACAAGCGCACGCTGACGGTGTTCGGCGAGAACACCGACAAGGGGCGGGAGAAGTTCCAGGAAGACCTGGAAACCACTCACCGGCTGTTCAAGAATTTCGTCGCCCACTATCGGCCGCAGTTGTCGATCGACGAGATCGCCACCGGCGAGGTCTGGCTCGGCCAGGCAGCCCTCGGCAAGCAGTTGGTGGACGAACTCAAGACCAGCGACGAGTACCTGGCCGAGAAGGCCAGGACGGCGGAGCTGTTCCAGTTGCATTACGTACAGAAGAAGTCCCTGCAGGAACGCGTTGGCCTGGCCGCCAGCCTGGCGGTCGACCGTTTGTTGCTGAACTGGGTGAGCCGGCTCAACCAGCGGTTCTGGTAAATCATTCGAGGAGGCTAGATGAGCAAGTTCAAGGCCCTGTTGGCCAGTCAGGACGAGTCCGGAACATTCATTCGCCAGGTGGTCGAGCGAGACGCTGCCGAGCTGCCGGCCGGTGAGTTGCTGATCCGTGTGCGCTACTCCTCGTTGAACTTCAAGGACGCGCTGTCCGCCAGCGGCAACCGTGGCGTCACTAGGAACTATCCGCACACGCCGGGCATCGACGCCGCCGGCGTGGTCGCCGAGTCCTCGGTGGCGGAGTTCGCGCCGGGCGACGAGGTGATCGTCACCGGCTACGACCTGGGGATGAACACCTCCGGCGGTTTCGGCCAGTACATCCGCATACCGGCCGCCTGGGCGATCAAGCGCCCGGAAGGGCTGGGCCTGCGCGATTCCATGCTGCTCGGCACCGCGGGCCTGACCGCCGCACTGTGCGTCGACAAGCTGGAACAGGCCGGGCTCGACGCGGCGGCCGGTCCGGTACTGGTTACCGGCGCCACCGGTGGCGTGGGCAGCGTCGCGGTGGCCCTGTTGTCGCGCCTCGGCTATCAGGTCGCGGCGGCCACCGGCAAGGCCGACCAGGCGGACTTCCTGCGCAGGCTGGGCGCCAGCCAGATCGTCGAGCGAGCGACCCTGGAGGAGGGCGTCGAGCGTCCGTTGCTCAAGGAGCAATGGGCCGGCGCGGTGGATACGGTCGGCGGCGACATCCTGTTCAACGTGGTCAAGTCGCTGCGCTACGGCGCCAGCGTCGCCTGCTGCGGTCTGACCGCCGGCACGGGTTTCCAGGCCAGCGTGCTGCCCTTCATCCTGCGCGGCGTGAATCTGCTCGGCGTCGACTCGGTGGAGTTGCCGCTGGTGGTCAAGGCGTCTATGTGGGATCGCCTGTCGCTGCAGTGGAAGCTCGACAACCTGGAATCCCTGGCGCGCGAAGTCGGCCTGGACGAACTGCCCGGGGAGATCGACAAGATACTCGCCGGCCAGCAGGTCGGGCGGGTGCTGGTACGGCTGGACTGAGTCGCTCACCCTGGCCCTCTCCCCTTGGAAGATGGGCAGGGTGAGGGACGGATGCTCACGCCTCGCTGACGTACATGGTGATTTCCGCGCGGAACACCGGCTTGTCATCGACGTAGGCCCGCACCGGGACCTTGATGTCGCCCACGACGTTCCAGTCCACTTCGCCACCATCCGCCACGGCGCGCACGTCGCCGGAGGCCTTGGCCAGGTACTCCACCGTCATGCCGCGTGGAATCCAGCGGCGGCCGGTGGGAATGGACACGTCGGTCATGGTGCCCGCCACCAGTTCCGCGGCGTTGCACAGGGCGATGGCATGCACGGTGCCGATATGGTTGAGCACCTCGCGGCGCTTGGGAAAGGTGACTTCGGCGTAGCCGGGGCGCAGCTCGACGAACTTCGGCGCGATGCTGGCGAAGTAGGGCGCGACCTGGCCGATCAGGGCGCTGAACTGCTCCGGGCCGGCTTGCTGGTACATCTGCATCATCTGACTCATGAAGAACTCCAATGGCTTCGGGATTGAAGATGAGCGCGCGCCTGGGCAGTATACGAAGACTAGAAATTAATTCTAGAAAAATATTCTAGAAATTCACAAGGAACTCCATGGGCCGTCCTTCCCGCAAGCATGAAATCCTCCAGGCCGCTCTGGCCTGCTTCACCGAGCATGGCGTGGATGCCACCACCATCGAGATGATCCGCGACCGCTCCGGGGCCAGCATCGGTAGCCTGTATCACCATTTCGGCAACAAGGAGCGCATCATCGGCGCGCTCTACCTCGCGGGTGTCGGTGAGTACGCCGGGATGCTGGACGAGGGTTTCCGGACGGCGGACAGCGCCGAGGCGTGCGTGAAGCTGCTGGTGACCAGCTACATCGATTGGGTTGCGGCCAATCCCGACTGGGCGCGTTTCGTCCTGCACAGTCGCGGGCGGGTGGAGGCGGGAGAGCTGGGCGATCAGTTGCGCGAGGCGAACCGACTGCACTATGGGCGAATCCTCCAGGCGCTGGCCGGTTACCGCGAGCAGGGGCTGCTCAGGCCGCTGCCGGAGGATTGTTTCGCCTCGATCGTGATCGGGCCGTCGCAGGATTTCGCCCGCAACTGGCTGGCGGGGCGTACGCAGAGCGATCTGCGAGAGTGTCGCGAGCTGTTCGCGCAGGTGGCTTGGGAAAGCGTCAGAGCGGGGTAGATGCGAACCATGGAAAAGGCACCTTGCAGCAGAACGCCGCGCCTCCGATGAGGGAGCGCGGCGTTCTTGTGTGCCTGTGCCTGCCGGTCAGGCGCGGCGGCGGAACAGCGGCAGCGGCTGGTCGACGGCGGCCTGGTAGACCTCGGAGAAGTCCTCGAAGGCCTTGAGCGCGTCGTACGGGTCCTTGTCCTCGCGCAGGGCGTAGGCGTCGAAGCCGCAGCGGCGCATGGCGAACAACTGGTCGCGCAGCACGTCGCCGATGGCGCGTACTTCTCCCTTGTAGCCGTAGCGCTGGCGGAGCAGGGCGGCGGTAGAGTAGTGGCGGCCGTCGGTGAAGGCCGGGAAGTTCAGGGCGATGACCTGGAAGTGCTCCAGCTCATCGGCGATCTCCTCGATCTCCTCGTCGGCGTCCAGCCATACGCCCAGGCCGCCGTCGCGGGCTTTCAGGGCGTGGCTGTGTTCGCGCCACAGGGCCAGCGGCACGATGACGTCGTCACTGTTGCTCAGTCCGTCGAGGGTCGCGTCCTTCGGCAGCAGGTGCCAGGTTTCGTCGATCACCTGGCCATTCTTAATGATTCGCTGCATATACGCGCTCCTTGAACGGGTCGATGCCGATGCGGCGGAAGGTGTCGAGGAACTGCTCGTCCTCGGTGCGCTGTTCGACGTAGACGCGGATGATCTTGTCGATCACGTCGGCCATTTCCTCCTGGGCGAAGGATGGGCCGAGGATCTGCGCCAGGCTGGCCTCGCGGCCGGAGTTGCCGCCGAGGGACACCTGGTAGAACTCCTGGCCCTTCTTGTCCACGCCGAGGATGCCGATGTGGCCGACGTGGTGGTGGCCGCAGGCGTTCATGCAGCCGGAGATGTTCAGCTCGAGCTCGCCGATGTCGAACAGGTAGTCAAGGTCGTCGAAGCGGCGCTGGATGGCTTCCGCCACCGGGATCGACTTGGCGTTGGCCAGCGAGCAGAAATCGCCGCCCGGGCAGCAGATGATGTCGGTGAGCAGGCCGACGTTGGGGGTGGCGAAGCCCAGCTCGCGCAGTTCGCCCCAGAGGGTGAACAGTTCGCTCTGCTCGACGTCGGCGAGGATGATGTTCTGGTTATGGCTGTTGCGCACTTCGCCGAAGCTGTAGCGGTCGGCCAGGTCGGCGATGGCGTCCAGTTGCTTGTCGGTGACATCGCCCGGCGCCACGCCGGTGGGCTTCAGCGACAGGGTCACGGCGACGTAGCCGGGCTTCTTGTGGGCGAAGGTGTTGCGCTGACGCCAGCGGGCGAAGCCCGGGTGCTCGGCGTCGAGGGCCGCGAGGGCGGTGTCCTGGTCTTCCAGGGCCTTGTAGACCGGGTCGACGAAGTGCTGGGCGACGCGCTGGACTTCGGCCTCGGTCAGGGTGGTCGGGCCGTCCTTCAGGTGGGCCCACTCCGCATTGACCTTCTCGGCGAAGACTTCCGGGGTCAACGCCTTGACGAGGATCTTGATGCGCGCCTTGTACTTGTTGTCGCGACGGCCATAGCGGTTGTACACGCGGAGGATGGCGTCGAGGTAGCTGATCAGGTGCTGCCAGGGCAGGAATTCGTTGATGAAGCTGCCGACGATCGGGGTACGGCCCAGGCCGCCACCGACAGCGACGCGGAAGCCCAGCTCGCCGGCGGCGTTCTTCACCGCTTCCAGGCCGATGTCATGCACCTCGATGGCCGCGCGGTCGCCCGCTGCGCCGTTGACGGCGATCTTGAACTTGCGCGGCAGATGGGTGAATTCCGGGTGGAAGGTCGACCACTGGCGGATGATCTCGCACCAGGGACGTGGGTCGACGATCTCGTCGCGGGCCACGCCGGCGAACTGGTCGGTGGTGGTGTTGCGGATGCAGTTGCCGCTGGTCTGGATGGCGTGCATCTGTACAGTGGCCAGTTCGGCGAGGATTTCCGGCACGTCTTCCAGTTCCGGCCAGTTGAACTGCACGTTCTGCCGGGTGCTGATGTGGGCGTAGCCCTTGTCGTAGTCGCGAGCGATCTGGGCCAGCTTGCGGACCTGGGTGGAGTTCAGCAGGCCGTAGGGAACGGCGATCCGCAGCATCGGCGCGTAGCGCTGGATATAGAGGCCGTTCTGCAGGCGCAGCGGGCGGAACTCTTCGCCGCTCAGCTCGCCAGACAGATAGCGGCGGGTCTGATCGCGGAACTGCTTGACGCGGTCCTCGACGATCCGTTGATCGTACTCGTCGTATACGTACATATATTCCTGTTCTCAGGCTACTTGCTGCTGAAATACGCGCACGGCCGCGCACTCCTGGCGGAGCCGGGCAAGATACCAGTTCGGGAATATGCGCAAAAGTGAAGTTTTAGCATATGAATCAAACTCATGGTGATAAGCACGCGCGGCGCCGTTTCCATGCTTGAGCAGGGCTCCGGGCTGGTCTTAACTGCAAGGGCAAGCCACCGATAATCACAATAAGGGGGAAGCCATGTCCGAACATTCCGGGCCCGATGACCATGATCGCGACAGCATTGTCGATGCGCGCGCCATTTTCGTACTGATCCTGCTGGTAGTGGCTACGGCGGTGTACTGGGTCAGCCACCAGTAACCGTCGCGGGCCAGGACGCCGTGACCGTCCGAGGGGCGGTCACGGCGTTTTTGCGAGAGGAGGGATGAAAGGCGTCAATCTGCTATCAGTTGGACGGTTATAATGCGCCGCCATTTATAGCGCGGATGCTCGAAATTGAAAGCGGTGCTTCGGTTGGGGCTGGTTCTCTGGTGTTTCTGCGGTGCCGCCTTGGCGCAGGCGGCGAGCGTCGTGTTCCTCAACCCCGGTCGTTCCGACGAAACCTTCTGGGTGACCTATGCGCAGTTCATGCAGGCGGCGGCCAGCAGCCTGGGCATGGAATTGCAGGTCATCTACGCTGAGCGTGACCGCGAGCGGATGATCAGCCAGGCCAGGCAGGTGGTGACCGGGGTGCAACGTCCCGACTACCTGGTGCTGGTCAACGAGGAATACGCCGCGCCGGAAATCCTGCGGCTGGCCGAGCACAGCGGCGTCAAGCTGTTCATGCTGCACAACCGGTTGACCGCCGACCAGCAGAAGCGGCTGGGTGCTTCCCGCGAGAAATACCCCGACTGGATCGGCAGCCTGGTGGCCAACGACGAGGAGGCGGGCTACCTGATGGCGGCGGAGCTGATCCGCGAGCACCGGGCCCGACATGGCGATGGTCCGGTGGAGATGCTGGCCTTCGCCGGCATGCGCAATACCCCGGCGAGCCAGGCCCGTGAGCGGGGTATGCACAAGGCGCTGGCCGAGCACGCCGACGTTCGACTGCGACAGGTGGTGCAGGGCGACTGGAGCGAGCCGCGTGCCTACGAGCAGGCGCAGTTGCTGCTGCAGCGGTATCCGGATGTACGGCTGGTCTGGTCGGCCAACGACGAGATGGCCTTCGGCGCCATGCGCGCCTTGCGGGAACTGGGCGGACAGCCGGGGCGGGACGTGCTGTTCTCGGCCTTGAACAACTCGCCGGAAGTGCTCGAGGCGCGCATCGATGGGCGTGTCTCGGCGCTGGCCAGCGGTCATTTCACCCTGGGTGCGTGGGCCATGGTGCTGTTGCACGACCACCATGCCGGGCTGGACTTCGCCGAGCGTGGCGGCAAGGATCGCCAGGAGCGTCTGTTTGCGCTGTTCGACGAGAAGCAGGCCAGGAAGCTGCTGCGGCTCGTGCAGGGGCGGGGCGCCGATCTGGATTTCCGGCGCTTCAGTGCCGTTGGCCGCAAGGGGATGCGGGACTACCGCTTCTCGGTGCAGCCGCTGCTGGATTGATGCCGTCAGACACCGGCCAGGTGCAGCACCAGCTTCACCACCCCGAACAGCACCACCACGAAGATCGCCGTGAACAGCAGGCCGAGCAGGATGAACTGGCTGGGCCTGCCCTTGCTGAAGTCCCGCGCGCGGTTCTTGCCGCTCTGCACGCCGAAGGCCGCGGCCAGCACGCTGTGCAGCATCTGGCCGAAGGTGAGGGGCTTGTCGTCGTTCTGCTGGTCGCTCATGGACACCTCCTGTTGTCTTCAGCTTAGTCGCTAGTTCTGTACGAAAAGTGCCTGCGCTCGGTGATGCTGCGTTAAAAAGCGGCTCGGAAGCCGCTTGCGGCTAACGCCCTTCAGGGCGGCCCCGAAGGGGTGAGCGAAGCGAGTCATGCTCATTTACAACCGTAAACGCCGCTTTCTCGCCGCTTTTTGCCTTGCCTGACCTTCGCTCGACGACTTTTCGTACAGAACCTGATGGCGGGTGTCAGTGCGCAGGTTTGCGCAAACGCCGGGTATTCACCACATCCACCGCGCGGGCGCGCAACTGGCCGCAGCCGCCTTCGACGTCCTGGCCGGCGGAGTTGCGCACCTTGGTCAGCACGCCACGGCTGTGCAGGTAGCGCACCATCTCGACGATCCGTTCGCCGTCCGGGCGCTGGTAGTCGTCGACTTCCAGGCTGTTGTAGGGGATCAGGTTCATCACCGCGTACTTGCCCTTGAGCAGGCGCAGGATGCCGTCCATTTCCTCCCGGCTGTCGTTGATGCCCTTGAGCAGCGTCCATTGGTACTGGATCGGATATCCGACCGTGCGCGCGTAGGCCTCGCCCAGTTCGACCAGTTCGTCGGGGGCGATGCGTGGCGCCTTGGGCAGCAGTTCGGCGCGCAGGTCGGCGCGGCTGGTGTGCAGCGACAGGGCGAGGGCCGGTTTGACCCGTTGCTGCGGCAGGCGCTCGAACACGCGCAGGTCGCCGACCGTGGAGAACACCAGGTTCTTGTGGCCGATATTGCCCTCGCTGCCGAGCAGGTCGATGGCCTCCAGCACGTTGTCGAGGTTGTGCGCCGGCTCGCCCATGCCCATGAACACCACTTTCTTCACCGCTCGGAAGCGGCGGGCGAGGGCGACCTGGGCGACGATTTCGGCGCTGCCGACCTGGCGCAGCAGGCCGCTCTTGCCGGTCATGCAGAACACGCAGCCCACCGCGCAGCCGACCTGGGTGGACACGCACAGGCCGTCGCGCGGCAGCAGCACGCTTTCCACCATCTGCTTGTCGGCCAGCTCCACCAGCAGGCGCGCCGAGCCGTCGGAGCCCGGATGCTCGGAGCGCAGGCGAGCCAGGCCGTCCAGTTCCTCGCCCAGAGCAGGCAGGGCTTCGCGCACGGCGAGTGGCAGGAAGCTCTCGCTGGGCTGGTGGCGGGTGCCGCTGTCCAGCGGCTGGCCGTGCAGCCAGGCACGGACGATCCGCCGGCTGTGCAGTGGCTTGGCGCCGAGGTCGGCGAGGCGTTGGTGGATGTCATGGATACGCATGGGGCGCGCATGCTACCACTGGGCGCGGACAAGGCGTAGGGCGGCGATGAGCGGCGTCATTCGGCCGCGTCACGGAAATGCACCGCCAGCCACACGGCGTCGTCGGAGCAACTGGCGACCCGGTGCCGGCAATGGGCGGGAATCAGCAGTGCGTCGCCTGCCTGTAGCGGCTGGTCACCGTCGTCGAAGGCGAGAATCGCCTGGCCGCATAGCAGCGCCACCCATTCGGGATCGTCCTGGTCGTACCAGAAGCCCGGTGGGCTGGCCTGGCCGCGCGAGACGATCTGCTCGATGCGTACCCGTGCCGCCTGCAGCAGCGTGTGAAAGGTTTCGCCCGGCTGTTCGCCGGCGGCCGGAAGGAAGAGGTTGGTGATGGGCGGTGGCATCCTGTTCTCTCTTTTGGCGCGAAGTCGAAAGCATAGTGCTGTATCGTCGCGCCTTGTCCCTGCCCAGCCTGGAGTGGCCGATGAAGTTCATCCACCAGCGCGAGCAACTGAACGAAGGCGATCTGGTCGTCATCGAGTGCTCGCAGCCCTGCAATATCCGCCTGATGAACGACGCCAACTTCCGCGCCTTCAAGAACGGCGGGCGGCACAGCTACCACGGTGGTGCCTTCGTGCGCTTCCCGGCGAAAGTCAGGGTGCCGGCCAGCGGCTTCTGGAACATCACCCTCGATACCGTCACCCGCCGGGCGATCAGCGTGACGCGCAAGCCGGACTTCAAGTACTCGATCAGGCTGGTGCGGCGGCAGGCTTGAGCCCCGGTGGAAAAGCCTTTGGCGTTTTCCACCGGGGCTTCAGCCCACCATCAGTTGTCGTAGCCCAGGTTCGGCGCCAGCCAGCGCTCGCTGACGCTCAGGTCCTGCTCCTTGCGCTTGCTGTAGCTTTCCACCTGATCCTTGTCGACCTTGCCCACGGCGAAGTACTGCGCCTCGGGATGGGCGAAGTACCAGCCGCTGACGGCGGCGGCGGGGAACATGGCGTAGTGCTCGGTCAGCGTCACGCCGCTGACGCCCTGCGGGTCGAGCAGCTTGAACAGGGTGCCTTTCTCGGTGTGGTCCGGGCAGGCCGGGTAGCCGGGCGCGGGGCGGATGCCCTTGTACTGCTCCTTGATCAGCGCCTCGTTGTCCAGGTGCTCGTCCGGCGCGTAGCCCCAGTACTCCTTGCGCACACGCTCGTGCAGCCATTCGGCGCAGGCTTCGGCGAGGCGGTCGGCCAGGGCCTTGACCATGATCGCGTTGTAGTCGTCGCCCTGGGCCTCGTAGGCCTTGGCCAGTTCCTCGGCGCCGATGCCGGCGGTGGTGATGAAGCCGCCGACGTAGTCGGTGATGCCGCTTTCCTTCGGTGCGACGAAGTCGGCCAGCGACAGGTTCGGCTTGCTGTCCGGCTTGATGGTCTGCTGGCGCAAGTGGTGCAGGTGGGCGATCACCTTGCCGTGGTCGTCGCGTACCTCGATGTCGTCATGATTGATCTGGTTGGCCGGCCAGAAGCCGAACACGGCCTTCGCCTTGATCAGCTTCTCGCCGATCAGTTTCTTCAGCATCGCCTGGGCGTCGTTGAACAGCGAGGTGGCCGCTTCGCCGACCACTTCGTCGGTGAGGATGCGCGGGTATTTGCCGGCCAGGTCCCAGGAGATGAAGAACGGCGTCCAGTCGATGTACTGGGCCAGGGTCTCCAGGTCGATGTCTTCGAGCACCTGCACGCCGGTGAAGCTCGGCTTCGGTGCTCTGTAGCCGGCCCAGTCGAACTGCGGCTTGTTGGCCAGCGCGTCGGCGTAGGAGAGGCGCTCGGTGCGCGAGCTGCGCGCGGCGGTGCGTTCGCGGACCACGGCGTAGTCCTCGCGGGTCTTCTGCACGAACTCGGCCTTGAGCTCCTTGGACAGCAGCGAAGTAGCCACGCCCACCGCGCGCGAGGCGTCGGTGACGTAGACCACCGCGTCGTTGCTGTACTGCGGGTCGATCTTCACTGCCGTGTGCGCCTTGGAGGTGGTGGCGCCGCCGATCATCAGCGGCAGGCTGAAGTTCTGCCGCTGCATTTCCTTGGCGACGTGGACCATCTCGTCCAGCGACGGCGTGATCAGCCCGGACAGGCCGATGATGTCGCACTTTTCGGCGATGGCGGTCTGCAGGATCTTCTCCGCCGGCACCATCACGCCGAGGTCGACGATGTCGTAGCCGTTGCAGCCCAGCACTACGCCGACGATGTTCTTGCCGATGTCGTGCACGTCGCCCTTCACCGTGGCCATGAGGATCTTGCCCTTGGCCTCGGGCTTGTCGCCTTTCTCCGCCTCGATGAAGGGGATCAGGTGGGCCACCGCCTGCTTCATCACCCGGGCGGATTTCACCACCTGCGGGAGGAACATCTTGCCCGAGCCGAACAGGTCGCCGACCACGTTCATGCCGCTCATCAGCGGGCCCTCGATGACCTCGATGGGCCGCGCGCACTGCTGCCGGCACTCCTCGGTATCCTCGACGATGAACGCGGTGATGCCCTTGACCAGCGCGTGTTCCAGGCGCTTGTCCACCGGCAGCGCGCGCCACTCCTCGTCCTCGACTTCCTTGGCGGCGCCGTCGCCCTTGTACTTGTCGGCGATCGCCAGCAGGGCCTCGGTGCCTTCCGGGGTGCGGTTGAGGATCACGTCCTCCACCGCGTCGCGCAGCTCCTTCGGGATCTCGTCGTAGATCTCCAGTTGGCCGGCGTTGACGATGCCCATGGTCAGGCCGCTCTTGATGGCGTAGTAGAGGAACACCGAGTGGATGGCCTCGCGCACCGGGTTGTTGCCGCGGAACGAGAAGGACACGTTGGACACCCCGCCCGAGGACAGCGCGTAGGGCAGGTTGTCGCGGATGTAGGCGCAGGCGTTGATGAAGTCGACCGCGTAGTTGTTGTGTTCCTCGATGCCGGTGGCCACGGCGAAGATGTTGGCGTCGAAGATGATGTCTTCCGGCGGGAAGCCCACTTCGTTGACCAGGATGTCGTAGCTGCGCTGGCAGATTTCTTCCTTGCGCGCCTGGGTGTCGGCCTGGCCGGCCTCGTCGAAGGCCATCACCACCACCGCCGCGCCGTAGCGCTTGCACAGGCGGGCGTGGTGCTTGAACTGCTCGACGCCTTCCTTCATGGAGATGGAGTTGACGATGCCCTTGCCCTGGATGCACTTGAGGCCCGCCTCGATCACCTCCCACTTGGAGGAGTCGATCATGATCGGTACGCGGGAGATGTCCGGCTCGCCGGCGATGAGGTTGAGGAACCTGACCATCGCCGCCTTGGAGTCGAGCATGCCCTCGTCCATGTTGATGTCGATCACCTGGGCGCCGGCTTCCACCTGCTGCAGGGCGACTTCCAGGGCCTCGGTGTAGTTCTCCTCGCGGATCAGCCGGGCGAACTTGGCCGAACCGGTGATGTTGGTGCGCTCGCCGACGTTCACGAACAGCGAGCTGCGATCGATGGTGAACGGCTCAAGACCGGACAGGCGGCAGGCCTTGGGGATTTCCGGGATCACCCGCGGCGGGTACTTGGCCACTGCCTCGGCGATGGCCTGGATGTGCGCCGGGGTGGTGCCGCAGCAGCCGCCGATGATGTTGAGGAAGCCGCTGGCGGCGAACTCCTCGACGACCTCGGCCATTTCCGCCGGGGTCTCGTCGTATTCGCCGAAGGCGTTCGGCAGGCCGGCGTTGGGGTGCGCGGAGACATAGGTCTCGGCCTTGTTGGCCAGCTCTTCCAGGTAGGGGCGCAGGTCCTTGGCGCCGAGGGCGCAGTTCAGGCCCACGGAGATCGGCCTGGCATGGCGCACCGAGTTCCAGAACGCCTCGGTGGTCTGTCCCGACAGGGTGCGGCCGGAGGCGTCGGTGATGGTGCCGGAGATCATGATCGGCAACTCGATGCCGAGTTCTTCGTAGACGCCCTGAACGGCGAAGATCGCCGCCTTGGCGTTGAGGGTGTCGAAGATGGTCTCGATCAGGATCAGGTCGGCGCCGCCCTCGATCAGGCCACGGGTGGCTTCGCTGTAGTTCTCCACCAGTTCGTCGAAGGTGACGTTGCGGTAGCCGGGGTCGTTGACGTCCGGGGAGATCGAGCAGGTGCGGCTGGTCGGGCCGAGCACGCCGGCGACGAAGCGCGGCTTGTCCGGGGTCTCGGCGGTCTTGGCGTCGGCCACTTCGCGGGCCAGGCGCGCGCCTTCGACGTTCAGTTCGTAGACCAGTTCTTCCATGCCGTAGTCGGCCTGGGACACCTGGGTGGCGTTGAATGTGTTGGTTTCCAGGATGTCCGCGCCGGCGTCGAGGTAGGCCTTCTCGATGGCCTGGATGACGTCCGGGCGGCTCAGCAGCAGCAGGTCGTTGTTGCCCTTCACGTCGCTCGGCCAGTCGGCGAAGCGTTCGCCACGGTAGTCGGCCTCTTCGAGCTTGTAGCTCTGGATCATGGTCCCCATGCCGCCATCGAGGATCAGGATGCGTTCCTTGAGGGCTTGCTGGAGAGCATGGAGGCGGGCGGCGCGATCGGACATGGGAGGAGCTACCTGAGGGGATGCGTGACAAAGGGCCGGGATGATAACAAAACCCTAGTCTTTTCGAGCCTTGCCGCCAGGTTCATGAATCCTGCTCATGTTCGTGGCGATCGCCGGGCTCGTCTCGATACCGCCTGGACCGCTAGACTCCAGCCGTCCCGATGATCCGGAGTTGCCCATGTCGTCACGAGCGCTTGTCGCTTTCTCGCTGTTGTTCGCGCCCTTCATGATCTTTGCGCAAGGGATTTCCTACAGTCGGGACATTCAGCCGATCCTCACCGAGAAGTGCGTGGCTTGCCACGCCTGCTACGACGCGCCGTGCCAGCTCAACCTGGGCAGCGGCGAGGGTGTGCTGCGCGGGGCGAGCAAGCAGCCGGTGTACGACGGCGCGCGTACCAAGGCGCAGGAGACCACTCGCCTGTACTTCGACGCCATCGGCGAGGAGGCCTGGCGGAGCAGGGGCTTCAACTCGGTGCTCGACGGCCAGGCTTCGCTGATGGCACGCATGCTGGAACTCGGCCGCGCCAACCCGCCGCCGCCCAATGCCAAGCTGCCGGCCGACCTGGAGATTTCCATCAACCGGGAAAACCAGTGCCCGCTGCCCGGCGAGTTCGACGCCTACGCGAAGCAGTTCGCCCACGCCGGCATGCCGTTCGCCGTGGCCGGGCTGAGCGACGCCGAATATGAAACCCTGCAGCGATGGTTGGCCGAGGGCGCGCCAGTCGATGAACAGGCGCTACGACCGACCGCCGCCGAGCAGCGGCAGATCGCCGAGTGGGAAAAGCTGCTCAACGCGCCCGGCGCCCGCGAGGCGCTGGTCGGCCGCTGGCTGTTCGAGCACCTGTTCCTCGCCCACCTGTATTTCGAAGGTGGCGAGGCCGGGCATTTCTTCCAGCTCGTGCGTTCGCGCACGCCGAGCGGCCAGCCCATCGACCCGATCGCCACCCGGCGGCCCAACGACGATCCGGGCAGCGAGTTCTACTATCGGCTGTGGCCGATCCAGGGGGTGATCGTCCACAAGACCCATATCACCTATCCGTTGAGTAGGCAGAAGCTGGCGCGTGTCAGGGAACTGTTCTTCAGCGGCGACTGGACCGCCGACGCGGTGCCCGGCTACGGCGCCCAGCGCCGCGCCAACCCGTTCGAGACCTTCCAGGCGATCCCGGCTGGGGCGCGCTACCAGTTCATGCTGGATAACGCCGAATACTTCGTGCGCACCTTCATCCGTGGCCCTGTCTGTCGCGGACAGATCGCCACCGACGTTATCCGCGACAACTTCTGGACGCTGTTCCAGGACCCGGAGCACGATCTCTACCTCACCGATGCCGAGTACCGCGCCAAGGTCACGCCGCTGCTGGCCATGCCCGGCCAGTTCGACGAGATCGGCGACCTGCTGGGGCTGTGGCGGACCTACCGCGACAAGCGCAACGCCTATGAGAAGCTGCGCCTGGACACCTATGCCGACGCGCCGGCGCCCGACTGGTCGCATATCTGGAGCGGCAACGACAACGCGCTGCTGTCGATCTTCCGCCAGCACGACAGCGCTTCGGTGCGCAAGGGGCTGATCGGCGAGATCCCGCAGACGATCTGGTGGATGGACTATCCGCTGCTCGAGCGCACCTATTACCAACTGGTGGTCAACTTCGACGTGTTCGGCAACGTCTCCCACCAGGCGCAGACACGGCTGTATTTCGACCTGATCCGCAACGGCGCCGAGGTCAACTTCCTGCGCCTGATGCCGCCGGAGGCACGCAGACCGCTGTTGTCGGACTGGTACCAGAACAGCGGCAAGCTGAAGATGTGGCTGGACTACCAGAGCATCGACGTCGATCCGCCGAGCGGCCTGGGGCTGCCGGTGGAGCGGGCCAAGGAAACCTTCGCCACCTCGCTGCTCGAACGTTACGCGGCGCTCAACGCCCGTCCCGATCCGTTCAACCGCTGCCGTGACGGGGCCTGCTACCGTCCCGACGTGGACCCGGCGCTGCAACGGGCCGAGCAGTCGCTCAGCCGCCTGGCCAGCCGTCCGGCCGCCGGGCTCAGGGTGATCGACCGGTTGCCCGAAGCGACCCTGCTGCGTATCGAGCTGCCGGACGGCAAGCGCGAGATCTACAGCCTGTTGCGCAACCGCATGCACAGCAACGTGGCCTTCATGCTCGGCGAGGAGATGCGCTATCAGCCGGGGCTGGACACCCTGACGCTGTACCCGGGCGTGCTGAGCAGTTACCCGAACTTCCTGTTCAACCTGCGCGCCGAGGAGGTACCGCAGTTCGTCCAGGCGCTGGAGCAGGCCCGCGACAGGGCCGAGGCGTTCGACAAGGTGATCGAGCGCTGGGGCATCCGCCGCAGCCATCCCGAGTTCTGGCGCTATTTCCACGACCTGTCGGCGCATATCCGCGAGACCGAGCCGGTCGAGGCCGGAGTGCTGGACATGAATCGCTACAGGAATCTCTGATCCGTCATTGGGTCCCCGCGTTCGCGGGGATGACGGGGGGGGATGCCAGCGCTGGACCGTCATTCTCGCGAACGCGGGAATCCAATTGTCCGCGGAGATGACGGATGCAGGGCGACTTTCCCGAGCAGGGGAGCCCGGAGGCCACGCCGCTAGCTGCGAACTATTCCTACTAAAACGCTAGGGCTTTATCCATCCGGGCCGATTGGCGTAAACTGCTCGCATGTTTGCGAGGAGTTGCCATGAGCGCCATCACTATTACCGACGCTGCCCAAGACTATCTGGCTGATCTGTTGAGCAAGCAGAACACCACGGGCATCGGCATTCGTATCTTCATCACTCAGCCGGGCACCCAGTACGCCGAGACCTGCATCGCCTACTGCAAGCCGGGCGAGGAAAAGCCCGACGATACGCCGCTGGCGCTGAAGAGTTTCACTGCCTGGATCGACGGCATCAGCGAGCCGTTCCTGGAAGACGCGGTGGTCGACTACGCCACCGACCGCATGGGCGGCCAACTGACCATCAAGGCGCCGAACGCCAAAGTGCCGATGGTCAACGAGGACAGCCCGATCAACGAGCGAATCAACTACTACCTGCAGACCGAGATCAACCCCGGCCTGGCCAGCCACGGCGGCCAGGTGTCGCTGGTGGAAGTGGTCGAGGACGGCATCGCCGTGCTGCGCTTCGGCGGCGGCTGCCAGGGGTGCGGCATGGTCGACATGACCCTCAAGGATGGTGTCGAGAAGACCCTGATCGAGCGTATTCCCGAGCTGAAGGGCGTGCGCGACGTGACCGACCACAGCAACAAGGAAAACGCCTACTACTGAGGCGTTCGTGAGCGGAACGGAAAAAGGCGACCTGCGGGTCGCCTTTTTCATGCCTGGGTTTTCGTGGGGTGGGCCGGGCGACGGTGGCGTCTGGACTGGTGGGCTGAAGCCCACCCTGCGGTTCTACGGGGCGCAACCGGCAGGTTTGAAGATGCGCTCGGTGGAGGCAGGGTTGCGTGCCAGGGCTTCGCCCAGGCGCGGCGGCCGGGCCAGCAGCGGTCCGCCGCAGTTCGGGCAGCGCAGCCCCAGGCGTTCGGCGCAGGCGCGGCAGAAGGTGCATTCGAACGAGCAGATCAACGCATCGGTGCTGTCGCCGGGCAGGTCGCGGTCGCAGCATTCGCAACTCGGGCGCAATTGCAGCATGGTCTTTCCTCCTTTCATTGCTTCGGGAAGGCTCGGGCAGGGATGTCGGCAACAATGACATTGAGCCCGCCTATCTTGCCAGTCGCTGCGGGCAGAGAGAGCGGTGGGAACGAGCCGGCCCGTCGAGGGCTTCCTGGAGTCAGGGAGAGGAGGAGGTGATGTGGCGGGGGAGGAGCAGCGTGGGCGGGAAGAGGCGCCCACGCTGTGGATCGGGAACGATTATTCGGGCATGTCCCAGGGATCGAGATCGTAGCCCTGCTGGCTCAGCGCCTCGCGGGACTGCTTGAGTACGCGGGCCAGGCACTCGGGGTCGCTGTAGATGCTGCTGGAAAGTTGGGTACGGCCGACCAGGCGGGTGCTGGTGCGGTCGATGACGGTGAGGCTGAGTTCGCCGGCGCCATCCTGGGCGGACCAGGCTACGCACTGGAAAGGTTGAAAGGCACGGCCGGCGATCAAAAGTGCTTCGTTGAAACGGAGCGGGGCGTTCATGCGGGCGATTCTCCAAAAGTACCCAATGCCGATAGATCACGATTCTCATGATCTGTTATGCATATGGATGATCGGAGTTGACCTGCGAGTCACAATGTGGCGCAAAAATATTCGTCACTGTCGCATTTTGGTAATAACGACGCTCAGAGAGCCGAGTTTCGCTCCTGGCGGTAGGCGCTCACCGCTTCGTACACCGCCTTGCGCAGCCGGTTGATGCCGCCGATCGGCTTGTGCTCGGGGATGGCGTGCCAGGGGTTGAAGGAGAGGTTGTCGCAGAACAGGTTCTGCCCGGGCGAGTCGAAATCCTGCGGCGGCACGGTGATCCGGGCGACCGTCTCGAACGGGGAGATGGACTCGTCCCACTCCACGCTGGGGTCCTCGATGGGCATGTAGTGCTCGGGGTTCTGCCGTTGCACCTGCAATTCGAAGCAGGCCGGCACGCGGTCCAGCGAGAGTTGCTGGTACAGCGCGTTGCGCAGGAAGTTGGGCAGCGCCTGGTTCTGTTCCGGCACTTGATAGGCGGGGCAGCCGTCCTGCGACGGGATCACCCGGTACTTGATGTTGTGCGGGCCGTACTTGAACGGCGCGATGGAGTTGTAGGTGGTGTCCACCGGGCTTTCCGGGGCCGGGCTCAGGGTCTTCAGGGCGATCAGCAGGTGACGGACCTCCCACTCGCGCGGGTCCCAGCCGGGGAAGAAGGCCAGCACTTTCTTGCCGTCGGCCTGAGCGGCGAAATTGCTCTTGTACTCGGCGACGTCGCGAACGAAGAACACCGAGTTGTTGAACATCACGAAGTCCTGCTCGTCCTGGCCGCCGGGCCGGCTCAGCAGCTTGTCGCCGGGCACGTCGAGCAGCTTGATCGCCATGCCGCGTGCGTCGCGGGCCCGGTCGAACTGCGGGTAGGCGTTGCCGTTGGAGAAGCGTACCCAGGCCTGCCAGGTCTTGCCGGGCTCGCCGAACACGCCCTGGCGCAGCGTCTCGGGCAGGTCGGCCGCCACGCTGACCTCGGCGCGCACGCAGCCGTGGGACTTGGCGTGTGCGTCGCGCAGGACGCGGGTGTTGTCGCGGTGCTGTTCGACGATGCGGATGGCGTCATCGATGATCCCGCGGGTCAGTGCGGCCTCGCCGGCGGGGATTTCCTCTTCGCTGGACACCGGTCCGGAAAACTTCCAGCCGTAATAAAGCTCGCCGACGACCCAGCCACCCAGGCCCAGCGCCAGCAGAAGGACGACTAGCCGGCCGAGCAGACGGCCGATCCATAGCCAGAATCGTTTCAGCATGACGGTTCCTCAGTGAACTTGCGCTACCTGGCCGCTGCAGAGCGGGCCGGGTGTCCAGGGCCTGGGCTCGACCGGCGTGAGCCTGGCTTCCAGCTCGGCGTTGCCGAGCACTTTCAGGTACTCGATCAGCGCCCAGCGCTCCAGGGGTTGCAGGCCCCGGCCGATCACGCCCTGGCTGCGGCAGCCGTCGCGGAACTCGTGGCCCTGGTTGCCGTTGCCCTTGATCCGGGTGTCGAACAGGAATCCGCCGGGGATTTCTTCCGTGCGATAGCCGACGAACTTCGGGTCGTATTCATGGTTGCCTACCCAGAAGCGGCTCGACCTCTCGCTGATGGGCGAGAGTAACTGGAACAGGTTCGGCACCGAGCCGTTGTGCAGGAACGGTGGCGTCGCCCAGATGCCGTCCAGCGGGCGGGCCTTGTAGCCGCGTTTCTCCTGTACCCCGATGGGTAGCCCGAAGCCGTCCATGGCGGGGCGCTCTGCGGCGCTGATGCCGGCGTCCCGGTAGGCGCGGTTCTCGACGTAGGCGGTGAGGTAGGCCAGGCCCTTGGCGCTGGACAGGCTGGCGAAGTCGATCTGCGCTGGATCGGCGCCGAAGAGCTGCACGCCGAGCTTGCCCAGTTGCTCGTGGGTCCAGCCAAGCTTGCTGATGTCGAAACGGTGGTCGGCGATGTTGTCGGCGGTGGTCGGGTCGGTGCCGACGATCTCGATCGGCACCACGCGCATGCGCCACTCGGGATCGCGGTCCGGCGCGTAGCGGCGATCCTCCGGTTTTGGCGCGGGCGCGTGGCAGTAGGCGCAGTTTTCCTCGTAGAGCGCGCGTCCCTGGCTGGCCAGCTCGAGGTCGATCGTGCCAAGGATGTCTTCCGGCCAGCGTGGAGCCTTCAGGTGCTTGAGGGTTTCTTCCAGGGTGTGCAGGTCGTGAGGGCGGACGCTGGAGGCGTAGCGTTCGTCCTCCGGCAGCGGCCGGCCTTCATCGTCGAACAACCGCAGGGTGGCGCCCACGCCCAGGGCTTCGCCGACGTTGCGCGCCATCGGTTGCATGGCCGAGCCGTTCCACTGCACCCAGTCGAACTTCCAGATATCCCAGAGGTGCGGATAGCTGACCGGGGCGTCGGCTACCCGGTAGTTGGCGGGATCGATGGCGTCGCCGAACACGCTGTTGGCGATGCGCCCGAAGGCGTCGGTGCGGCCGAAGCCTTCCTCGGTGGGGTACAGGTCGCGGTGCCAGTCGTTGTAGGCGGTGGCCATCAAGCGGTCGAACACGGCCTTGAAGTCGCGGCGCAACTGGCCGCGCTCCTCGTCATAGCGTTCGCCCAGCACCTGTTTGGCGAAACGCTTGAACTTCACCGGGTTGTAGTAAGTGAAGGCCATGCTCATGCCCAGGGCCTGGCCGAAGCTGCCGCCGCGCAGGGTGGGCACGGTCGAGGCCAGCGAGTGCAGGGCGGCGCCGCCGTCGATGCGGATCGCCTTGCCCTGGTAGCGCAGTTCGCCGGAGTGGCAGGCCGAGCAGGTGATGTCCAGGTACTGGTCGCCGGTTTCGTCGTCGCTGTGGCGGGCGAAGCCGACCGGCAGGTTGCCGGGGTTGAGCGCGCTGGCTTGCTGGTCGGGGTCGACGAGGAAGCCGAAGCGGGCGAGGTAGGAGGGCTCGGCCAGCCTGTCGCGGGAAAACGGCAGTTCCAGGGCGACGAACCAGTCGTAGCGCAGGCCTTTCACCCGCGTGCCCTGCGGCGTGTAGTAATAGGTCTGGCGCGCCTCGGGGCTCCACTGGGAGAGATAGCGCAACTCCGTGGGCGGTTCGTAGGTGGGCAGGTTGGGGCGGGCGATGTAGTAGAGCGGTACCGCCAGCGCGACCAGAAGGACGCCCAGGATGAGCGATACGGTGCGGCTGGAGGTGCGCATGGGAATACGTCCTTGTTGTGTTCTTGTTAGATGGACGTTATGCCAGTTGGCCATCTATTGGCAACAGATCGATAAGTGATATCGGACGCCTGTCTTATTCTCATTACAAGTTATTGATAAATATAAATTTATGAGAAAAACGTCCAAGGGGTGTCAAAAAAAAGGCTAGCCTCCTGTTTGGTGGTGGAAGTTACTGTTTTTTAATGGAAGTCCAAAATATTGGCGCCAAGGAACGACAATGTTCGACCTGGTGGATGCAACTCGATTCCTGCTCGTGGTCGAACCCTGTGTTGACTGCTTGCAACTACTGCCCGAACTGCGCTCGGCCGGCTGGGAGGTGCTGAGCTGCGCACTGGATACCGTGGCCCCGCCTCCTTGTGACGTAGGCCTGCTGCGTCTGGGGCCGGACCAGTTGCAGAACCCGGAAAGCATCAAGGGGCTGATTCGCCACAGCAATACCGAATGGATCGCGGTGCTGAGCCCGGATGCCTTGCGGGCCGGGGGGGTGGGCGATTTCATCAGCGAGTGGTTCTTCGATTTCCATACGCTGCCTTTCGATGTGGATCGCCTCCAGGTCACCCTGGGCCGGGCGTTCGGCATGGCCCGCCTGCGTGATGGCGGACGGGAGGTCAATTACGACAAGGAGTGCGAACTGCTGGGGCAAAGCCGGCCGGTGGCGGAGTTGCGCAAGCTGATCAGGAAGCTGGCGGCGACCGACTCGACGGTGCTGATCCATGGCGAGAGCGGCACCGGCAAGGAGCTGGTGGCCAGGACGCTGCACCGCCAGTCGCGGCGCTGCGGTGGTCCCTTCGTGGCGGTCAACTGCGGCGCGATCCCGGAGCAGTTGATCCAGTCCGAGCTGTTCGGCCACGAGAAGGGCGCCTTCACCGGCGCGCACCAGCGCAAGATCGGCCGCTTCGAGGCGGCTGCCGGCGGTACCCTGCTGCTCGATGAGGTGGCCGACCTGCCGCTCGACTTGCAGGCCAATCTGTTGCGGGTGCTCCAGGAGCGGCAGATCGAGCGCGTCGGCGGCACCCAGCCGATCCCGATCGATGTCAGGGTGCTGGCGGCGACCCACGTGGACCTGGAGAAGGCCATCGCCGCGGGGCGCTTCCGCGAGGACCTCTATTATCGGCTCAACGTGCTGCAGGTCGAGACGCTGCCGCTGCGCGACCGGCCTGGCGATATCCCGCTGCTGGCCGATTACTTCTCGCAGTTGTACAGCCAGGAGGTCGGCCGGCGGCCCCGTCGGTTCAGCGAGTCCGCCCAGATGGCCATGAAGGCGCACGGATGGCCGGGGAATGTCCGCGAGTTGGCGAACCGCGTCCGACGCGGCCTCACGCTGGCGGAGGGCCGGCAGATCGAGGCTGCCGACCTGGGCCTGTCTTCTGGAACGACGGAGGGGCTGATACGCCTGACCCTGGATGAGTACAAGGCTCAGGCGGAACGCCAGGCGCTCTGCGACGCGCTGGCCGAGTGCTCCGATAACTGCAGCCAGGCTGCGCGCATGCTGGGTATCTCCCGGCCGACGTTCTATCGTCTTCTGAACAAGCACGGAATCCGCTGATTCCCGCAGCGCAAACGCGAACGGGCAGCGCAGGGCTGCCCGTTCGCGTCGTGGCCGGTCAGAAGTAGTAGGGGAATTTCAGGCTGAAGCTGAAGTCCGGGGCGTCCGGGGTGAGGCCGATGGACAGGTTGGGCACGATGGTCAGGTTGTCGCTGGCGGCGTAGGTCATGCCGATGTTGAAGTAGCCGGCGTTGGCGTCGCTGCTGGAGATACTGTTCCAGTCCTGGCCGTCTGGCTTGATCCGGCTCTTCTGGGCGATCAGTTGCGAGTAGGACATCGACAGGCTCATGCGTTCGTTGAGCGCGAAGGCCACGCCCATGCCGTACTGGAACCAGTTGCCGAGCTTAACCTTGCCGCCCAGCTTGGTTCCCTGTTGTGGGCTGACGTCGCTGAACGACTCCTCGAAGTTGTAGGTGTAGGACAGGTTGCCGAAGAGCACCGCCGGGTCGACCGTCTTGACCAGCGATACCCCGGGCGTGACCGACCATACGCCGTTGCCGGTGGGCAGTTCCTCGGGCACCGAGAGGTTGTCGTTCTCGGGCGACTGGATCAGCTTGATGCCGTAAGGGTCCTTCCCGGTCGGCGCCTTGACCCGCAGGGTGAAGACCCCATCGGGCTGGTTCTCGTTCTCCCGCATGAAGCGGTAGGCGACGCCGACGTTGATGTCGCCCAGCGCCGGGTCGCGGGTGACGGTTTCCGACGACACTTCCGAGGTGGAGCCGCCCGAGGCGCCGGCCGATTCGTAGGTGGACTCGCGGTAGACGATGGGCACGTTGATGTCGAACTGCCAACGGTCGTCCATGTTGTAGCGCGCCGTCAGGTCCAGGGTGAGGGTGTCGGAGTTGATCTGGTCGACGTTGATGTTGCCGAGGAAGATCGAGTCCAGGGCCAGGAAGCCGTTGAGCACCAGTTGGCGGGTGTCGTAGTGGCTGTAGGTCAGCCCGGTCTCGACGCTGAAGGTGCCACCGAAGAAGCCGCTGGCCTCCTCGTAGATGTTCTCCACGCTGCGTGGCGCGGAGCCTTCATCCTTCAGGCTTTCGCCGTAGCCGGCACCGCTCCCCGCGGCCGCCGTCTGCGCCGGGGCGCTGGGCGAGCGCACCAGGCGTTGCGGCTGCTGCACCTGCGGCTGGGCTTCCACCTGGCGCAGGCGCTGTTCGAGCACCATCAGTGCGTTCTGCTGCGCTTCGTAGCTCCTGCGCAGTTCGAGGAGCTCCCGTTGGAGGGCCTGGACCTCTTCCTCGGTGGCCGCATGCAGCCAGGTCGAGGGGAGGATGGTTGCAACGCATACTGCCAAATGAAGTGGGTTGAGCTTGACCATGAGCGAGTCACACCGTCCTGTTGGCTTGGGCAGAAGCGTAGATCAGATCCCTGAAGGACGAAGGCCGCGCAACTGGTCCCAGTTGCAGTTCAGGGTATTGATCGTGGCTTTGTTCTCCCTCAGCACCACGTCCAGTGCGGCGAGGTTCTTCACGACGTTGCTCGAGCCGAGTATCCGGGTGTTCTGCAGCAGCGCGCCGGCGCCGATCTGCTGAAGGGTCGAGCCCTGGCCATTGCTCTGGATGGCGATCTGCACGCTGTTGTTGGCGGGGGTCACCTGGACGCTGCCGGCGCTGTTGCTGACCTGGACCGGGGACGTCAGGGGCTTGCCCGTGGTGTCCAGGGCCGGGGCGCTATTGCTGTGCTTGACGTTGAGGGTGATGTCGTTCTGCGCCAGGTTGTTGTCGCCCGCGGCGCGGATGCTCTGCGAGGCTCCGTCGACCTTGTGCAGGCCGGCGCCGCCGCTGATGGTGCCAGTCTGCTGGAGATTGCCGGGGGCCACGCCGTTGCCCGGCTCGCTGTTCAACGAGGAGACGCGGAAGACCGGGCGGTACATGTTCTGCTGGGCCTGCATGCTGACGCGCGCGCCGAGCACCTGGCCCTGGGCGTTCTCCCAACTGCTGATCATGGTGAAGCCGAAGTGGACGATCTGCCCGGGCATGACGAAACGGCCGCGCAGTTGCGATAGCTCCTGGTCGCTGAGCTCCTCGGGTTTGAAAACCGAAGCGGCCTGGACAGGCACACTGACGGCGAGGCAGATCGCTGTCAGTAGCATGTAGGTCTTCATGTTGGCCTCCTGGGCATCCTCGCCCTTGCACACTTAGAAAAAGTCGCTCTGGATAAAGCCGTACTCCATCAACTCGGCGTCATGTACGGGCCTGAATGCATTGATACGGTCCTTGGCCGTCAATGGATCAGGGGGAGAGAGCAGGGCGTTGGTCTTGTCGTAGCCGGGGCCGATCACCGCCAGCACGATGTTGTTCCAGCCCTGGCTGAATTCCTCGAGGCTGTAGCGCTTGTGGCCGAGCACCGGGTCGCCGATGTAGATCCAGCCGCGCTCGGCGCGCTGCATGACCACGAAATGCTTGTAGCCCCGTACGTCGAGCAGCACGATCACCGGCACCTTGAGCTGCTGCAGGGCCTCGGTGCTGATGCGGTAGCCGCGGGCGCGCATGCCGATGTTCTGCACGTAGCGCTTCATGTCGAGCATGGAGAATCCCTGGCTCTGGACGAGCTCGGGGTCGGCGCCGGCCAGCATGCCCTCGATGACGAAGTCCTCGTCGACGTCGAGGTTGTAGGCCTCGCGCAGGATGGTGGCCAGGGAAGCGGCGCCGCAACTGAAGTCGGTCTTCTGTTCGACCAGGTTGCTGAAGCGCCGCTCGCGGATGCTTTCGACCGGCTTGAACGCGATTGCGCCGCCTGGCAGCACGGCGAGGGGGACTTGGGCGGCCAGCACGCTACCCTGCAACAGGCAGCCTGCGAGCCCGGCAATCATCCAGCGCATGGTGGTCATCCTTCGCAGAGAAGGGGAGGAGCCCGTGGGCCCCTCCCGTACGACAGTGAGGACTAGAACGACAAGCCTCTGCCTCCCTGCGGTGTCACTTTGGGCAAGCGTTACAGCCAGCGGCGATCGACAGCGAGTTGATCTGCTGGTTGTGGCTGCCCGCCGAGACGTTGGCGCCGATGTTGCCGGAGCTGCCGTTCAGCGAGTTGGTCAGGGTGGCGTTGTTGACCACTGCCTGTTGGACAGTGGCGCCCACCGGTACCCAGCCTGCGGCTACACCGCCGAGCAGGATGCCGCCGGCTTCCACGAAGCCGAAGGTGTCCTTGTCGGGTTTGCTCTTGATGGTGTCGTCCTTGCCGCGCTTGCCTTCTTCGATCTTGTAGGGCTCTTCGTCGTGGATCACCCCACCGCCACCACCGGCATAACCGCCTGCCAGACCGACGCCAAGGACGACTTTCTCGTACTTGGCCTTGATGTTGGCTTCGTTGTTCACGTCGGCACCGGAAATGTCCTGGGTGGCGCCGGCGTATGCCGAGACATGGCGGCCGCCGGATACGGCTGCGGCCAGGGCGTTTTTCTGCTGGTTGAAGTTGCCGGCGGTCACGTTGATGCCGATGTTGCCGGACGAGCCGTTGGCCATGTTGGTGATCGAGGCGTTGTTCTGCGTGGAGAAGTTGTCCACGTTGTTGCCATAGTTGCCTTGATACACGTTCACGCTGGAGTAGGCGTGGCCGAAGATGAAGTTTTCATCCGCGGTGGCCAGGGCTGCTTCGTTGGCCTGCTGGTTGACGTTGCCGGCCGCCACGTTGACACCCAGGTTGCCTGCGCTGCCATTCGCGGAGTTGTTGGCATCCGCCGTGTTCTCGGTGGCCTGGTTGTCGACGTAGTTGCTGTCCAGCGTCTGCTCGTTGTCGACGGTCGCATGAGCTCCGGCGGCCCAGGTGTTGTAGGGCGAACGGTCGCGATCGCGGTCACGATCACGATCGGCCCATACCCCGGTCGCCATCGCGGCAGCGATCGCGAATACCAGCGGTTTCACTACCATTGTTGCTTTCATGGTGTTTCTCCTTGCCAGTTACGTGTTGACATCACGACTTATAAGGGTCAATCCGCGACCCTGATGCTGAAGGTGTTGACCATCCGGTTTCCCACCCCAGCGCTCTGGTTCAGCTGCACGACACCACTGCTACCGGCGAAGGCGCGGTCGTCGGTATCGACGAGCCGCCTGCCGGTCTCCGTTCCAGCCGGACCCGAACTCTTCGGCAGCGCCACGCTCTGCTGGGCGAGGACGCTGTCATCCAGGCTTTCCCCACGGGTGCTGAGGCTCGTGCGGAAAGCGTTGATTTGTTGGTTGCCCGCGCCGGCGGACTGGTTGACGCCCAGCAGGCCGGCTCCACGGCTGAAGGCGTTGCCCTGGATCGAGGCCGTGGCGTCGAGGGTTCCAGCCGGCAATTCAGCGCTGCGCGACTGGCCATAGCCGAGAGTGGCCCCGGCCTGGTCGCCAATCGCCAGGGCACGGCCGTTGACCTGCTGGTGCATATCGCCGGCGGCCTGGTTGACCGACATCACGCCCTGGTAGCCGACGGCGCTGGCGGTCACGCTGGCGTTGTTCTGCGAAGGGAGCGTGTCGGCCAGGGCGAAGGCCGGCAGGGCGAGCCCGAGAAGCAGGGGCAGGCGTTTCATCTCAGCGCCCTCCCGTCAGGACTTGCAGCGGAGCCAGGCCTTGCTTCACGGCGCTGTTGACCTGGTTGGAGATCGAGTTGCCGCCGGCGCCGACACCGGCGCCACCGCCCGCGCCCGGCAGGGTCTGCGCGGCTCCGGTATTGAGGCCGGGTATGTGGCCGCCCGGCAGGATGTGGCGATTGAGGGACGAGCCGGACGTGACCTGGGCGAAGTCACCATCACTCAGTTCCGTCGACTCCATCAGGCCTCGCACCTGCGGAGAGATGTTGGGATTGACCGTGATCGGGTTGGGGTCAGGCACCATGGTCGGCCGGGTGGCCATGCGCGGCTGGACGGTACGGTTGAGAACGATGGTCCCGTCGCCGGCGGCATGAGGCGGGGCTACGGGTAGAAGAGAAAGGCCGGCCACGGCGATAAGCGAAAACGCTGTAGTGCGGATGTAACGGTCCATGGCAGTAGTTCCTTGTCCGGCTGGCAGTCCGGTGCTCGCCGTGACCAAACGCAGAAGTCGTGCCTGGATGGGGGAGGCGATAAGAATCAAGCACTTACCGATGGGTGGTGTATTTCCCGGTGATGCGACCTGTATGGTTTTTGAAACAGTCGCTCATCCCCGTCGATGCTGGAAATCGCGCGGAGCCCAGTATCCACGCGGGTTCGGCAGGTTTTCGGCGAGTGTCTCGGAATTGATACAGATATTCCGGAAGTTGACCGTTCGCTCGGTTTTTCCGGCTTTGCCCGAAGCTATCTGTTGCAGCGCCAATACACTCCTGGCCACCGTCCTTGCGCGATCCATTCGGCGTTTGCCGCCCGGCTCTGATAGCATTCCGGCCCCTCGACGCGAGAGCCAGCCGTGCGCCTGCCGGTGCGTTGCAGCGTCGAGATTCTTTTCGGGAACCGGTTTTTCGCCCGCGGGTCTGTTTTCCGCCGGACACCGTCCGTTCCATCGCATCGATTCAGAGAAGGCGGCACCTCGACGCGCCGCCCACGGGGGATTTACATGGATTTTTGGGTTAACGCGCAGGCGCTGATCCTGGGCATCATCGAGGGGTTGACGGAGTTCCTGCCGATCTCCAGCACCGGTCACCAGATCATCGTCGCGGACCTGATCGGTTTCGGTGGCGAGCGCGCCATCGCGTTCAACATCATCATCCAGTTGGCCGCGATCCTTGCGGTGGTCTGGGAATACCGGCGGAAGATCTTCGAAGTGGTCGTCGGCCTGCCCAAGGAGCGCGAGGCCCAGCGTTTCACCAGCAACCTGCTGATTGCCTTCTGCCCGGCGCTGGTGCTGGGTGTGCTGTTCGCCGACCTGATCCACGAATTCCTGTTCAACCCGGTGACCGTGGCCGTTGCGCTACTGGTCGGCGGGGTGATCATGCTCTGGGCGGAGCGCCGCAAGCACGTGATCCATACCGAGACGGTCGACGACATGAGCTGGAAGTCGGCGCTGAAGATCGGTTTCGCCCAATGCCTGGCGATGATCCCCGGCACTTCGCGCTCCGGGGCGACGATCATCGGCGGCCTGCTGTTCGGCCTGTCGCGCAAGGCGGCCACCGAGTTTTCCTTCTTCCTCGCCATGCCGACCATGGTCGGCGCGGCGGTGTATTCCGGCTACAAGTACCGTGACTTGTTCCAGCCCAGCGACCTGCCGGTGTTCGCGGTGGGCTTCGTGACCTCCTTCATCTTCGCCATGATCGCCGTGCGTGGCCTGCTCAAGTTCATCGGCAGCCACAGCTACGCGGCCTTCGCCTGGTACCGCATCGGCTTCGGCATGCTGATCCTGCTGACCTGGCAACTGGGCTGGATCGATTGGTCCACCGCACAGGGCTGATCGCGCCATGGAACAGCGGGGCACCCTGAAAAGCTGGAACGACGACAAGGGTTTCGGTTTTATCCGGCCCGACAGTGGCGGGGGTGATGTCTTCGTGCATATCTCCGCCATGCGTGGTGATCAGCGTCCGCAAGTGGGGCAGGTGGTGCTATTTATCGCTGGCAAGGATTCGCAGGGGCGCCTGCGCGCCGAGCACATGCGCGGCGAGGCACTCAGCCTGGACCGTCCCGCGATTCGCCGGCAACCGAAGCTGGCCAAGGCCGCTGCCTCGAGTGATAGGTCACGTGAGTCGAGCAGGAGCATCCAGGCCTTGCCGGTAAAGCTGCTGGTGTTGGCAGGATTGTGCGTACTGCCAGCCCTGGGATCGCTGCGGATGCTGCAGGTGTCCGGGGATGCCTGGCCCTTGCTGGCTTACGCCGTGCTCAGCCTGGTCAGCTTCGTGCAGTACTGGCGGGACAAGCAGAGCGCACAAAAGGGCCACTGGAGAACCCGGGAAAAAACTCTGCACCTCACTGCGTTGCTCGGCGGCTGGCCAGGTGCGCTGGTGGCCCAGCGGGTATTCCGCCACAAGACCCGCAAACTCTCATTCCAACTGGTGTTCTGGAGCATCGTGGTATTGCATCAGGTGGCCTGGGCCGACTGGCTGCTGGGCGGCCAGCTCCTGCGCAGCCTGCTCTCCTACTGATCGAGCAGCAGTCCCACCTGGCGGATCTTCGGCAGCTTGCGCACCACCAGTTGGTGGGATCGGGTCAGCAGGCTGCGCAGTTCATCGTCGGCGAGCGGGAAGGGGGCGTCCATGCTGATCCAGTGGGCGCGGGCCAGGTAGGGCGCCGGGCGGATGCCGGGGCGGTCGACGTAGCCCAGGAACAGTTCCACGTCGACCTTGAAGGCCAGTCCCCCGCCGAGGAAGTCGAGGATCGCGAACATCTTGTTGCCGGCCACCGAGAACACCCTGTTGCTGCCCCACTTGAGGTCCTCGCGGGCGCCGGGTAGTTGCAGGCAGAAGGCGGCGATCTCGTCGGCGGTCATGGAGGCTCCTTGTCATCGGGGTTCGGGCGAGGCCTGGTAGGCGGCCGTCAGGTGTTCGAGCCAGGCCCGTACCGCCGGCAGCATGCCGCTGCGGTGCGGGTAGACCGCCTGCAGGTAGCCGCTCGGCACCTCCCAGCCGGGTAGCAACTGTAGCAAGCGCCCGTCGTTCAGCTCTTCCTCGCAGTACATCCGTGGCAGCAGGGTCATGCCCAGGCCAGCCAGGGCCGCGGCCTTGCGGATGGCGAAATCCTCGATACCGAGGCGTGGCTCCAGGGCGATGTCGCGTCGGTTACCGGCCTTGTCTTCCAGGCGGTAGTGGACCTTGCGGTCGGCCTCCAGTGCGCCCAGGGCCGGGAGGTCGAGCAGGTCTTCCGGAGCGGCGATGCGGTGGCCTTCGAGCAGCGAGGGCGCGGCGACCAGGGCGCCCTCCGCAGGGGACAGGCGCCGGGTGATCAGCGATGGGTCTTCATCGTCGAGGGTGCGTACGCGCATGGCTACGTCCACCCCTTCGTTTATCAGGTCGACGCGCCGACTGGTGATCAGCACCTCGACCTGCACCTGCGGATAGCTCGCCAGAAACGACAGCAGCGTTTCCTGGAAACCGGGCACCACCTGCGGGCAGGACACCCGCAAGCGCCCGCGTGGCTCGCTGCTCAACGCGGCGACGGTTTCCTCGGCCTGTTCAGCCTCCAGCAGCATGGCCTGGCAGTGACGCAGGAAGCGTTCGCCGATGTCGGTCAGCGCCAGCTTGCGGGTGGTGCGTTGCAACAGGCGCACACCGAGGCGCTGCTCCAGCTCGGCGATGCGCCGCGACAGGCGCGACTTGGGAATGCCCAGCAAGCGGCCGGCGGCGGCGAACCCGCCAGCCTCGACGACGCGGGCGAAGTAGTGGAGATCGTTGAGGTCTTGCATGGATATCGTTCTGTCGGTGGGACGATCTATCGCAGAATTACAGACTAATCAGGTATTCGATCCATGGGTAGCATCTTATGCAACGTGATCGCCGGTTCGGCGATCCTCATCTAGGAGTCTTGCCCATGAAACTTCTCCACATCGATTCCAGCATCCTCGGCGATGCTTCCGCGTCCCGCCAACTCAGCCGCGCCGTGGTCGAGGCCTGGCAGGCGGCGGAAACCGGCGTCGAGGTCAGCTACCGTGACCTGGCCACCGACGAGCTTGGCCACCTGTCCGCGCTCAGCCTGGTCGCCACCAATACCCCGGCCGAGCTGCGCGATGCGGCACAGAAGCTGGAAGCCGAGCGTGCCGAGAGCACCCTGGCCGAGTTCCTCGCCGCCGACGCCATCGTGATCGGCGCGCCGATGTACAACTTCGCGCTGCCCAGCCAACTGAAGGCCTGGATCGACCGCATCGCGGTGGCCGGCAAGACCTTCCGTTACACCGAGCAGGGCCCGGAAGGCCTGGCAGTCGGCAAGCGGGTGGTGATCGTCTCCAGCGCAGGCGGCCAGCACGTCGGCCAGCCGAGCGCCGCGGCCCATGAGGATTATCTGAAGTTCGTGCTGGGCTTCGTCGGCATCACCGACGTGCAGGTCGTGCATGCCCATGGCCTGGCGATGGGCGACGCGGCGCGCGGCGAAGCCATCGAGCAGGCCCGGGCACGGATTGGCGAACTGTTCGAGACTACCGCCGCCTGACGACAGGTTTCAGCCCGCCGTGAAGCGGAGCGTCGTCCGACGCTCCTAGCGCTTGTTCAGGGCGAGCCCCAGGCTCAGTAGCATGCCGGCCGCCGACAGCAATGCCGCGACCAGGAAGATCGCGGCATAGCCATGGTCGCTGGCGACCATGCCCATCAGCGGGCCGGCGATGCCCAGTGCCAGGTCGAAGAACACCGCGTAGGCGCCCAAGCCGGCGCTGCGGCTGCTGGCCGGGATGCGCCCGATGACCTCCATGCCCAGCGCCGGGTAGACCAGCGACAGACCGAAGCCGGCGAGCGCCGCACCGAGCAGCGCGAACGCCGGTGACGGTGTCAGCCACAGCAACAGCAGGCCAAGGGCCTCGATGCCCAGGCAGGCGATGGCCACGTTGAAGCCGCCGAGACGGTTGATGCTGTTGATGAACAACAACCGCGCGACGATGAAGGCGATGCCGAATGCCGTCAGGCAATAGGCCGCTCCGGTCCAGCCACGGCTGGCATAGAACAGGGTGATGAAGGTGGTCAGGGCGCCGTAGCCGATCGAGCCGAACGCCAGGCCCATGCCGTAGGGGCTGACCTTCCAGAGCACCGACATGAACGACAGGCGCTCGCCGGGAATTACCGAGGGCGCCGGCTTCGGCCAGATCAACAGCAGGGCCAGGCCCGCGAGCAAGGCCAGCGCCGCGCCGATGGTCCATACCCCCAGTGCATCGGCCATGGCCACCCCGAGCGGCGCACCGATGCCGATGGCGGCGTAGGCGGCAATGCCGTTCCAGGAGATCACCCGCGCGGTGTGTTCGGCGCCGACCCGGGCGATCCCCCAACTGATCGCGCTGATACCGATGATGCTCAACGCCGCGCCGAGCACCACACGGCCAGCCAGGAGGAACAGCAGGCTGGGCAACGGCCAGTCCTGGAGCAGGGGGGAGAGCAGGGTCAGCACACCGCTGGCGGCGATGCCGAGCAACCCGTAGAGCACCCCCGGCTTGCTGCCGTAGGTGTCGGCCAGGCGCCCGGCCAGCGGGCGGCTGAACAGTGTCGCGAAATACTGCAAGCCGATGGCCAGGCCGGCGATCACGCTGCCGAAGCCGAGTTGCTGGTGCACGTAGCCGGGCAGGACCGCGAGGGGAATGCCTGCGCACAGGTAGCCGAGAAAGGAAAAGAACACGACGGAGAGAATCTGCAGGGTGATCGCCGTCGAGTTGGTCTGGGTGCTGGGCATCGTGGGCAGCGTGCAAGTCGAAAGACCCGCCAATAATGGCCGCTGCTGGAAACAAAAGGAAGCTAGCTAACGATGAGCCTGGTACTTATTCACGGCTCTTATGGCGTGGTCTACGGAGTGGTTCTGAAACCGTAGCCCGGATGCGGGAGCCGGCTCGCCGACTCCCGCGATCGCCCGTCAGACCAGGATGCCCTGACTGCGCAGGTACTCGTCGTAGCTGCCGCTGAAGTCGACCACGCCGTTCTCGCCCAGCTCGATGATCCGGGTGGCCAGCGAGGAAACGAACTCGCGGTCGTGGCTGACGAAGACCAAGGTGCCCGGGTAGTTCTCCAGCGCCAGGTTGAGCGCCTCGATGGACTCCATGTCGAGGTGGTTGGTCGGCTCGTCCATCACCAGCACGTTGGGCTTCTTGAGGATCAGCTTGCCGAACAGCATGCGGCCCTGCTCGCCACCGGAGATCACCTTCACCGACTTGCCGATCTCGTCGCCGGAGAACAGCATGCGGCCGAGGGTGCCGCGCACGATCTGCTCGCCACCCTGGGTCCACTGGCCCATCCAGTCGAACAGGCTGACATCGTCGGAGAAGTCGTCGGCATGGTCCTGGGCGTAGTAGCCGACGTCGGCGCTGTCGGTCCACTTCACCTCGCCGGCGTCGGGCGCCAGGTCGCCGACCAGGGTGCGCAGCAGGGTGGTCTTGCCGATGCCGTTGGGGCCGATGATCGCCACACGCTCGCCGGCCTCGATCTGGAAGCTGAAGTTGCTGAACAGCGGCTTGTCGTCGAAGCCCTTGGTCAGTTTCTCCACGGTCACCGCCTGGCGGTGCAGCTTCTTGTACTGCTCGAAGCGGATGAACGGGCTGACCCGGCTGGACGGCTTGACCTCTTCGAGCTGGATCTTGTCGATCTGCCGTGCACGGCTGGTGGCCTGCTTGGCCTTCGAGGCGTTGGCCGAGAAGCGGCTGACGAACTGTTGCAGCTCGGCGATCTGCGCCTTCTTCTTGGCGTTGTCCGACAGCAGGCGCTCGCGGGCCTGGGTGGCGGCGGTCATGTACTCGTCGTAGTTACCGGGGAACAGGCGCAACTCGCCGTAGTCCAGGTCGGCCATATGGGTGCAGACGCTGTTCAGGAAGTGACGATCGTGGGAAATGATGATCATCGTGCTGTTACGCGCGGTCAGCACGCTTTCCAGCCAGCGGATGGTGTTGATGTCCAGGTGGTTGGTCGGCTCGTCGAGCAGCAGCACGTCCGGGTCGGAGAACAGCGCCTGGGCCAGCAGCACACGCAGCTTCCAGCCGGGCGCCACCTCGCTCATCGGGCCGAAGTGCTGTTCCAGCGGGATGCCCAGGCCGAGCAGCAGTTCGCCCGCGCGCGATTCGGCGGTGTAGCCGTCCATCTCGGCGAACTCCACTTCCAGCTCGGCCACTGCCATGCCGTCTTCCTCGCTCATTTCCGGCAGGGAATAGATGCGGTCGCGCTCGGCCTTGACCTTCCACAATTGCTCGTGGCCCATGATCACCGTGTCGATCACGCTGAAGGCCTCGTAGGCGAACTGGTCCTGGCGCAGCTTGCCGAGGCGGGTGTTGGCTTCGAGCATCACCTGGCCGGCGGAAGGCTCCAGGTCGCCGCCAAGGATCTTCATGAAGGTCGACTTGCCGCAGCCGTTGGCGCCGATCAGGCCGTAGCGGTTGCCATTGCCGAACTTGACGGAGACGTTCTCGAACAGCGGCTTGGCGCCGAACTGCATGGTGATATTTGCGGTGGAAATCAAGAGGCTCTATCTCGCGGGTTTCAGAGGGTTACGATTCGGCTTGGGGCACTTTTGGGGCAAAAGTTAATTTTTCCATTTCTGCCCAGTCACTCGCGCCATCCAGCCAGCGGGCATATCGAGTCAGCAGCATCTGCACTGAGTGGCCGAGCTGCTGAGCAATAAAGGCGGGGTTTAGGCCTGATATCGGGCAGATTGTCGCATAGGTGTGTCAGGCGTCGTACTGCCGGCGCCTACGGATGTCTGGAGCATCCAGCGAGGCGTGAAAGTGGCTAATGGTAACACTTGGCTCCCTGATCCACAGCCCGCCCTTGCCTGGCGGAAAGACGAAGGGGCTTTCGGCGAGCGAGGATGCCGAGGCCCCCTTCTAAGGCCGTTTGACCTGTCCATGCGAACCCCCGAGACGCAGTACGTGCGTCTGGCCGCTTATCGTTCGGAATTTTCTTATTCGGACCATTGCGGAGCCTAAATCACAAGTTGGTCGGTAACATCCAGCCATCCACGATGTGGTCTGGGGGACACGGAAGTGACGGGTAAGCCGATCGATACGCAAAGCACGGAACAGCCTCAGCAGCATTCCACACCATCTGAGCCGGACGATCTTTATGGCATCATGCCATGGCGCAGCCGGAATGGTGCGCGTGTGTGGGTTGTCCACATCTCGCGACGCGGTCTGCGTATCTCTCGTACATTCACGCACGGTATCTATGGTAGTGAACAAGAGGCGTTAGCGATGGCCAAAGCCTACCGTGATGCCATCGTCAGCCTGATTCCTCCGGCCATCAACCGTCATCTCGCCCGTACCCCACAGGTGCGCAACAAGACCGGCGTGCCGGGCATCTTTCCCAACGTGCAATGGGGCAAGCATCCCGCCTGGCTGGCGCAATTGACCAGCAAGCATGGCATCAAGCGCGCCTGGTTCAGGATCGATCAGTATGGTGGTGAAGATGAAGCCCGGGCCCGCGCCATCGCCCAGCGCGAAGAATGGCTGCGCGAATTGCCGCCGGAGTTCAAGCTTTCCCCGGGGCTTTCGACGGAAACCGCCGAAAAGTACTTCGGCGATTTGCTCGACGACTCGGACGAGCCGGAAGACGAAGCGCTGATCGCCGCGATGATAGCCGAGGCCAGAAAGAAGCTCATAGAGATCAACGCACGCTTCGACGCGCTCCGTCCCAGATGGCTCCACCTGGGGCTCCACCTACAGACTAGCCAGGGTCAGCGCCTGATGCTTAGAGTTTCGGACCTGGCCTGGAAGGGGAAAAAACACAAGGTCTCGCTATCGCTACGACGCAAACCGCTCGCTCAGGGGCTGGCCGAAATGGCCGACAACGCATCCGGCTTCATCGAGGAGCTGTATGGGGCATCCGTCCGCGACCGCTTCATGAGCACCCACGGATCGGTCTTTACCGTCGAGGGGTTCGACTTGGAGCGGGGCGTCTCGATCCGCGAAATCATCGAACGTCCTGCCTATGCCGGTGTTCACCCGGTATAGGTTCCGATAGGCCACTTGGCCTTGGGAAAACCAGGTTACGCACCGCCCCGGTCGGCATCGGGCCGGATTGGCCGGGGCGGTTGCGTGCGTTCACCCTGCTGTCATGTCGTCGGTGGAGGAGAGCAGTTCCTCACGCAGAATCTTGACGGACATGGCGGCCGAAAAGTGGAACCGAACGCTGCGATTGTCGTTTTCGATAACGGTAATCGTGATGCCGTCCTCGATCAGTTGTTTCAGTTCGTCGTTGGTGATGTCCTGTCGGACCAATAGCCTGACTTTGTCACCGTGGTGCCGGGGCGGTACCAATCCCATTGCGATTACCTCCTTGTATGCCCGGCAGCGCTACGCTTTGTCGTAGTGCCCTGTGCAGGATGACGAGACGGTGCAGCCGCAGGCAAGCTGCGCCGGCTCGAACACCATGGGGCGGCCATTGTGGATGGCGGTGCCGTCACCGCCCGAAACCAGCGGGTAGGTACCCTTGCATTTCGGGCATTGCGCCTTGTCGCCGAGCAGGCATTGCGGGATGCCATCCACGGGAATGCCGCTGGCCTCGATCATCGTGCCGCCGCCGGTATGGCTGTCGCCCAGGCGGATCGCGCCGCGTCCTGGCATGTGTTCTCTCCTTCGGTGCAGGGCACCGTACAGTTTTATTCGCTATTGCAACCGAGCTGCCGGCGCATGTGCTCCTTCAGGGGCTCGGCCTGTTCCGCCGGCAGGTTGCGGAATGTCCTGTCCACGTTCTCGCAGCCCTCGGGCTGAGGGGGCGGCAGGGTATCGCTCTTCAGCACCCCCCACGCCACGTAGAGCGCGAACGCGACCAGCACTGGCAGAACGAACCAGAGGAATATCTTGGCTTTGAAGTGGTAGAACGTGTCCCACTCGCTCTCTTCACTGGAACGCCTGTTGGCAACCGGTGCTTGGCCCGTGCTGGCGGGCGGCGCATCGCTTTGGGGCGCGAATGGCTCTTCACCGACGCAGCGCATGAAATGGGCTGCGACCCAGGCCTGGCCATAGATCATTTCTGCCCGGCGCCAATGATCGGAGGGCACCAGCAACAATTCCAAGGTGTCACTGAACCCTTCGCCGATGCACTGATAGATGATGTAGTACCGTTCCTCCATCAGTCGTTCGAGCTGTGCCACGTCCTGCTCGAGCTCATCGGTTCCCATCGAGTGATGGGAGAGCACGATCTTCCTGCCGCCAAAGCGTACTTCTACCGCCTCGCCGTCATCATCGAAATCGATGGTGAACGCATCCCCCAGCTTGTCGTCCAGCCATTCGACGACACTGAAGGTTCCTTCCTTGTGATCCAGGAAATACCCATAGAGCGTGATCAAAGCATTCACGTAGTCTTCTACCGACGATGTCGCCTCATCCCCCTCGCGTTCGTTGTGCTGCTGGATAAATGCCTCGCGCACGGCGCGTGCCTGTTCGTCGCCGGGAGCGGCGAACACGGCAGAGAATTGCTCCCACGTTGGAATCTGCATGCTATCGCTCCGCTCGCTCATAAGCCTGGCGGCAGCACATGCGGATCGTGCTGGCGCATCGCGGCCAGGTAGCGGTCCAGCAGCTCGTCGTTTTCGGTGACTTCACCCGGCCGGCAGGTGATGGCTGCGTAGGGCGTCTGCATCAGCGGGTGGTCGATCTGGGTCGGGTTGGGCAGGCCGAGCAGGTCGCGCAGGCGTAGCACGGCCAGGATTTCGGTGGGGTGTACGGCCAGGAAGGTCGAGCTGAACTCGTATTTCTTGTCCTGGCTGGCTTCGCGGTCCGTCACGGCCATGCGCTCAATATGCACGTCGCAGGCGGCCAGCAACACGGGGAGCAGCTTTTCCGGGGCGGGTTCGCGCCAGTGCGCCACCAGTTGGCCCCAGGCGGGGTCGCGGGGCAGGGCATGCTTGTCCAGATCCAGCGGGTTGCCGAGCCATTCGCTGATGATGCTCAGGCCGAATGCGGCATAACGCAGCGTGCTGCTGACTGGCGGTTTATGGCCATCTCCGGCGCCATATCCGCCTTCTACGCCGTCCAGCACTTCCTGATAGAACGGAGCGACGAGTTGAGGCTGGCCTAGTGCAATGGCACCGAGCATAAGATGGGTACAGCCATCCAAGGTGCCGACGAATCCTCCAGTCCGCGTCACTTGGACCTTCTTTAGTGTGATCATGTCTGCATACAGCATCCTTTTGATGCCAAAGGACATGAGTCGGTTGGCCTCTGTCGCTCGCTTGTCGTGTGCCGCGAGCAGACTTTGGCTTACAGCCAGCATGCCGTAGTCGAACAGCTCAAAACATACAAGTCCGGCATCAACTTCTGGATCACCCTCAATGTACGACTGTAGGTCGTCATCACTTAAGGGGCGCCGGTCGTCTGCCCACTTGGGAACCTTGGATAGAGATTTATTTAATCTGGCCGACTGTAATTCCTTCATCATGGCTCTCCATTACCAGCTATTGAGCTGGATGCCGGTTCCGTTGCCAACGTTTTTATTTAGTTGGCCATTTGAATCAAAAAATATTTGCGCGTGTAGATATGCGATCTTCCCGCTACTTCTTGCCCTTCTGAGGGATTTGTACTTTTCCATGTGGTTTGGATCGACTGAGGAAAGACTGTTATCACTCCACATCTGGTGATTTGTTCTGATCTTGTTCAAGACATCATCGACCTTGCCAACCCCATTCGTCTGAGTGTCATTGAGCCCGGGGGTTCTTCTGTAGCCAAGCGTCGACTTTGTTTCGATCACAAGCAATGTTCGCTCTTCAAATTTCATGACTATGGGAGGTGCCGGTTTTCTTGCATCATCGATCCTGTTGCGCATGCCGTTGCTGCTGGGCGCGCGCGCGGTGAGCGATGGCGGCGGAGGCACATATACCAGCACATCAAGACCATGCCTGCTTTTGTTGGACAGGCCGATGCGGTGGGGGATTTTCCCCGGGGCCGGGCTGTAGCCCAGGATGTTCTTGGGATCGAAATCCATCCGTTCCACCATCGCCGCCACCATGGCTTCTTCGCCCGCGTCACCGATAACATTGCTGAGGTTCTTGACCGAACGTACGTCTGTCCCGTGGTTATGGATCAACATCGACAGGCGTGAGCGGAGCGTGTTGGACATCACCGCGTAGTTGGCGCGGCCCGTTTGCAGTGCCACGCCCACCTGGCTGCGGTTGGTGTCCAGCGAGGGACGCTCGAACCAGTCGATCTTCCCGGTATCGTCGTCGCCCGGCTTGCTGCCGTGCAGCTCGATGGCGCGGGGCTCCAGGCTGGCGAACATCGTCTCGCCCAGATCGATCCCTTCACCCGTGATGAGGGAGGTGCTGCCGCTGGCGATGGAGTTGGCGGCCAGGGCCGCATCAAGTGCGGCGTAGGCATAGCGGATGCCGGAGGCGCCCGTCCTGAGCACGCGGACCGCGGGAATGATGGAGAGCACGCCCAGCCCGAGATTCACGGCACCGTAGATTCTGTTCCAGGTTTTGTCGATGGCCTTCTCTCGTTCGAAGGCAGCGGCCAGGTCGTTTGCGGCGCGGGCGATGTCGTACTGGCCGGAGAGGTCCCAGGCAAATACGGTGTCGTAACGTTGGCCTTGGGCCCCGACCTGGGTGTCATCGATGAATTGGGCAGAGGTGAAGCTCCAGAAGTAGATGGAACTGTTGAGAAACACGAAGTTGCCGCTGTTACATTCAACCTTGGGGCGTTCTACCTTGGCCTTGACAACCTAGTGCATGAAATTGGGAGTGATGTACTTCTCCGTAACCATCAGGTTTTCGATGCTGGTCAGCTCAAGGCCCTTGGCGGCGATGTATGTATAGAATTCCGCCATGTACGCCTCGCCCTTGAGTTCGCCGAAACGCAGCAGTACACGGAGCAGGAAGGTATCGCGGAAGTTCTGAATGCGGTCCGTGATCCAGGGGTTGTCGAGGAACCAGGCTTCCGTGGCGGCTCCGTCATGGGAGGGAATGCCCCGTGCCCGGTCCGCGTCGCGGGGACCATTGCCAGCGTTGATGGAGAACGGTACGGCGACTTCCGTGCAGTCCTTGCAGACCGTGGTCGGGCGGGGCAGGTTGCCCTCCATCGCATCCTGGCCCAGCGTTTCGAGGGTGGCGTCGAGCGCTGTATTGCTCATGCCTTATCTTCCCTGGATACCGTTGCAAGCCATGCCATCAGCAGTCCTGGTCCAATTTGCGGCTTCGTGGGCATTTCCTTCTCCCTGTTGCGGATGGTGGTGCAGACGGCGCGTGTCGCCGCACTACGCTGTGGCCAGCGTCCAGTGGGGCGTTCATTCAATGGCCAATGACCGCGCGCGGGGCAACGGTGACCGCTATAGGCCAGGCGGCAGCACATGCGGATCGCGCTGGCGTATCGCGGCCAGGTAGCGGTCGAGCAGCTCGTCGTTTTCGGTGACGTCGCCCGGCCGGCAGGTGATGGCGGCATAGGGTGTCTGCATTAGCGGGTGGTCGATCTGCAGCGGGTTGGGCAGGCCGAGCAAGTCGCGCAGGCGCAGTACGGCCAGGATTTCGGTGGGATGCACGGCCATGAACACGGAGTTGAATTCAAAATTCTCGCTATCATCAGCTTCGCGGTCTGTCACGGCCATGCGTTCGATATGTATGTCGCAGGCGGCCAGCAGCACGGGGAGCAGCTTTTCCGGGTCGGGTTCGCGCCAGTGCGCCACCAGTTGGCCCCAGGCTGGGTCGCGGGGCAGGGCATATTTGTCCAGATCCAGTGGCTGGCCGAGCCAATCGCTGATAATGCTCAGGCCGAAGGCTGAATAGCGCAGAGTAGTTCCGTAGGGGAGGTCGTGCCCATCACTAACCCCATAGCCACTATCCAACCCATCAGTGACTTCTTGTAAGTATGGTCTTACAAGATGGGGGCGGCCTAATGTGATCACACCTAACATAAGGTGTGTACAGTCATCTAATGTTTCACTGCCTTGGCGGTCTGACTCCTTCAAAATTCGAATATCTGTCAAATGTGCATATAGCATACGAGTAAATCCAAATGACATCAGGCGAATGGCGTTGAGGTGTTTGCCTGAGTATGCTTCTGCAAGGCCCTCGCTTATGGCATGCATTCCATATCGGGATAGATCAATGTTGGCTAGAGCAATACTGCCATTGCCAGCTTCGTAATTTCGTAGCCGATTGTCACTCGTCGGGGCGACATCAGTCGCCCAGTCAAAAACTTCAGATAGAATTTTTTGCATTCTATTTTTAGCTGCTTTGGTCATTACAGTGTCACCATATATTGAGCTGTATGCCGCTTCCACCGCCTACAAGCTTGCGCGGGATGCCTTGTTCATCGAGAAATACTTGTGCGTGGATAAATGCAATGTCTCCAGATTTTTGTGCTTCCTCAATGGCGTCGAGCTTTCCCATGTAATCTGGATCGACTTGCCTCATGGTGTGAGGTTTCCATCTGCGTTTTTTTCCGGAAATATTTCTCTTTACTTCATTAACCTTCTTGAGCCCATTTCTTTGAGTGGGGTTAAAGTCTGGTGTAAAGTCTTTGCTGAGTGTTGTTTTAGTTTCAAATACCAAAAGGGTTTTCTTGGTGAAATGGATTTTTTCTGTTTCGGCCTTACCGTTCATGCCGTCTATGCCGTGGCGCATCGCTCCCGTTGTAGGTACCCTGACCTCAAGTGAGGGTGGTGGGGGAACGTAGACCAGAACATCTAAGCCCTGATTACTTTTGTTGGATAAGCCAATACGGTGGGGAATTTTGCTGGGGTCCAGACTGTAGCCCAGGATATTTTCAGGCCTGAACTTCATCCGCTCTATCAACGCTGCCACCAGCACTTCTTCTCCCGCATCCCCGACCACCTTTCCTACACGCCCCGTGACTCGCAGTTTGCCGCCGTTGTGAAGGATCAGCATCGCCAGGCGTGCGCGCAAGGTGTTGGTCATCACGGCGTAGTTGGCTTTGCCCGTCGCCGTGGTCAGCCCCACCTGGCTGCTGTTGGTATCCAGCGAGGGACGATCAAACCATTCAACGCTGTCGTCGTTGCTCCTTCCGCGTCTACTGCCCCGCAACTCGATGGCTTTCGGTTCCGCACTGGCGTGGTTGTTCAGGGCCTTGCGGTCGGGTTCGGGCAGTGCCTTCAGGTCATAGCGTATCGAGGATGGCGTGTTCCAGATCCTGCGAAGCACCCAGCGCGCACCGTCTTGGATCGATGGCGCAATCAGCGCAAGGTTGATGAACATGAAGACTTGGCGGCCGCGTTCACCATCACTCTTGGGGTCGGCGAGTTTTGCCAGGCTCTCGAACATCGTCTCGCCGAGGTCGATCCCTTCGCCTTTGATAAGGGAGGTGCTACCGCTGGCTATCTCGTTGGCCGACATGACCGCTTCAATGACGGCAATGGAGTAGCGGAGCCCTCTGGCACCCAGCGTCACTACCCGGACGGCGGGAATGAAGGTCAGGATGCCGAGCCCGATCCTGCCCACCATCTTCACCACTTCCCACTGCTTGTCGCGCTGCTTCTGCTGTTCGAACGAAGTCACCAGGCATTGGGCGGCGCGGTCGATGTCGAATCGCCCCGAGACGTGCCAGTCGACCGGCGGGAACGGATTGTAGAAGACGCCTTCTCGATGACCTCCCTCGGTAAAACGCGCGGTGGTGAACGTCCAGTAATAGACGTTTTTTCCATGGAAATTGAAATTGGTGTCGGCGCACTGAAGCTCTTTATCGATGAGTGTGCCGTGGGTGATGTTTTCCAGCTCGGGCGGCGTCAAAACCTCGCCTTCGTCGATCATGTAGTCGAGGCAGTCGAGTTCAAAACCCCTGGATTTGATGTAAGCCTGAAACTCAGCCAGGAAGGCTTCCCCCTTCAGTTCGCCGAGGCGCATCAGTACGCGCAGGGCAAAGGTGTCCCGGAAGTTCTGTAGCTCATCATTGATCCAGGGATTGCTGGTGAACCAGGTTTCAGTTGCCGCTGTTTCCGTGGAAGGGATACCCAAGGCAAGGTCGGCATCACGAGGTCCGTCGCCAGTGTTGAGAGAGAAGGGAACGCCGATTTCCGTACAGTCCTTGCAGACCGTGGCCGGGTGGGGCAGGTTGCCCTCCAGCGCATCCTGGGCCAGCGTTTCGTAGGCGGTGTCGAGCGCTGAGTTGCTCATGAAGCGTCCTCCGTCAGCAGACGGCGATGCGCTTGCAGGAACGCCCGTAGCGCTTCGACTTGCTGGCTGGGAATTTCCGTGCGCTTCAGCCGTTCGTGAAGCGCGGCGAGCAATGGGTTGTCGAGGTAGAAGCGGCCAAACGTCATCGCCAGCAGCATGTACTGGGTCATGAGCTGAACGCCGAGGGGCTTTAGGTCGCGGATGTCGTCGACGGGTTCGGGCAGGGCCATCGCCATGTGCTGATAGCCCAGCCGTTGGTATGCCGTCAGCTTGGTGCGCTGTATTGGCGGCAGGTTGAACCGCTGCCTGAAGTCCGCTTCGTAGGTTTCAAAATACCGGAGCACTGCATCCGATTCCGTGATGTCGCGAAGGGCGGCCAACTGCTTGAAGGCTTTCCACTGTTCGTGCAGTGTCAGCACATCGTTGCGAAGGGCCAGCACGGTACAGGTGATGTCGAGCATCCCTGGCAAGGCGGCATCCCGTTTCCGGTGGGCGGCTATGGCCCGGTTGAAGCCCAGGTTCAAGCGGCTGTCCAAATCCAGGCCGGGGTCGTCGTGGATGGCCGCCAGGTCGGTCCAGACCGGGTCCTGCATCCATTCGTATCCCAGCAACAGGGCCGTCATGATGTAGTGGCCGTACATGCGACCGGCGCCGTAGCCGTTCTGGCGGGCGTGCTCGCCGGCGAGTTCGACAAACCGGGGCACATCGTCGTGGCTGGCGGGCACGCGTTCGAGCACGGGGGCCATGTTCTCGCACAGATACTGCGCCAGGTCGCGGTCGGCCTGCCGGTAGGCGCCTCGTTCCATGGCGTCGAGGTCTATCCTGTCAAGGGCCATCAACCCACCTCCTGCACGTTGATACGGATCAGGTAGCCGTCGAGGTAGGGGGCGGGTACGTCCTTCTGTTCGAACAGCGGTTGTACGCGTTGCGACAGCCGGGCCTCCGGGGCATGGAAATAGAATTCGTCGATGCCGCCGTTGGCGAAGAACCGGCCCACGGTCGTGGCGTCCTCCGCGATCGAGGCCAGGTACAGATGCAGCGAGTTGGGGTCGCCCAGTCGAAGGAAGAAGCGGCGATCCTCGTTCTGGAACTTGCTGAAGCGGCGTAGCTGCGTCGCCAATTGGTCCAGCGTCAATAGACTGTAGATGGCGGTCCAGCGTGTCTTTGCCTGGATGCTGCCCAGCCAGGCGTCGAAATCGCTGTGCGCTTCCACCAGGCTGAGGTAAGGGGCATGCTTCTCCAGTTCGGGCCGGTCCTCGGTCCGCCACAGGGGGCGGAGTTGCGCTTCATGAAACTCCTGGCGGGCGATGAGTTCCTTGTGTGCGGAGCCTTCTATCAGTACGAACAGACGGAATTGCGGACCGCGGCTGGCAATGCCCAGCGACTGCAAGTGGTCATGGAGACTCATAGCTTATCCTTCCCGGCGAATGGGCATTCTTCGATCAGGGGTGAGCCCTGGCGGATAGCGGCCTCGATGGCCTGTACCTGATCGCCGGCGGGGCTCGTGATCTGGACATCGCCCTGCAGGCGGATGCTGGGGGCGTCGATGGTGACGCCACTGGAGTCGATCACGAACTTCCCGGCCGGCCCCCGGATGGTGATGCGGTCCGTGCCTTGGAGCTGGTAGTCGCGGGTCAAGGTGCGCAAGGCGGTTTTGACCTGCACGGTCTGCACGCCTTCGATCTCGATGGTTTCGTTTTCGCCGATCTGCACGAGGTGGCTGGAGGCGATCTCTTCCTTCAATGTGTTGCCGACCTTGCGGATCTCGTTGCGGTCGATGGTGGTGAAGGCGTCCTGGCGGACATGAGCCTTGCGATCCTCGCCTATGGTGGTGCTGTCGTTCCGGCCGATCCTTTTGGTCCGGTCACGCGTGACGGCAAGGCTCTGGTCGTTGCCGATGGTGGTCGATTCGTCGTTGTTGACGTGGATGTTCTGGTCCTTCTGGGCGTGGACGAAGATCTCTTCCTGGCCGTGCTCGTCCTCGAAGCGCAGTTCGTTGTAGCCCTCGCCCTTGTGGGTCTGGCTCTTGATGGTCATGCGCGTCTTGTGGCGCGGCAGCTCGTAGGGCGGCAGCGTCAGCGCCGAGTAGGTGCGCCCGGTGATGATCGGCTGGTCGCAGTCACCGTCGAGGAAGTCCACCACCACTTCCTGGCCGATGCGCGGGATGGCCATGTGGCCCCAGGTGGCGCCGGCCCAGTTCTGCGTCACCCGTATCCAGCAGGAGCTGTGTTCGTCTTGCTTGCCTTCGCGGTCCCAGGGGAACTGGACGACCACGCGGCCGTAGTTGTCGCAGTGGATTTCCTCGTTGGGCGGGCCGACCACGGTGGCGATCTGCGGGCCGTCGATGCGGGGTTTGTCGCACAGCGGCGCTTTCCATTCGGTATTGGCGTCCACCAGGCTGGCGCGGGCTTCGTAGTGAGTGCCGTGGTCGGCGTCGGCGGACTCTTCTTCCAGGCTGCTGAACTGCTTGCCCTCGTGGATGATGCGCACCGGGAGCCAGGTGCGGTTGAGGTCCTCGCGCGGGTGGCCATTCAGGGTGAAGACGATGCCGGGTTTCAGGCGGGCGTCGTCGCCGATGGCCTCGGCGGTGCGGGCGTCGCCGCGCAGCGCCAGCAGGCGGGTGGCGGTGAAGGGCTTGCCGGGTTCACTCTTGTAGCGGCCGGGGTAGTCGTAGCGCTCGTACTGCCCCTGGTGCTCCAGGTGCGGGGTGGTGTGGCTGTATTCCTGGTTGAACCTGGGATGCTTGAACGTGTAATCGCGCTGGGTCTGGGTGCTGGTGCGCACCCGTTCGGCGTAGCTGAAGCGCCACAGGGCGGGGCCGGGTCGGTCGCCGCCGGTGGCGGGGTGGTACTCCACCGGCGCGCCGCTCAGGTAACCGAACATGCTGACGTGGTCGGTGTGGATGAGTTGGTGGCCTTCCCGGGAATGCAGGAAGACGAAGACGATGCCTTCCTCGGCGGCGAGCCGGGCGAGGAACTGGTAGTCGCTCTCGCCCGGTTGCACGCAGTATTCCCGGGTAGCGTGCTCGAAATCCAGGCGCTGTTCGTAGTCGTGTACCCGGTGCTCCTTGAGCAGCGCCTGGAGGATGTCGGGGACGCTTTTCTGCTGGAAGATGCGCCAGTCCGAGCACAGCCGGGTGTGGGCGAGGGAGGGTTCGACCAGGGCGCGGTAGCGGGTGCGGCGGAAGCCGGTGTCGAGTTGCTCGAACTCGGAGACGATGCCGTGGACGTAGCGGACGGGCTGCTCGCCGCGCCAGAGGGTGAACAGGGCGGGCTGGTCGAGGACCTGGCCGAAGTCGATGGCGGGGTCGCTGCTGACCAGGTCCAGGTCCAGGGTGAAACATTCGGAGAGGGCTTCTTCCAGGCGGAACTTCACCACGTCGAGCTTGACGCCGCTGGCGGGTTCGAAGGTGAAGCGCAGGTCACTCAGGCTGGCCATGGTTGGCCTCCTCGGTTCGCAGTGGGTTTATGGCGAGCAGCGAAGGGGGAGGCATTGGGGAGGCGAGCGCGAAGCGGCCACTGGCGTGCGGGGCGGGTGCAATGTAAATAGCCGGCACTGAAGATGGCCAGGCAAGGGTTGTGGTGCACTCATCATTGAGGAGTCGGGCCTCCTGGCCTCTGTTCCATTGCTGACGCTGAGGCGTCGAACGGCATGGACCCAAATGCCTTGCGAGTCATTCGCTCGAGTGAGCGAGTTCAACGCATGTCCTGAATGACTGCATGCACAGTCGGGCCCGATGCAATCATGGCTTTCCGACTGTGAGCAATGAGACTGTTCTTAGTTTGTTCGTCGTGGCGATTGCTGTATGAATCGCCACGGTCGATGATGACCGTGCACATGCTTGTCGGTTGGGAACGTGCCGTGAGCCTGGATGCTCGGTCCACAGGGAGAGGAACCGTATGCCATTGCGCGCAAAGTGCCACGAGGAAAACGCAATCCAGTGGCTCGGAGCGAAGATTTGAGCCGTGCGTAGCCACTGCTTCGGCCAAACAGGCAGATACGACTGGGTTTCAGAGGAACTTGGTAGTGCGCCGCGCTGGGCTTTCCTTCCAGAATGGGGCTGCGGCCGTAGTGCTGACGGGGCGGCGCTTGTCCGAGGTCGCCGCGCCCTTGAAACGGCCGTTGGGTGAACTGATGCTTATCGGAATGACGGCAGTTGTATGGCGGCCTTGCGCCGCCAACGGATCTGGCCTCGGGCTAGATTCCGCCGTCTGCCGGCGTGCCCTGTTCTTCCGGTGGTTCTGCCCTGGCCTTGCGCGTCCGGCTGAGCTGGACGTTCAGGCGCGGCATCGACAGTTCCAGGCCGGCCTGGTCGAGGTGGCGGCGCAGGCGCAGGTTGAACGCCCGTTGCACTTCCCACTGCTTGATCGGCGCGGTCTTGAAGCGGAAGCGGAGGATCGCCTGGCCGTTGTCGAAGCTTTCCACGCCCTGCAACTCCAGCGGTGACCACAGGCTGCGGTAGATCGCCGGATCGCTGCGCAGCTCCCGGGCCACCGTGTTCACCAGGGCCACCGCGTCGTCGATCGGCATGCTCGCCGGTACCGGCCAGCGGAACATGGCATAGCCGAACTGCCGCGAGTAGTTCTTGATGCTCTTGATCTCGCTGAACGGGATGGTGTGCACCACGCCGTCCAGGTCGCGCAGGCGCACGGTGCGGATGGTCAGGCCCTCCACCGTGCCCAGGTGGCCGCCGACGTCCACGTAGTCGTCGATGGACAGCGAGTCCTCGATGATGATGAACAGCCCGGTGATCAGGTCCGCCACCAGCGACTGCGCGCCGAAGCCGATGGCCAGGCCGATGACGCCGGCGCCGGCCAGCAGCGGCGTGACGTTCATGCCCATGTTGGCCAGGGCGACGATCAGGGCGATCACCGCGATGGTGACGAACAGCACGTTGCGGATCAGCGGCATCATGGTCAGGGCGCGGGTGTTCGGCCGGCTCTTGCTGCCGGCGCCGAGGCTGTGCTGCACCGCGGTGTCGGTGAGGATCCAGACGAGCCAGGCCACCAGCAGGGTGGAGCCGAAGCTGACCACCTTCATGCTGATCTGCTGGCCATCGCCCTCGGCGTAGCGGATCAGCGACAGGCCCCAGACCCGCAGCCCGATCTCGATGAAGAACAGCATGACGAAGAGATGCAGCAGGGTGTAGCCGAAACTCTGCAACTGCTCGATATAGGTCGCGCTGCGACGCGGCCCGCTGCCGACCCGCCTGGAGCGGCGGCGGATCAGGCCGATGATCGTGATCGCCACCACCGCCAGCACCGCGCAGACCAGGGCACGGCGCAGGGCGAAGCTGCTATCGCCCACGGACATGAAGGTGGCGAACAGGGAAATCCCCACCAGCAACAGCACCGGCACGAACCACAGGGAGCCGAGCAGCCTCACCAGGTCGTGCAGGCCGCGTCCCTTGAGGCGGCGTTCCAGCGGCTGGTTGCGGATCAGGTGGGCGATGGGCCGCCGGAAACGCAGCACGAACAGCGCGGTGAGCAGGGCCGCGCTGGCGTTGGCCAGGGTGCTCAGGCAATTCGAGGTGTGCTCGCCCAGCCCGGCGATAAGGCGCGGGTCATGGGCCACTTCCCCGAGGGCGGCCAGGCTGCCGATCAGCCACAGCGGGCGGAAGGCCCGGCGCCGCAGGATGGTCAGCGCGCGCATGCTGTGCGGCCCGCTGAGCAGCGACAGGGAAATCACGCAGAGGGCGGAGAACAGGGTGCCGCAGACCAGCACATAGGCCATGACCATCGCCAGGGTCTTGCTCAGCGACTCCGGCAGCACCACCGATAGATAGAGGGTGATGAAGAAGGCGATCAGCCAGGGCCCCAGCTTGCTCAGGGCGAACAGGGCCAGGTCGCGGGTCTTGGGGTTCTGCGGCAGTTCCGCCGCCAGGCCGAAGCGCTCGCGCATGCGCCGCCCCAGCCAGAGCAGTCCGCTGGCCAGGCAGGCCCAGAGCAGGATGACCACGGAAAAGTCGAAGATCATCGCCGGCAGGTCGCGCCAACCGGGCAGGCGCTCCTTCAGTTCGGCGTGCGCCAGCAGGAACTGGTTGCTCCACAGGGCCAGCGGGCTGTTGGCGCCCTGGAAGCGCTTCTCCAGGCCGCCCAGGGTGTTGCCGATCAGGGTGAGCACCCCATCGTCGCCCTTGCTGCTTTCCTTGGTGGCATCGCGCAACTGTTTCAGCTTCTTCAGCAGGTCGGCGCGTTGTCTGTCGTTCTCCAGGGTCTGGATCACTTGGTTCAGCGACTGCTGGAGCTGGGCCTCGTTGACCTTCTCGCCACTGGCGGAACCGCCCGCCAGCGGGTTGGGCAGCGCGGCCTGGGCTCGCTCCGGGTGGAGCAGGATGACGAACAGTCCGAGCAGCAGGGCCAGGATGCGGAGATGGGCGGCAGGAAAGGACAGTATCGACACGGGAGAGTGATACCCAAGGCGGAGGTCGGAACGGGCGGATCATAGCAGAGCCGATACCCATTCCCGAGGCATACCACAGAGCCTCAGCGCCGGCGGTTGGTCCGACTCGTTCGAAAAGTGTCTACTCTCGATAGAACACCTGCACCAGGTGGTAGCCGAACTGGCTCTTCACCGGCCCGTGCACTTCGCGCAACGGCTTCCTGAAGATCACCTGGTCGATCGCCCGCACCATCTGCCCGGGGCGCACTTCGCCGAGGTCGCCGCCGCGCTTGCCGGAAGGGCAGAGCGAATGCTTGCGGGCCAGCACGTCGAAGGCTTCGCCGGCGGCGATGCGCTTCTTCAGCGCGGTGGCTTGCGCCTCGGTCTTGACCAGGATGTGGCGGGCCATTGCCTTTGCCATGACGCTGTCCTCATTTCTGCGGGGGCGCTATTGTGCCAGCATTCGCCGCGCCACCAGAATGGCGCCATTTTCCAGGCTGACCCCGGACTCTCGCCAACCTTCACGGACGCGCTCCCATGGACCTCTCCGCACTGCTGAAAATCCTGGCCAGCCAGGACGGTTCCGACCTCTACCTGTCCACCGGCGCGCCACCCTGCGCCAAGTTCAACGGCGTGCTCAAGGCGCTCGGCAGCGAACCCCTCAAGCCCGGAGACGTCGCGGAGGTGGCTGCTTCCATCATGGACAGCGAGCAGAGGGTCGAATTCGAGCGCGAGCTGGAGATGAACCTGGCGATTTCCCTGCCCAACATCGGCCGTTTCCGCATCAACATCTTCAAGCAGCGCAACGAAGTCTCCATCGTCGCCCGCAACATCAAGATGGAAATCCCCCGTTTCGAGGACCTCAAGCTGCCCGAGGTGCTGCTCAAGACGGTGATGGAGAAGCGCGGCCTGGTGCTGTTCGTCGGCGGGACCGGCTCGGGCAAGTCCACCTCCCTGGCGGCGCTGATCGACTATCGCAACCGCAACAGCGGCGGGCACATCATCACCATCGAGGACCCGGTGGAGTACGTGCACCGGCACAAGAAGTCGATCATCAACCAGCGCGAAGTGGGCGTGGACACCCGCAGCTTCCACGCTGCGCTGAAGAACACCCTGCGCCAGGCGCCGGACGTGATCCTGATCGGCGAGATCCGCGACCGCGAGACCATGGAGCACGCCCTGGCCTTCGCCGACACCGGCCACCTGGCGATCTCCACCCTGCACGCCAACAACGCCAACCAGGCGTTGGACCGCATCATCAACTTCTTTCCCGAGGAGCGCCGCCCGCAACTGCTCAACGATCTGGGCAACAACCTCAAGGCGTTCGTCTCCCAGCGCCTGGTCAAGACCGTCGACGGCAAGCGCCGCGCCGCGGTGGAAGTGTTGCTCGGCACGCCGACCATCCGCGACCTGATCAAGCGCAACGAGTTTTCCGAGATCAAGGAAATCATGGAGAAGTCGAAGAACCTCGGCATGCAGACCTTCGACCAGGCGCTGATCGACCTGGTCAACGAAGGTGCGATCAGCGAGGACGAGGCGGTGAAGAACGCCGATTCGGCCAACAACGTGCGCCTCAAGCTCAAGCTGTACCGCGAAACACCACCCCCAGCGGCTCCGACCCCGGCGCCCGCCGCCGCACCGGTAGCCGCCACCACGCGCCCGAGCGAGTCCGGCGACTGGAGCATGGAACTGAAACTCGAGGACATCGAGGAAGACCAGCCGCCGGAAGATCCGGGTCGCCGGGGTATCTGAACCTCCGCACCCTACGAAGAGCTTTTAGTCGACATGCTTGGCTCTCGTAGCGGCGTGAGCCGAATGGGTCGATCATTCGGCTCATAAAATGAGCCGAATAGTGCTCGGGCTGCTGTTCGTAGTCAGTTCCGCAACTCCACCAGATCCCGATACAGCTCCAGCGCTTCCGGGTTGGCCAGCGCGTCGGTGTTCTTCACCGGTTTGCCGTGCACAACGTTGCGCACCGCCAGCTCGACGATCTTGCCGCTGATGGTACGGGGGATGTCGGCGACCTGGATGATCTTCGCCGGGACGTGGCGCGGGGTGGTGTTGGCGCGGATGACCTGGCGGATCTCGGCTTGCAGTTCGTCGCTGAGCGTCACGCCGTCGCGCAGGCGGACGAACAGCACCACGCGCACGTCGCCTTCCCATTCCTGGCCGATGGCGATGGATTCCAGCACCTGCTCGACCTTTTCCACCTGGCGGTAGATCTCTGCGGTGCCGATGCGCACGCCGCCGGGGTTGAGCACGGCGTCGGAGCGGCCGTGGATCACCAGGCCGCCGTGCTCGGTGATCTCCGCGTAGTCGCCATGGGCCCAGACGCCGGGGAAGCTGTCGAAATAGGCGGCGTGGAATTTCTCGCCATCCGGGTCGTTCCAGAAGCCCACCGGCATCGATGGGAAGTGGCGGGCGCAGACCAGTTCGCCTTTCTCGCCGAGCACCGGTTGGCCTTCGTCGTTCCAGACCTGTACGTCCATGCCCAGGCCCCTGCATTGCAGCTCGCCGCGCCACACCGGCAGCACCGGGTTGCCGAGGACGAAGCAGGAAACGATGTCGGTCCCGCCGGAAATGGACGACAGGCACAGGTCGTCCTTGAAGGTGCGGTAGACGTAGTCGAAACTCTCGTGGGCCAGTGGCGAGCCGGTGGAGAGCACGGCCTTGAGGCGTTCCAGGCGGTGGCTGCGATTGGGTTCCACGCCGGCCTTTTCCAGGGCGGCCAGGTACTTGGCGCTGGTCCCGAAGATGCTGATGCCTTCCGCATCGATCAGGTCGGTCAGGCGTTCCGGGGCGGGGTGGAAGGGCGAGCCGTCGTAGAGCACCAGGGTGGCGCCCAGGGCCAGCCCGGAGACCAGCCAGTTCCACATCATCCAGCCGCAGGTGGTGTAGTAGAACAGCGTGTCGGTGTCGTGCAGGTCGGTGTGCAGGCCGTGTTCCTTGACGTGTTGCAGCAGGGTGCCGCCGACGCCGTGGACGATGCACTTGGGCACCCCGGTGGTGCCGCTGGAGTAGAGGATGTACAGCGGTTGCTCGAAAGGCACCGGGACGAAATCCGGCTCGCCGCCGGGTTGGTAGAAATCATCCCACAGGGTGATTCGTGCAGCGGATTTGCAATCCGTCGTACGGGCATCCGAGCGTGAGTAGGGCACTACGACCAGGTGTTGCAGCGATGGCAGGCGTTCGAGGATTTCGTTCAGCTTGCCGGTCAGGTCGAGGTTCTTGCCGGCGTAGCGGTAGCCGGCGGCGGCGATCAGCACCTTGGGCTCGATCTGCCCGAAGCGGTCGATCACGCCCTGGGTGCCGAAGTCTGGCGAACAGCTCGACCATGTGGCGCCCAGGCTGGTGGCGGCGAGCATGCCGACCACGGTCTGCCAGGTGTTGGGCATGAAGGCCGCGACCCGGTCGCCGACGCCAACTCCGGTCGCCTTCAGGCTTCGTTGCAGGCCCGCGACATGTTGCGCCAGTTCGGCATGGGTGAGCTGCTCGCGCGAGCCGTCCTCGCCGACGGCGACCAGCGCCGGCCGGTCATCGCGGCGGCGCAGCAGGTGTTCGGCGAAGTTCAGGGTGGCGCCGGAGAACCAGTGTGCGCTGGGCATGGCCGGGCCTTCCTCCAGCACGGCGCTCGGCTGCGTGCGGAAGCGGATGTCGAAGAAGTCGACGATGGCCTGCCAGAACTCCTCGCGGCGCTCCACGCTCCAGGCGTGCAGGGCTGGGTAATCGGCGAGGTCGAGGCTGTGACGCTGGTTGACGAAGCGGCGGAAGGCATCCATCCGGGTGGTGGCGATGCGTTCCGGGGAGGGGCTCCAGAGTGGTCGGGGCATGCTGAAACTCCACTTTCCTGACTCTGGACATTCTAGGCCGGGCGGCGCCGCCCGGGGGACTGCCCGTAGAGTGGGGCCTCGAGTTCGATTGGATCCCCGCGTTCGCGAGGATGACGAGGGAAACCTTGTGCGGGCCTTCACCACCCCGTCATGCCCGCGAACGCGGGAATCCAATGAACCAGCCCCCCTTACCGCGCCAACCAGCCGCCATCGACGTTCCAGGCCGCGCCGCGCACCTGGGCGGCTCCTTCGCCGCACAGGAACAGCGCCAGTTCGCCGAGCTGTTCGGGGGTGACGAACTCCAGCGACGGTTGTTTCTCGGCCAGCAGGTCGTGGCGTGCCTGCTCCGCTGGCGTGCCGGCGGCGATGCGGTCGTCGATCTGTTTCTGCACCAGCGGGGTCAGCACCCAGCCGGGGCAGATGGCGTTGCAGGTGATCGGCTCGCGGGCGGTTTCCAGCGCCACCACCTTGGTCAGGCCGACCACGCCGTGCTTGGCGGCCACGTAGGCGGCCTTCTGCTCCGAGCCCACCATGCCGTGGGCCGAGGCGATGTTGACGATCCGCCCCCAGCCGCGCCGGCGCATGCCCGGCAGGGCCAGGCGGGTGGTGTGGAACACCGCCGAGAGGTTGATGGCGATGATCGCGTCCCAGCGCTCCACCGGGAATGCCTCCACCGGCGCCACGTGCTGGATGCCGGCGTTGTTGACCAGGATGTCGACGCCGCCGAACTCGTGCTCGGCGTAGGCGATCATCTCGGCGATGGCCTCGGGGCTGGACATGTCCGCCGGGTGGTGGGCGACCTTGCCGCCGTGCCGGCCGACCTCGGCCAAGGCCGCGCCGGCGTCGCCGAAACCGTTGAGCAGGATGTTCGCGCCGGCCGCGGCCAGGCGCTCGGCGATGCCGAGGCCGATGCCGCTGGTGGAGCCGGTGACCAGTGCGGTCTTGCCTGTGAGGTGCATGTGTTTCTCCTTGTCGCGCGGAGCGATCAGACGATGCCGGTAGCGTAGAAGGTGGCGATTACCACGAATACCGCCAGGGTCTTGATCAGGGTGATGCCGAAGATGTCCTTGTAGGCCTCGCGGTGGGTCAGGCCGGTGACCGCCAGCAGGGTGATCACCGCGCCGTTGTGGGGCAGGGTGTCCATGCCGCCGCTGGCCATCGAGGCCACCCGGTGCAGCACTTCCAGCGGGATGTTGGCGGCGTTGGCGGTGGCGATGAAGCTGTCGGACATGGCCGCCAGGGCGATGCTCATGCCGCCGGATGCCGAACCGGTGATGCCGGCCAGCAGGGTGACGGTGATCGCTTCGTTGACCAGCGGGTTGGGGATGTTCTTCAGCGCGTCGGCCAGCACCAGGAAGCCCGGCAGCGAGGCGATCACCGCGCCGAAGCCGTATTCCGAGGCGGTGTTCATCGACGCCAGCAGCGAACCGCCGACCGCCGTGCGGGTGCCTTCGGCCAGCTTGGCGCGGATGGTGCCGAAGGCGCACACCAGCACCAGCAGGATGCCCAGCAGCAGCGCCGCCTGGACCGCCCAGATGCCGGTCAGCTTGGCGACTTCACTCTGGATCGGCGTGGCCATGCCGGCCAATTGCAGGGTGTGGACCTTGCCGTAGACCTGGGGAATCCAACTGGTGAACATCAGGTTCGCCACGCCCACCAGCACCAGCGGCGACAGCGCCAGCCAGGGATTGGGCAGCTTGATGTCGTCCGGGGTTTCCGGCTCGTTGCGCAGCTCGGTGCCGTAGCCCTCGCCGGCGCGGCGGGCCTTGCCGGCCTGGCGGTGCAGGTAGAGCATGCCGACGCCGAACACGAACAGGGTGCCGACCACGCCCAGCCAGGGCGCTGCCCAGGAGGTGGTGCCGAAGAAGGTGGTGGGGATGATGTTCTGGATCTGTGGCGTGCCGGGCAGGGCGTCCATGGTGAAGCTGAACGCGCCGAGGGCGATGGTCGCGGGGATCAGGCGCTTGGGAATGTCGCTCTGGCGGAACATCTCGGCAGCGAACGGGTAGACCGCGAACACCACCACGAACAGCGACACGCCGCCGTAGGTGAGCAGGGCGCAGACCAGCACGATCACCAGCATCGCCTGGCGGGTGCCGAGCACGCTGATCGCCGCGGCGACGATGGAGCGCGAGAAGCCGGACAGTTCGATCAGCTTGCCGAACACCGCGCCGAGCAGGAATACCGGGAAGTACAGCTTGATGAAGCCGACCATCTTCTCCATGAACACGCCGGTGAAGGCCGGCGCCACGGCGGACGGATCGGTGAGCAGCACCGCGCCGAGGGCGGCGATGGGGGCGAAGAGGATGACGCTGTAGCCGCGATAGGCGGCGAGCATCAGCAGGGCGAGGGCCGCAAGGGCGATGAGCACACTCATCGGGATGTCTCCTGATCCGGGGGACGCATCGGGAGTGGACCCTGCGATGCGCCTGTCGTTCTTGTGATTGTGGGTTCGTTGCCGTTCACGGGCTCGCGGACCGGGTGGCCCGCGAGCCCGCATCCCTTACCAGAGCGGCAGCGTATAGCTGACGATCAGCCGGTTCTCGTCCAGGTCGCTGCCGAAGTGGCTGGAACGCACCGTGGCGTTGCGCCATTTGACGCCGAGGTTCTTCAGGGCGCCGCTCTGCACCACGTAGCCGATGTCGGTGTCGCGTTCCCACTCCTTGCCTTCGGGCCGGCCGGCGCCGAGGTCGATGTCGTCGCCGGACAGGTAGCGGGTCATGAAGGTCAGGCCGGGCACGCCGAGGGCGGCGAAGTCATAGTCGTAGCGGAGCTGCCAGGATTTCTCGTCCTTGTTGGCGAAATCGCCGATCTGCACGAAGTTGACCAGGAAAGCGTCGGTCCCGTTGATGTAGGCGAAACCGGTGTCGCCGCTCATGGACTGGTAGCCGGCTCCCAGCGCGTGGGCGCCGGACTTGTAGGTGAACATCGCGCCGAAGGCCCGGTTGTCGACGTTGCTGCTGCCGTCGTCGCTGGAGTCGCTGTAGCGCAGGTCGCTCTTCAGCGACCGGCCTTCGCCGAGCGGCAGCACGTGCAGCAGGCTGACCGTGTGCTGGCGGTAGAAGCCGTCCAGGCCGCCGTAGTGGTAGGCGGTGGTGAGCCGTTCGTTCCACTGGTAGCTGGCGCCGGCGAAGTCGAATTCGTCGCTGCTGTCGCCGGCGCGGTAGGTGATGTTCTTCGCGCCGCCGCCGGTGATGATCATGTCCTCGCTGTCCGACGAATCGCGCTGGCTCACCTGGCGCAGGTGGCCGGCGTCGAGGGTCAGGCCGGCGAATTCGCTGGAGCTCAGGTGCGCGCCCTGGAAGGTCTGCGGCAGCAGGCGCGAGTCGTTGGCCAGCACGCTGGGCAGCTTGGGCAACAGGGTGCCGACCTTCAGCACGCTGTTGGAGGCGCGCAGCTTGGCGGTCAGGCCGAGCTCGCTGTAGTCGTCATGGGCGCCCCTGGGGGCTTCGCGGTCGCGCGGCAGCAGGCCGGAGCCGGCGCGGTCGGGGCTGGAATCCAGCTTGACGCCGAGCAGGCCGATGGCGTCGACGCCAACCCCGATGGGGCCTTCGGTGAAGCCGGATTCGTAGCGCAGCAGGAAGCCTTGCGCCCATTCCTCGGCCTTCGACTGGGCGGCGCCGTCCTGGCGGAAGTCACGGTTGAAGTAGAAGTTGCGCAGTTCCAGGCTGGCCTTGCTGTCATCGAGGAAGGCGGCATGGGCGGAGGCGGAAAGGCTGGCGGTGATGCCGAAGGTAGCGAGGGCGAGGCCCTGGGTGAGCTTATGGCTCATGTATGACTCCTGGCACGGCGACGTGGCGAACGGGAACGGTGCCGGAGCGTTCCGGGGGAGCGTTCGCACAACGTGCAGCGGTCTTGTTGTTATTCGGCTGCGGACTGGCCGCAGGAACCCAATAGCGCTTTTCGTGCCAGATATTTAAATCGTTTAAAAACAATAACTTATATTTTATTTATTAGACGACATCTAGATTATGTCTCGAAATGGAGACGATCTGGAGCCAGGCTGTGGGCGGGAAGACCGATTTCTCAGGCCATGGACGACTGTCTCTGATTGGAGACTTTGTCTCCGGATCAGGACGAAAGCCCCAGCGTCGCCATCTTCTTGTACAGCGTCGAGCGGCCCAGGCCCAGTTGCCGGGCGGCCTCGTTGACGTTGCCGTCGTGCGCGGCGAGGGTTTCGCCGATCAACTGGCGCTCGAACGCTTCGCGGGCGCTCTGGAAGTCCAGGCCGGGAGCGATGTGCAGTGCCGCGTTCGCCGAGGGCCGTGGTTCCGGCAGCGGCGACAGGGTGCCGATGGCCGCGCGCAGCGCTTCGGCGCCGAGCAGGGTGTCGTCGCCGAGCAGGGCGGCGCGTTCCAGCACGTTGCGCAGTTCGCGGATATTGCCCGGCCAGGCGTGGCGGGCGAGCAGGGCGAGGGCTTCGTCGTCCAGCTCATGGTGCTGGTGGCCGGCGCCGAGGCGCAGCTCGTCGAGGATCGACTCGCAGAGTACCGGCAGGTCTTCCAGCCGTTCGCGCAGCGGCGGCACCTGGATCGGCAGGACGTTGAGGCGATAGTAGAGGTCGGCGCGGAAGCGGCCCTGGCGCACGGCGTCCTCGAGGTCGATGGAGGTGGCGGCGATCAGGCGGACGTCGCTGCGGATCACCTGGTTGGAGCCGACCGGCTCGAACTCCTTTTCCTGCAACACGCGCAGCAGCTTGCTCTGCAGGTTCAGCGGCATGTCGCCGATCTCGTCGAGGAACAGCGTGCCGCCCTGGGCGACCTGCAACTTGCCCGGTCGCGCCTTGCGCTCGGCGCCGGTGAAGGCGCCCGGCGCGGTGCCGAAGAACTCCGCCTCCAGCAGCGCCTCGGGAATCGCCGCGCTGTTGACGCTGACGAACGCTTTGCCGGCGCGCGGCGAGGCGGAATGGATGGCGTGGGCGAGCAGTTCCTTGCCGGTGCCGGTCTCGCCGAGCAGCAGCACCGGCGACTCGGTGGTGGCGCTGCGCCGGGCGCGGCGCTTGACCTCCAGGCTGGCGGCGCTGGTGCCGATGAAGTGCGAGAAGCTGTACTTGGCCTGGCGCGCCTGTAGCAGCGAGCGGGTCGAGGCCAGTTCGGCCTGCATGGCCTGGTAGCGGGTGAGCAGCGGCGACAGCGAGCGCAACTGGTCGAACAGGGCGAAGCCGATGGCGCCGATGGTCACGCCCTGGTCGTCGTGGATCGGCAGGCGCATCACCACCAGCGGGTCCTTGGGCGCGTCGAGCATGTCCAGCAGGATCGGCCGGCCGCTGCGCACCACCTCGCGCATCAGGGAGCCGGGAATCACGCTTTCGCAGGGCTTGCCGATGGCCTGCTCGGCGCTCTCCAGGCCGAAGCGGCGGGCGTAGCGCTCGTTCATCCAGACGATCCGCGCGTCCCGGTCGACGATCACCGTGCCTTCGCTGGATTGCTCGACGATCTCGAACAGCGAGCGGATCGCCAGCAGGCGGACGCGCTGGTAGTCCTTGAGCTCTTCCGGTGCCTTCATGCCATGCGGTCCGGGTTCCTGGCGCGGGCGACCCGCGAGCCGTTGGCGCGGCCGAGCACCTGGCAGATGCGCTGGCCGGCGGCGATCAGCCGGTCGAGGTCGATGCCCGTCTCGATACCCAGGCCGTCGAGCAGGTAGAGCACGTCCTCGCTGGCCACGTTGCCGGTGGCGCCCTTGGCGTAGGGGCAGCCGCCGAGGCCGGCGACCGAGCTGTCGAACACGGCGATGCCTTCGAGCAGGCTGGCGTAGATGTTGGCCAGGGCCTGGCCGTAGGTGTCGTGGAAGTGGCCGGCGAGCCTGTCGCGCGGCACGTCGCGGCCGACCACCTCGAACATGCGCCGGGTGGCGCCGGCGGTGCCGACGCCGATGGTGTCGCCGAGGGACACCTCGTAGCAGCCCATGGCGAACAGTTCGCGGGCGACATGGGCGACCTGCTCGGGCTTCACTTCGCCCTCGTAGGGGCAGCCGAGCACGCAGGACACGTAGCCACGCACGCGCACGCCGTGCTGCCGGGCGGCCTCCATCACTGGCACGAAGCGCTCCAGGCTTTCGGCGATGGAGCAGTTGATGTTCTTCTGCGAGAAGGCTTCGGAAGCGGCGGCGAACACCGCTACTTCCTCGACCCTGGACTCCAGCGCCGCCTCGAAGCCCTTGAGGTTGGGCGTCAGCGCGGCGTAGGTGACGCCCGGCTTGCGCTGGATCTGTGCGAACACCTCGGCGCTGCCGGCCATCTGTGGCACCCACTTGGGCGAGACGAAACTGCCGACCTCGACGTAGCCGAGCCCGGCGGCGGTGAGGTCGTCCACCAGGCGGACCTTGTCGGCCACGCTGATCGGCTGTTTCTCGTTCTGCAGGCCGTCGCGCGGGCCGACTTCGACCAGGCGCACGTGTTGGGGCAGGTTCATGCAATTTCTCCGTGGGGGGGATGACGCTTTATCCATCCACCGTTCTGTGGTGGAAAACCGCTTCGTGGGTTTTCCACCCTGCAACGTGAGTCAGGTTCGGCTGTGTGCCCTTGGAAACTCGGCCCCTCACCCTAACCCTCTCCCGGGGGGAGAGGGAACTGGTCTGTGCCAGCCTACGATTCCGACTCCAGTTCCACCAGGGCGGTGCCTTCGCTGACCAGCTCGCCCTCGACGCAGTACAGCGCCTTGACCGTGCCGGCCTGCGGCGCGCGGATGCTGTGCTCCATCTTCATCGCCTCCAGCACCACCAGGGCGGTGCCGGCCTCGACCCGCTGGCCGGCTTCCACCAGCACGCGGACGATGCTGCCGTTCATGGGCGCGGTCAGGCCGCCGTGGTGGCTGTGGCTGGCCTCCACTTCGGCGATCGGGTCGAAGCGGGTGATGGCGTGCAGTTCGCCGTTCCATTCGAGGTACAGGGTATCGCCACGGCGGATGGCGTGCAGCCGGCGCTGCACCGCTGTTGTAGGAGCGAGCTTGCTCGCGATCAAGGCATCGCCAGCAAGCTGGCTCCCACAGGTCAGCGTTTCGCCCTGGAGCTGCGCATTGCCGCCGGGCCGCACCTTGCGGCCGACGCCATTGCAGACCAGATGCAACTCGGTCTCCGCCGCCACGCCCGCGCGCCAGCCGCTGCGGGCGCTCCAGGGCGAGTGTGGGTCGTCGCTGCGGCGCTGTTCGGCCTCACTCTGGATGAAGGCGTCGGCGGCGGCCTGCCAGAAGGCGTCCGGCAGCTCGCCGGGCAGGGGCAGCAGCACGTCCTGATGGCGCGGGATGAAGCCGGTATCCAGCTCGGCGGCGGCGAAGGCCGGGTGGGCCAGCACGCGGCGCAGGAAGGCCAGGTTGGTCTTCACCCCGCCGACCAGGGTGTCGTCGAGCATGGCCAGCAGGCGCAGGCGTGCTTCCTCGCGGCTCTCGCCCCAGGCGATCAGCTTGCCCAGCATCGGGTCGTAGAAGGGCGACACCACGTCGCCCTCGGCCACGCCGCTGTCGCTGCGGCGACCGGCGCCTGCGGCGGCTTCCCGATAGAGGGCGAGGGTGCCGGTGGCGGGCAGGAAGTCGTTGTCCGGGTCTTCCGCGTACAGGCGCACTTCGATGGCGTGGCCGTTCAGCGGCACCTGTTCCTGGGTGATCGGCAGCGGCTCGCCGCGCGCCACGCGAATCTGCCAGGCCACCAGGTCGAGGCCGGTGATCGCCTCGGTGACCGGGTGCTCGACCTGCAGGCGGGTGTTCATCTCCATGAAGAAGAAGTCACCGCGCTCGTCCAGCAGGAATTCCACGGTGCCGGCGCCGACGTAGCCGATGGCCTGGGCGGCCTTGACCGCCGCCTCGCCCATGGCCCGGCGCAGTTCCGGCGTCAGGCCGGGGGCCGGCGCTTCCTCGACCACCTTCTGGTGGCGGCGCTGGATCGAGCAGTCGCGCTCAAAGAGGTACAGGCAGTTGCCGTGACGGTCGGCGAACACCTGGATCTCCACGTGGCGCGGCTTGAGCACGTACTTCTCGACCAGCATGCGCGAGTCGCCGAACGCCGCCTGTGCCTCGCGCTGCGCGGAGGCCAGGGCCTCGGCCAGCTCGCTTTCGCGCTCGACCACCTTCATGCCCTTGCCGCCGCCACCGGCCGCGGCCTTGAGCAGCACCGGGTAGCCGATGCGTTTGGCGGCGGCGCGGAAGGTCTCGATGTCCTGCGCTTCGCCGTGGTAGCCGGGCACCAGCGGCACGCCAGCTTCCTCCATCAGCGCCTTGGCGGCCGACTTGCTGCCCATGGCGTCGATGGCGCTGGCGGGCGGGCCGAGGAAGATCAGCCCGGCGTCCTCGATGGCGCGGGCGAAGCCGGCGTTCTCCGAGAGAAAACCATAGCCGGGGTGGATCGCCTGGGCACCGCTGGCCCTGGCCGCTTCGATCAGCTTGTCGACCAGCAGGTAGCTTTCCGCCGGCTTGGCGCCGCCCAGGTTCACCGCCAGGTCGGCCTCGCGCACATGCCGTGCATTGGCGTCGATGGCGCTATGTACGGCCACGGTCTTCAGGCCCAGGGCCTTGGCGGTGCGCATCACCCGGCAGGCGATCTCGCCACGGTTGGCGACGAGGAGGGTGGTGATAGTCATGCTTGGGACTCCTGCCAGGCCGGTTTGCGTTTGTCGAGGAAGGCGCGCAGGCCTTCCTGGCCCTCCGGGCTCATGCGGATGCGGGCGATGGCGCTTTCGGTGTAGCGGCGCAGCGCCGGAGTCAGTTCGCCGCCGGCGACTTCATGGAACAGCGCCTTGCAGGCGACCATGGCGGCCGGGCTGTTGAGCAGCAGGTTGGCGATCCAGGCGTCGGCCTGGGCCTCCAGTTCCTCGGCCGGATAGCATTCGGCGAGCAGGCCGAGGGCGACCGCGCGCCGGCCGTCGAAGCGCTCGGCGGTCAGCGAGTAGCGGGCCGCGGCGCGCTGGCCGATGGCCTTGGCCACGAACGGAGCGATGGTCGCCGGGGCCAGGCCGATGCGCACCTCGGACAGGCTGAACTGGGCGTTGTCGGCGCCGATCGCCAGGTCGCAACAACTGACCAGCCCCAGCCCGCCGGCGAAGGCGGCGCCCTGCACCACGGCCAGGGTCGGTTTCTTCAGGTGGTAGAGGTTGTACATCAGCTCGGCCAGTTGCTGGGCGTCGGCCAGGTTGCCGTTGTAGTCCAGCTCGCCGAGCTGCTGCATCCAGGCCAGGTCGCCGCCGGCGCAGAAATGCTTGCCACGGCCGCGCAGGACCAGCAGGCGCACGGCCTTGTCGGCGCCGACTTCGTCAAGGGCGAGGATCAGCTCGCGGATGGTCTCGGCGTTGAAGGCGTTGTTCTTCTCCGGGCGGTTGAGCCAGAGGGTGGCGATGCCGCGCGGGTCTTTTTCAAGCTCGATAGTGATGAAGTCGGTCATAAGGCTACCTTCGGTCGCCAGCGGCAAGCCGCAAGCCGCAAAGAGCACTGCTTGCAGCTTATAGCTTGAAGCTTGCCGCTGCTTTTACATGCGGAACACGCCGAAGCGGGTCGGCTCGATGGGGGCGTTGAGGCTGGCCGACAGCGCCAGGGCCAGCACCTCGCGGGTTTGCGCCGGGTCGATGACGCCGTCGTCCCACAGCCGCGCGCTGGAGTAGAAGGCATGGGCCTGGCGCTCGTACTGCTCGACGATGGGCTGCTTGAGGCGCTGTTCCTCTTCGTCCGAGTAGTGCTGGCCGGCCCGTTCGGCCTGCTCGCGCTTGACCTGTACCAAGACGCCTGCGGCCTGCTGCGCGCCCATCACGCCGATCTTGGCGTTGGGCCACATCCACAGGAAGCGTGGGTCGTAGGCGCGGCCGCACATGCCGTAGTTGCCGGCGCCGAAGCTGCCGCCGATGATCACGGTGAACTTCGGCACCTGGGCGCAGGCCACGGCGGTGACCAGCTTGGCGCCGTGCTTGGCGATGCCGCCGGCTTCGTATTTCTGCCCGACCATGAAACCGGTGATGTTCTGCAGGAACAGCAGCGGGATGCCGCGCTGGCAGGCCAGTTCGACGAAGTGCGCGCCTTTCTGCGCCGACTCGGCGAACAAAATGCCGTTATTCGCCAGGATCGCCACCGGGTAGCCGTCGATGCGGGCGAAACCGCAGACCAGGGTGCTGCCGAACAGCGCCTTGAACTCATCGAACAGCGAGTCGTCGACGATGCGCGCGATCACCTCGCGCACGTCGAAAGGCTGCTTGGCATCGCTCGGGATCACCCCGTACAGCTCCTCGGCCGGGTAGCGCGGGGCGACGGGGGCGCGGGCGTCGAGCTGGCCGAGCTTGCGCCAGTTGAGGTTGGCGATGCTGCGTCGGGCCAGGGCCAGGGCGTGCTCGTCGTCGTCGGCATAGTGGTCGGCCACGCCGCTGGTCTTGCAGTGCACGTCGGCGCCGCCGAGGTCCTCGGCGCTCACGACTTCGCCGGTGGCGGCCTTCACCAGCGGCGGGCCGGCGAGAAAGATGGTGGCCTGGTTGCGCACCATGATGGTCTCGTCGCTCATCGCCGGCACGTAGGCGCCGCCGGCGGTGCAGGAACCCATGACGACTGCAATTTGGGGAATCCCTATTGCGCTCATATTGGCCTGGTTGAAGAAGATCCGGCCGAAGTGCTCGCGGTCGGGGAACACCTCGTCCTGGCGCGGCAGGTTGGCGCCGCCGGAGTCCACCAGGTAGATGCACGGCAGGCGGTTCTCGCGGGCGATGGCCTGGGCGCGCAGGTGCTTCTTCACCGTCAGCGGGTAGTAGCTGCCGCCCTTCACCGTGGCGTCGTTGGCGATGATCATGCACTCGACGCCCTCGACCCGGCCGATACCGGCGATCACCCCGGCGGCGGGCACGTCCTCGCCGTAGACCTCATGGGCGGCGAGCTGGCCGACTTCCAGGAACGGCGAGCCGGGGTCGAGCAGGCGGTTGATGCGCTCGCGCGGCAGCAGCTTGCCGCGTGCGGTGTGACGCGCCTGGGCCTTCTTGCCGCCGCCTTCGTGCAGGCGGGCGAGCAGGGCGCGCAGCTCGTCCACCTGCTCGAGCATGGCCGCGCTATTGGCGGCGAACTCGGGGGAACGCGGATTGATCTGAGTGTGCAGGATCATGGCTTCTCCATGAGCTGCAAGCTACAAGCCTCAAGCTGCAAGAGAACAGCGGGGCGCTCTTGCTTGCAGCTTGTAGCTTGCGGCTTGTAGCTGCCGTTATTTCGTTTCGTTGAACAGCTCGCGTCCGATCAGCATCCGGCGGATTTCGCTGGTGCCGGCGCCGATCTCGTAGAGCTTGGCGTCGCGCAGCAGGCGGCCGGTGGGGAATTCGTTGATGTAGCCGTTGCCGCCGAGGATCTGGATGGCGTCGAGGGCCATCTGCGTGGCGCGTTCGGCGGTGTAGAGGATCACCCCGGCGGCGTCCTTGCGGGTGGTCTCGCCACGGTCGCAGGCGTTGGCCACGGCGTACAGGTAGGCGCGACTGGCGTTGAGCTGGGTGTACATGTCGGCGACCTTGCCCTGGATCAGCTGGAACTCGCCGATGCTCTGGCCGAACTGCTTGCGGTCGTGGATGTAGGGCACGATCACGTCCATGGCCGCCTGCATGATGCCCACCGGGCCGCCGGAGAGCACCACGCGCTCGTAGTCGAGGCCGCTCATCAGCACGCGCACGCCGCCGTTCTCCTTGCCCAGCACGTTCTCTTCCGGCACTTCCACGTCGTCGAAGAACAGCTCGCAGGTGTTGGAGCCGCGCATGCCCAGCTTGTCGAACTTGTTGCCGCGGGAGAAACCCTTCCAGTCGCGCTCGACGATGAACGCGGTGATGCCGTGCGGGCCCTTGTCCAGGTCGGTCTTGGCGTAGATCACGTAGGTGTTGGCGTCCGGGCCGTTGGTGATCCAGGTCTTGCTGCCGTTGAGCACGTAGCGGTCGCCTTTCCTGTCGGCGCGCAGCTTCATGGAAACCACGTCGGAGCCTGCGTTCGGCTCGCTCATCGCCAGGGCGCCGACATGCTCGCCGCTGACCAGCTTGGGCAGGTACCTGGCCTTCTGCTCGGAGTTGCCGTTGCGCTTGATCTGGTTGACGCAGAGGTTGGAGTGGGCGCCGTAGGAGAGGGCGACCGAGGCCGAACCACGGCTGATCTCCTCCATGGCGATCACGTGGGCCAGGTAGCCCAGGCCCGAGCCGCCATATTCCTCTTCCACGGTGATGCCGAGCAGGCCCATGTCGCCGAACTTGCGCCACATGTCCATGGGGAACTGGTTGCTGCCGTCGATCTCGGCGGCGCGCGGCGCCAGCTCGGCGGCGACGAAGGACTGCACCTGCTCGCGGAGCATGTCGATGGTTTCGCCCAGGGCGAAGTTGAGGGAGGGGTAGCTCATGGTTCCACCTGTAATTGTGTTTGTCAGGTTCAGGAAGTAACACGTTGTTTTCTATCGGTTTCGGCCATGGCCGCCAGGCAGCGTTCCTCGGCCGTGTCCAGCTCGAGCTGCATCTGCTGGATGTCGAGCAGTTGCTGTTCGAGCTGGGCGCGGCGGGCGGCGATCTTCTCCATGAAGGTCTCCAGTTGCCTGCGGTTGCCGCTGCTGGGGTCGTAGAGGTCGATCAGCTCCTTGCACTCGGCCAGCGAGAAGCCGATGCGCTTGCCGCGTAGGATCAGCTTCAGCGCCACCAGGTCCTTGGCGCTGTAGATGCGCTCCTGGCCGCGCCGCTCGGGGCTGAGCATGCCTTGCTCCTCGTAGAAGCGGATGGCGCGGGTGGTGACGTCCAGTTCGCGGGCCAGATCGGAAATGCCATAAGTGATGGACATGGGCGGGGCTCGTCGTCTCGTTTACCTTTACGTTAACGTAAGCCTGTGCAAAGCTGTCTGTCAACAGCGGGCAAACAATGTGTAGCGCACGGCTGACGGACGCTGCATGGCCTGATACTTGCCTTGCTGTCGTACCCGGGTCAGCACGCCTTGGCCCTTTACGGGGGCGTGCGGCGGGTGTAGACATTCAGGGCAGGCAACTCCCCCCGCCGTGTCCGTGCGTGGCCATTCTGGCCGCGCCGGCCGAGGGGTAGGCTGGAGCGAGGCATGGCGCAAAGCATTCGAATAACAACAATTGATGATTCCTTGTCCAACGCCCGGCAGGTCCGCCAGAGACTGCGCAGCGAAGGACAGTTGCCCCAGGGGCTGCTGCGCGAAGAAATCGACGCCTCATGGCGGCGCAGCCTGCAGCACGGACTGAACTGCCTGGAGGGTGAGGCCCGGGGCCGGGAAACCGCCCGCGACCTGGAGGCCCTGCTGGCCAGCAACCGGCTGCTGCTCGACGCGAGCACGCCGGAGCTGGAATACCTGGTCCGGCAGCAGGGCAAGGGCGGCCTGATCATTCTCGGCGATGCCGAGGCCAACGTACTCGCCATCGAGGGGCAGACCGACTGCCTGTACAACGCCGGGCTCGGCGACTTGCGCCTCGGCACCTGCTGGAGCGAGTCGCTGCGCGGTACCAACGCCCTCGGCACCGCGCTGGTGGAGGCGCGGCCGACGCTGATCAACTGCGGCGAGCATTTCCTCGACCGGCTCAGCCGCTTCGCCTGCACCTCGGTGCCGATCAAGGACCCGCAAGGCAAGGTGGTCGGCGTGCTCGACCTGACCCGCGACGGCGTCATGAGCCAGCCCGAGGACAGCCTCACCGCGCTGATACTGGCGGCGAGCAACATCGAGAGCCGGCTGTTCGGCGCCATGTACCCCGAACACATCGTCCTGGCCTTCCACTCCCGCCCGCAGTATCTCGGCTCCGCCTGGCACGGCCTGCTGGCGCTCAGCCTCGATGGCGAGGTGCTGGCGGTCAACGAACAGGCTTGCAGCCTGCTGCAATCGAGTCGCGAGGCGCTGGTCGGCCGGCACAGCAGCGACCTGCTGGGCAGCCGCTCCCCGCAGTTCATCGCGCGCCTGCTGCAGGGCGTGGTGAGCAGCGTGCAGACCGCCAAGGGCGAGTTCTATTTCCGTGCCTTGCAGGTGCCGCGCCATGCCACCCTGGGCCACGGCGTCGCGCTGCCACGCCCGCCGGTCGCCAGGCCGCCGTTGCTCGAGGCCCTGGCCGGCAACGATCCGCGCCTGGCCCGTGCGCTGCGCATGGCCAGCCAGGGGCTGGCCGGCGACCTGCCGGTGCTGCTGCTGGGCGAGACCGGGACCGGCAAGGAGGTGGTGGCGCGCGCCCTGCACCAGGCCAGCCGGCGCGCCGACAAGCCGTTCGTGGCGGTCAATTGCGCGGCGATTCCCGAGGGGCTGATCGAGTCCGAACTGTTCGGCTACCGCGACGGCGCCTTCACCGGCTCGCGCAAGGGCGGCATGGTCGGCCGATTGATGCAGGCCCATGGCGGCACGCTGTTCCTCGACGAGATCGGCGACATGCCGTTGAGCCTGCAAGCCCGCCTGCTGCGCGTGCTGCAGGAGCGCAAGGTGGCGCCGCTGGGCGCCGGCGACGAGCAGGAGATCGACGTGGCGGTGATCTGCGCCACCCACCGCGACCTCAAGCGGCTGGTCCGCGAGAAGAGCTTCCGCGAAGACCTCTACTACCGCATCAACGGCATCAGCCTGCGCCTGCCGGCGCTGCGCGAGCGCAACGACATGAGCGGCCTGATCGGCGTGGTGCTGCACAAGCTGGGAGCCGGCGGGGTGAGCCTGGACAAGGACCTCCTCGAACTGTTCGGCAACTACGACTGGCCGGGCAACATCCGCCAACTGGAGATGGTCCTGCGCTCGGCCCTGGCCATGCGCGAGAGCGGCGAAAGCGTGCTCGGCCTGGACCACCTGACCGACAGCCTGCTGGACGACCTGACCGCCAGTTGCCGGCAGCCCGGCAGCATCCGCGAGACCGAGCTGGAGCTGATCCGCGGCGCGCTGGAACGGCACCAGGGCAATGTCTCGGCCGCCGCCGACGCGCTCGGCATCAGCCGTGCCACGCTGTATCGCAAGCTCAAGCAGTTGCGGGGCTGAACATGGCAGTGGCTATACCCGGACGGCCGGCATTTCGCGGTCGCCGCGCACGATGATCCGCCTGCTCCTGCGCCTGGTCGAGTCCACCGATCCCGAGCGCCTGCGACGGGCCCTGCACTGGCTCTACGGCTTCGTGCGCCCGCAGCGGCGCGCGATCCTGCGCCTGCTCGGCCTGTCCCTGTGCGCCTCGCTGCTGGTGCTGGCGCAGCCCTGGCTGACCAAGATGCTGATCGACGACGGCCTGCTGGCCCGCGATTTCGGCGTGCTGGTGCAGGTCGCCGTGGCGATGATCCTGGTGGGCATCCTCGGCACGCTGCTGGGCGGTCTCAACCGTTACCTGCATACCCAGCTTTCCGGGCGAATCCTGTTCGCCCTGCGCGATGCCCTGTACCGCCACCTGCAGAAACTGTCGCCGACCTTCTACGGACGCCGGCGGATCGGCGACCTGCTGTCGCGGTTGGACGGCGACGTCGCCGAGATCCAGCGCTTCGCGGTGGATTCGCTGTTCGCCGCGGTGTCCAGCGTGATTGGCCTGATCGGCGCCGTGGCGCTGATGCTGGTGCTGTCCTGGCAACTGTCGCTGCTGCTGGCCGTGCTGATCCCCATCGAAGTACTCTGGCTGCGCTGGATGCGGCGCAAGGTGGAACGCGAGGCGCGCCACCTGCGCGAGCGCTCGGCGGACGTGTCGTCGTTCCTCGTCGAGACCCTGCCGGCGATGAAGTTCATCCAGTCCGCCGGCCAGCAGCGGCGCGAGTCGCAGCGCCTGGAAGGGCTCGGCCAGGGCTACATGCGCCAGTTGCTGAAGTTGCAGGTCACCGAGTTCTTCACCCAGGCGGTGCCGGGCACCCTGACGTCGCTGTCGCGGGCCGCCGCTTTCATCATCGGCGGCTACTGGGTGGTGCAGGGCACCTGGCAGCTCGGCGCGCTGATCGCCTTCTCTACCTACCTGGGCATGGCGGTGGGGCCGGTGCAGAGCCTGCTCGGCCTGTACGTCGCCCTGCAACGCATGACCGTCAGCCTCGGCCGCGTCGCCGAACTGCGCGACGAGCCGGCGCAGGTGGGCCAGCCCGAGACGCCCCGGCCGCTGCCCGAAGGGCCGGGCGAACTGCGCCTGGAGGGCGTCTGGTTCGCCCACGAGGAACGCGCCGAAGCGTTGCTGCGGGGTGTCGACCTGTGCATTCCCGGCGGCCTCAAGGTGGCCATCAGCGGCGCTTCCGGGGTCGGCAAGTCGACCCTGATCGACCTGCTGCAACGCTTCTACGACCCGGATCAGGGGCGCATCCTGCTCGACGGCGCGGACCTGCGCGAGCTGGACCTGTTCGCTCTGCGCCGGCGTATCGCCGTGGTCAGCCAGGACATCGTGCTGTTTCGCGGCAGCCTGGCCGACAACCTGGCCTACGGCGCGCCCGGGGCCAGCCCTGCGCAGCTCGAGGAAGTGGCGCGCCTGGCCCGGCTCGACGGCCTGGTCGCCAGCCTGCCGCAGGGTCTCGACAGCCAGCTCGGCGAGCGCGGCCAGCAGCTTTCCGGCGGGCAGAAACAGCGCATCGCCATCGCCCGCGCGCTGTTGCAGGACCCGGCGATCCTGGTACTCGACGAAGCCACCTCGGCGGTGGACGAGGCCACCGAGCGCGAGGTGATCGCCGCCATCGACCACTTGTTCGCCGGGCGCACGCGCATCCTCATCAGCCACCGTGCCACGACCCTGGCGGAGGCCGACCTGCGCCTGCACCTGGCGGGCGGGACGTTGCGGGTGCTGGAAGGAGAGTTCCTCGGCCATGGCCACTGAACTGCGCATCGGCCTGATCGACAGCGGCCATTCGCCGGCCCAGGCGAGCCGGGTGGCCGGCTCCCGGCGTTTCTGGCTGGCGGGCGGCGAATTGCACGAAGGCGAGGCCCAGGCGGATCGCCTAGGCCATGGCAGTGCGCTGCTCGACACCCTGGCGGCCCAGGCGGGGCCGTTGCCCGTGTACGTCGCCCAGGTATTCGCCGAGCGCTGGGCGACCAGCCCGCTGCAGGTGGCCGCCGCGCTGCACTGGCTGGTGGAGCGGCGGGTGGCGCTGATCAACCTCAGCCTCGGCCTGCGCAACGATCGGCCGGTGCTGCGCGAAGCCTGCGCCATGGCGCTGGAGGCCGGCGTGCTGCTCTGCGCCTCCAGCCCGGCGCGGGGCGAGCCGGTGTTTCCCGCCAGCTATCCAGGGGTGATCCGCGTTACCGGGGATGCCCGTTGCGCGCCGGGGCAGTGGTCCTGGCTGGACAGCCCCCAGGCCGATTTCGGCGCGCCGGTCAACGCGGCCTCCGGGCTGGCGGGTGCCAGTGTCGCCTGCGCGGCGCTGAGCGGGCAGATCGCCGCTTTCCTGCAAGACCGGCCGGACGCGGGGCGCGAGGCGGTGCTGGAGCATCTGCGCAGCGGCGCGGCCTTTATCGGTCCCGAGCGCCGGGGGGCGGAGCATGGCTGACGCGCGCATCGCCGTGCTGGGAGCCGGGCCGGCGGGGGCGGCGGTGGCCATCGGCCTTGCGCGCCTGGGCTACGAAGTGTGCGTGATCAGCGAATGGCGCCGCTTCGCGGCGGTGGAGGGCGTTTCCCAGCGCGTGCTGGAAGGCCTGCGCCACGCCGGCCTGACCCGCGCCCTGGCCAGCGCCGCGCCGCCTTCGCCACGGCGGGTGCAGTGGAACGGCGACGGCCAGTCCGCCAACCAGGAGTGCCTGCTGGACCGCCCCAGCTTCGATGCCGCCCTGCGCGAGGACCTGCGCGCGGCGGGCGTCGAACTGGTCGAGGCGCGGGTGCGCAGCGTGGGCAGCGATGCCGCCGGCCATCTGCTGCATCTCGATCCGGGCGAGACCCGCCGGGCCGACTTCCTCGTCGAGGCGCGTGGCCGCCAGGCGCCGCTCGCCGCCGGCCGCCTGCGCGGACCGGAAACCCTCAGCCTGCTCAACCAGTGGCGGGAAGCGCCCGGCGCACCGGCCTCGGCAGTGCAGAGCCTGCCCGACGGCTGGGCCTGGATGGCGCGCCTGGCCGATGGCCGCTGCTATTGGCAGATCACCCTGGACGTGGCCAGTGCCGGACTGCCGGCCAAGGAACGGTTGCCTGCCTGGTGCGCCGAGCGGCGCCGGCAGTCCGCGCTGGTGAGCGAGCTGTTCGGCGCGACGGCCCTGCAACCTGCGGAACTGCATGCGCGCAGCAGCACGGCGATCCTGTTCCAGGAGGCCAGCGGGGCGAACTGGCTGCGGGTGGGCGACGCGGCCATGGCGGTGGACCCGCTGTCCGGCAACGGCATCTTCCAGTCGCTGTCCTCGGCGCTACAGGCGCCGGCGGTGATCAACACCCTGTTGCGCCATCCCGAACGCGCGCAACTGGCCCGGCGCTTCCACCAGTCGCGGGTGGAGCAACTGTTCCTGCGCTTCGCCCGCACCGGACGCGATTTCTACGCGCTGGAACAGCGCTGGGCGGACCAGCCGTTCTGGCGCAAGCGCAGCGCCTGGCCGGATGCCGAGCCACTGCATGCCGCCGCCGACTTCGGCCAGGTACGGGTGGAGCGCCTGCCGGTGATCCGCGACGGCCTGATCGACGAGGCCGACGTGGTGGTCAGCGCCGATCAGCCGCTGGGCATCTGGCACCTGCAGGGGATCGAACTGGCGCCGCTGGTGCGTGCCTTGCAGGGTGGGGCGGGGTTGGAGGAGGTGCTGCGGGGAATGGCCCCGGAGCATCGGCGCATGCTTCGCGGCTGGCTGGCCGCCCAGGGATATCCGTAGC
>NZ_CAJFCI010000087.1:0-367 GCF_904061905.1 Zestomonas carbonaria
GTCTCGTCGCTTTGCGCCGCTAACCCATCCTACATACTGCGCGCCCCGCTCCGGAGGGAGAGGGAGCTTGTCCGTGGCTTGGTTGAAGCACATGCGAATCCGCAATGCCGATCAGTCCCCTCTCCCTCCGGGAGAGGGTTAGGGTGAGGGGCTGAAGGTCATGACAACGCAGAGGCGTAGGATGGGTGAGGCGCCTGACTCTTCCGTGCCGAAATTGTACGGAGTATCCAGCGCCGTAACCCATCATCGAGCCGCTGCATGATGGGTTACGCGGCGCCTGGAGGCCGAGTGGGTGGATGTCTCGTCGCTTTGCGCCGCTAACCCATCCTACATACTGCGCGCCCCGCTCCGGAGGGAGAGGGAGCTT
>NZ_CAJFCI010000087.1:467-9063 GCF_904061905.1 Zestomonas carbonaria
GTCCGTGGCTTGGTTGAAGCACATGCGAATCCGCAATGCCGATCAGTCCCCTCTCCCTCCGGGAGAGGGTTAGGGTGAGGGGCTGAAGGTCATGACAACACAGAGGCGTAGGATGGGTGAGGCGCCTGACTCTTCCGTGCCGAAATTGCACGGAGTATCCAGCGCCGTAACCCATCATCGAGCCGCTGCATGATGGGTCACGCGGCGCCTGGAGGCCAAGTGGGCGGACGTCTCGTCGCTTTGCGCCGCTAACCCATCCTACATACTGCGCGCCCCGCTCCGGAGGGAGAGGGAGCTTGTCCGTGGCTTGGTTGAAGCACATGCGAATCCGCAATGCCGATCAGTCCCCTCTCCCTCCGGGAGAGGGTTAGGGTGAGGGGCTGAAGGTCATGACAACGCAGAGGCGTAGGATGGGTGAGGCGCCTGACTCTTCCGTGCCGAAATTGCACGGAGTATCCGGCGCCGTCACCCATCGCCATCACAGACTGACAGCAACCTCTGTCTTCACCTCTTCCGGCTCGACCGGCATGAACGTCAGGCCGAGGCGTTCGCTGCTCCAGGCGCGGATCTGGTTGGTCAGTTCCAGGTTGCCGTCCAGTTTCTGGCCGTAGGAGGGGATGATTTCCTTGAGCCTGGCCTGCCATTCCGGCGTCTGCAGCTTGTCCTTGAAGGTCTTCTCCAGCAGGTGGAGCATGATCGGCGCCGCGGTGGAGGCGCCCGGCGAGGCGCCGAGCAGGGCGGCGATGCTGCCGTCCGCGGAGCTGACCACCTCGGTGCCGAACTGCAACACGCCGCCTTTCTCGGCGTCCTTCTTGATCACTTGCACGCGCTGGCCGGCGGTCAGCAGCGTCCAGTCCTCGTCCTTGGCGTTCGGGAAGTATTCGCGCAGCTCATTCATGCGGTCTTCCTGGCTGAGCAGCAACTGGCCGATCAGGTAGCGGCTGAGCGGGATGTTGTCGAGGCCGGCGTGGGTCATCGGCAGGAAGTTGTCGGTGGTCATCGCGCTGAACATGTCCAGCATCGAGCCGTTCTTCAGGAACTTGGTGGAGAAGGTGGCGAACGGGCCGAACAGCAGCGCCTTCTTGCCGTCGATCACGCGGGTGTCCAGGTGCGGCACGGACATCGGCGGCGAGCCGACGGACGCCTTGCCGTAGACCTTGGCCTGGTGGCGGGCGACGATTTCCGGGTTGGTGGTGACCAGGAACTGGCCGCCGACCGGGAAGCCGGCGTAGCCCTCGGCTTCCTCGATGCCGGACATCTGCAACAGCTTGAGCGCTCCGCCGCCGGCGCCGATGAACACGAAGCGGGCGTTGACGCTGCGCAGGGCCTCGTCGTTGCCCAGGTCGGCGACCACTACCTTCCAGGTGCCGTCTTCGTTGCGCGCGATGTCGCGCACTTCATGGCGCAGGTGCACCTTGACGTGCTCCTGCTTGTCCAGCGAGGCGATCAGTTGGCGGGTGATCTCGCCGAAGTTCACGTCCGTGCCGATGGCCATGCGCGTGGCCGCCAGCTTCTGGCCGGGCTCGCGGCCCTCCATCACCAGCGGCACCCACTGCTTGATCTGCTCGGGGTTCTCGGAGTACTCCATGCCGCGGAACAGTGTGCTGTGCTGCAGCGCCGCGTGGCGTTTCTTCAGGTAGGCGACGTTGTCCTCGCCCCAGACGAAGCTCATGTGCGGCACGTCGTTGATGAACGAGCGGGGATTGGCGAGCACGCCGCGCTGGACCTGGGTGGCCCAGAACTGCTTGGAGATCTCGAAGGACTCGTTGATCGCCACCGCCTTGCTGATGTCGATGCCGCCATCGGCGGTCTCGGGGGTGTAGTTCAGCTCGCAGAAGGCGGAGTGGCCGGTGCCGGCGTTGTTCCAGGCGTTGGAGCTTTCCTCGGCGACCTAGTCGAGTCGTTCGTAGAGGTCGATCGTCCAGTCCGGTTCCAGCTCGTGCAGGTAGGTGCCCAGGCTGGCGCTCATGATGCCGCCGCCGATGAGCAGCACGTCGACGGTCTTTTCCGGCTCGGGTTGCTTGGCGCAACCGAGCACGCTCAGGCAAAGGATGGTCAGTAGTAGTTTTTTCATTGCAAGGCCATTTTTCGAATGGGTGACTCGGGCTCGTCCCTACCGCGGCGGATGTGGGAGGCGCGGTGGCAACGGCGAGCATGGGGAATGCGCCATGTCGTCTGGCGTCCAGGATCGGTGCGGCTATCCGTCACAGGGACGAGTGCTGGCCGGCCCGATTTAGCAAGATTGGTGCCTCCCGTCGAAAAGCCCCGGACTACGGGCGGAATCGGGGGATGTGCGCTCCGGGAGTTGGCGGGAAACCGCCATCGATCCCCGTTTCCGGGAGCGGGGCTGGCGGTTTCTCGCCATTTCCGGCGCCTACTACCAAATGACGAGACCATCTGTGCCATGGGCGCATACCCGCATGGCAGAGCGGCTGCAAATATCCGGTCATGACCCGCCCACGACTGGGGCGGGCTCCGACAAGAGAGGCCACCGCCATGATCTACGCGCAACCCGGAACCCCCGGCGCCATCGTTTCCTTCAAGCCCCGCTACGGCAACTACATCGGCGGCGAGTTCGTACCGCCGCTGACCGGCCAGTACTTCACCAACACCTCGCCGGTGAATGGCGAAGTGATCGCCGAGTTCCCGCGCTCCGGCGCCGAGGACGTCGACAGGGCGCTGGACGCCGCCCATGCCGCCGCCGATGCCTGGGGCCGTACCTCGGTGCAGGAGCGGGCGCTGATCCTGCTGAAGATCGCCGACCGCATCGAGCAGAACCTCGAAGTGCTGGCCGTCGCCGAGACCTGGGACAACGGCAAGGCGGTGCGCGAGACCCTCAACGCCGACGTACCGCTGGCCGCCGACCACTTCCGCTACTTCGCCGGCTGCATCCGCGCCCAGGAAGGCAGCGCCGCCGAGATCAACGACACCACCGCCGCTTATCACTTCCACGAGCCGCTGGGTGTGGTCGGGCAGATCATCCCGTGGAACTTCCCGCTGCTGATGGCCGCCTGGAAACTCGCCCCGGCGCTGGCCGCCGGCAACTGCGTGGTGCTCAAGCCGGCCGAGCAGACCCCGCTGTCGATCACCGTTCTCGCCGAACTGGTCGGCGACCTGCTGCCGCCGGGCGTGCTCAACATCGTCCAGGGTTTCGGCAAGGAAGCGGGGCAGGCGCTGGCGACCAGCAAGCGCATCGCCAAGATCGCCTTCACCGGCTCGACTCCGGTGGGTGCGCACATCCTGCATTGCGCGGCGGAGAACATCATCCCGAGCACCGTCGAACTGGGCGGCAAGTCGCCGAACATCTTCTTCGAAGACATCATGCGGGCCGAGCCGGCGTTCATCGAGAAGGCCGCCGAGGGCCTGGTGCTGGCCTTCTTCAACCAGGGCGAGGTGTGCACCTGCCCGTCCCGCGCGCTGGTGCAGGAGTCGATCTACGACGAATTCCTCGAAGTGGTGCTGAACAAGGTCCGGCAGATCAAGCGCGGCAACCCGCTGGATACCGAGACGATGGTCGGCGCCCAGGCGTCCGAGCAGCAGTTCGACAAGATCCTCGGCTACCTCGACATCGCCCGCCAGGAGGGCGCCCAGGTGCTCACCGGCGGCGCGGCGGAACGGCTCGAAGGCAACCTCGCCAGCGGCTACTACGTGCAGCCGACCCTGCTCAAGGGCCACAACAGGATGCGCGTGTTCCAGGAGGAAATCTTCGGTCCGGTGGTGGGCATCACCACCTTCAAGGACGAGGCGGAAGCCCTGGCCATCGCCAACGACACCGAGTTCGGCCTCGGTGCCGGCGTATGGACCCGCGACATCAACCGCGCCTACCGCATGGGCCGCGGCATCAAGGCCGGCCGCGTATGGACCAACTGCTACCACCTCTACCCGGCGCACGCCGCGTTCGGCGGCTACAAGAAGTCCGGCGTCGGCCGCGAGACCCACAAGATGATGCTCGACCACTACCAGCAGACCAAGAACCTGCTGGTCAGCTACGACATCAATCCGCTGGGGTTCTTCTAAGCGATTGCCGGCTGGCTCGTAGGGTGGATGTCGCTTTTCACATCCACCACCTACCTGGTGGAAAACGCTTCGCGGTTTTCCACCCTACGGACTGACCCGTAGGAGCGCGCCATGCGCGCGATTGGCGGCATCGCGCCTACGTTGTTTCATTGGTTCCCCGCGTTCGCGAGGACGACGGTTGGGCACCGGCGTTCCAGCGCGTAGCCCGGATGCAATCCGGGGAAACCAACCGCGCCCTCCCGGATTTCATCCGGGCTACGACCTTGATGCCCCTGCGGACTGGCTCCCCTCTCCCATTCATGGGAGAGGGGCTGGGGGAGAGGGCAGGCAGCCGGCCGCTCCGTTTCCCATGAGCGTATTTCGCCGGTGGAAAACGCTTCGCGGTTTTCCACCCTACGTATCCATTGCAACGCGGCCTTCCTTCGGGCCGCGTTTTATATTGGGTCCCCGCGTTCGCAAGGACGACGCCTCCTACCAATGCCATCCCGATTTCCTCCCAAAGTACCATTCTGCGCCCCTGGTCCTCGGCGCCTAATGGACTTGCCGGAATGCCCCGGCGTTCATAACAAGAGGACTCCATCATGTGGACCAAACCCGCCTTCACCGACCTGCGCATCGGCTTCGAAGTGACCCTGTACTTCGCCAACCGCTGATCCAGCGTGCCCCGGCCCACCGGGGCATTCCACCGGAACGCAGCCATGCACATCCATATCCTCGGTTCCGCCGCCGGCGGTGGCTTCCCGCAATGGAACTGCAACTGCCGCAACTGCGCCGGTGTCCGCGCCGGCACCCTCAACGCGCGGCCGCGCAGCCAGTCGTCCATCGCCATCAGCGACGGCGGCATCGACTGGATTCTCTGCAACGCCTCGCCGGACATCCGTGCCCAGCTCGAGTCCTTCCCGCCGCTGCAACCGGCGCGGCGCCTGCGCGATACCGCCATCGCCGGGATCGTCCTGCTCGACAGCCAGATCGACCACACCACCGGCCTGCTGACCCTGCGCGAAGGCTGTCCGCACGAGGTCTGGTGCACCGACATGGTCCACCAGGACCTGACCAGCGGCTTCCCGCTGTTCGACATGCTCTCGCACTGGAACGGCGGCCTGTGCTGGAGGCCCATCGACATCGGCGGCGAGCCCTTCACGATTCCCGCCTGCCCGCGCCTGCGCTTCACCGCCATCCCGCTGCGCAGCAGCGCGCCGCCGTATTCGCCGCACCGTGGCAACCCGCATCCGGGCGACAACATCGGGCTGTTCGTCGAGGACACCGCAAGCGGCGGCGCGCTGTTCTACGCCCCCGGCCTCGGCCAGGTGGACGATGCGCTGCTGGCCTGGATGCGCCGTGCCGACTGCCTGCTGGTGGATGGCACCCTCTGGCGCGACGACGAAATGCGCATCTGCGAAGTGGGCGACAAGCTCGGCAGCGAGATGGGCCACCTGCCGCAGAGCGGACCGGGCGGCATGCTCGACGTGCTCGACGGCCTGCCGGCGCCGCGCAAGGTGCTGATCCACATCAACAACACCAACCCGATCCTCGACGAGGACTCGCCCGAGCGCGCCGAACTGGTCGCCCGTGGCATCGAAGTCGCCTGGGACGGGATGGCCATCGAACTGTAGGAGAGGACGGATGACCGCCGCCATGTCGCTTGCCGAGTTCGAGCAGGCCCTGTGCGCCAAGGGCGCCTACTACCACATCCACCACCCGTTCCACGTCGCCATGTACGAGGGGCGCGCGACCCGCGAGCAGATCCAGGGCTGGGTGGCCAACCGCTTCTACTACCAGGTCAACATCCCGCTGAAGGACGCGGCGATCCTCGCCAACTGCCCGGACCGCGAAACCCGCCGCGAGTGGATCCAGCGGATCCTCGACCATGACGGCGCGCCAGGCGAGGAGGGCGGCATCGAAGCCTGGCTGCGCCTGGCCGAGGCGGTCGGGCTGGAGCGCCAGCAGGTGCTCTCCGGGGAACTGGTGCTGCCCGGCGTGCGCTTCGCGGTGGACGCCTACGTCAACTTCGCCCGCCGCGCCAGTTGGCAGGAAGCGGCCAGCAGCTCGCTGACCGAACTGTTCGCCCCGCAGATCCACCAGTCGCGGCTGGACGCCTGGCCGCAGCACTACCCGTGGATCGACGCCGCCGGCTACGACTACTTCCGCAAGCGCCTGGGCCAGGCCCGCCGCGACGTCGAGCACGGCCTGCGCATCACCCTCGCGCACTACCGCACCCGCGAGGCGCAGGAGCGGATGCTGGAGATCCTGCAGTTCAAGCTCGACGTGCTGTGGACGATGCTCGACGCCATGAGCATGGCCTACGAGCTGGAGCGGCCGCCGTACCACTCGGTGACGCGGGAGCGGGTTTGGCATCGGGGGATCGTGCTGTGAATAGGTTGAGTCCGCCCTTCACCCCAGCCCTCTCCCTCCGGGAGAGGGCTGGGGTGAGGGAACGTGCTTTCCCCATGCCACTCAATCTGGAGGCCACCCCATGAGCCCCATCCTCCCTGAACAGACTCCCCGCCTGCGCCGTGGCTTCCGCCTGCAATGGGAGCCCGTCCAGAACTGCCACGTGCTGCTCTACCCGGAGGGCATGATCAAGCTCAACGACAGCGCCGGGGAAATCCTCAAGCGGGTCGACGGCCGCCAGGACGTGGCCGCCATCATCGATTCGCTGAGCGAGCGTTTCCCGGACGTGCCGGGGATCGACGAAGACATCCTGGCCTTTCTCGAGGTGGCCCATGCACAGTTCTGGATCGAGCTTCAGTAAGCCCGGCCACGCGCCCGGTCCGCCGCTCTGGCTGCTGGCCGAGCTGACCTATCGCTGCCCGCTGCAATGCCCCTACTGCTCCAACCCGCTGGACTTCGCCCGGCAGGGCGGGGAGCTGTCCACTGGCGAATGGATCGAAGTATTCCGCCAGGCCCGCGAGCTGGGCGCCGCGCAACTGGGCTTTTCCGGCGGCGAGCCGCTGGTCCGCCAGGACCTTGCCGAACTGATCGCGGCGGCGCGCGACCTCGGCTACTACACCAACCTGATCACCTCCGGCATCGGCCTTTCGGAGCGGCGCATCGCCGAGTTCGCCGACGCCGGGCTGGACCACATCCAGATCAGCTTCCAGGCCGCCGACGAGGAGGTGAACAACCTGCTCGCCGGCTCGCGCAAGGCCTTCGCCCAGAAGCTGGCGATGGCCCGCGCGGTGAAGGCGCACGGCTATCCGATGGTGCTCAACTTCGTCACCCACCGGCACAACATCGACAACATCGAGCGGATCATCGAACTGTGCATCGAGCTGGAAGCGGACTTCGTCGAACTCGCCACCTGCCAGTTCTACGGCTGGGCCGAACTCAACCGCGCCGGCCTGCTGCCGACCCGTGCCCAGCTCGAACGCGCCGAGCGCATCACCAACGAATACCGCGCGCGACTCGTCGCCGAGAACCACCCCTGCAAGCTGATCTTCGTCACCCCCGATTACTACGAGGAACGTCCCAAGGCCTGCATGAACGGCTGGGGCAACCTGTTCCTCGATATCACCCCGGACGGCACCGCGCTGCCCTGCCACAGCGCACGGCAACTGCCGGTGCGGTTTCCCAACGTGCGCGAACACAGCCTCGAACATATCTGGCGCGACTCCTTCGGCTTCAACCGCTTTCGCGGCGACGACTGGATGCCCGAGCCGTGCCGTTCCTGCGACGAGAAGGCCAGGGACTTCGGCGGCTGCCGCTGCCAGGCGTTCATGCTCACCGGCGATGCCAGTGCCGCCGACCCGGTGTGCGGCAAGTCGACCCACCACGAGCTGATCCTCGCCGCCCGCCGCGAAGCCGAGCAGGCGCCGCCGGGGCTGGAGCAACTGGTGTTCCGTAACGAGCGCGCCTCGAACCTCATCTGCAAGGTGTGAGCGATGGGCGCGGCCGACCTTCCCGGTGCGCACGGCGCACCCTGCGAAAGCGGAGCCGTCGTGCGCACCGATGCAGGCTGGACCGCCGAACAGGCCGCAGCCGCCAGCCGCGACTTCGCCGAACTGCGCGTCGGCCCGCAGGGCCTCTACTGGATCGAATTCGACCCGCAATCGGCGCGCAGCACGCTGTACCACTGGCAGGGCGGCAAGCCGCGACGGCTGACCGCGAACTCGGTGCGCAGCCGCGTCTACGAATACGGTGGCGGCGCCTTCTGCCCGACCGGCGTCGGTGTGGCTTTCGTCGACGAGGTGGACCAGCAGCTCCATTGGGGCGCTGTGCGCACCCAGGAAACCACCGCCCGCCATGGCGACCTGCACCACGCCGCCGCCTGGCACGCCGTGCTGGCGGTGGAGGAAAGCCACGAGGCCGATGGCGTGCGGCATCGCATCGTGCGCATCGACCGCGACGGCCGGCGCGCGGTGCTGGTCGAGGGCGCCGACTTCTACGCCGCGCCGGTGCTCAGCCCGGATGGCTCGTGCCTGGCCTGGATCGAGTGGGACAGGCCGCAGCAACCATGGACCGCAACCCGGTTGTGCGTGCGCCTGGCCAGCGGCGAGCGGCGCTGCCTGGCCGGGGAGGGTGGTGGCGAGTCGTTGCAGCAGCCGCGTTTCGATGGGGCGGGGAGGTTGTATTGCCTGAG
>NZ_CAJFCI010000088.1 GCF_904061905.1 Zestomonas carbonaria
GGGAACTGCCGTCGAGAGCCGGCAGTTCCCCGGAGTATCGAGAGGCTGCGAGGTGGGTATGAACTGCAAGCCTGGGACAGGCCGCAGTTCATCCGTTACATCCAGTGGGTCAGAAGTCCAGCGTAGCCGACACCTTCAGGGTGCGCGGGCTGCCTTGGGTCAGGTAGCCGCCGTTGGCGGACTCCCAGTAGTTCTCGTTGGCGACGTTCTCCAGGCTGGCACGCAGCGTGAGATCGCGTTCTTCCATCTTGAAGGAATAGCGCGCGCCCAGGTCTACGCGGGTCCAGGCCGGGATGCTCAGTTCGTTGGCCGAGTCATAGTACTGTCCGCCGGTGCGCAGCAGCAGACCGTTCAGGGCCAGGCCCTGTACGCCGGGCACATCCCAGTCGAAGCCGATGTTGTACTGGAACTCCGGCACGCCGACCGCACGGTTGCCGTCGTTGTTTCCGCCGGCTGTGCCACGCAGTTCGGTATCGATCAGGGTGCCGCCGGCCAGTAGGCGCAGGCCCGGATGGACTTCGCCGAACAGGGTCAGTTCGACGCCGCGGTTGCGTTGCTCGGCGTCCACGCCGAACACGCCGTTGTCGGTCACGCCCTGGGGCTGCTCGATCCGGTAGACGCCGAGGGAGCCGCCGAAGCCGCCCCAGTCCAGCTTGACCCCGGCTTCTATCTGCTTGGAGCGATAGGGCGCGAACATCTCCCCGCTGTTGCTCGCCGTGCTCGGTGCGATCGGCCCCGGCGCCAGGCCCTCGATGCGGTTGGCGTAGAACGAGAGGTAGTCGGTGGGCTTGATCACCAGGCCATAGACCGGGGTCGTGATGTCGTCGTCGTAGTTGGACGTGCGCAGACCGGTGCCGGCGCTCCAGGCATCGGTGGCGATGGACTGGCGACGCACGCCGAGGGTGAGCAGGGCGCGGTCGTCGAAGAAGCCCAGGGTGTCGGACAGCGCCACGCTGCGGGCCTTGCCGGAGCCCGTCTTGCGTGGGTCGTGGATATCGCCGTTGACGGTTGGTGTGGGCTCAGGCGACGGGAAGGGATCGTACAGGTTGCCCGGCAGACGGTTACCCGCCGAGGTCGATTCGTTGGCGCTGCGGTACTCGCGCCAGTTGCCGCTGAGACCGAGGTTCGCCTGATGGGTGACCGACCCGGTGGCGAAGTTGCCACGCAGGCCGCCCTGGGCGCTGCGGCTCTCTTCGTCGCGCGGCGCATAGAGGCGGCCGACGCGGGCGCTGCCATCCAGCGAGCTGACGTAAAGCGAGGAATACACGCCGTTTTCGCGCGTGTACTTGCCGCCGATGGCCAGGTAGGCGGTCCACTGGTCGTTCAGGTCGTACTCGCCGCTGAGCATGCCGTAACTGTCTTCCAGTTGTGACCAGGCCCAGGGTTGGGCGTAGTTGTCGTTGGCGTCCGGCACCTTGGGCACCTTGCTCAAGCCGCTCAGGTAGACCACCGAGCGGCCTTCGTTGACGCGCTGCTTCTGGTAGCCGAAATCGGCGGCCAGGCGCAGGCGCTCGCCACGGTAGTCGAGGCCGAAGGCAGCCAGGCTGAAGCGGTTGTGCTCGTCGTCCACAGCGGTCTCGCCTTCGCGCTGGGCGAGGTTCATGCGCACACCGAAACGGTTGTCGGCGCCGAAACGCTGGCCGAGGTCGAGATGGGTGCCGATGCGGCTGTCGCTGGCGTAGTCGAGGGTGACGCTGCGGGTCGGCTCGTCTTCGGCACGCTTGGAGACCACGTTGATGCCGCCACCGATGCCACTGCCGCTGGGCGAGACGCCATTGAGAAAGGCACTGGCGCCCTTGAACACCTCGACCCTTTCCACCGCCTCGGTGGCGATGATCTGGCGCGGCAGCACGCCATACATGCCATTGAAGGAAATGTCGTCGCTGAACAGTTGGAAGCCACGGATGACGAAAACCTGGGAGAAGTTGCCGAAGCCATAGGACTGGCGCACCGCCGGGTCGCTGCGCAGCACCTCGCCCAGGGTCTGCGCCTGGCGGCTCTCGATCAGGCCGCTGGTGTAGCTGGCCACGCTGAAGGGCACGTCCTGCATGTCCTGGTTTCCCAGCATGCCAATGCGCGCGCCGCGCGCCACCTGGCCGCCGGCATATTCGGCGGGCAGGTCGTCGCGGCCGGCGAGTCGTCCACTGATCGTGGTGACGCCCAGCTCCAGGGAGCCTTGTTCCTCGGGTTGCGGTACCAGGGTGACCGTGCCGTCCGCATCCATGCGGTAGGTCAGTCCGCTACCTTGAAGCAGGCGCTGCAGGCCTTCGGTCACCGAGTAATCGCCCTTGAGCGCCGGCGCGATCCTGCCGTCCCGGGTCAGCGCGGCGTCGTAGAGCAGGCGCACGTTGGCCTGCTCGGCGAAGTTGGTGAGTGCCGCGTCAAGGCTCTGCGCCGGCACGTCGAGCTCGATGCCCGAGGCGCTTGCGGAGGCGAGGGCAAGGGGGAGGGCGGCGAGTGGTGGAAGGAGGAAGGAGATCGACCGCATGCTGGTTTCCTGTTCTCTACTGGCTGATTTGCGAAGTACTCGCATTTGCAGGAACAGAAGACGAAAGTGCCGCGCATTTCTGAACCGGTGCCAGAAAAATTTCTTGCGAAAATCGCTGAAGTGCCGCTGGACGGGGCTTTCAGTCGCGGGAGGCAACCAGAATCAGTCCTGGCAGGCGTACCAGGCGTACCGGCAGGTTGCCTTCGACAGCGCGGAGAACCGCCTGGGGGTCGTCCAGGGCGAAGACCCCGGTCACCTGCAGCTTGCGCGCCTCGTCGTCGAGGAAGAGCACCCGTGTCCGCTGGCTGCGGTCAAGCTCTTCGAACACTTCGGCCAATGGCCGGTCGCGGAACACCAGTTTGCCGCGCTGCCAGGCCAGGCGCTGTTGAGCGTCGAGCGGTTGCACGGCCTGCAGGCGACCGTCCCGCCACTGCACCTGCTGGTTCGCGCTGACGGGAACGGGCGACTGCCGCTCGGCACCGGCCTGGACCTGGCCATGGGTTACCGCCAGGTCCACGCGCTCGCCCGTGTAATTGACGTCGAAGCGTGTGCCCGTCACCCGGATACGCGCCGGCCCGGCCTCGACCAGGAAGGGGCGGCTGGCATCCGGCGCCACCTGGAAGTCCGCCTCGCCACGGTACAGGCGGATTTCGCGGCGGTTGTCGCTGAACTGCCAGTCCAGGGCGGTATCGCCATTGAGGGTCAGCAACGAACCGTCGTCCAGCTTCAGCTCGCGAATTTCCCCCGGCGCGGTGCGCACGTCGGCGTAAAGGCCCACCCAGGTGCCCTGGGGCAACCAGAGGGCGAGCAGCAGCATCGCCGCACTGGCCAGGGGAATGGCCCAGCGCGCCGTTCGCCGGCGACGACCAGGCACCCGAGCGATGCTCGGCAGCTCCTGCGGCCGTTCTACCTGGCCGAGCAGCGCCCACAGGTTTTCCACTTGCCGCATGGCTTGTTCGTGCTCGGGCGCGGCGCGACGCCAGGCTTCCAGGGCCTCATGGTCAGCCGCCGTGGCGCGCCCGGAATTCAGCAGGACCTGCCATTCCCGGGCCTGGGCGAGAAGAGAAGGGGAGGTCACGGAGAAATGTCCATGTGTTGCTGGCAGAGTTCGAGGGCCTTGAGGATATAGCGTCCGGCCATGCTTTCCGAGACACCGAGGCGTTCGCCGATCTCGCGCTGGGTCATCCCGTCCAGGCGATTCCACAGAAGAGCCTGGCGCAGGTGTGGCGGCAGGCCCTGGAGGATTGTCTGCAACTGGGCAAGGCGCTGCCCGTCGCCGACGACCCGCTCGGGACCGGGTTGCTCGCTGGGCAGCTCGGCAGGGATTTCCTCCAGGGCCGGCCGCGACTCCTGCTGGCGACGGTGGTCGATGATCAGGTTGCGGGCGATGCGATAGAGGAAAGCGCGCAGGTTACCGATTTCCTCTCCCGGCTCGCGACGACGGAAGCGCAGCCAGGTTTCCTGGCGCAGGTCTGCGGCCAGCTCCGCGCATTTGACCTGCCGCGTGAAAAAACGCAGGAGCTCATTGGCATGGCGCTGGAACTGGCCATCGGCGGACTGGGGATCGGATGAGGTGGTCACGGCGGAGAGACAGGGGAAATATGCCGGGAAAATATATCAAGTGATAATTGTTTGCAATTGTCCGTACTGAACCGGCAATCGAACCTTTCGGCCTGCTCGTATCCGGCGAAAGGGCTAATCATCGCCACGGGAATATCCACCGCATTCTTCATCTCGCGCGCCAACGTGGTCAGGTACCCGGACTCTTGCAGGGTCGTCTCGATGGTCAACAGGCCGGCCCCTGACAACGCGAGATGGCCAAGATGGATCAGATGCCAATCGCTCATGTGTCCGTCTTCTACGGAGTGCTGGCGCATGGGCCCGGTGCGCGGCGGCTGCCAGATATCGAACCACCAATCATCCGCCGGCAGGTTCTGCCGCAGGTTGGCCAGCGCACGGCGGAAGCTCAGCGCCTCGTCGAAGGTCTCCTGGATCAGCGGACGAGAATACGATTGGCAGTTGGAGACGCCCGAGACGTATCGGCTCGAAAGGCTTCTGCAGAGGACTCGAGTGTGGAGAGCTCAAGACTCTTCAGCGCATCAAGGAATCATCAAAAATATTCGCAATTTAACATAATATACATTATGCGAAGCCTTGGATTCAGAATGCACCAGCCAGGGGCTCTACACTTTGCGATCTACTGATAACCGCTACCTGGGTAGCGCCCCACACGCCAATACGGCGATTACAGGTGCGCTCCACAGCAGGACAAGCCAGATAACCGAGATGCAAGCTTCGCTCTGAACCGAGTCGCTTGGCCGGCTCAGCTTGCATCCTGTCACTAGCCCATCGTACTTCCTCGCTACGCTCGGAAAGCCCGATCGGCTAACGTCAGGCAAAGCACGAAAAAACCGCAGGCGCCTTGGCTTTGATTCGCTGGCGCTAGGGCTGACAGCACCTCAAGAATAATCAGCTCCTCGAATGTCCTGAAGCCCGGATCGTTATAGCCATCCTCCAACATCCTCAAGAACAGAGCCCAATCCCGGCATCGCATCGAATGTCGTTGCATAACGAATGCGGGCCCCAAGCAAAAGACTCGGATCGAGCGCAGAGCGAGCTCCGAACCAGCATGATATTTTTTCAAGTTCAGGAATGTTGAACATGCCAGTGAGAGCCAGTCCGGGCCTTCAGATTCGTACTCGCTCGCCGGGTCCGATCTTGCGCTAACGCGACAACGCCCCTGCCCTTATATGACTTCCTAAACGATCTGCAACGGCCCCGACTCAGGCAAGTTGGTCACCAGGTCCGCGCCGACCAGCCTGGCCGGTGTGTAGGCGCCGCCGGCGGGCTGGTGCTTCATCAGGTACTCGACCACCGCCAGCGAGCCGGTGATGGTCAGGCTGTAGCCGTTGGCCGTGCGAATGCGCGCGGTCCTGCTTTCTCCCCGTGCATTGACGGCCTCGCCCCAGACGAAGGTGGGCATCTGTGCACGTTTCTCCTCGCTGGGCCCCTTCACTGTCCTGGCGATGCGCGCCTTGATCAGCTTCTGCACCCAGGAGATTCCCAACAGCGGCCGGATATGGTTGGCGCGCTTGGCGTTGGCGATCATGCCGGGCGAGCCGGGAATGAACACTTCGATATTGGGAATGCCGGTGGTGTGGTAGGCGGTGGACACGTCGCCCCAGGGGATCGTCATCGCCTCCTTCTCGCCGTCGCCGAAGTCGATCCGGCGCACCTTGTAGGCCAGCGGCACGCCGATGATCCTGCCGTCGCGGCGCACCTTGCCGCCCTGCGCCAAGCCTTCGACCGAGGTCTTGGCGGTGCCGGGCGAGAAGCCCGAGCGCGAGTCGAAGCCCAGCGCCAGGTGCGTGGCATCAGGCAGCGCCGCCTTCAGTGCGGCGGCGACGCAGTCCGTCGGGATGACGTCGAAGCCCACGCCAGGACAAAGCACGACACCGGCTTGCTGCGCACGGCCGTTCAACGACTGCGCCAGTTCGAACACGGCGATCTCGCCGGTGATGTCGAGGTAGTGCGCACCGGCGCGAAGGCAGGCTTCGATCATGGGCGCGGCGGTGGCCGAGAACGGGCCCGCGCAGTTCAGCACCAGCGAGTGGCCCTGGATCTGCCCGGCCAGCGCCGAGGCGTCCTCGAGCCCGAACGCACGGGCTTCCAGCCCCAGCTCTCTTGCCAGCGCCTCGACACTTTCCCGGTTCCGACCGGCCAGCACCGGAGCGAGCTCTCGCCGCGCCGCCTCGCGGGCGATTAGCTCCCCGGTATAGCCATTCGCGCCGTAGATCATCCAGCGCATCGTTGCAGGCGTATCGTTTTGCGCACTCATGCCATCGTTCCTGATTCGTGAATGATCCAAAGCCTATCAGCAGACGATCAACCGGCAAGGCTCCTCACCCAGCGCCGGTACCGCCAGTTGCGGACCTGCGTATCGAGCTGTTGCTCCAGCAGCGCCAGAGCCGGCGCGACATTCGGGTTGCTGAGCTTGCCGAGGCTCAGGCGGCGCAACTGGTGCTTCACCATCGCCATGTAGCCGATCGACGCCAGTACCTTGTTCTTCCAGGTGATGGGCCTGAGCACGGGCGCGCTCGCGATGCCCGCCCGCCACGCCTTGGGCAGGTTGGGATCGATGGCCAGCGCGGTGCCCATGCCCACCATGTCGATGCCGCTGTCCAGGACCTGCTCCGCCACCGGCAACCGGCGCACGCCGCCGGTGACCATGACCGGCATCTGCGCCACGGAGGAAATGTCCTTGGCGAACTCCAGGAAGTAGGCCTCCCGGGCCAGCGTGCGGCCATCGCGGGCCTGGCCGTGCATCGCCGGCGCTTCATAGCTGCCGCCGGACAGCTCGATCAGGTCCACGCCCAGCGAGTTGAGCAGCGCGATGACCCGCTTCGCATCGTCCGTGCTGAACCCGCCGCGCTGGAAATCGGCCGAGTTGATCTTCACCGCGACGGCGAACCTGGCGCCCACGGCCGCGCGGACTTCCCTGACCACGTCGAGCAGCAGCCGGGCCCGGTTCTCGAGCGCCCCGCCCCACTGGTCCGTGCGCTTGTTGGTGATCGGCGACAGGAACTGGCTGAGCAGGTAGCCGTGCGCGGCATGGATCTGCACGCCGGTGAAGCCGAAGCGCTCGGCGAGCACGGCCGTCCTGACGAAGCGTGCCTTGACCTCGGCGATATCCGCCTCCGTCATGGCCCGCGGCGGTACGAACTGTTTGGAGAAGTTGCCCAGGTCCATGGCAACCTCCGATGGCGCGATGGTGTCCTGCTTCAGGGCCGCGGGCATCTGGCGGCCCGGATGGTTGATCTGCATCCACACCTGCCCGCCGTGCGAGCGGGCGGCCTGAGCCCAGGTCCGGAAACGCTCGCCGAAGCGCTCGGACTCCAGCACCACCCCGCCCGGCCCGGTCATGGCCCGGTGATCGATCATGACGTTCCCGGTGATCATCAGGCCGGCCCCGCCCTCGGCCCAGGTGCGATAGAGGCGGATCAGTGCTTCCGAAGGCGCATGGTCCTTGTCCGCCATGTTCTCTTCCATGGCGGCTTTGGCGAGACGGTTGGGAATGACGGCCCCATTGGGCAAGGTCAACGCAGTGAACACTGTCATCACAGGCTCCAGGATTGGCGACGGCGGAACCATAACCTTGAAGTAAGCTTCAATGTCAAGCGTGGTTTCCGGTGCTGCGCCAACCCACTCGAAACCAGGGGGTAGAAGGGGATTGACCTTGAAGTTCAGTTAAAGGTTAGGGTTCCGCCGGCAAGTCGCTGAATAGCGTGAGCCTCACGCCTAACCCTGGAGAGAGTGAACAGTGAAACTCGGAAGTGTTGTCGCGATAGCCGGACTTTTCGTCAATGCCTTTGCCGCCCCGGCATGGGCCGACGTTCCAGCAACTGAAAGCACGATCATCGACATCGCCGGTCATGAAGTACCCGTGGTGAAGGGCGGGTTGTACGACCGCTACCGTTCGAACCCGCCCCTCTCGGTGATTGCCGCCGAGGCGCCGGACGTCGACCTGAGCTGGTTCAAGGGGCTCGCCAAGGCGAAGGTGGATATGGGCTTCGAATCCTACTCGCCGAACTTCTACTACAAGAACAGCAGGGTCACCGCCGTCTACACGGCGGATATCGAAAAGCTCAGGGAGTTGATGCCCGCCAAGGTCCTGGAACAGGTACAGCCCTTGCAGGTATGGCCGGGGCGGGGTCTGGTGGCATTCACCGCCTACTCCTATCAGTACTGCGACAATGACAGTTACAACGAAATCGCCCTTTCCATCGTCACCAACAAGCCTGGAAGTTCCAACCTTGGCCCTGTCTCGCTGATTGGCCAGTCACTGTCCAAGGACTATTGGGGGTACGTGCTCAAGCTCCCGGTGAATACCGAGCTTGCAAAGGTCCGCGGCGTGGTTGGCTACAACCTGCCGAAGTGGCTGACCGGCATCGATGTCAGGGAGGACGAACGCACGGTGACCTACGACATCATCGATAGCCGGACAGGAAAGGTGGACGTGGTTTTCCAGGCCGGCAAGCTCGCCGACCTTTCGAAGGACGATGAACTGGTGACCAACAGCTTCACCAATATCGATCAGAATGGCGAGCTGGCCTATGGCTACGCGGTTTCGCGACAACTCAGCCATGCCTCCAGCAGCGACGGGGACTCGGCGAAGCTGATCCTCGGCGATGGGGAGCTTTCCACCTACATGAAGTCGCTGAAGCTCGGGAAGATGATGAGGTACGAATACGTTCCGGAGTTCCAGAGCGCGCTCTATGCGCCCGAGCCGCTGAGCGCCCTCATCGGCAAGGACTGACGGCTGGGCCGGTCGAAGTCAGGCCGTCCGACCTGACCGTTCCCCGGGCCCAGGGATCATTCGACGGAAGCGCTGCCGGCCCTGGCTCGCTTGCGGGCCGGCAACGTCACACTGCCTTCTTGGCGCAGACGCTCCAGCACCCGCTGGGTGTTGTCTGCGCACTGTATTCCTTCCGGCTTGTTCTCGATGCTCTCGATGGCGACCAGCAACTGCGTCCTGCTCTGCTCCAGACGCTTTTGCAGGACCTCGACTTCCGCCACCTTGCGCTTGAGGGCATCCAGCAACTCGCCGTGCTGCCAGCCCTTTGCATTCAGCGGCAGCAAATGGCGAATCTCCTCCAGGGAGAATCCCGCGCTCTGGGCGCCAGTGATGATTTCCAGGATCCAGACGGTGTCCGGCGCGTAGTCGCGGTAGCCATTCGCCTTGCGCTCGACCGAGTTGATCAGGCCGCTGGTCTCGTAGAAACGAATGCGCGAAGGCGCCAGCCCAGTGAGCTTCGCCAGCTCTCCAATTCTCATGCAGCACCCTCGAAAAAGCGTTGACCTTAAAGCTTACTTTAAACCTAGAGTTATCGAACGGCCAAGCGATGAGCCGTTCGCGCGGTGTCGCATCGCCAGTTGCCGAACTCCACCTCACACAGGAGATACGAACATGGGATACGTCACCACGAAGGACGGCGTTGAGATCTTCTACAAAGACTGGGGCCCCCGCGACGCCCAGGTGATCCACTTCCACCATGGTTGGCCGCTCAGCGCCGACGATTGGGATGCCCAGATGCTCTTCTTCCTGGCCAATGGCTTCCGGGTCGTCGCGCACGATCGCCGTGGGCATGGGCGTTCGAGCCAGGTCTGGGATGGCCACGACATGGACCACTACGCCGACGACGTGGCCGCCGTGGTAGACCATCTCGGCACCCTGGGGGCGGTTCACGTCGGTCACTCCACGGGCGGCGGCGAGGTCATCCACTACATCGCCCGCCATGGCGAGGATCGTGTGTCCAAGGCGGCCATCATCAGTGCCGTTCCGCCCCTGATGGTGAAGACCGACAGCAACCCCGGCGGCCTGCCCAAGGAAGTGTTCGATGACCTCCAGGCCCAGCTCGCGGCCAACCGCGCGCAGTTCTACTACGACATTTCCGCCGGGCCTTTCTACGGCTATAACCGCCCCGGGGCGAAGCCTTCGGAAGGCGTCATCTGGAACTGGTGGCGCCAGGGCATGATGGGGAGCGCCAAGGCTCACTACGACGGCATCGTCGCGTTCTCGCAGACGGATTTCACCGAGGACCTGAAGCGCATCACCATCCCGGTCCTGGTGATGCATGGCGATGACGACCAGATCGTCCCCTATGAAAACTCGGGCCTGCTCTCGGCGAAGCTGCTCAGGAACAGCACGCTGAAGACCTACTCCGGCTTCCCGCACGGGATGCCGACCAGCAACGCCGATACGATCAACGCCGACCTGCTCGCCTTCGTGCGCGGCTGACGGGACCGGGGGCCAGGCATTCGCTCCTGGCCCCCTCCTGTCCGTCACCTAGTCGTACGGGCCAGCCCCGGGCGATCGCGACAAAGCAAGGCGGGTATCGCCCGGATATAGATCAGCTCCCCTATCAGTTCCACGAGCGTCTGGGTGATCACCGCCGCCGCCGCGAGCCCGCGAATCTCTTCGGGGAGCGCCAGGGCCAGCGGTAGGACCACCAGGGAATTCCGGGTCGAAGAGCTGAAGGTCACGGCCCTCGCCGCTCCGGCGGGAAGCTTGAACAGCCTGGCGGTCAGCGCGCCGACCAGGGGCGCCAGGAACAGGAAGACGATATAGACCGGGATCACCGGCGCCAGCCTTTCGATATCGCGCACGACAGGCGTGATCTGCGAGCCGACCACCACGATAAGCACAGCGGCCATCGCCGGCACCGGCAGCCATGCCCAGGCGTCAGCCCAGGCCTTGACGGCGGCCGAGCGCTTGACCAGGGCCTCGGTGATCAGCGCCAGGATCAGGGGCGCGACGATCAGCGCCAGGAAAGCTTCGATGAACGGCCCGACGGACACCACCACCCCGGAGACGCCACTGAGCATGATGCCCAGGTAGAGCGGCAACAGGGCGAGCTGGAGCAGCAGCAGGATCGGCGTGGCCGAGAGGACCAGCCGCGAGTCGCCCTTGCCGATGTGGGTGAAGACCACCACGTAGTCGATACACGGCGTCAGCAACACCAGCAGCGCACCGACCAGGATGGCCGGATGCCCCGTGAGCACACGCGTCAGCGCCCAGACCAGCAAGGGAATCAGGATGAAGTTGGCGATCAGCAGCGCAGCCATGAACGGCTTGCTGCCCAGGCCTTCCCGCAGGTTCAGGAAAGGGATCTGCAGGAACATCGCGTACATGAGAACGGCGATGGCCGGCGTGACCAGGAGCTCCAGCCCCTGGGCGGCGGAAGGCGCCATGAGCCCGCCCAGCGCGGCGGCCAGCACCGCGACGAAGTAGATCGGTATCTGCTGCCGCTCGAGCGTGTCCCTATCCATGTTTCCCCCAGGGTGAAAGCCGGCAAGCCTATGTGCTGCCTGGCGGCATGTCGAGTCGTCAGGTGATGTGCCGCCGGCCGAATCGCGGTGTACGCTCAGGTGGGAGAAGCGGCTTGACCTCGATCAAGCCGCTTTGCCCACCGGCGGCGTACAAAATGCAAGAACGCTCACGATCATCAGCGGAGATCGATCCATGAACACTCCCCAGCCCTCCGAAATCCCCGAGGACCACTGGGTCGAAAAGCTCAAGGACGGCAGCCATGTCCTGATCCGGCCGCTCAGGCCGGACGACCGCGAGCGCGAGATCGAATTCATCGAGCGCCTGTCCCCGGAGTCCCGCCACTTCCGTTTTCTCCACGCGATCAAGGTGGTCTCGCCCGCCCTCCTCGACCATCTGATGCACCTGGACTACCGGCAGACCATGGCTTTCGTGGCACTGGCCCACGAGGGCGGGAAGCTGATCGAAGTGGGCGTGTCCCGCTATGGCGCCACCGGCGACGGGCAGCGATGCGAATGCGCGGTGGCGGTCGCCGACGACTGGCGCCGGCGTGGCCTGGCAACCGTCCTGATGCGGCGCCTGATCGACTTCGCTCGGAGCAAGGGTTTCCGCCAGATATATTCGGTCGACTCACCCTCCAACCTGGCCGTGCAGTCCCTGGCCCGCCTACTGGGGACCGAGTGCCAGCGCGATCCAGAGGATCCGGGGCTGCTCATTCATAGTTTGCGGCTTTAAAGGCTGGGGGCAACGCGGAGGCGTCGGAGTCTTTCCTGCTTGCACGATCTGTTGAGCGGGTTCTATCCGGGATAGCTTCACGCGTTGCAACGACACCTCAGCCCCTCACCCCCGGCCCCTCTCCCGGAGGGAGAGGGGAGCATCAAGCTCCGTGCTCTCCCGCTACACCGTTCTACCCCCTCTCCCTTCGGGAGAGGGTTCTACTGAGTCGCCTGATATGGCAACGACTAGCTCAGACCATGTCGTTGCTGGCTAGTCACAGCCCCTTGTGGAAACGCAACAATTTCCCCTGCTTGCACGGCCAGCCCCCTCTCCCTTCGGGAGAGGGTTGGGGTGAGGGGCGGACTATGTCCTGGGCACAGCGTCTGTGTTGCCGCCCCTCACCCTGCCGGTTCTATCCGAGTAGCCTGGCATGACAGCGACAAACTCAACCCATCTCACCGCTGGCCAAGCACACCCCTCCCACCTATTCCTGCCCAGGCCTGACCGCCAGGATACTGGCGGGAATCCGGTACAGGGTCAGTTCGCTGGTGCTGCCGAGGATCTTTTCCAGTCCCTGGCGGTTCAGGGTGCCCATCACGACCACATCCATCCGGTTCTCCATCACGAAGTCGCTGATGACCTTGATCGGCGGGCCCATGACGATATGCCGGCGGTTTTCCGGCACGCCGTGCTGGTCGGCGAAGCGGTTGAAGCTGTTGCGCAGCAGCTTGGCCAGCGCTTCATGGATCTCCGCGGTCCAACTGGCCGGGCTGGTGGCATAGGCCATGTTGAGCGGGGTGTTTTCGTAGGCGCTCAGGACGTGCAGTTCGGCGTCGCATTGCAGGGCCAGCGCGTAGGCCGCCGCGAGGATGCTTTCGTTCACCCCGGCGATCATGTCCTCGCCCTCGGTGATGTCGACCGCGGCGACGACTTTGCGCGGCAGCGGGTGCTCGGCGAAGCTGACCATGTGCAGGGGCACCGGGCACTCGCGCAGCAGGCGCCAGTCCAGGGGCGTGATGAAGGCCCGTTTCAGCGCCGGTTCGGGTTGCGTGTCCTTGATCACCAGGTCGGCGGGCATTTCCCGGACGTGCAGGAGGATTTCTTCGAGGGGGTCGTCGGTCCAGACGGCCTCGCTGGTCGCCTGGATGCCCTCCCCGCGCAGCCGCTCGACCACCTCGTTCAGGCGCGCCGGTTGTTGCGTGAGGAAGTCGTTGCGGGCCTGCTCCAGGACGTGCTGGTCCAGGCTCCAGAGGTTTTCGAACGGCCCGCCGAGGGCGACGATGTGCAGCGAGGCGCCGCACGCCTTGGCGATGGCGGCGGCCCGTTGCAGGGCGGACGAGTTGGGCATGGCGGGATTGGCGATCAGCAGCAATCGACGATATTGGCGCATGTGGACCTCCATGGATTCGGGTTGCCCTCCCCCTGCACGCTTCGCCAGCCGGCATTCGGGCAACGGTGTCGGCGGGAATCCCCCGACTTGTCGATAGCCTGCCCCCGTGGGCCCGGAGCGACTTGATCCAGGTCAACCGCGAGGGCATTCGGCGTTCATGGGCGCTCCTGCTGCCAGGCGCGTCGCAGCAGGTCCACCACTTCCCGGTCCGAGGTCTGGTCGAAATCCACGTACCAGCGACCGATGGCCATGAACGGTTCGGGCATGAACGGACAGACGATGTCGTCGACCTCGCCCCTCAGCTCCGCCACCGTTTCCGGCGGCGCGACGGGGGCGGCGACCACGATGCGCGCCGGTGCCTGCTGGCGGACCGCCCGCACCGCCGCGCGCATGGTGGCGCCGGTGGCCAGGCCGTCATCGACCAGGATCACCTGCCGGCCACGCAACTCCGGCAGTGGGCGTTCGCCCCGGTAGGTCCGGTCGCGTCGTTGCAGTTCGGCGCCTTCGCGCTGCACCACCGCGTCGACGATCTGCTCGCCGATGCCGTACGAGCGCAGCACGCCCTCGTTCAGCACCCGCACGCCGCCGCTGGCGATGGCGCCCATGGCCAGCTCCTTGTGGGAAGGAACGCCGAGCTTGCGCACCAGCATCAGGTCCAGCGGCGCATCCAGGGCGACGGCGATTTCGTAGGCCACCGGCACACCGCCGCGCGGCAGGGCGAGGACGATGACCCCGGGCTGGTCGCGGTAGTCGGCCAGCAGCCGCGCCAGGGCGATGCCGGCAGTCGTTCGGTCGCGGATAGGAATCCTCAGGGAGTCGTTGGAAGTCATCTGGCGGCCCTCCACGCGGGATAGTGACGGCGTCACCCAGACAGTTTCGCCGATATTCACCATCCTGCCGTGTTCGTGCCGCTCGATGGGCTCCTCAGTAGTGTCGTTCCGGCCGCATCAGGCCGAGTTTCTCGATCCGGTAGCGCAGCATGTCCCGCGAAAGGCCGAGCAGCCTGGCCGACTTGGTGACGTTCCAGTCGGTCTTGTCGAGCATCCGGATCACCATGTCGCGCTCGACTTCCGGCAGGCTCATGGAGCCGAGGCCGTCCTCGCGCTCGACAGGCGGCGCGTAGCTGGCCGGCGCCGGCATCACCAGGCTTTCGTCCATCAGGCTGGGGCAGAGGTTGAGCTGGCCCGGGCCGATCAGGTTGCTCTGGGTGAGCAGCACCGTCTGTTCGAGCATGTTGCGCAGCTCGCGCACGTTGCCCGGCCAGCTATAGCTCATCAGCAGCGTCTCGGCTTCCCGGGAGAAATGCAGGTCGAGCTTGCCGTAGCGCTTGCCGTGCTGGTGCAGGAAGTGCCGGGCCAGCAACAGGACATCGTCGCCCCGCACGTACAGGCGCGGCACCTTGATGGAGATGATCCGCAGGCGGAAGAACAGGTCGCGGCGGAACTTGCCCTGCTGGACCATCTGTTCGAGGTTGCAGTTGGTGGCGCTGATGATCCTCAGGTCGACCTTGCGCTCCTTCACCGAGCCGATCCGCCGGATGGTGCGGTCCTCCAGGAGCTTCAGCAGCTTGGCTTGCAGCGCCAGGTCCATCTCCCCTACTTCGTCGAGGAACAGCGTGCCGCCATCGGCCGCCTCGACCAGGCCGACACGGCGGTCCTTGGCGTCGGTGAACGCGCCTTTCTCGTGGCCGAACAGCTCGGCTTCGAGCAGGTTCGCCGGGATGGAGGCGCAGTTGAACTCGATGAACGGCGCCTTGGCGCGTGGTCCGTCGAAATGCAGGGCGCGGGCGACCAGTTCCTTGCCGGTACCGGTTTCGCCCTCGATCAGCACCGGCGGCAGGTCGGCGCCCGCCATGCGTTTCTCGGCATCCAGCAGTTGCCTGAGAACGCCCTTCATCGCCTGCATCGCCGGCGACTCGCCGACCAGCGCGGCCAGGCCGGAATCGCGGGATTCACGGCTCTGGTAGAAGGACAGCTTGTGCTCCAGGCGCTGGGCTTCCAGCGCCTTGTCGAGCAGCAGCTTGAGCTCGGCCAGCACCACCGGTTTGGTCAGGTAGTGGAAGGCGCCGACCTTCATTGCCAGCACGGCGTCTTCGATGTTGCCGTGGCCGGTCATCATGATGACCTTGATCTGCGGGTGACTGGCCTGCACCTGCTCGATCAGCTCGATCCCGCTCATGCCCGGCAGGGAGTTGTCGGTCAGCAGCACATCGGGCTGGTGGGTCTTGAGCAGTTCGAGAGCCTGCTCGGCCGAGTGGCATACCAGCCCCTCGTAGCCCTTCCGTTCGAGGTAGGTCTGGATGTTACCGGCCAGGATCTCGTCGTCTTCAACAATCAGTATGCTGTGTTCCATGCTCCCCTCCCGTTGCCATTCTGAAGCTCAAGCACACTTGAGTTCCCTCTTGCTCGCGGCTGCGCAGGCTGATCCTGCCGCCGAAGCGATCCATGATTCGTTTCACCATCACCAGCCCTACGCCAAGCCCGCCTTGCTTGGTGGTGTAGAACGGTTTGAAGGCCATCGTTTCCTGTTGCCGCGACATGCCCTTGCCGGTGTCGCTGACGGTGATGTGCATCCAGCGAGCACTCTCGTCGGGCTCTATCCGGATGCTTAGCGAACCGCCCTGCGGCATCGCCTCGATGGCGTTGGAGCACAGGCTGTTGAATATCTGGGACAACAACATCCGGTGGCAGAACAACGGTGGAACCGGGCTCGGCGTGAAGTCCACCTGGATGTTGGCGTTGCGGCACTGCTGGTCGAAGGCGTGCAGGGTTTCGTTGATCACCGCGACCGGGTTCACCGCCTCGGAGTCGCCGTTGATCGGCCGCAGGGACGTCAGCAGGTCCCGCACCCATTTGGACATGCGATCGACCTGGCCGATGATGTCGTTGATGTTCCCGCGCGTCGGCGGCTCGGAAAGCTCCAGCGCCAGCTCGGCGCTGGAGCGGATCGCCGCCAGCGGGTTGCGCAGGCTGTGGGCGACCGCGGAGGACATCTCGCCCAGGGCGACGAAGGTTTCGTTGGCGATCAGTTGCTTCTGTTGCGAGGCGATCTGCCCCGAGGCGCGCCGGACGATCCAGAACAGGCCGACGTAGATCAGTCCGCCGCCGATCGCCGTGGCCAGCCAGATCAGCACGTAGCCACGCTGGATGCGGGCGATCAGGTCCTTCGGCTCCTTGTAGATCTCGACCACCGAGACCGCCTTGCCGGCTGCGTCGAGCAGCGGGATGTAGTTCTCGATGAACAGATGCTCCGGCGCGCGGAGGAATTTCTGTTCGAGGCGCTCGTCGTCGATCCGGTGGTAGCTGGAGATCACCTGGGACTTGCTGTGGAAAGCCTCCGCGAGATGCTCGTTGCCCGCGATGTGGCGGCCGATCAGGTCCGGGTTGGTCGACCAGATGATGGTGTGATCGAGCGCATAGATGTTGGCCAGCAAGGCGTCCGGCAGATGGGCGATGTGGTCGAGGAACTCGACGCGGGCGCGATCGCGCAGGATCGCCACGTCCGGGGGGTACTGGCTGTCCAGGCGCGCGTCGAGCACGTCGCCCATGGACTGGAGCGCGGGCAACTCGACATGGCGCACTTCCGCGGCGGCGATGGCGTGGATGAACTGGGCGCTCAGCATCGCGTCCCGCTCGATGCTCTCCTTGACCACGAAACGCGTGGAAATGATGCCCAGGCCCAGTGCCACCGAACCGATGATGAGAAGGCTCACCACCGAAAACCACTGAAGCAGATTGAACTGCTTATCGGCGGTCGCTGTGGTGTACCTCCCCTGCAAAAACATGTCCCTCATAAAGGCAGTGCGCATAAAGGATTTCCTGATCCGTCGCTTTTTAAAAAGCTTATAGCTCAGGTCTGGGGGTTTTCTTAAATCATTAATTGCAACTAGCCAGTACGCATTTAGAAGCTTGGAGCATGGAAATTCCGCCACGCCAATTAATTGACTTTAACCGAAACGGACTCGCTAACTGATTGTTATTGAAATGGCCTGATGTTGGTCTCTGATAAAGGTCCTGTTTTTTGATTAGACCAAGGTCCAATTTAATTACCGACCTCAGGCGGTAAATCCAAAGCCCGTATTTACGGCGCTCCCAGACTATAAAACCTCCCCCCACAAAAAAACCCAAAGATGGGGAGTTCCCCCCAGTGCATGTTTCAAGCCCCACCGGTTAATTGCTGGAAGAACCTGTTTATGGGGCTTTCGATAGTTATATGCGGGGTGGTACGGAAGTTGCGATGAGCCGATCAGCCTGTCTGTGGCTGCGCATATCCACCAAGGCAACGCTCATTGCAAGAGGGCAAACTCATGCATAACAAACTGTCGAAAACCGCGATCGCGATTTCGCTGGCAATCGCGGCCGGCCACTCAGCCCAGGCAGCGCTTTATGCCGTGGACCCAGGACCCTATCTGGAGGAAAACGGCAAGTTCGCGGCCTGGTACCAGGACACCCACGGACGCGTACTCGACCTGTGCCTGTCCAAGGCGATCAGTTCCCGCTCCGGCGGCGATGGCGACGGCCCCGCCTACATGTGTTCGTTCCCACCGCTCGAAGAGGGATTCGACGTCGACCAGCCGATCGTCTTCCCCAGCAACTTCCCGGGCGAGTCGTTCTGGTTCACCGCCGATGCCGAGATAGCGGATGCCGCCTCGGGAATCGAGCTACGGTACGGCGCCGCCCTTGAAGCGGCTTTCGCCGTCGAAGAGCCGGCCGAAGGCGACCAGGTCGCCTTCGCGCGCATCCGCGTCCGCGTCGACGTGCCGCAACCCGGCCTCTACACCGTGACCCACCCCTATGGTGTCGAGGTCTTCGACGTGACCCAGGAAATCTTCGACGACACCGAAGGCGACCGGGCGATCAACATGACCCGCGACCTCGGCATCGGTGCGCCCTACGACTACACCGGCGCGCTGAACGGCGACCTCGGCCCCTTCCTGCGCAGCGTCAACGGTCCCTATACCGAAGGAAGCGAAACCTTCATCGGCGACCCGAACCTGGAAGAGCCGGTCACCGGCAGCCCGTTCGACACCAACTACGTGCGCATCGAAGGCCCCAACGGCATCGACCTGCGCACCAACCTGTTCGCGATCTCCGGCAAGCTCTCCAGCGTGGTACGGGAGACCCCGGTGATCGTCCAGCGCGCCACCTACTCGCGCAGCAGCGGTGGCAGCGGAGTGGTCGCCCAGCAGGACGTCTTCGTCCAGGCCCCGCCACCGCCCGCCACGGCCAGCTACGTGGATACCGCCGGCCTCGGCATCCCGATGAGCGAGGCCAACGGCACCGGCAACTGGTACGGACAGTCGGCCAGCAACCCCACGACGCTGCCGGGCCAGCTCAGCCTCACCGCCAACAACCAGCCGGCCATCCCCACCAGCACACCCACCACGGTGACCCCGGCGCTGGTCGACCTGGTGCAGATCCGCCGCGCCGAATACAGCCTCTCCTCCGGCCAGATCACCCTGGAGGCGACAACCAGCGACCAGACCGCCCCGCCAACCCTGACGGCAGTCGGCATCGGCACCCTGAGCGGTTCGGGAGCGACCAAGACCCTCACTACCGGTATCTCGCCCATTCCGCCGGCCTTCGTCCAGGTGACCTCGGCCAACGGCGGCAGCGATACCGAAGAAGTGGTCATCCTCCCCTAAGGACTCCAACCCCGTTCGCACGTCAGGAGGCATCATGAACAAGTGGTCATGCCTGTTGCTAGCCACCCTGGGAGCAGCCGCTTCGCTCGGCACCGCCCAGGCCGCACTGCAATCGTTCGACCCCGGTCCCTACACCGCGGCGACCGGTCACTATCCGCTCTGGTACGAAGACACCAACGGCCTGAAGCTGGAGCTGTGCCGCTCCAAGGCCACCTCGCGCGGCGCGGCGGGCAGCTACATGTGCCCGTTCGAAGTCGAGCCGGGCGTGTTCGACCCCACCTTGCCCATGGTCTTCCCCGACAACTGGCCCAGTGAACTGTTCTGGTTCCTCGCCGAGGCGGAGATCGAAGGCACGGGCGGAGGCAACAACGCCTACGAGCTCGAGGTCTACGTGGCCGGCCTGGAGGCTGCCTTCTCCGGCGATGCGCCGGTCGATGGCGACCAGGTCAGCTTCGGGCGCATCCGCCTGCGGGTGTCGATCCCGACGCCGGGGCTGTACACCATCACCCACCCCTACGGCGTGGAAACCATCCAGGTGAACACCACCGGCCGGCGGGCGATCAACATGACCCGCGACATCGGCATCGCCCAGGGCAACTTCAGCGGTGCGCTGAACAGCAACATCGGGCCCTTCCTGCAGAGCGTGAGCGGTCCCTACACCGAGACCAACCCGGAAACCGGCGAAGTGGAACACTTCATCGGCGACCCGAACCTCACCCAGCAGGTCACCGGCAGCCCGTTCGGCACCAACTTCGTCCGCATCGAAGGCCCGGCCGGGGTCATCCAGACCGACCAGTTCACCCTGGTCGGCAAGCTCCTCGACGATCGTCCGTCGACCACGGTGGGTATCGACCGCGCCACCTACCGGCGTACCGCCGCCGGAACCCGGGTCGAGGTATTCGCCAACTCCGCGCCGAACGCCTCGCTGTGCTTCCGCGACCGGCTGGAACTCATGCAGGGGCCGCCGCCCTCGCCTTGCCAGTTCAACCTGCTCGGCGACAACAACGGCCACTTCTTCGCCCAGAACCCGGGCCTGGCCTTGCCGCCGCAACTGGTGGTGGTCACCGCGACCGATCCGTCCGGGGCGACCAAGCCGACCTCGGTGTCCCAGCGGCTGAGCGATGTGGTGAAGATCAACACCGCGCGCTACTCCTGGGATGACCGGCGCCTGCGGATCGAGGCGGTGTCCAGCGACGAAGTGGCGATTCCGGACCTGGTCGCCCAGGGCTTCGGCCGGCTGACCAAGGCGGGCACCCTGCAGAGCCTGACGGTGAACGACCTGGCGCAACCGCCGGCCAGCGTCACGGTGAAATCCTCCGCCGGCGGTTCGGACACCGAGGCCGTGGTGGTGGTCGGCAGCGCGCCGGAGCCGAGCGACAACCTGCTCCCGGTCGCGGCCAACGACAGCGCCACCACCAGCTTCGGCGAGCCGGTGACGATCGACGTGCTGGCCAACGACAGCGATCCCGACAACGACACGCCGCTCAGCGTGGTGGCCCTTACCCAGCCGGCCGCCGGCCAGGGCAGCGTGGCCCCGAGCGGCGCCGCGGTGGTCTACACCCCGCCGGCACAGGGCACCGCCCAACTGGTGACCAGCTTCACCTACCGGGCGCGGGATGCCCGGGGTGGCGAGTCGCAGGTGGCCACCGTCACGGTCACCGTCAACCCGGTCGCGGTTCCCAACCAGCCGCCGGTCGCCGGCAATGACAGCGCCACCACCAGCCAGGGCAATCCGGTGACCATCGCCGTGCTGGCCAACGACAGCGACCCGGACGGCAACGTCCCGCTGAGCATCGTCAACCTGACCCAGCCGGCAACCGGCCAGGGTTCGGTCGCGATCAGCGGCGACAGCCTGGTCTATACGCCGCCGGCCAGCGTGACCAGCGCCTTCACCGCGACCTTCAGCTACCAGGTGCGGGACTCGCTCGGCGCACTGTCGGCCCCGGCCACCGTCAGCGTGACGGTCACCCCGCCGGCGGTCCAGGAAACCTTCGCCGTGACCGACGCGGAAGTCCTCGCCCGGGCCGGCGGACGCCACACCTGGACCATCACGGGGACCAGCTCGATCACCTCCGGCAACAGCGTCACCGTCGAGGTGACCACGACCACCGGACCCGTGAGCCTGGGCTCGACCACCGTGCCACTGACCGGCCGCTGGCGGCTGTCGACCACCACCACCGGCCTGCAACCGACGGCGAACCCGACCGCGACCATCCGCTCGTCCGCCGGCACGCTGGTCACGGTCCCGGTAACCGTCCGTTAGGGCCGATCCCCGCCCGGACGCGAGTCCGGGCGGGGTGACCGCCAAGGAACAAGGGTCATGACACGCCATCTCCGCCACTGCGCAAGCGCCCTCCTCCTGCTCGGCATCTGCCTGGCCGGAGCGGCGCGCGGCAGCGACCTGATGGACAACCAGGACCTGGCGAGCTTCGACCTCGACCTGGCCGTTCCCCTGCAGGGGCTTCCCGCCGACCTGTCGGAGGGCACCCAGGCGCTGGTGCGGCAGATCGGCCAGCACAACCTGGCGCAACTGACCCAGGGCGGCCAGTCCCTGCTCGGCGTGATCGTGCAGAACGGCAGCGACCAGGAGGCGTTCATCCTGCAGGAGGGCATCAACCAGATGGCCACGATCCTTCAGCAAGGCTACGCGAACGCGGCCTACATCACCCAGAACGGCAGCGACAACCTCGCGCAGATCGTCCAGAGCGGCAGCTACAACAACGCGCAGATCGAGCAGTCCGGCTCGGGCCTGACGAGCAGTGTCATTCAGTACGGAAACAACCAGAGCGTGCTGGTTCGCCAGTATCGCTGAGAGCGGCAATCCACTTTTCAGTCGTGCGACCAGCAGGGAGCGATCCCAGGAGGCAATACCATGAAATTCCATGTCAAACCGCTAGCCGCCGCCATCCTGGCACTGGCCAGCGTACAGGCCATGGCCAGCAGCACCTCGACCCAGGTCCAGACCGGTGACGACAACGTCGCGGAAGTCCTGCAAAGCGCTGCCAACTCCAGCTCCGTGATCCAGGGGCAGGCCGGCACGCTGCACGATGCCTTCGCCGCGCAGGACGTCACCGACAACAGCCACATCCTGCAACTGCAGGACGGCACCGCCAACGCCGCGTTCGCCCAGCAGTTGTTCGAGGCCGACAGCACCGCGGTGCAGATCCAGACCGGCGAGTACAACGTCCTCCACTCCGACCAGGCCGGCGGCGTCGGCAACCAGTCCACCCAGGTCCAGGCCGACGAAGGCAACTTCTCCTTCAACTACCAGGAAAGCCAGCAGTTCAGCCGGATCGACGTGAACCAGAGCGGCCTGTTCAACGAAAGCAATGCCGAGCAGCTCTACGGCAGCGACAACCAGGTGGATGTGATCCAGTCCGGCACCACCAACTACATCGCCAGCTTCCAGGGCGACCACGACCGGGGCACCATCACGCTGACCCAGAGCGGGGAGCTCAACGAAACCTACGCCTCGCAGACCGACCTGGGCAGCGACAACCGCATCACCATCGACCAGACCGGCTACTACAACTACGCCGATGTCTGGCAGAGCGGCGAGATCCTCAGCGAGGCGGTCGTCGAGCAGTACGGCGAGGACAACAATCTGGTCGTCGACCAGAGCCTCGGCGGCGACAACCTGGTGACCGTGCTGCAGGACGGCAGCCAGGGCAACCTGGCGGCGGACCAGCTCGAGTCCCTGGGTTCGCAGGCGGACCTCTACCAGAACGGCGTGGCGAACGTCACCTACACCTACCAGGAAGGCCAGGGGCACAGCATCACCGCCTCCACCGTGGGCGACGGCAACATCATCCATGCCAGCAACTGGCGGGGTGACTTCGACGGCGGCCAGATCGGCGTCGCACAGACCGCCGTGCTCACCCAGGAAGGCGATGGCAACACCGTCGGCCTGAAGCAGAGCGGCAACTTCAACGAGCTGTACTTCGAACAGCTCGGCAACGACAACATCCTGCTGGCCCGCCAGGACGGCGCGGCCGACAGCCTGGTCGACGGCCTCAGCCAGGGCGACGCCAACCTGGTGGACGTGACCCAGTCCGGCAACATCGCCACCCTGCTGGTCAACCAGTTCGGCAACGCCAACCAGGCGCTCGCCATCCAGGCCGGAACCGACGTCTCGGCCACCATCACCCAGACCGGCATGGGCAACCGGGCGACCGTCAGCCAATACTGAGCTTTTCCCCCTGTGCTGCCGCCCGACCTGGGCGGCAGTTCTTTGTGGCATGCACCCTGCCCGTCCGATCCGAGCGGCTGGGGTCCCCTCTCTCACCCAGGCAACACCGCCTCTTTCAAGGATTCCCATCAGGTCACCGGGCCCATTTCATCGAGGAAGACCTGTACGGCTTTCAGTTCCGTTTCCACCTCCATCTTTCGAGCATAGAAGCCGCCCAGTTGGTTGACGCCTTCCGCCATGACCATTTCGCCGCCACCAGCCATGACCCTTCCCTGCAAGTGCTTGGAGATATCGCGGATCGTGTCGTCCAGGGTTTCCGCCTCACGCTCCAGCACCCGCTTGCGCCTTATCAGCGTACCGCGCTCGGCATTGGCCAGGCTCTGGTACTGGCTACGGTAGTCGTTGATCGGATCGTGATAGACCGTCCGCCAACGCAGGTAGCCCCACAAGAACGAGAGTTCCCGCCCGCTTTTCTGGGCCGGCAAGGCCACTGCGGGAATCTCGCCGTTCGGCGCGTCGCGTCCGTCCATTTTCTGCCTGTAGAACGTCAGGTCCTTGCGTTCCTCATTGCTGAGGCGCGGTCCCTTGCCGTCGAGCGCCAGCTTTTCCTTGCGTTCCAGTTCCCGAATATACGCACGGGCCTTGTCGATCCATACGTCATCGTCATCCCCCAGCGGCTTGAACCAGGCCCGGGAGTCGTGCACATCCCGCTCGAAGAGTGCACAAACAGCGCCGTGCGGGAGAAAGACGCCAGCATTCCAGGCGTTCTCCACCTGCTTCCATTGTCCATGTTTGCTCTCGAGGGCTTGTGCCAAGGCCTCCAGCATCATGGAGCTTTGCATCGTGCCATCCACGATGGGCGACACGTTCGCTATCCAGCCGCCCGGCAAGTCGTCGAAACGGGCGCGGGCCAGGAGATTGGCCAGGGTTCCCAGTATCGTCAGCGTGTCTTTGCCCGCGTTCACGAAGGGCTTGATGATCCCATACTCCAGCAGAGCGCCAGTGTAGCCACCCATCCAGGGGCTGTTGTAGCCCCGAATCAAATCGTCGGAGCCGAGCAGTGTTTTCCATTCCCCTGCCAGTTCGAGGTTTGCCTGGGTCAGATCCATGCGGTCCTGCGGGCTGGCGACCCTCCCGAGTACCTGCGTGTACTTGTCCAGGAAATAGCGCCGCCATTGCAGGAACTGGCGATAGTGCCGTTGCACCAGGTCTTCGGTCGTCGCATTGCCCAGGTTCGAGTTGCCGCGCAACTCGATCATGTAGGCGTTGAAACGGGACATCAGCCCTACCGAAACCTTGAAGGCATTCTGGATCGGGGGTGGTGCCTGGGTCAGGTCCATCAGCGGGACACCCGCCGCCAGGGCGGCACGGTACATGTGGCACAGCGGTATCTGCGACAGCTTGGCATCGTCGGTCATCCCGCGCCCCTGCTCGCCGAGCATGTAGCCGCCGCCCACGTCCGAGTGCACACCCGGGTACACCACCTCCTCCACGTTCGGGCCAGCCGCCGCGTCCAGCGGGAAGGAGCCGCGCACCTCGTGGCCGGCCACCAGGTGCAGGCAGCGCGTCACGACCGGCGGTCCGGGGATACGCAGGTCGCGCCGCTGGCCCCAGCCGCCATGGCCGGTGGCCAGGTCCTCCAGCAAGCCCTGGGCGGCGCCCACCGAGGCCACGGTGTCGAACAGGCCGAGGAAGTCGACCGTGGCCGGCACGCCGCAGATCCGCAGCGGCCCCCTGGGGGTATCGCACAGGTCGCGCAGCCAGTTGACGAACACCCGCGCCTCGGTGGCGCCCCTGGAAAAGCCGAACACGGAAATCCGGATGTGCCCCAGCTTCGGCAATCTGCCGGTCAGCACCGGCTGGAGCTTGTCGAGCAGCACGGCCCGCCGCTCGGCCAGCACCTGGCGGCGCCCATCGATATTGGTGTCGCGCCACTGGGTGCTGGCGATGGCCTGGAAAGACTGCGCCAACGTCACTTCGCTGCGCAGCTTCCGGTCCTCGGGCGATTTCGGCCTGGGCGGCTCCTCGCCTTCCGGGAACGCCTGGCGCATGCGCTCGAGATTGATGTCCGTGCTCATCCGGCTTACCAGGGCGCGGTCTTCGTTCTCATTAGTAAGTCGGCGTTGAAGCGCATACAGATGCAAATTGTTCTGCAACTGCAACAACGCCCAGTTGATGCGCGCCTCGCCGCCCCAACCGGCGGCGGCACCGGCATTGGCATGCAGACCCACGCCGGAATCGCCGACGCCTTTCCAGAACTCGGTGCCCACGCCAGGAATATAGGTGGCGAAGCGGTACTGGCGTTCTTCGCCGTGTTTACGGGCATCGTCAAAGATCCGATATAGACGTGCCACATTACTGTGCGCCTGTTTCCCCTCGTCGTAATAAAGATTGTTTCGGGTACCGTCGAAGAAGAAGCCCATGAACAATGTGCGCCGGCATGCCATGGCGTCGTCCAGCGACTCGCTGCAGAGCACCTCGCCCCGCTCTCGCTCCGTGAGCCGCCATGGGGTCAGGGTGACATTGTCGGGCAAGCGTGAAACCGTCATGGTGTCTCGACCTCCTTGTCCTGTTCCGGTTGTTTTTCCCAGGAGGGGGTACGGCGGAAACACTTGGGGTTGCCTGGGAACTGCTTTTCGCAGGCCCACGAAGGCGCAGTCAATCCATCCGGAAAGTCCGGATGCAAAGGCCCCACAAGCGTGGGATAGAGCTTGACGACCCCCTCGGGGAAAAACGCGATCCAAAGGAACGTGATCCCCCCTGGTGTTTCCTGCTGGTAGGGTTCGGTCGCCACTTCCCGCTCGAAATAGGCATCGGGGTCCTTCAGGTACAGCGACTCGGTTTGCCAGCGCACGGTCAGCTTGTAGTTCGGGTCCCACTGCCGGGGCACTTCGGCAAATCCGGCGAACTTACCTCCCCCCGAGTGCGCCACCATATTCCCGGCCCAGGAGCGCTCCACGAACACCTCATCGATGTACTCGTCGGTGTAGTTGAGGATGCTCAACTGCAACGGCACCATGCGGTCGGCGGCCGGTTTCGTGGGCGGTGGCGGGGGTTGTTCGCAGCCGGTCAGCGCCAGCAGCAGGGAGGCCAGCAAGGCGCTACCGACGCGCCGCCCCAAGATAAGCCGCCATGGGGCGACGGCGTGCTGTGAAATCGTCATTGTGCCTCGACCTCCTTGTCGGCTGATGGGGACTGCGCCTGCCTTTGCCAGAAGCCCGGCGGGCCTTCGCAGTGGCTGCTGTTGGGGTGCTCCTTGCGGCATTGCAATTTAGGAGGGAGCAGCCCTTCCGGAAAGTCCGGATGGCCTGGGTCAACCCGGGTAGGGAAAAGCTTGACCATCCCTTGGGGGAAGAAGGCAATCCAGAGCATAGCGACGCCGCCCGGCTTGTACTGCTGATAGGGCTCTGGTACGACTTCCCGCTCGAAATAGGCATCGGGGTCCTTCAGGTACAGCGACTCGGTTTGCCAGCGCACGGTCAGCTTGTAGTTCGGGTCCCACTGCCGGGGCACCTCGGCAAATCCGGCGAACTTACCTCCCCCCGAGTGCGCCACCATATTCCCGGCCCAGGAGCGCTCCACGAACACCTCATCGATGTACTCGTCGGTGTAGTTGAGGATGCTCAACTGCAACGGCACCATGCGGTCGGCGGCCGGCTTCGTGGGCGGTGGCGGGGGTTGTTCGCAGCCGGTCAGCGCCAGCAGCAGGGAGGCCAGCAAGGCGCTACCGACGCGCCGCCCCAAGATAAGCCGCCATGGGGCGACGGCGTGCTGTGAAATCGTCATTGTGCCTCGACCTCCTTGTCGGCTGATGGGGACTGCGCCTGCCTTTGCCAGAAGCCCGGCGGGCCTTCGCAGTGGCTGCTGTTGGGGTGCTCCTTGCGGCATTGCAATTTAGGGGCAGTCAGTCCATCCGGAAAATCCGGATGCAAAGGTCCCACGAGCGTGGGATAGAGCTTGACGGCCCCCTCGGGGAAAAACGCGACCCAAAGGAACGTGATCCCCCCTGGTGTTTCCTGCTGGTAGGGTTCGGTCGCCACTTCCCGCTCGAAATAGGCATCGGGGTCCTTCAGGTACAGCGACTCGGTTTGCCAGCGCACGGTCAGCTTGTAGTTCGGGTCCCACTGCCGGGGCACTTCGGCAAATCCGGCAAAGCTGCCTCCACCGGAGTGCGCCACCATGTTCCCGGCCCAGGAGCGCTCCACGAACACATCATCGATGTACTCGTCGGTGTAGTTGAGGATGCTCAACTGCAACGGCACCATGCGGTCGGCGGCCGGTTTCGTGGGCGGTGGCGGGGGTTGTTCGCAGCCGGTCAGCGCCAGCAGCAGGAAGGCCGGTAGTATTCCACCGATAAAGGTTTTCCAGATGGGCATGACCTATTCCTTGGTTGAGCCGGCGCGGCCTTCGAGACTGGCATGGGGTGGCGGACCTGCGTACAGCCAGGGCCGCGTGCCCGGCCAGAATTCGACGATGATGGCTCGCACGACGAGCATCAGCCCGCTGGCAACCAGTAATCCCGATGAGGCAATACATGACCACAGCGCCGTCATCAATCCGAGCATAAAGGCTTCCGTCATGTCGACGCGCAGGATCATCGAAAAAGAACTGACGAACACGACGCCCCCCGCTGCAGTAAAAATCACATAGCCCACTGCGGCGGCCATGAGGTAGGTCAGGGGCGAGAACAGGATGCGGGTCAATCGGTACATGTCACTGGATTCCAGGGCTGGGCACAGGCCGCCACGCAGGTTGGCAAGTGGTCGATGCAAGGGGTCATGTCAGCAGCAATCCGTCCTCGGCCAAGCGCCGCGCAACCGCGCGAATGGCCTCGGCGTCCGATGCTGTTTCGGAAAGAGCGCCCAGGGCCGCGCGCGCGGCCAGGTATCGTCTTGAGGGCGGGCCGGCCAGGACGCCATGGCATTCCGGCCGCTTGGCGATCTGGGCCAGCAGCGCGTCGGGGTGGGCACTCGCACGCAGCGCCTTGGCTTGTTCGGCCGTCAGTTGGTAAGGCAACTTGTGGTTCGGCGCGCTCGTCGTTTCGGCATGGCGCTCCAGGTCCAGGCGGGCCGGGGCGCCTTCCCGGCCCATGTACAGCCAGGCGGAAATACCTTGCAGCAAACGCGCACGCTGGTTCTCATCGAGAACGCCATGGAGCACTGGCAGACACCGTGTATCGGCCCAACGCAGGATATACAGGCTTCCCTCGTCATCCCGTGCTTCCAGTTGCCGCCTAAGATGGGCGAGCAGGTCGTCGAGCGAGGCTGGCGTGACGATGAAGCCCAGCATCGGCCGCCCCGCGCAGAGCCGACAGAGCGCCAGCAAGGCGTCAGGGTGCTGCAGGTCCAGTTCGATGAGCCATGGATCGATGTCGTCCAGCGGGCCGGCATAGTGACCGCGGTAGAGAAAGCGCGGCTCCGGCACCAGGTCGGCCAGTTCCTTGCGCGATGCGTTATCGGCAAGGGACAGGTCCAGCAAGGCATGTACGCGTGATAACCCTTCCTTCCGACAAGTCTCCCGAACGAGATCGCACATGCCTTGCAACTGGATATCCGTTGGCGGGTCGATGGGCGAGACGCTCATGTTCAACTCCTTTTGCGAGCCAGGGGGCTGCCGCTCTGGGCCGCCATTTTCAGACACTCCACACAAATGTCTTCGGGTGGCAGGAAGGCCGGCAGTGGATGATCCAGCGAAGCGGGACCGACGAAACTGTGGCTGCCGGCTTTCACGGTGAAATCCCCCGGCATGCCCAGTTCGATGTTGCCGCCCTGCATCTTGAGGTAGGCCCCGCCACACAGCAGGGTGATGT
>NZ_CAJFCI010000089.1 GCF_904061905.1 Zestomonas carbonaria
AGCGGGTTGATCGCGGCACCGGGAATGCCGAACGCGGTGTCGATGCCCTCGCGACGCATCACCAGCACCGCGGCTTCGATTGCTCTCATTCTGGCCATTACGTTTCTCCTTCGAGCTAGTCGATATTTTTGTAATGGATGCCAGTCTGAATTAGGCTCTCCTCGCGTAGAACACCTAGAAATCAGTTTCTGTCGATATAAAAGGTATCGAATGGGTCGTTACACAGAGTTGCACAGCTTCGTCCAGGTCGCGCAGAAGGGCAGTTTCGCCGCCGCTGCCTTGAGCGAAGGAGTGACCCCGGCGATTCTCGGCCGGCGCCTGGATGCGCTGGAGAAGCGCCTGGGCGTCAAGTTGATGCACCGTTCCACGCGCGGCCTGCGGCTGACCGAGCTGGGCGAGCAGCTACTGGAGCGGGCGAAGCACCTGTTGCGCGAGTTCGACGAGATCGAGGCGGACATCAGCAGCAGTGGCTCCATGGTCAAGGGCAACCTGCTGGTCTCGGCGCCGGCGTCCTTCGGCCGACGCCACGTCGCGCCGCACGCCATCGGCTTCCAGCGGCAGTTCCCCAATCTCAAGCTGGCCTTCAACCTGACCGACAGCGTGGTCGACCTGGTCAGCGAAGGCTACGACATGAGCATCCGTATCGGTGGGATAACCGACCCCAACTACGTGGCGGTCAAGCTGTTCCCCAACCAGCGGGTGGTGTGCGGCACGCCGGCATACTTCGCCCGGCACGGCACGCCGACCACGCTGGAGGAGCTGGCGGAGCACAACTGCCTGGCGTTCACCCTGCAGGGTGGCCAGCAGCGGGGCTGGACCTTCCAGCGCGATGGCCGGCAGGTGGCGGTGAAGGTCGGCGGCAACCTGGCCTGCAACGACGGCGAGCTGCTGTTCGCCTGGATGCGCCAGGGGCTGGGCATCGGCTGGCGTTCGATCTGGGAGATCCAGAGCGAACTCAAGCGCGGCGAGCTGGTGACGGTGCTCGACGAGTTCGCCTTGCCCGACTACGACATCCAGGCGGTGTACCCGCAGCAGCGCTACCTGCCGGCCAAGGTGCGCTTCTTCATCGATTACCTGAAGGCCGTCTACAACGCTCCGGGCTACTGGGAGAAGACTCCGCCGCTTTGAATGCGCGAGCGGGATGTCCCGGCGACGCGACCTGCCACTCTCTCTTTAAGAAAGTCCTTATAGGTAAGTCGAAAATTTCCTGTCCATGCTCGATGAATGCCTGGTCGGACCAGGGGGCATTGGTCGATGGAACGCGCTGCCCGTTTCCCCGAATCGCCGTTTCTTCCTGACTGACCATTCCAGGTCGCCCTGCGGGGCGATCTTCGACTGCGTGTTGCCAGAGGAACGCGAATGCCTAAAGTCCTGATCGTGGATGACCATCCATTCATACGTGCCAGCGTGAAGATGCTGCTCTCGCAGGAAGGTTTCGACGTCGTTGCCGAGACGGACAACGGCACCGACGCCGTGCGACTGGCTCGCGATCATCTGCCGGAGCTGATCGTGCTGGATATCGCCATTCCCAAGCTGGATGGCCTCAAGGTGATCAGCCGGCTCAACGGGCCGGCTTCCGCGATCAAGGTACTGGTGCTGACGGCCCAGTCGCCGGAGCACTTCTCGATGCGCTGCATGAGGGCCGGAGCGGCAGGCTATGTCTCCAAGTCCGAAGACCTGGCGGAGCTGGGCAAGGCGGTGTCCGCCATCATGAATGGCTATGCCTACTTCCCCAACGTGTCGGTCAGTTCGGTCCGCAGGAGCGACTTCGTTTCCAGCGAGACCGAGCGCATCGCGTCGCTGTCGGATCGCGAGCTGTTGATCCTCCTGCAACTGGCGAGGGGCTTCAGCAACAAGGAGATCGGCGAGGCCATGCTGCTCAGCAACAAGACCATCAGCACCTACAAGGCGCGGCTGATCGAGAAGCTGAGGGTGAAGTCCGTGGTAGGCCTGGCCGACCTGGCCAGGCGCAATGGCTTGATCTAGCCCCTCATGGCCGGGCTCGCAAGCAGGCCGCTGCTGTCCGCATTGTTGTCGCTCATCCTCTGGTCCGGCTTCGCGATGGCCAGCCATGTGGCCGAGGAGGAGGCGCTGCGACTGTCCGGCCGCTCCGTCGTCGCCGGCTACCAGGTCGAGCTGAGCGACGACGATTGGCACTGGCTGCGGGAAAAACGATTCGTGCGCCTGGGGGTATCCACGCCGGACTATCCGCCGTTCGACATCGTCACCAACCGGAACGACTACGAAGGCATCACCGCCGATTACGCCGGCCTGCTGGGCGAGCTCCTGCACCTGCGCATGGAGGCCAGGCGCTTTCCCTCCCGCAAGGCCGCGGTAGAAGCGCTCGAGCGCGGGGAAATCGACCTGCTGGGAACCAGCAGCGACTTCGAAGCGGCCGAAGCCGGGCTGGTGTTGTCCAGCCCTTACGTCGGGGACCAGCCGATCCTGGCCAGCCGCATCGGCGAAGACCTGGAGCTCAGTGCCGGGTTGGCGGGCATGCGGGTGGCGATGCTCGACCGCTATCGTTCGGAGCAGGTCCTCCGCGCGTTCTATCCCAAGGCCCGGTTGCAACGCTATCCCTCCACCCTGAGCGCCATGGGCGCGGTGGCTTTCGGCCAGGCGGACGTCTATCTGGGGGACGCCATCGGCGCCGGGCACCTGGTCGACTGGAGCTACCTGGGCAATATCCGGCTGGAGAACTTCGCCCGCATGAAGGCCAGGGGATTTTCCTTCGCGTTGGCGCGCGGCGATTCACGCCTGGAGCGCCTGGTCAACCTGGCGCTGGAAGCCATTCCCCGGAGCGGACGGATGAGCATCCTGCAGCGCTGGGGAGCCGATGAGGTCAGCATCCACAACGACCAGCGCTTGCAGTTGAGCGCCGCGGAGCAACGCTGGCTGGACAGGCATCCGAAGGTCCGGGTGGTGGTCAGCAGGAGCCTCCTGCCGTTCACCTTCCTCGATGAGCGGAACCGGCTCAGCGGCATCAGCGCCGACGTGCTGGACAGGATCAGCCGGCGCACCGGCCTGGAATTCGAGATCGGCGTCGCGCATTCCGGCCCGGTCGAGCGGATGATCGAGGCGGTCGTCACCGGCAAGGCCGACATGCTGGCGGCCTTCACGCCGAGCCTGGAGCGGGAAAGCCAACTGAGCTTCACCCGTCCTTACTTCACCAACTCGTTCGTCCTCGTCACCCGCGACGCCCCCGACAGCCCGCTCGGCCTCGATGATCTCGCCGGCAAGCGCATCGCCTTGATCAAGGGCAACCTCCTGCGCGAATACCTGCGCGAGCACTACCCGGAGATCCGTATCGTCGACGCGGCGGATGCCGAGGATGCCATCTCGATGGTGGCGGAAGGGCGGGTCGAGGCATCGGCCAACATGCTGATCGGGGCCCGCTACATCATTGCCCGCGAGTATCCGGGCAGGCTGAAGATCGTCTCGATCGTGGGCAACGTGCCGGCGCAGATCGCCTTCGCCACCGGCCGTGGCTCGACCGAGTTGGTCTCGATCCTGAACAAGGCCCTGCTGAGCATCCCCCCGACCGAGATGGATGCCCTGACCAACCGCTGGCGTAGCCAGGTCGTGGTCGAGAACGGCTATTGGCGCCGGTATCGCATGGCGATCATCCTGGGCTTCCTCGGCGCGGCCGCCTTGCTGTTGATCGCGTTGGGCCGCGACTTCTGCCTCCGGCGCCAGATCCGCAGGCGCGAGCGGGCCGAGCAGGCGCTGAACGATCAGATGGCGTTCATGCGCGTGCTGATCGACGGGATACCGCTGCCCGTCTACGTTCGCGATCGCCAGGGCCGGCTGATGGCCTGCAATCCCAGCTACCTGGATAGCCTCGGCGTACGGGACGACCGGGTCCTCGGCAAGCTGGCGGCCGAGAACCTGCTGACCGACCTGGAGGAAGCTCGCGAGTATGACGCGCTGTACCAGCGCGTCATGGAGCAAGGCTTGTCGGAAGCCGGCGATCGTCGCCTGACGCTGGCCAGCGGCGAGGTGCTGGCCATCTACCATTGGGCCCGGCCGTATCTCGGGCGCGACGGCTCGGTCCAGGGCGTCATCGCCGGCTGGATGGATGTCAGCGAACGCCAGCGCCTGCTGGACGAACTGCGGGAGGCCAGGGACGAGGCCGAAGCCGCAAACCGTGCCAAGACGACCTTCCTCGCCACCATGAGCCACGAAATCCGCACCCCGATGAATGCGGTGATCGGCATGCTCGAACTGGCCCTGAAGAAGGCCGAGCAGGGCGTCCTGGATCGCTTCGCCCTGGACGTCGCCTCGGAGGCGGCGCGGGGTCTGCTCGACCTGATCGGCGACATCCTCGACATCGCCCGGATCGAGTCGGGGAAACTCTCCCTCGCGCCCGAGCGGGCCAACCTGCGGGCCCTGGTCGAATCCACCGTGCGGGTGTTCGACGGCCTGGCGAGGCAGAAACGCATCGCCCTGGTGTTCGATGCGGCCGGCGAGGCGGACCGGGACGTAGAGGTTGATCCGCTGCACTTCAAGCAGGTCCTCTCGAACCTGATCGGCAACGCGATCAAGTTCACCGACCAGGGCGAGGTGCGGGTGGCCTATCGCAGCCGGCCGCAGGTGGACGAGAACAGCCTGTCGGTGCGGCTGGAAATCGTCGACACCGGCCACGGTATCTCCAGCGAAGACCAGGCGCGCCTGTTTTCCCCGTTCTCCCAGGCCGGCGACAACGGCATGTCGGCGCGCGGTGGCTCGGGGCTGGGCCTGGTCATCAGCCGTACGCTGTGCGAAATGATGGGCGGAGAGTTGCACCTGAGCAGCGAGATCGGCCGCGGGACGCGCATCGAGATCCTGCTCGACCTGCCGCTTCTGGAGCCGCTGGCGGACGAGCCGTTGGCGCCTCTCGGGCAGGTGCTGGAAGACGGGCCTCCCCTGGATGTGCTGGTCGTCGACGACTACCCGGCCAATCGCATGCTGCTCGCGCAGCAACTGGGCTATCTCGGGCACCGCGTCCAGGATGCCGGGGACGGCGTCGACGCGCTGCGCATCTGGCGGCTGGGCCGCTTCGACGTGGTGATCACCGACTGCAACATGCCGACCATGAGCGGCTACGAACTGGCCAGGGCGATCCGCGAACAGGAGCGGGCCAGCGGGGCGCCGCCCTGCCTGCTGATCGGCTTCACGGCCAATGCGCTGCCCGAGGAACGCCAGCGTTGCCTGGACGCGGGGATGGACGACTGCCTGTTCAAGCCGATCACCCTGCAGGACCTGCAGCGCCGGCTGGCCGGCATGGAGCCGTGGGCGGAAACGGACACGGAGGAGGGCGCAGGAGCATCGGCCGGGATGGGGCTGGGCCACCTCCAGCATCTCACCCGTGGCGACAACGAGGCGCTGAAAAGCCTCCTGGGCGAACTGGCCCGCAGCAACCGCGAGGACCTGATCCGGCTGGCGGGTTGCGCGGCGAAACTGGACAGGCGCGGGCTGGCGGACCTGGCGCACGGGGTGAAGGGCAGTGCGCGGATCGTCAGGGACTCCCGCCTGGCCGCCGCCTGCGAACGGCTGGAACGGGCCTGCGGGCCAGGACATGACTCCGGGGAACTGGAAGCGGCGGTGGCCGAGTTGCGCGAGGCCATGCAGCGGCTTGGCGAACTGATCGACAGCCACCTGGATTGATCTCCGACGTTCGTTGGGAAATTTCCCGCGAATCGCCAGGCATCGGACTACATAGGCGTCTGGCCCTCCCTGCCGAAGATGAACTCGCCGTATCCCATCCGCTCATTCTTCGCTCGGAGATAGACGATGAATCGCCAGGCCCTAGCCCTTGCCATCACTGCCGTTGCCAGCGCCCCGTTGGCCACCGCTGCCGATGGCACCATCCACTTCACTGGCAATGTGGTCAGCCAGACCTGCACCGTGGCCGTGAACGGCGTGGTCAGCCCCGCCGTCGCCACGGTCACCCTGCCGACCGTTTCCGCCAGCCAACTGGATTCCGCCGACAAGTCCGCCGGCACCACCAGCTTCGATATCCAGCTCAAGGATTGCGCCGGAACCGCGACGGCGGCGGCTGCCTTCTTCGAGTCCAGCAACAATGTGGACCCGGTCAGCGGCTACCTGCACAACGCCGACGGCACGGCCTCCAATGTCGCCTTGCGTCTGATCGACCGTGCCAGCGGCCAGGTCATCCGGGCTGGCAACGCCAACCAGAGGACCGGCAACACACTCGTCAACATCGACGCGTCCGGCGCCGCCAACATGCCGTACGCCGTGGAATACGTGGCGCTTGGAACCAGCACCTCGGGCTCCGTCGTGAGCGCGGTGACCTTTTCGATCGACTACGAGTAAGTCCGGCTGCCGCGTCCGGCGCGGCAGCCGTTCCCTCCGAGGTGCGTCATGACCTGCCGAAACGCTTTGCGCCGCCTGCTCTGGGGCGGCATGGCTCTGCTCGCCTGCGAACAGGCGCTGGCCGGGGTGGTGATCTCCGGCACCCGGGTGATCTACCCGGCCGACAAGAAAGAAGTCAACGTCAGGCTGAACAACAACGGCGCCCAGCCGGCGCTGGTCCAGGCCTGGATAGACAGCGGCGACGCCGAGGCCAGTCCCACCCAGTCGACGGCGCCGTTCCTGCTGTCGCCACCGGTATTCCGCCTGGATCCGGGCAAGGGCCAGACCCTGCGCCTGATGTTCAACGGCGCGCCGCTGCCCGGCGACCGGGAGTCGGTGTTCTGGCTGAACGCGCTGGAAATTCCGCCGAGGCCCAAGGCCCAGGAAAACCTGAACGTGCTGCACATGGCGTTCCGTTCGCGCATCAAGCTCTTCTACCGTCCGGCGCGACTCCCCGGCAGCCCGGACAAGGCCCCCGAGGGGCTGGCCTGGAAACTGGTCTCGCTGGAACTGGGCAAGGGCTATGCGTTGTGGGCGAACAACCCGAGCGCCTATCACGTCTCCCTGGTCGGCGTGGCCCTGGTGGACGGGGAGCGTCGCCATGCCAGCGAAGACGGCATGGTCGCTCCCCGCAAGACCCACCTGTTTCCCTTGCCTGAGCTGCGCCAGGCGCCGGGAGCGGATGCCCGGGTCGAGTTCGACGCGATCAATGACTACGGCGCGCTCAGGCGTATGAGCGTCCCGCTAGGGGTTGCCATCGATTCCGCCCCTCACCCCAACCCTCTCCCTAGGGGAGAGGGGGCGGAACAGCGTGGCGGGACAGTGCAGAGCCCGATGGTTCGCACTGATGCTCCCCTCTCCCTCCGGAGCGGGGCGCGCAGCCAGGGGCCGGGGTGAGGGGCCGAAGTTGTCGTTGCAAGGCATGGCTTGGCTGGAACCAGGAGTGTTCACGATTGATGGCACCCCCTAGAACAATGACGTCGAAAAATACCCTCAACCCACTGGCCGCCATGATCTTCGGCGGAACCGTGGCGCTGCCCGCCGTTGCGGAGAGCTTCGATGAAGGCGTGGTTTTCAACGACGCCTTCCTGCCGGAGGACTCGCGCCACCTTGACCTGAGCCGCTATGAAAAAGGCAACCCGGTGCTGCCGGGCGGCTATCGCGCGGACCTGGCCCTGAACGGGCGGTTGGTGGGGCGCCGGGACATCCGCATCGCGGACGGACGGGATGGCGGCAACGCCCATGTCTGTTTCGATCGCGCGCTCCTGGAACTGCTCGGCGTGGACCTGGGCAAGCTGCCGACGGAGATCGGCTCCGATGCCTGCCAGCGCCTGCCCGACCTCATCGACGGGGCGAGCGTCACCTTCGATCCGAGCCAGCAGCGCCTGGACGTCAGCCTTCCCCAGGCGTCCCTGCGGAGCAACGCGCGCGGCTACGTCAGCCCCGAACTGTGGGATCGCGGCGTCACCGCCGGCATCCTCGGCTACGACTTCAACGGCAACCGCAATCGCACGGATTCGGGGAGTTTCGACTCGGCCTACCTGGGCCTTTCCGCCGGCTTCAACCTGGGCGACTGGCGCTTGCGCCACAATGGCTCGCTGTCCTGGCATCAGCGGAACGGGCGGGACTACCAGAGCCTCGATGTCTACGCCCAGCGCGACGTCACCGCGCTGAAGAGCCAACTGACCCTGGGCGAAGCCAACACCCGGGGCGAGCTGTTCGACAGCCAGGCCTATCGCGGCGTGCAACTGGCCAGCGACGACCGCATGCAGCCGGAATCCCGGCGCGGTTATGCGCCGGTGATCCGTGGCATCGCCCGCACCAGCGCGCGGGTGAGCGTGCGGCAGAACGGCAACCTGCTGTACGAAACCACGGTGGCGCCGGGTGCCTTTGTCATCGACGATCTCTATCCCAGCGGCTACGGTGGCGACCTCGATGTCACCGTCCACGAGGCCGACGGCAGCGAGCAGGGCTTCCAGGTGCCCTATGCCTCGGTGAGCCAGTTGCTGCGCCCGGGCACGACCCGCTACAGCTTCGTCGCCGGGGAAACCCGCAACCATTACATCGACGAGCAGGCCAACCTGTTCCAGGGCACCGTGCAGCGCGGCCTTGGCAACAGCTTGACCGGCTATGGCGGCGTACAGGGCAGCGACGACTACCAGGCCGTGATGGCGGGCGCGGCCTTCGGCACGCCCATCGGCGCCCTGGCGGTGGACCTGACCCGGTCGCGGGCCGCCCTGTCCCATGGCCGGCAGAGCGGAGAAAGCCTGCGGCTGAGCTACAACAAGAACATCCTCGCCACCGGCAGCAACTTCGCCCTGGCAGCCTATCGTTTCTCCAGCGAGGAATACCTGGGCCTCGACGACGCCCTGCGGATCATCGATGCGCAAAGGCGCGGCCTGGACGACTCGCTGATCGGCCGCCCGCGCAGCCGCCTGTCGCTCACCGCCAACCAGAGCCTGGGCGACTACGGGCAACTGGCGCTGACCGGCTTCAGCCAGAACTACTGGAACCTGCCGGGCAGCGACCTGCAGTACCAGATCGGCTACAGCAGGCAATTCGGCAGCATCACCTTCGGCGCCAACGCCAACCGCACACGCATGGGGTCGGGGAGCATGCAGAACAGCCTGCTGTTCAGCATCGGCATGCCCCTGGCGTTCGGCAGCCAGCGTCCGCAACTGTCCGCGCGACTCGCCCGCGACGCCAGGGGCGACTACAGCGAGCAGGCGGCCCTCAGCGGCTCGGCGGGCGAGGACCGGCAGTACCGGTATGGCCTGACCGTCGGCCATGAAGGCGGCAACGATGCCCTGAGCACTTCGCTCAGCGGCCAGTACATCGGCTCCAGCGCGATAGTCGGGACCACCCTGAGCCAGGGCCAGGGCTACCGGAGCCAGTCGCTGAACCTGAGCGGCAGCGCCGTCGTCCATCCGGGCGGAGTGACCCTGACCCCGTACCGTGGCGACACCCTGGCGGTGCTGGGGGCGGAAGGCGCGGCCGGCGCCAGGGTGGTCGGCTATCCCGGCCTGGCGCTGGATGGCCGTGGCTACGCTGTGCTGCCGTACCTGCGCCCCTATGAGCTGAACGAAGTGGCCATCGATCCCAACGGCACTCCGCTGGACCTGGAACTACAGGAAACCAGCCAGCAGGTCGCGCCGCGCGCCGGTGCCGTGGTGCTGCTCCGCTACGCCGCGCTGGACGGCCAGGCCCTGCTGCTGCGCGCCACCCAGGAGGATGGCCGGCCATTGCCGTTCGGCGCCAGCGTCACCGACCCCAGCGGCGCCACGGTGGGCATGATGGGGCAGGGGAGCCAGCTCTACGCGCGGGTCAAGGCGGACACGCGCCGGCTCGAGATCGCCTGGGGAGAGCGGCCGGACCAGCGCTGCAGCCTGGACCTGGATAGCGGCGCCGAGGCCGACGCAGTGTGCCGCACGTCGGCCCCGAACCTTGAAACCGATGGAGACCGACTCCCATGAACTGCCTGCGAATCCTGCCGGGCTTGATCCTGTTCACGGCAGCCTCCGGTGCCTGGGCGGGGAGTTGCAGCTACAACGCGGGCAACCCGACCGGGAACGCCCCGCTGATCGCCACCATGCCCCTGGCGGTCGGCAGCATCACCGTGGGGCGTGATGTTCCGTTGGGGACCGAGGTGTATCGGCAGACCTTCCATCCATCGAGCAACTTTCGGATCTTCTGCCCGTCCTCGGTGGCCGCGATCATCCGTTCCAGGACGTTCGCGGAAACCCCGTTGCCGCTGAGCGGATGGTCCGGCTCTCCCTACGGCGGACGCGTCTACGAAACCGGCGTGCGGGGCATCGGAGTCGTCATCCTGCACGAGGGCAAGGCGTTGCCGCACCATCAAAGCCCGATGACCAACCAATGCGGCGGCCAGACGAACTGCAACTGGACTGCGCTCGCGAGGCTGAATGCATTCGACCTGTCCTTCATCAAGATCGGCGAGGTGCTTCCCGGCGTGATCCAGGGCGCGTCCTTGCCAACGGCGCAGAGCGACTGGACCACCGGCAGCGCGTTGACCTTGTTGCGGATGAGCGTTTCCGGCGCCATCGGCGTCGTTTCCCGGACCTGCAAGACGGCGGACGTCCCGGTGGAGCTCGGCACGCACCAGGCTCGCGACCTGAAAGGCCCCGGCAGCGCCACGCCATGGAAGGACTTCGAGATCCGGCTGCTCGACTGTCCGGCGTTCCATGGCTACTACACGAGCAGCGGGCCCATCTGGTATCCCAATGGCGACAGCACGCCGGGCACGCCGACCGGCAACGTCCTGCGCTACCGCCTGGACCCCACCAATGGCGCCATCGACATGCTGGGTGGAGTGATCCGCCTGAATGCCAGCGCTCCGGGCGGGGCGGCTGCGGCGACCGGCATCGGCATCCAGATCGCCGACCGCAGCGGCACGCCAGTGCCCTTGAGCACCTTGGCGAAAGGCCCGGATGTAGCGTCCAGCGGCAACGAAGGAGCGAGCTACAGCATTCCCCTGCGGGCCCGCTACCTGCAGACGGGCAGCACCGTCACCCCGGGCCCGGCCAACGGCGCGGTGACCTTCACCATCGACTACCAGTGAAAACCTTCAGAACGAGCGGAGCATCCGCCCGAGCAGTTCCATCGCCTGTTCGCTGCGGGTGTTCCACGGGTAGCCGTAGTTCAGTCGCGCGCAGTTGGCGAAACGCCGGGTGGCGGAGAAGATCGGTCCCGGCGCCAGGCTGATGCCCTGGGCCAGGGCCTGCTGGAACAGTTGCAGCGAATCGACCGTTTCCGGGAACTCGAACCACAGGAAATAGCCGCCGGATGGCCGCGTGACCCGCGTGCTGGCCGGGAAGTGCCGCGCCGCCGAGGCCAGCATGGCGTCCTGCTGGGCCTCCAGCGCATGGCGCAGCTTGCGCAGGTGGCGGTCGTAGCCGCCGTGCTGCAGGTAGTCGGCGATGGCCGCCTGGGCCGGCACCGAGGGGGAAATGGTGGTCATCAGCTTGAGCCGGCCGATGCGCTCGGCGAAACGCCCGCCGGCCACCCAGCCGACCCGGTAGCCGGGCGCCAGGCACTTGGAGAACGAGCTGCAATGCATCACCAGGCCGTCGCGGTCGAAGCTCTTCACCGGCTTCGGCGGCTGGTTGTCGAAATACAGCTCGGCGTATACGTCGTCCTCGATCAACGGCACCTGATGCGTGTGCAGCAGTTCGTAGAGCGCGCGTTTCCTGTCCTCGCTCATGCTCGCGCCGAGCGGGTTCTGCAGGTTGCTCATGCACCAGCAGGCCTTGATCGGCAGGCGCGCCAGGCTGTCGGCAAGGGCCTCCAGGTCCATGCCCTCGCGCGGGTGCACGGGAATCTCCACCGCCTTGAGCTTGAGCCGCTCCAGAACCTGCAGGGTGGCGTAGAACGCCGGCGCCTCGATGGCCACCAGGTCGCCCGGGCTGGTGACCGCCTGCAGGCAGAGGTTGAGCGCTTCCATGGCGCCGTTGGTGATCACCAGTTCGCCGGGCGGCAGCATCACCCCGCTGACCATGTAGCGCAGCGCCAACTGGCGGCGCAGGTGGCCATTGCCACCGGTCATGTCGGCGATGATTTCCTGCGCCGGCATGTCGCGGATGCTCTGCGCCATGGAGCGGGCCAGGCGCGGCAGGGGAAACAGGTCCGGCGAAGGGAAGGCCGAGCCGAACGGCACGGTATCCGGGTCCTTCAGTGAGTCGAGCACCGAGAACACCAGTTCGCTGACATCGACGTCGGTGGTCTCCGCCTGGCGGCGGGCGATCTCCGGCTCGTGCAGCGGCCGCTGCGCGTGCTCGCGGACGAAGTAGCCGGAGCGCGCGCGGGCGACGATCAGACCACGGTCCTCGAGCAGGTAGTAGGCCTGGAACACCGTGGACGGGCTGATGCCGTAGGTGCGGCTGGCATGGCGCACCGACGGCACCTTCTCGCCGGGGGCCAGCACGCCACGGCGGATCAGTTCGGCAACCTCGTCGGCGAATTTCTCGTAGCGCTTCATCTTGTCCTGGTTCAGATGGGCTGGCGATATGCGCCGGTACTTTACGAGGCGTTCGGCTTTCATGCGACTACCTCAGCGATTGATCGGCGCGACGAAGGTGCTTTTTGCGCTGACCCGGCTGGCCGGATCGTCGACGTCGACCACTTCGAAACGCAGCGTCTGCGAGCTGCTGGCGGGCCGCTCGGCCGCGAGCGCCACGCTGACCGGCACGTCGAGGATCTCGCCGGGCGACAGCAGCAATTCGCGGCTGCCGTGCAACTCGAACGGCGCGCCGTCGACCAGATCCACCCGGTAACGGTGCGGTTGCTGGGTCTTGTTGATGACCTTCAGGCTGTAGACGTTCTCGATCTGCCCGGCACTGTTCTCGCGGAACAGGCCACGGTCGCGGGTGACGTCGAGGGAGATCAGCGGGCGCGCATCCAGGGCCCAGACGAAGGCGCCGATCATCAGCACCAGCGCCGCCGCGTAGCCGACCAGGCGCGGGCGCAGCAGATGCGTCCTGCCGCCGGCCAGGGCGCTTTCGGAGGTGTAGCGCACCAGGCCACGGGCGTAGCCCATCTTGTCCATCACGCTGTCGCAGGCGTCGATGCAGGCGCCGCAACTGAGGCAGTCGAGTTGCAGGCCGTCGCGGATGTCGATGCCGGTCGGGCAGACCTGCACGCACAGGGTGCAGTCGATGCAGTCGCCCAGGCCCTCGGCCTTGTAGTCGCTGCCTTTCCTGCGCGGACCGCGACCTTCGCCACGGGCGGCGTCGTAGGAAACGATCAGGGTGTCCTTGTCGAACATCACGCTCTGGAAGCGCGAGTAGGGGCACATGTGCAGGCAGACCTTCTCGCGCAGCCAGCCGGCATTGAGGTAGGTGGCCAGGGTGAAGAAGCCCAGCCAGAAGGTGCTGCCGGCGCCGAGCTGGAAACTCAGCAGGTCGTTGGCCAGCTCGCGGATCGGCGTGAAATAGCCGACGAAGGCCAGCGCCGTGACCAGGCTCACCGCCAGCCACAGGCCATGCTTGGCGGCGCGGCGCAGGACCTTCTCCAGGGACCAGGGCGCGGCGTCGAGCCTGATGCGCTGGTTGCGCTCGCCCTCGGTGAGCTGCTCGATGCGCATGAACACCCAGGTCCACACGCTCTGCGGGCAGCTATAGCCGCACCAGACGCGGCCGGCGAACACGGTGATGGCGAACAGGCCGAAGGCGCAGATGATCAGCAGCGCCGAGAGCAGGATGAAATCCTGCGGCCAGAAGGTCGCGCCGAAGATGTGGAACTGCCGCGCATCGAGATCCCAGAGCACCGCCTGGCGGCCGTTCCAGTTCAGCCAGGCGGTGCCGAAGAACAGCAGGAACAGAAAGCCGGCGCCATACAGCCGCAGGTTGCGGTACAGGCCGGTGAAACTGCGGGTGTGGATCGGCCCGCCAGCCTGCGCCGGCGTCAGCCGTATGGGGCGGGCCGGGTCGATCGTCTCGACGATCTTCACGGGGATGCGTTCAGTCATGGCGGAGCCTCATCAGAGCTTTCTAGGAATGAGGCGAATGGTCCGCGCAAGACTGATCGCGTAACAGATTCAGATCGAACGATAAAAAGCGGATCAGATGGAATGGCTCTTGAGGATGTTGCTGTCGTGATGCATAACGATTTTCCACCGCGTGGTTGGTCACGGCGTGCGTTTCGCTCACGTGGTGAGGACCGATTACTCTCCAACCGGACTTGAAAACCAGCCAATGGACAAGATGGCCGCAAAGTTCCGTTTTGAAGCAAGACTGCGTCGTCCAGCCAAACAGGGGAAGGACGCCCCCTGGGCCTTTCTGATTCTGCCCAAGGCTGCCAGTGACGGGCTTCCGCGGCGTGGCAGGACGACAGTGGAAGGCACCCTCAATGGCCACCCGTTCCAAGCCACGCTCGAGCCGGACGGGAAGCTCAGCCACTGGCTGAGGGTGGACAGCGAGCTGCTCGCAGGTGCCGCTGTGGAAATAGGCGACCTAGTGTCGCTGGAGATTGCCCCCGTGAAGCGAGAACCGGAACCGCAGGTGCCGGCCGACCTCCAGTGCGCCGTTGGCGGCGGGGGAGGAGGGGTGATGACTGATCACTCCCACCGACGTTAACCCGGAAATCATATGGACGGACCGCCTCAAGCCCGGCAAGGTGACACCTTTTCAGGCCAAGTAGCGCCATCCTACCGTCATCTCCGGAGTTCGCCCGTGTCCAGCAAAGAACAGATCGCCGCCTTCATCAAGACCGAATTCCCCCAGGCCCGGGTCGTCATCGAATCCGTCGGCGACAAGAGCGCCATCGTCGCGCAGGAAATCGGCGAATCCGACCTGCGCCCCGGCGGCACGGTGTCCGGGCCGACGCTGATGGCGGTGGCGGATGTGGCGCTGTACGTGGCGGTGCTGGGGGAGATCGGCATCGTGCCGTTGGCGGTGACCACCAGCCTGACCATCAACTTCCTGAGAAGGCCGGAGGCCGGCCGGCGCATCATCGGCGAGTGCAAGCTGATGAAGGTCGGCAAGACCCTCGCCATCGGCGAGGTGTCGCTTTATTCGGAAGGCCGTGAAGAGCCGGTCGCGCATGTGGTGGGCACCTACGCGATCCCGCCGGCGCATCTGCGTTGATGGTCGGTATGCCGAACACGATCACACTTTCGGAGGTTCTTGCCGGGCTTTAGGAAAGCCCTCATTGGAGGTTGTCCGTCGGTACTGATGCCATGGGCACTCCTGCCAGCGCCGCTGGGCGAGGCATGGAGCGTAACCGCCAATGAGGGGAAACCATGGCTTACATCATCAGGGAGGGCGACCCCACGACCACGGGGGGAGTCGTGCTCTCCGGCGCCTCCACCTTTACGGTCGATGGCCGGGCAGGACACCATCGTCACGTTCCCCGCCGATTCGGGCGTGCCGCCGCTGTATCTGGTGTTTGCCAAGCCTGCGTTTCATAAGGCACCTAAAACATTGGCGGCATTTCCAGATGCCATAGGGGTTAAATTCAAGACATCAGTTCACGGAGGCGGCGGCCTTCGCAGGCGCTGGAAAGACCGAAAGGGAAGGATCTACGAATGGGACAGCCAGCATGGCGCTGTCGAGCTATACGACAGACAGGGCCGACATTTAGGTGAGTTCGATCCGGTTACAGGCGAGCAAACCAAACCCGCCGGCCCAGAAAGAAGAGTAGAAAAATGAAAAGAGAGTTTTTGTACATATCCGGCTTCTTGCGGGATGACGGTGGAGATGACTCGCTGAAGTACGAGCTTGAAGTTCCCTCTGAGTTTCAATCTGCGGTCTTGGCCGTAATGGGTTGGGAAAGTCTTGATGGCAGCCAAGGATATGGCTGGGAACTGACCCCTGATCAAGTCGCGCAAATATCGGCGGCGTTAGGCCAGCGATTGCCAACTGCTTTGAGTCTATTCATTGAGACTTTGGTCTCTGACTAGTGTTGAGCTCTATCAAGAAAGTCTGCGCCAGACTGCATGAAGAGCAGGGGTGGTACTAGTGAGCACAGGGACTATTGAGCAGTGGGTCGGGGGACTTGACCTCTCATTCAAGGAGTCGGTCGCAACAAACACCATCCCGAAAGGTCGCCTGCAGGAGCTCTATCCTGCGCCCCGGCGGGACGGTGTCCGGGCCGACGCTGATGGCGGTGGCGGATGTGGCGCTGTACGTGGCGGTGCTGGGGGAGATCGGCATCGTACCGTTGGCGGTGACCACCAACCTGACCATCAACTACGGTCGATGACCGTGCAGCCGCACGTATGACGGTAAGCGTTCGGTGAAGGCACATTGCGATGGGCTACACGGTGATAGTCACAGATTAAGGTTCTCAACATGGAATGTCAGGTTCGTCCCGCAACAAGTGAAGATGCAGCAGCGATTAGCCGTGTAGTGATCGCTGCTTTGCATAAGTCGAATTCACAAGATTACTCACCTGACGTGATCAGTCAGGTTGAGAAGAGCTTTGCTCCAGAAGCCGTCAGCGTACTGCTCGGTAAGCGCAAGGTTTTCGTAGCTTTGCTAACCGAAATTATTGTCGGTACCGCAAGCCTCGATGGTGATGTAGTCAGAAGCGTTTTCGTTGATCCTGCGTACCAAGGTAGCGGTATTGGCAGGCAGTTGATGGGGGGCATTCATGTTACGGCTGCCAGCGCTGGTATTGGAGTTTTGCGGGTGCCGTCATCAATTACAGCGGAGAGCTTCTACGCAGCGTTGGGTTACCAGAAAATCCGCGATGAATTTCATGGGGCTGAACGCACCATCGTTATGGAAAAACAGCTTGAGAGCTAGGCCGGGCTCTTTACGCGACACTCAAAGGCCACGACTGACCCGTTCGCACGCCAGGGTGCTTCGATGAAGTGCCCTGGTCGAAGCTCGTAGCGTTCTCTCTGATACCTGTGCACATCTATCGCCTCGTTTCCTGCCCCTCCGCACACATCTGATCCGCTTTTTCGCGCTCGATCTGAGTCTGTTACGTATCACCTCCGCCAGGCCATAGTCGTCTCCCGAGAGCCCCGCACAGAGGGCCGCCGATGAGACCCTGGCATGTATCACTACGACGATTACGACCGCGCGCTGGTCCATGAGCGTGTCGCCCAGTTCCGCGATCAGGTGCAGCGGCGCCTTGCTGGCGAACTGAGCGAGGAGGAGTTCCTGCCGCTGCGCCTGCAGAACGGCCTGTACCTGCAGAAGCATGCCTACATGCTGCGGGTGGCGATTCCCTACGGCACGCTGTCGAGCGGGCAGTTGCGGACGCTCGCCGGCATCGCCTGGGACTACGACCGTGGCTACGGCCACTTCACCACGCGGCAGAACATCCAGTTCAACTGGATCGAGCTGGAGCAGGTGCCGGATATCCTCGAACGGCTCGCCGATGTGGAGATGCACGCCATCCAGACGTCCGGCAACTGCGTGCGCAACATCACCACCGAGGCCTTCGCCGGGGTCGCCGCCGACGAGTTGCTGGACCCACGCCCGCTGGCGGAAATCCTCCGCCAGTGGTCGACGGTCAATCCGGAATTCCTGTTCCTGCCGCGTAAGTTCAAGATCGCCCTGTGCGCCGCCGAGGAGGACCGCGCGGCGGTGATGATGCACGACATCGGCCTGTATTTTTACCGCGATGCCGACGGCGAGCTGTTGCTGCGGGTGATGGTCGGCGGCGGGCTGGGGCGCACGCCTATCCTGTCCCGGCAGATTCGCGAGGCGCTGCCCTGGCGGCACCTGCTGTCCTATGTCGAGGCCATCCTGCGCGTGTACAACCGCCACGGCCGGCGCGACAACAAGTACAAGGCGCGGATCAAGATCCTGGTCAAGGCGCTGGGCATCGAAGCCTTCGCCCGCGAGGTGGAGGAGGAGTGGCGGCACATCATGGACGGCCCGGCCGAGCTGACCGAGGCCGAATACCAGCGGGTCGCCGCCGCCTTCGAGCCGCCATCCTACGAGCGCCTGGACGACAGTGACCTCGGTTTCGGCACCGCGCTGGCCAGCGACGCCGAATTCGCGCGCTGGGTTTCGCGCAACGTGCAGCCGCACAAGGTGCCCGGCTACGCGGCGGTGGTGCTGTCCACCAAGCCCGGGCCGGCCGCGCCACCGGGGGATGTCACCGCCGGGCAGATGGAGCGCATCGCCGATTGGGCCGAGCGCTTCGGCTTCGGCGAAATCCGTATCGCCCACGAACAGAACGTGATCCTGCCGGACATCGCCAAGGCCGACCTGCACGCGCTCTGGCTGGAAGCCTGCGAGGCCGGGCTGGCGACGCCGAATGTCGGGCTGCTGACCGATATCATCGCCTGTCCCGGCGGCGACTACTGCTCGCTGGCCAACGCCAAGTCGATCCCCATCGCCCAGGCGATCCAGCAGCGCTTCGACGACCTCGACTACCTGCACGACCTCGGCGAACTGAGCCTGAACATCTCCGGCTGCATGAACGCCTGCGGCCACCACCATATCGGCAACATCGGCATCCTCGGCGTCGACAAGAACGGCAGCGAGTGGTACCAGGTGACCATCGGCGGCGCCCAGGGCCAGGACAGCGCGCTGGGCCGGGTGATCGGCCCGTCGTTCAGCGCCGCCGAAGTCCCGGAGGTGATCGAGCATCTGCTGCGCACCTACACCGACTACCGCGAAGCGGAGGAACGCTTCGTCGACACCGTCCAGCGCATCGGCCTGGAGCCGTTCAAGGAGCGGGTCTACGGCCGGGAGGTGCAATCGGCATGAACAACCTGATCCGCCTGGTCGACGGTCAGCCGCGACTGATCGACGACGATCCCTGGAACCTGGTGCGCGATGGCGACGAGGCGAGTGGCGACCGACTGATCCTGCCGTTGCCGCTATGGCTCGAGCGGCGGGAAGTCGGCCAGGGCGTTTGGCTGGCCCCAGGAGACGAACCCGAGGCGCTGCAACCCTGGCTTGCCGAACTGCCATTGATCGCGTTGGACTTCCCCAGCTTCCGCGACGGCCGCGCCTACAGCCTGGCCTATCTGTTGCGCACGCGGCTGGGCTGGCGAGGCGAGTTGCGCGCGGTCGGCGACGTGCTGCGCGACCAGCTCAGCCATATGCGCCAGTGCGGTTTCGATGCCTTCGCCGTGCGCGCGGACAAATCGGCGGAGGACGCTCTCAAGGGCCTGGCCGGCATCAGCGTGCTGTACGGACGCTCGGCGCTGGAACCGCGCCCGCTGTTTCGCCGGGGGAGGGGGGGATGATGCTGAAGGGGTTGCTTTATCTGGTCGTCCTGCAATTGCTGGGCAGCCTCATCAATGCCCTGTTTCTGCCGGGACTCCCGGGGTCGATCATCGGCCTGCTGCTGTTGTTCGGTTGCCTGCTGTTGCGTGGCGAGGTGCCTGAGCCGCTGCGGCTGGCGGCGAATGGATTGCTGCAGTACCTGCCGTTGTTCCTGGTGGTGCCGGCGGCGGGCATCATGGTCAGCGGCGACAAGCTGCTCGGTGAACTGCCAGCCATCGCCGCCGCGCTGGTTCTGTCGCTGCTGGTGACCGTGCCGTTCTGCGGCTGGCTGCTGCAGACCCTCGCCAGGCGAATGGAGCGTGATCCATGAGCGTGGCGTCCGCCTGGCCGGTGCTCGTCGGACAGCCGCTGTTCGCCGTTGGCCTTACCCTGGCTTCCTTCCACCTGGCCCTGGTGCTGTACAAGCGCAGCGGCTGGTTGCTGTTGCAGCCGGTGATGGTGGCCATGCTCCTGGTGGTGGGAGCCTTGCTGGTTTGCGGGGTGGACTACCCCACCTATCGCCAGGGCGCGGAGCCCATCGCCTTGCTGCTCGGCCCGGCGACCATCGCCCTGGCGGTGCCTCTGCACCACAACCTCAGGCGCATCCGCCAGTTGCTCTGGCCGATCCTGATCACCCTCGTGGTCGGCGGTGTGCTCACTGTCGCCCTGACCCTGCTGATCGGTCACCTGCTCGGTGCCGACTGGGCGGTGCTGATGAGCCTGGCGCCGAAGTCGGTGACCATGCCCATCGCCATGCTGGTGGCCGAGCAGATCGGCGGTATCGCCTCGCTGGCGGCGGTCATGGTCATGCTTACCGGCGTGATCGGCACCGCTTTCGGCCCCTTGCTGCTGCGCTGGGCGCGAGTCGATCATCCGGCGGCCCGTGGCCTTAGCTATGGCATGAACGCCCACGCCATCGGCACCGCCCGCGCGCTGGAGGAAGGAGAGGAGTGCGGCGCCTTCGCCGCCCTGGCCATGAGCCTGCTGGGGATCGGGACGGCCTTGCTGATGCCGGTGATCCTGGGTGGGTAGGCCTCCACTCATCCTCGCGCACGCGGCTCGCTCAGGCTGCCTCTACACTTCAAGCACGCTGTCATCTCCGCTGTCATTCAAAAATGGGAGGGCACTGTTTCGACTGGGGAGGTTGCCCTATGAGCAAGCTCATCTGCGCTGAGTTCGATGAGTTCGAGGAGGCGTTGTACGGCGTGCAGGGGCACTATCTGTTGCGTTCACGCCAGCAACGCGATTGGAGACTCAGGGTCGTCGATCTGAATGGCGTCGCACTGATGCTCGGTCGCGAGGGCGCGGGAACCCTCTATAGCGGTGTAGGGCTACCCGAGTTCTTCAACATCTTCCTGCCGGTGAGCGGAAGGGAGACCACGGTAGTCGATGGCCAGCGCTTCGATCATCGGCGGATTGGCTGGATGGTTCCGGATGTCATGTTCCATATCGATGCCAGTCGGCCCGCGACCTGGCTGACGGTGGCCATGTCGTGCGATCTGGTGTTGCGCTGGGCCGGTATCCACGAGGACGAGTTCGATTTCTCGATCCTGGCACGCAATCTGGTAGGCGTCGCGCAGATGGACGTCACTCCGCTGGTCTGGCTTGCCCACCGCCTGTTCCATATCGACGAGCATTCCCCCGAAGACTTGCACAACCCCGTTGCCGAGCACGCGGCTCGTACCGAGTTGATGGACATGGTGTTCCACACCCTGCTACCACTCGACGTATCCAATCCGACCGTTCGCCACTGCCTGGATCATCGCAGGATCTTGCGCGAGGCTTTGGAACTGCTTGCCTCGCTGGAGGAGGCGCCGGTCTATCTGGAGGATCTGTGTGCCGCGACCCATGCGTCGGAACGTACCGTGCGCACTGTGTTCAATCGCTATCTGGGGATGAGCCCGCATCGCTACCTGATGCTGTACCGGCTGCATGCCATTCGCTCGGCGATTCGCCGTGCGCAGCCAGGAGAGACGATTACCAGCATCTGTGCCCGATACGGCGTATGGGATTTCGGCCGGCTGGCCAGGCAGTACATGAGCTACTTCGGCGAGCTGCCATCGCAAGCGTTGGCCAGCCGGCCGCGCTGATTGGGCTATTCATTCACCCCGCGACTGAGTGTCTGGCTCGGGTACTCGCCGAACAGCGCGTGGTACTCCGTGGCCATGCGACCGCAATCCGAATAACCGAAGCGAGCGGCAATGCCGGCGACCGTCGCGTGGCTGGGCGTGGCAACCGCAAGCGCTGCACGGAGCAGGTGCAGGCGGCGTAGGCGCAGGTAGCGGCAAGGCCCGATGCCGAAGGTTTCCAGGAAGATCGAACGCAAGGTCCGCTCACTGACCCCGGCCAGCTTGCACAGATCGACCAGACGCAATGGCTTGTTTTCCTTGCGCGGCAGCACCTTCAACACCTTGGTGATGATCTCTCGTCGCGAAATGCGCTGTCTGCCTGGCGTACTTCGGGATTGCGCGGCCTTGGCTTTTCTATTGGGCATGTCTGCCTGACCCGTGTCGGAGCTGCCAGCAGCCTGCTCCGGACATATCAGCCACGCTACGTAAAACAGGCAAACAACACAGGAGCGTTCGATCCTGGTTCCTTGCCGATTTTACGTAGTTGGCTCCATGCGGTTTCAGCAGAATCCAGTGATACGTAATCCCCAGTTCCAGCGGCTTGACGTATCGCTCGCACCATCGACCGGTGGCACACGAGCGGATCATGGCAGGCCGCGACGAGGCACGCATTCGGGGAGTTGCGACTTCACCGAAGCGCCTACCCGCAGAAGGGGAACCATATGAGGCATCACGAATCCACGCCCGGCGTCGTCTTGAGCCGTCGTACCCTGCTGGCAGGCTCGGCGGTTCTCGCTGCCGGCCTGGTCCTGCCCGTTTCGAGCGCTTCGACCTCCGACCCCCTGCAACGAGCTGGAGAGAGAAAGATCATGAGCACTATCACGACCCGAGACGGCACGCAGATCTACTACAAGGACTGGGGTTCCGGCCCTGTCGTCGTCCTGAGCCATGGTTGGCCGCTGAACGCCGATAGCTGGGAAGCGCAGATGCTGTTCCTGGCCTCCAACGGCTACCGCGTCATTGCCCATGACAGACGGGGGCATGGTCGTTCCAGCCAACCCTGGGACGGAAACGAGATGGACACCTACGCGGATGACCTGGCGCAGTTGCTCGACACGCTGGACGTCAAGGATGCCGCGTTGTTCGGTTTCTCGACCGGGGGCGGTGAGGTGGCGCGCTATATCGGCCGGCATGGTAGCAAGAGGGTGGCCAAGGCCGGGCTGATCTCCGCAGTTCCTCCGCTGATGCTGAAGACCGAGGCGAACCCCGGTGGCCTGCCAATCTCGGTATTCGACGAGATACGAGCCGGCTCCATCGCCAATCGCTCGCAGTTGTACCGGGATATCGCCAGCGGCCCGTTCTTCGGCTTCAACCGCACGGGCGCCAAGCCATCGCAAGGGATCATCGATGCATTCTGGATGCAGGGGATGATGGCCGGTCACAAGAATGCCTATGACTGCATCAAGGCGTTCTCGGAGACCGATTTCACCGAGGATCTGAAGAAATTCGACATTCCTACCCTGATCCTGCATGGCGACGACGATCAGATCGTGCCAGTCGATGCAGCCGCGCGAGCGTCGGCAAAACTGGTCCGCAACGCCAGGCTGGTGATCTATCCCGGTGCTCCACACGGTATCACCGACACCCACAAGGAACAGCTTTGCGCGGACATGCTGGCATTCCTGAAAAGCTGATCGCCTTGAATACATCCATCCCAGCCGATAGCTCTGCTATCGGCCCATCACCAGCAGGAGGGAACACGCCATGACCAGCCCCAGCAACGGTTCGAGCAAGAAAGCCCTGATTGTCGTCGACATCCAGAATGACTATTTCCCTGGCGGCCGGTGGACCCTGAGCAACGTCGAGGAAGCCGCCCGCAAAGCCGCCCAACTGATCGATACCTTCCGCAATAGCGGTGACCTGGTGGTGCACATTCGCCATGAATTCCCCAGCGACGAGGCCCCATTCTTCAGGCCGGGCTCCGAAGGCGCCCAGTTGCATCCTAGCGTGATCAACCGGCCTGACGAGCATGTGGTGCTGAAGAACTACATCAATTCCTTCCGCGATACCGACCTGAAAAAGGTGCTCGATCGCAATGGCATCGATGAAGTCGTGGTGGTCGGCAACATGAGCCACATGTGCGTCGACGGCATTACCCGCGCAGCCGTCGACTTCGGCTACAAGACCACGGTCATCCATGATGCCTGCGCCACGCTGGACCTCGAGTTCAATGGTGTGAAGGTGCCATCCGAGCAGGTCCATGCCGCGTTCATGGCCGCGCTCAGCTTTGGTTATGCCCCAGTGCTTTCCACCGACGAATACCTGAACAAGTAAGGGGTTCGATATGAAACATTCTTTCGCCCTGGCCTCGGTCCTGTTCGCCCTGCCGGCTTTCGCTCATGACGGCGGCGGTATCCATAGTGATAAGGGCCAGGTCGAAGCTGCCTTCGACCTGGTGCATACCCGCGTCTTCAAGGAAGGCGACAATCTGGTCTTCGAGCAACTGGTCGACGGCAAGGCCGGCAGCCGCATGCCCACAGCCAAGGGCAGCTTCGCCGGTGCCGAGGTCTACAGCTATGTATGGCCGACCTCGCTCGACAGCGCATCGGTCGGTTTCGAGACGGGATCGGGGATTCTCGCCCTGGCGCTGACCTCGCATCCGGACTTCGACGATACCCCGCTGCTCGACGAGAACGGCGATGGCAAGAACGATAACGACGGCGGTCTCTGGCATTCACATTGGGTGGTGCTGACCAAGGACCCGACGTGTGGGCCGAGCGGCCTCAAGGTGCGTGACATTCCTGAGGGGGCGAAACCGAAACTGCCCGCTACCTGGCCTGGTGCGCCTATCTACATCGACTCTCCCGGCTATGACCTGAACGTCCGGGACGATGCCGCGCAGATCCGTGTCCCGCTGGCCGCCGTCGGTTTTCCGGAAAGCTTCAACTACGACGGCGTAACCGCCGCCTTGCAAGTCAATGCCGACCTGCATAGCCCGCTGTTGTGTGTCAGCAGCGTATGGGACGTAGCCTCCGGCGATCTGTCCCTGCCGGCAACCTGGAGCGTCAGCAAGCCCTGAAGCCTTTGGAGGGAGCCCATCATGACTGCCAGTATCTACGCATGTGGAAATACCGGTCTGTTGCTCGTCGATCCGTATAACGATTTTCTCAGCGAGGGCGGCAAGCTGAACGGCCTTGCCAAGCCGGTAGCCGAGGCCGTCGGCACGCTGGATCACCTGAGAGAGGTCGTCGCGGCAACACGCGCATCCGGAATTCAGATCTTCTACGTGCCACACCATCGGGCGCGTCCCGACGATTATCAAGGCTGGAAACACCCGAGCCCGTACCAGTTGGGAGCCGGTCGAGCGCAAGTGTTCGCGGTGGATGGCTGGGGAGGGGAGTGGCACCCTGACTTCCAGCCCCGGGAGGGCGACGTCGTCGTTCAGGAACACTGGGGCGGCAGCGGTTTCGCCAATACCGATCTCGACTTCCAGCTCAAGCAGCACGGCATCGAGAAGGTCGTGGTGGTCGGCATGCTGGCCAACACCTGTATCGAATCGACCGGCCGATTCGCCGCGGAACTGGGGTATCACGTGACACTGGTCCGGGATGCCACGGCGGCATTCACCCCCGAGGCCATGCATGCCGCCCACGAGATCAACGGGCCTACCTATGCACATGCCATCCTGACCACGGCAGAGCTTATCGCTGCGTTGCCTTGAGCCCATACCGCACGTTTTGCATTCCGGCGAAGTCAATCCTGCCAGCAGTTCAAGGCGCGCTGAACGGCCCGGTTACCGCTCGACAGCGATCCTGCCCCGGCGTTTGCGATGCTCCAGCGGGGCCATGCCGAACCAGCGTTTGTGAGCCCGGCAGAAGGACGTGATGCCGCGGTAGCCGAGCTCGCTGGCGATCTGCGTCACGTTCAGAGAGGAGCCGCACAGCAGTTGCTCGGCCAGTTGGCGACGCAGCAGGTCGAGTTGGTGCTCGAAGTCCAGCCCCGCGCTGTCCAGGCGGCGTTGCAGGGTCCGGGCGTTCATGTCCAAAGCCAGGGCGACCTGCTCCAGGTTGCAGCGCTGCTTGGGCAGCAGGATACGGATCTGCCGGTTCACTTCGGCGTGCAGGCCGGAATCGGGGGCGCAGTGGGCGTCCAGGTAGAAGCGAGTGATCGAATGCAGCATCGGATCGTGATGGACGCAGGCCTGCTCGAGATCTTTCAGGTTGAGCACCACGGCGTTGACGTCCCGGTTGAACAGCACCGGGCAGGCGAAGTAACGAGCGTACTGGGCCATGTCCGACTGCGGCCCGTGGCGAAGCAGCACCACCTTTGGAGAACATGCCGAGCCCAGCAGCTCGGACACGAGCAAGCAGCCTTGCAAGACCGATTTCTCGATGATCTGCGGCGTCTCCAGGCTGCTCGGCAGGTTGTTCTCGAAGCACAGCAGGGCGCTCTGGGATGCGGATCGACGCTCCAGGTTGTAAAGGATCGAAGGGCTGTAGAAGCGCATGTAGCGCAGCACCGCCTCCATCCCATCGCCCACCGTGGCCGCCGACTGCGCCAGGTAATGCAGGGGGCCCAGCAGTTTCAGGCCCTGCCGGGTGGCCAGCTCCATCCCGAAATGGGGCATGCCCATGGCGTGCGAGGCGCCCTGGAATATCTGGGCCAGGCTCTTGTAGGAAAGCTTCTTCTCGTAGTCACCGACCACGTCGGGGGAAATGTTGTGCGGCGCCAGGTAGTCACGTACTGACGAACCGTGCCGGGCGACCATGTCCCCGAACCTCAAGAAAGCCGTGCCGCGTACACTGTCCATTACCTTCCCGCTCCCTTGGTGACCGTGGTCCAGTCGTGTGGCTGCCTTTGCAGTGAGGGCCACGCTTCGCCGTACTATCAAATGCACATCAACTGTCGCGAAATGCATGAAACCAGAAAGGATATAGACCAAAAGTCCGAATTACAGAACTAGCGTTCGTCGCTGAACCGTTGTGCTAGCCAGTCCACGAATACCCGCACACGGGGTGACATGTGCCGGTTGTGCGGATACAGCACCGACACCGGCATTGGCGGCGGTGGGAACTCAGGCAGCACTTCGCGCAAAAGGCCCTGTTCGATCTGCACCGCCACGCGGTAGCGAGGCACCTGGATGAGGCCTATGCCGGCGATCGCCGAGGCGGTGTAGATCTCGGCTCCGAACACGGCCACCGAGCCGCCTATATCGACCTCCCGGACCGCGCCGTCGACCATGAACTCGAAGGGAAAGCTGCGGCCCGTGGTTTTCGACTGGTAGTTCACCGCCCGGTGCTCGGCCAGGTCGTCCAGGCTCTCCGGGACCCCGAACTTGCGGAGATACGCCGGGCTGGCGCACGTGACCTGGGGCAGGTTGGCCAGGCGCCGGCCGACGAGCGACGAGTCGCCCAGCGAACCGGCACGCAGCACGCAATCGACGCCTTCCTCGATCAGGTCGACGAACCTGTCCGCTTCGCTGATCGCCAGTTCGATGTCGGGGTAGCGTTCGAGGAAGTCGGGGAGGGCGGGGATCACGAAATGCCTGCCCAGGGTGCCGTGCATGTCCACCCGCAGCCGCCCCTTGGGTGCGACGCTGCGAAAGGCCTGCGCCGCCTCTTCCAGCTCGGCCAGCAGGTGCACGCAACGTGCGTAGTAGGCCTCGCCGTCCAGGGTGGCCTTGACCCTGCGGGTGCTGCGCTCCAGCAGCCGCGTGCCGAGCCAGGCTTCGAGCTGGTTCATGGTGTGGGTGATGGTCGCGCGCGGCATCGCCAGGTCTTCGGCGGCCTGGGTGAAGCTGCTTCGTTCGTAGATGCGAACGAAGACTTTCATGGCTTTCACCTGATCCACTGGGCGTTCCTATTGTTGGTGATTCTTGAATAGTAAAGGCAACTCAGGAGTATTTATCCGCTTTGTCGCCCATGTGAACCTGCTCCTGCCTTCACCACTCACTCTCAGGCAGGACAATCACCATGAGCATCCAGACCTCCAAAGTCGCCATCGTCACCGGCGCCTCCCGTGGAATCGGCGCCGAAGTCGCCAAGCGGCTCGCCCGCGATGGATTCGCCGTTACCATCAACTACTCCAGCAGCGCCGCCGAGGCCGCTGCCCTGGTCGCCGCCATCGAAGCGCAAGGCGGCCGGGCTATCGCCGTGCAAGCCGACGTCGCCAGCACCGGCGACGTGAAGCGCCTGCTCGAGGAAACCGAACGGCGCCTCGGCAAGGTCGACGTGCTGGTCAACAACGCCGGCATCCTCAAGGTCGTCCCGCTTGCCGAGAGCAGCGACGAACTCTTCGAGCAGACCTTCAACATCAACGTCCGTGGCGTGTTCAACACCCTGCGCGAAGCCAGCGCTCGCCTGAATGGCGGCGGGCGGATCGTCAACTTCTCCACCTCGGTGCTCGGCCTGAACCTGCCCGGCTATGGGGTCTACAACGGCACCAAGGCGGCGGTGGAAGCCTTCACCAGGGTGTTCGCCAAGGAGCTGCGCGGCCGCGGCATCACGGTCAACGCCGTCGCGCCGGGACCGGTCGCCACCGAGCTGTTCCTGCGTGGCAAGAGCGAAGAGCAGATCCAGAGCTTCGCCAAGATGCCGCCCCTCGAACGCCTCGGCCAGCCGGAAGACATCGCCTCGGTGGTGGCCTTCCTCGCCGGACCGGATGCGGGCTGGGTCAACGGCCAGGTCCTGCGTGCCAACGGCGGCCTGGTTTGATGCCGCACGCCATCACCGAAGGAGGAAGCCGATCATGAGCGATCAGCTCGACATGCCGAACCGTTCCCTGCACTCCAGCATCCGTTTCGTCGCGTTCAGCGCCATTGCCGCCGTCGTGGCCGCCTTGGCGGCAGGCTCCAGCGTCGCCCTGTCGGTGCCGGTCTGGGCGATGTTCGTGGGCTGGGTGGCGTTCTTCACCCGAGGCGTGAACGCGCGCGACGGGGCGATCAACCTGGCCTGCGTCTGGCTGGGCCTCGCCTTCGGTGTCGCCGCGGCTCTGGCGGTCGGCGCGCTCACGCCCCCGCTGGGACGCCTCGCGCTACCCGCCGTGGTATTCGCGGTTGCGATCATTGTCGTCTCGCTGCGCGGCTTGCCGCTGTTGAACAACGTCCTCGCCTACTTCCTTGGCCTGATCGCGTTCTTCGCCTCGCATCTGGAGCCATCGCTGGAGAGCCTGTTCCATCTTGGCGGCGCCAGCACGCTGGGCTCGTCCGCCGGCTGGCTGTGCGTGAAATTGCAACAGCGGCTCGCGCCTCACAGTTGATGATCAGGTGGCCAGCATCGTCGATCTGCCACGCGGCTCGCGGCCGGTCGAAAGCGACCGGTGCGAGCCGGGCCGGGCGGCCTTATGCTTGGGCTCCTTGCATGCGAAGTGAGAGCCCGATGACCCTGCATATCGAAACCCCGCTCATCCAGTCCCGTCCGCTCAGCCTCGCGGCAGGGCGCTCCATCTGGCTCAAGCTCGAAGCGCTGCAACCGCCCGGCTCGTTCAAGATCCGTGGCATCGGCGCCGCCTGCGAAATCCATGCGCGCCAGGGCAAGCGCCGGTTCGTGTCGTCGTCCGGCGGCAACGCCGGGATAGCCGTGGCCTATGCCGGACGCAACCTGTCCATCCCGGTGACCGTGGTGGTACCGCAGAGCACCACCGAGCGCGCCCGGCAGTTGATCCGCCAGGAAAACGCCGAACTGGTGGTGCACGGCGAGACCTGGCACGAGGCCAACGAGCTGGCGCTGTCGATGCTGGGCCCGGACGATGCCTTCCTGCATCCCTTCGACGATCCGCGGCTCTGGGAAGGCCATGCCACGCTGGTGGACGAAGTGGCGCGGAGCGGTCCGAAACCCGACGCGGTGGTGCTTTCGGTAGGCGGAGGCGGTTTGTTCAGCGGCGTGGTCGAGGGCTTGCGGCGCAACGGCTGGGGCGATGTCCCGGTCATCACCGTGGAAACCCGTGGCGCGGAGGGACTGGCCCGTTCGCTGGAGGAGGGCAGGCGCGTCGAGCTCGAACGGATCGAGAGCATCGCCACGTCGCTCGGCGCCAGGCAGGTGTGCCAGCACGCCTTCGATCTGGCGCGCCAGCACCCGGTGCGCAGTTGCGTGGTGAGCGACCTGGCGGCGCTGGATGCCTGCGAGCGCTTTCTCGACGACCACCGCATCCTCGTCGAACCGGCCTGCGGCGCCAGCCTGGCGATTCCCTATCAGGTCCGGGACATGCTGCCGGAAGGCAACATCCTAGTGGTGGTCTGCGGCGGCGTGACGGCGAGCTTCGACCAACTGCGGAAGTGGCGGGCAGCGCTGGCCGAGTGATCGGCCAGCGTCCTGCCGGCGCTCACACCGCCTCGGCCGCCTCGCATCGCCTGGCTGCCGCGAAAAGATCGAGGCCGATGTCGCGCGCGGCGTTCAGGTGAACGCCTGGGTCCCGGGTTTCCGATTCGAACATGATCTCGGAAGTCACGACGCGTGCGCCGCAGTAATCGAAGATCCCATGGTCGATCTGCGTCTTCATGGCCTCGAAATAGCCGTGCCGCGAAAAGGTTCCCTCGTCGGCACCGGCGACGCCGATGAGGTGCACCCGGAGGTGGTGAAGCTTCTTCTCCAGATTGGTATCCAGGCTGAAGTCGAACGCCCAGCCGTTGGAGAACACGCGATCGATCCAGCCCTTGAGCAGCCCCGGCATCGACCACCAGTAGACCGGATAGACCAGCACCAGGGCATCGGCGCGGTCGATCCGCGCCTGCTCGGCGAGGACATCGGCGGGAGGCGGCGCCTGCCTGCGGTGGACGGCGTGGTCGGCCATGCCGAACCTCGGATCGAAGCCCTCCGCCGCGAGGTCGGCGATTTCGAAGGAGTTGCCGGGACCGGACAGGACCACGCCTTCCGCGACCTGCGCGACAAGGCTATGGGTGAGCGACTGGGGATCGTGATGGGCGACGATGATGAGTGCGTGCATGGCGAAGACTCCTGCTGGCTGATTGCGGGCGAAGGGCAAGCCTTATATGCTTCTAGCAAGTTACCTTTGGTAAGTTACTTTTGGTAGGTAAGCATGTCAAGCAGCGAGGAACGGAGCTCCAGCCCACGGCCGCGCCGCCGTCTGTCGAGGGAAGAAAGGCAGCGCCAGTTGCTGGACGTCGCCTGGCGGCTGGTCCGGGAGGAGGGCACGGAAGCCCTGACGCTGGGGCGGCTCGCCGAGCAGGCGGGCGTTACCAAGCCGGTCGTCTACGACCACTTCGGCACCCGCTCCGGGCTGCTGGCGGCGCTCTACCAGGATTTCGACGCACGCCAGACGCTGCTCATGGACGCCGCGCTACGGGCAAGCGAACCGACGCTGGCGGGCAGGGCGGCGGTCATCGCGGTGTCCTATATCGAGTGCGTGCTGCTCCAGGGCCGCGAGATACCCGGGGTGATCGCCGCGCTGGCCAGCTCGCCGGAACTCGAACAGATCAAGCGCGAGTACGAGGCGGTCTTCATGGAGAAATGCCGGATCGCCCTGGCTCCGTTCGCCGGGGCTGGAACCATCGCACCGGCGGGCCTGCGGGCGATGCTCGGCGCGGCCGAGGCGCTGTCCCATGCCGCCGTGACCGGAGAAATCACCCCTAGGCAGGCCCAGGACGAACTCTTCGAAACGATCGTCGCGATGGTCGAGAGAAGCGCGAATGGCGGTACTCATCATGTCGCCGCGAGCGAGCGGTGACAGCCACCGATGCCCGACGAGGATCGGCTTGGCTATCCTCCATCAGGCTCGGGCCCGAGGAGGCTCAGGAAGGTAATGACGGATTTGAAGAAAGGAGAAGGAAGCCACCATGCTTGATTATTTTGCCCTTGGACTGCTGGTGTTCGTCGGGTTGGTCCTGTTCTACGGGATCATCGTGCTGCACGACATCCCCTATGAAATCGCCGTGAGCCGCAACCACCCGCATCAGGACGCCATCCATGCGACGGGTTGGGTCAGCCTGTTCACGCTGCACGCAATCTGGCCGTTCCTGTGGATCTGGGCGATGTTATATCGCGAGGATCGCGGCTGGGGATTCGGCGCTGGCGGTTCGCCGCAAGCGCACGTGCAGCGGCTCGAACAGCAGGTGGCGCAGTTGCAGGAACGATTGGCCGCTCTGGAAACGCGCCAGCCGGAATCGCCTCCGCCATCGCAACCGCCATTGCCTGAACCGCAGCCGAACGAGGGATCGTAATCATGGATCTGCTGTTGATTCTGACCTATGCGGCCATCGCCATCGCCGTATTCAAGATATTCCGCATCCCGCTGAACAAGTGGACGGTACCGACCGCCGTTCTCGGCGGCGTAGTGCTGATCGGCGCGCTGATCTTCACCATGAACTACAACCACCCCTATTCGGAGGTAGCCCGTAGCTACTTCGTTTCCACGCCGGTGATCCCCGTCGTCAGCGGGCAGGTCGTCGAAGTACCGGTTCGCCCCAACCAGCCGCTGGAAAAGGGCGATGTGCTGTTCCGCATCGATCCGACTCCTTTCGAAAACCGCGTCAAGTCGCTCCAGGCCCAGATGGTTTCGGCCCGGGCCGACCTTCACCGCGCGAGCGAGCTGGTCAAGCGCAATGTCGGCAACCGCCGCGACCTGGATATCGCCACCGCCCGCGTCGAAGACTTGCAGGCGCAACTCAACATCGCCCGCTTCGAACTGGACAGCACCACCGTGCGAGCGCCCGCCAAGGGCTATGTCACGCACGTTTCCCTGCGGCCGGGGATGATGGCGACCAAGCTGCCGCTGCGGCCATCGATGGTGTTCATCCCGGACGAGGGGCATTACTTCGTCGCCTGGATGCGTCAGAACAGTCAACTGCGCCTGGTCGCCGGCGACGAGGCCGAGATCGCCTTCGACGGGGTTCCCGGCAAGGTCTTCACCGGCAAGGTGAAGCAGGTCATATCGGTGATAGGTGAGGGCCAGGTGCAGCCATCCGGCACCTTGCTGAGCTTCACCGGTAGTCCACCGCCGGGGCGGGTACCGGTGTTCATCGAAATCACCGACCCGGAATTTGCGCCCTACAGCGGCCTGATGCCCGGCGGCGCCTATGGCCAGGCGGCTGTCTACAGCCAGCATTTCCATCATGTGGCGGTGATGCGCAAGGTGCTGCTGCGCATGGCGGCGTGGATGAACTACATCTTCCCGTTCCACTAGGACGGACCGACTTTCAGCTCCATCTCACAAGCAAGACGCCGCTTGCCGTAGGAGCGAGCCCTGCTCGCGCAGCCAACGCAGATGCCCCGTCCGGGCGCAACCGCGAATCGCGGGCATGGCCCGCTCCTACGGGGTTTCATGGGGCCTTGTGCCAATCATTCCCGCCGCGCATTCACTTGATCCAGAACCTCCGGGTTTCCTCCACCTGCGAACTCCGCTCCCGACCGTAGGAGCGGCCCATGGCCGCGAAAAGCATCGCGGGCATGGCCCGCTCTACGAGTTCGCCGTGGCGCTCGGCGCGTCGTTCGCTCTCATCCGCCAGAGTCCCTGGCCGTTCAGATATCCTGCCGTCCCCAGTATGCACAGTCTCCATTGCAGGTACCTGGGCAGGCGCAACCGGTACTGCTGCGGCCGGTCGCCAGTTCCATGCGCCGGGCGACTTCGGGGTCGTCGGCGAACGGCAGCATGGTGGCTTCCTCGATATCCCCACGACGCTCTTCGCGCAGGTTCCACTGCACCGCGACGTAGAAACCCACCAGCAGCAGAGTGGAGAACAGCAGGTAGAACATGAACGCGCCTCAGTGTGTCGCGGCAGATACGTAGGCCACCGCCGGTTGCCCTGCGCGCACGGTACGCCAGGTGTTGTAGGCCATCAGCAGCATGCCGGTGAGGAAGAACAGTCCTCCGACCAGGCGCACCACGAAGCCGGGATGGCTGGCCTGCAGGGCTTCGACGAAGGAGTAGGTCAGGGTGCCGTCTTCGTTGATCGCCCGCCACATCAGGCCCTGGGTGATGCCGTTGACCCACATCGAGGCGATGTAGAGGACGGTGCCGATGGTGGCGAGCCAGAAGTGAACGTTGATCAGGCCGACGCTGTGCATCTGCTCGCGCCCCCAGAGTTTCGGAACCATGTGGTAGACGGCACCGAAGGTGATCATCGCCACCCAGCCCAGCGCCCCGGCGTGCACGTGGCCGATGGTCCAGTCGGTGTAGTGGGAGAGGGCGTTGACGGTCTTGATGGCCATCATCGGGCCTTCGAAGGTGGACATGCCATAGAACGCCAGCGACAACACCAGGAAGCGCAGGATCGGGTCGCTGCGCAGCTTATGCCAGGCACCGGAGAGGGTCATCATGCCGTTGATCATGCCACCCCAGGATGGCGCCAGGAGGATGATCGACATCACCATGCCCAGCGACTGCGCCCAGTCCGGCAGGGCGGTGTAGTGCAGATGGTGCGGGCCGGCCCAGATGTACAGGGTGATCAACGCCCAGAAGTGCACGATCGACAGTCGGTAGGAGTACACCGGGCGGTTCGCCTGCTTGGGCACGAAGTAGTACATCATCCCCAGGAAGCCAGTGGTCAGGAAGAAGCCCACCGCATTGTGGCCGTACCACCATTGCACCATGGCGTCGGTAGCGCCGGAATAGACCGGGTAGGACTTGAACCAGTCGACCGGAATGGATAGGTGGTTGACCACGTGGAGCATGGCGATGACCACGATGAAGGCGCCGAAGAACCAGTTGCCGACGTACAGATGCTTGGTCTTGCGGCGCAGCAGCGTGCCGAAGAACACCACGCCGTAGGCGACCCAGACGATGGCCATCCATACCGCACCGGCGAACTCGATTTCGGCGTATTCCTTGGTGGTCGTGTATCCCAGCGGCAAGGTCGCCAGCAGGATGAGGATCACTGCCTGCCAGCCCCAGAAAGTAAAGGCGGCGAGTCGGTCGGAGAACAGCCGGGCCTGGCAAGTGCGCTGTACCGCGTAGTAGCTGGCAGCGAACTGCGCGCTACCGGCGAAACCAAAGATCACCAGGTTGGTGTGCAGTGGACGCAGGCGGCCGAAGCTGGTCCACGGCAGGTCGAAGTTCATCTGCGGCCAGACCAGTTGGCTGGCGATCAGCACGCCCATGGCCATGCCGACCACGCCCCAGACCACGGTCATGATCGTGAACTGGCGTACCACCTTGTAGTTGTATGGTTGCTCTGCGATTGCTGTGCTCATGGGCAGTCTTCTCTACGGCCGATACGGGCTGGGGTCGGATGCGGATGAGCGCGGACTGTAGCGTCGCGAGGTGGACGAACACAGATTCAGATTTCTCTATTTGATACGGATCAGAATGAACACGGTATCCGTCTGGGCAACCTCATTGCTGGAAAAAACAGGGCCCGGAAACAGCTAGGACCCTGTACCAAAGGAACGTTGCAAGCAGGCGGGAGCGATCTCAGCGCAGCGTGTAGCCGTTATCCACGACCAGATCCTGCCCGTGGATGCTGCGTGCGTCTTCCGACAGCAGGAAGACGATCACGTCGGCGATAGCCCCGGCATCCAGGAATTTCCCATCCAGCAGGCGCTGGTTGACCGTGCCGGCCACCTCGGTGAGCTGGGTGTCGTCCAGGCCCAGGGTCCCCCAGATCGGGGTCGCGGTAGGGCCCGGAGACACCATGTTGATGCGTACCCCTTGCGTTGCCAGTTCGACGGCCAGGGTCCTGGCCTGCGCCTTGAGTGCCGACTTCGAGGCGATATAGGCCGCCAGCCCCGGGAAGGTCACTTGCGACAGGAAGGTGCCGATGAATACCACCGATGCCGGCTTGGCCAGTTGCTCGAGCAAGGTGGCCAGGGTATTCAGGGCGCCGGCGCCGTTGACCGCCCACTGTCGATCGAAGGCGGAGCTGTCCAGGCCATCGGCTAGCTGGGCGATACCCGCATTGGGGACCAGGTAGTCGATCGGTCCCAGCGATCGGGCATGCTGCGCCAGCTTGTCGAGGTCCGCCTGCCGGGTGACGTCACCGGCGAGCCAGTGCAATTGGTCGCCGAAACGCTCATGCAGGTCGTGCAGGTGACCGCTGCGGCGAGCCATCGCCAAAACCTGCGTGCCTCTTTGCAGTAGTCGTTCGGTCAGTGCCAGGCCGATTCCCGAGCTGGCGCCAGTGACCACGGCAAGGCGACCCTTGAATTCATCGTTCGACATGGAGCGGCTCCTCGGCGGCGCTGGAGACGATGCGTGTACCTTTGCGGGTGACGGCCTCGCCGGCAGAGAACCGGGCGTTGGGGGAGCGCACGACGCTGCGCTCTCCCACATCGTTTTCCACTTCGTACGCTCTCTCGTCGAGGCCGCCGGCTTGCTGTGCCGAGCCCCCCAACCAGAAGCCGGCGCCCGCGCCGACCAGCCCGCCGATGGGGCCTCCGGCGGCGGCGCCAAGCATCAGGCCACTCAAGGCCCCTACGCCTTTGCCGGCGGTAGTGTCGGGTACTTCACGAATCACCTGGTCGGCCAGGGCTACTTGGGAAGCGAGCAGGCCGAAGCACAGCGCAAGGGAGGACAGTCTGTTCATGATGGTTCCTGGGATTTCCTTGAGTGGGGTGTGGTCTGTTCCGAGGATCGAAGAGGGAGGGCATGGCACGTGACGTTTCATTTCTCTTCCTACACGCTGGTTTTGGTTCGCCTGTCGTCATTCCATTTTCCGTGCCATTTATTTTATTGTTCATTATCAATAAGTTATTTTTCATTGATGTCAAAATGACCTTATCAATAAATGGTCATTGTGACTTCTAAATGTCCTTATGACCCAACCCCGGGAGATGCTCGATCCTGGTGGTGGCCGGAAAAGATCAGGGAATGCGAGGGGGATGGAGACGGGGAGGCGTGTTCGCGGGGGCGTTGCCGGGG
>NZ_CAJFCI010000090.1 GCF_904061905.1 Zestomonas carbonaria
CCCTCACCCCAGCCCTCTCCCGGAGGGAGAGGGAGTCATTAGTCACTTCATCAATTCGCGCTCGCCGGGCGTTTCACCCAGACCGGGGCGAGCTTGCCGGCGCTGCCGGTGACGTACAGGCACACTGCTTCGCCGCGTTCCAGGGCGACCGGCTTGAGGTCGCTGACCTTGCGGTCGCCGTCGAACAGCGCCAGGTTGACCTTCACCGGGTTGATCTCGCGGTCCCCCCGCCCTTGCGGGACGACGTTCTCCACCACCGGGGTCTTGCCGTCGGCGGTCTTCAGGGTGAGCGGGGTGTCGCTGAGGTTCTGCACGCGCAGCAGGGCCTTCTGCTTGTTCCTGAACGGCGGTTCCTCGACCAGCTTCGGCTGGCCGCCGGGCAGGTTGACCAGGGTGTAGTAGCGGTCCGGGTCGAGCTGCACCGAGACGGTCTGGTCGCCGACCTGGGCGCTGTAGCTGCCGCCGGGCAGGAAGCTGAAGTCGCTGCTGCCCTGCGGGCCGACGTCGTCGAGGCGGGTGTTGCCGACGTTGGCGCTGACTTCCTGGCCGGTGGCGTTGTAGACCCGCACGAAGGCCGAGCCCTTGGGCGCGGCGGGACCGTAGAGGGCGGCGTCGGCGGCGGCGTGGGCCTGCCAACTGAACAGTCCGGCGAGCAGCAGGGCGCCGGTGGTGGCGATGGACTTGCGGGCGAGGGTCGGTTTCATGGTCATGTTCTCCAGTGGTCTTGTCAGTCGGTTGCGCCGACCAGGCGTTCGTCGGTTGCCGCGGAGGCCTTGAGCTGGGCGACCCACTCGGGGTCGAAGCGGCTCAGGTCGGCGGCCATCGGCAGGTAGCGTTCCGGGAATTCCCAGATCACCAGTTGTGGCGGCGAATCCTTGAAGTCGTCGCTTTGCAGGTACTCGAGCATCGGTTGCAGCGGGCCGTTGCCGTCCTCGGCGTAGCTGACCAGGTCGCTGCCGAGGGCCTGGCGCAGGGCGCCCTGGAAGTTCCAGTTGGGGTTGGCGCTGTAGCTGGTGCCGACCAGCGCCACCGGCACCCGGGCGTCGTCGAACAGCGCTGCGGCATCGGCGCGCCCGGCGTCGGCGGCGCGGGTGGTGCGCTGTTGCAGGTGGTCCGGCGGCGGCAGCAGGTCGCTGAACAGCGGGTCGAGCGGCAGGAAGCGGGTCAGGTCGCCCTGGTACGGCGCGCGCTTGCCGAAGTCGGTGACGAAGCGTTGCGGCTCGTTGTCCAGCGGCAGGCGGCGCTGCACCGCCCGGCCGATGCGCTGGGCCGCCACTTCGGCGCCGTGCGGCGTCCAGTGGGTATCGGTGCGCAGGAACAGCGCGCCGTTGCCCTTTTCCTTCTCGAGGCTGGCAAGCAGGTCGGGAGCGACGATCCCGGCGCGGCGCGCTTCGAGGTGGAAGCGTTGGTAGAGGTTGTCGCGCAGGCGGGCCGGCTGCCGTTCGCCGAGGTGTTCCGGGTACAGGCGGGCCTTGGCCGGGACGATTGCCAGGACCAGGTCGATACCGCGCCGCTCCAGGCTCTGGCGAATGCCCTGGACCAGGCGCAGGTTGTCGTCGATGTTCTGCTCGGCACGGGGCTCGGGCTTGAACTCCTCGTCGCTGAACAGCCAGTTGTTGCGACCCAGCACCACACCGGGTCGGCCCTCGTCGAACAGCGTGTAGTCGAGCGCCGCCCAGAGGTTGGTGCCCAGGCGCTTGAGAGGGAATTCCTCGTCGTAGCGGGTCTCCACCGCCTTGGCCCACTTGCCGTCGAGGACGGTGGCGCGGGGCGGCACGCTGAAGCCGAGGAAGGCGCCCAGCGACCAGACGGCGAGCACCAGCAGCAGGGCGAGGAACAGGGCGATGTAGAGGAGGCGCAGGGAGCGGGTCATGGTCGGCGGTCCTCAGAACTGGAAGTACAGGAAGGGCGAGTAGCTCTGTGCCGAGAGCTTGAGGATCGAGGCGCAGAACAGCGCCAGGATCGCCGCGCGCAGCAGGGTGCGCGGCCAGTCGAAGGTGAGTGCCGCCGACGCGGTCGGCGCGCCCCCTTGCAGCGTGACCGGCTCGCCGCCCGCCTGCCCGGCGGCCTTGGCCTTGGGCGCGCGGCTGTCGAGCGGGTGGCGGTAGAAGTCGTAGAGGCCGCACACCGCGAGGGTCGCGTAGGCGAGCAGCAGGGTGGCGATCTGCAGGCCGGTGAGGTTGGCGGCGCCGAGTTCGGAGAGGCGCCAGTCGCCGAAGCTGAACATCGCCTGGTACATGCGCAGGGCCACGTCGAGGTTCTCGGCGCGGAAGATCACCCAGCCGAGCACCACCAGCAGGAAGGTCGTCGCCCATTTCAGCGGGTTGAAGCGGTGCGGCGCGGCGTCGATGCCCAGCGCTCGCTCGATGGCCAGCCACATGCCGTGCCAGGCGCCCCAGATCACGTAGGTGAAGTTGGCGCCGTGCCACAGGCCGCCGAGCAGCATGGTCAGGAACAGGTTGCGGTAGGTCTTGAAGGTGCCGCCGCGATTGCCGCCGAGGCTGATGTACAGGTAGTCGCGCAGCCAGGTGGAGAGGCTGATGTGCCAGCGCCGCCAGAACTCGGTGATCGACTGGCTGATGTAGGGCTGCTTGAAGTTCTCCATGAAGCGGAAGCCCATCATCAGGCCGAGGCCGATGGCCATGTCGCTGTAGCCGGAGAAGTCGAAGTAGAGCTGTGCGGTGTAGGCCAGCGCGCCGAGCCAGGCGTCGCCGGTGCTGGGGTTTTCCAGGGCGAAGCAGTGGTCGGCGACGATCGCCAGGGTGTCGGCGATGAACACCTTCTTGATGAAGCCCTGCATGAAGCGGGTGCAGCCCTCGGAGAACTTGTCGAGGGTGTGGGTGCGGTGGTTGAACTGGTCGACCAGGTCACGGAAGCGCAGCACCGGGCCGGCGATCAGGTGCGGGAAGATCGCCACGAAGGCGGCGAAGTCGATCAGGTTATGGGTCGCCGGGGTGTCGCCGCGGTAGACGTCGACGATGTAGCTGATCGATTCGAAGATGTAGAAGGAGATGCCGATCGGCAGCAGGATGTGGGTGAGCACGAAGGGCTGCATGCCGAACTGGCTGATGATCGCGTTGAGGCTGTCGACGCCGAAGTTGGCGTACTTGAAGTAGCCGAGCACGCAGAGATCGACCACCACGCCGAGGGTCAGCCAGCGCCTGGCCGCTTGGGTGCGCACGCCGGCGGCGCCGATGCGCAGGCCGATCCAGTAGTTGAACACCGTCACCCCGGCGAACAGGGCGAGGAAGTCCACGCGCCACCAGGCGTAGAAGATGTAGCTGGCGATCAGCAGCAGCAGGTTGCGATAGCGGTTCCCGCTCAGGTAGTACAGGCCGAGGAAGATCGGCAAGAACAGGAACAGGAACACGTTGGACGAGAAAACCATCCGCCTTTCTCCATCGAAGAACTGTCAGGGCCTCACGGCCCGCTCATTCCTCCCCGGTACTGCTTGCAAGGTGTCGCGCCCGCCCGCGTCTGTTGCGTGGGTCGGGGGTGGTGCTTGGGGGAGAGGGA
>NZ_CAJFCI010000091.1 GCF_904061905.1 Zestomonas carbonaria
GGCGGGGGTTCGTCGAGGGCTACCGGGTTAGGGGCGGGCCGAAGCCCGTCCCACCTCAGGCGTCGTCGCCCTCGTCGTCGTCTCCGCCGTCGACCTTCATGCCCAGTTCCTTGATCTTGCGGGTCAGGGTGTTGCGGCCCCAGCCGAGCAGGACGGCGGCGTCGCGGCGGCGGCCGGCGGTGTGTTTGAGGGCGGTTTCGATCATGATCCGTTCGAAGGCTGGCACGGCGTTGTCGAGCAGGCTCGACTGGCCGCGCGACAGGGCCTGGTCCGCCCACTGGCGCAGGGCCTGTTCCCAGTTGGTGACCGGTGCGGCGTCGTGCTGCTGGGTGAGCAGTTCGGGCGGCAGGTCGTCGATGTGGACCTCGCGTCCGGAGGCCATCACGGTGATCCAGCGGCAGGTGTTCTCCAACTGGCGCACGTTGCCCGGCCAGGGCAGGTTCTTCAGGTAGTCCTCGGTTTCCGTCTTGAGCAGCTTGGGCTCGACGGCCAGTTCCTGGGCGGCGCGGGCGAGGAAGTGGCGGGCCAGGGTGGGGATGTCTTCGCGGCGGTCGGCCAGGCGCGGGATGTGGATGCGGATCACGTTGAGGCGGTGGAACAGGTCCTCGCGGAACTTGCCGGCCTGCACCAGGGATTCGAGGTTCTGGTGGGTGGCGGCGATGATCCGCACGTCCACCTTGACCGGGGTGTGGCCGCCGACCCGGTAGAACTCGCCGTCGGCCAGCACGCGCAACAGGCGGGTCTGGGTGTCGGCCGGCATGTCGCCGATCTCGTCGAGGAACAGGGTGCCGCCGTCGGCCTGTTCGAAGCGGCCGCGACGCTGGTTGGCGGCGCCGGTGAAGGCGCCTTTCTCGTGGCCGAACAGCTCCGACTCCATCAGGTCCTTCGGAATCGCCGCCATGTTCAGCGCGATGAACGGTGCCGCCGCACGCGGGCTGTGGCGGTGCAGGGCGTGGGCGACCAGTTCCTTGCCGGTGCCGGATTCGCCGTTGATCAGCACGGTGATGTTGGAGTGGCTGAGCCGGCCGATGGCGCGGAACACCTCCTGCATGGCCGGCGCTTCGCCGATGATCTCCGGGGTGCGCGCCTGGGTGGCGGGCGTCTCCAGGCCTTGCTGTTCCTGGGCGTGCTGGAAGGCGCGCTTGACCAGCGAGACCGCTTCGTCGACGTCGAACGGCTTGGGCAGGTATTCGAAGGCGCCGCCCTGGTAGGAAGCCACCGCGCTGTCCAGGTCGGAATGCGCGGTCATGATGATCACCGGCAGGCGCGGGTACAGCTCGCGGATGCGCGCCAGCAGGTCGAGGCCGCTGGCGCCGGGCATGCGGATGTCGGAGATGATCACGTCCGGCTGCTGGCGGCCGAGCCGGGCGAGCAGGCCGTCGGCGCTGTCGAAACTGGTGGTGTGCATGCCTTCCTGCTGCAGGGCCTTCTCCAGTACCCAACGGATGGAGCGGTCGTCGTCGACGATCCAGACGGTTTCACTGCGGCTCATGAGGGGCTGGCTCCTTGTTCCAGTGGCAGGAAGATCGAGAAGACGGTGTGGCCCGGATGACTCTCACACTCGATCAACCCCTGGTGCTGGCTGATGATGTTCTGGGTGATGGCCAGGCCCAGCCCGGTACCGTCCGGGCGGCCGCTGACCATGGGGTAGAAGATGGTGTCCTGGAGCTCGGCCGGAATGCCCGGGCCGTTGTCGATGATCTCGAGTTTCGCCACCAGGCGGTGGCGGGTGTGGCCGATGGTGAACTGGCGCAGGGTGCGGGTGCGCAGGGTGATGCGGCCGAGGTGCAGGTCGTTGTTCGTGCTGAGCGCCTGCATGGCGTTGCGCACGATATTGAGCACCGCCTGGATCATCTGTTCGCGGTCGATGCGCACGTCGGGGATGCTCGGGTCGTAGTCGCGCACCAGGGTGATGCTGCCCTGGCTTTCCGCCTCGATCAGGCTGCCGACCCGTTCCAGCACTTCGTGCACGTTGGCCATGGCCAGGTTCGGCAGCTTGTTGGAGCCGAGCATGCGGTCGACCAGGTTCCGCAGGCGGTCGGCCTCCTCGATGATCACGTTGGTGTAGTCCTTGAGACCGTCATCCGGCAGCTCGCGGGCCAGCAACTGCGCCGCGCCGCGAATGCCGCCGAGCGGGTTCTTGATCTCGTGGGCCAGGCCGCGCACCAGCAGCTTGGTGGTTTCCTGCTTGGAGAGCTGGGCCTCTTCCTTGGTGATGCGCAGCAGGCGGTCGCGCGGCAGCACTTCGAGCAGCAGCAGGGTTTCGCCGCGATTGAGGATCGGCGTCACCGAGTAGTCGACGGTGAGGGTCTGGCCGGTCAGCGCGGTGAGCACCGCTTCGCGCTTGTTGAATGGATGCGCCTGTTCCACCGCCTGGCGCAGGGCGGCCAGCGCCTCGGGCGATTCGGTGAACAGTTCGCTGATGAATTGCCCGTGGCTACGCTGGCCGCTGACGGCCAGGAGCATTTCTGCCGCCGGATTCATGTACTCGAGGCGCAATTCGGCATTGAGCAGCAAGGTCGCGGTGGTCAGGTTGTCGAGCAGCAGGCGATGCAGTGCGTCGTTGATGGTCATAGGCAGCTTCCGCAGTTGATCCGGAAAATGCAAAAAGCAAACCAAGGCCCCGAAAAGGCGCGCGACGGATGTCCCGCTCAGTGATTCGGGCGGCTTGGCGGTGCAGGTTCGGACGGGCGGCGAACCAAAATGGGGAGGTGGGGGATGGAGGTGCGCCTGTATGCACCATTGTAGTGCATACAGGGCGTTCACTCAGAAGAACGGCAGGATGCTGACTTCATCCTCGGGTTTGTCCTTCAGCGGACATTCCGGGCGCTTGCCGTAGTCCTCCTTCTGGCAGGGCTTGATCTTGCGCTTCTGCGCCAGGGAGGTGCGCAGGATGTGCACCGGCTGGCTGGGCGTGCGCTCCAGGATGCTGCCGTTGGTGTCGAGGATTTCCACCGCGATCTGGTGGGTGCCACGGTCGATGTTGGTCAGTTGGAACACCGGGCTGCGGCTGGGCTCGCCGGCCGGTTCGCCGTCCAGCAGCAGGCGGTACTGATGCCCGGGCAGCAGGCCCGGTTCGCTGGTGGCGGTGACGATCAGGTCGCCGGAGGTGCCGTTCTGCACGGCCGCGTCCGGTTCCGGGACGAGGATGCGCAGCAACTGGTAGCTCGGCGGCGCGGGCGGCGCGGCGACCTGCGGTGCCTGGGGCGTGCCCGGTCGTGGTGCGGGCATCGCGTTGGTTGGCGCCAGTTGCAGGCGCTGGGCGTTGCCGGCCGTGGGGCGGTCGGTGAAGACCCGGTTACCTTCGGCGTCGATGTAGGTGTACACCTGGGCCGCGGCGGGCAGGCCCAGCAGGGCGAGGCAGAGCAGGGCGATTCGCATGGGTCAGGGGGCTGGGCTCGGTCTTGGCTGGGGCTGCGGGCGCAGGGCCGGGCTGCCGGTGTGGACCCGCTGTACGGTGAAGGTATGGGTCTCGCTCTGCTGGAGCGAGGTGTCGCCGCTGAGCACTTCCACCGCCAGGCTGTGCTCGCCGCGATCGACGTTGACCACTTGCAGGCGCGGCACCGTGCTCGGCGTGCCGTAGGGCTTTCCGTCGAGCAGCAGGCGCAGGCTGTGGCCGCTCCGTAGTTGCGGTTGCAGTTCGACATCGACGCTGAAGGTGCCGTTGTTGGCGCGCAGCGCTTCCTCGCTCGGCAGGTTGATGAGGCGCAGCACGCGGTACGGCGCCTGGGCGGTCTGCCTGTCCTGCTCGCGGTCCTTGGCGATCGGGCTGGGCGGCTGCATCTGCACCGTGTTGGCGGGCGGCAGGTCGAGCGTTTCGCTCTGGACACCTTCCGGCGGCTGGTCGGTGAAGACGGTGTTGCCCTTGGCGTCGGTGTATTTGTAGATCTGAGCGCTGGCCGGCAGGGCCAGGGCGAGGATCAGACAGGCGGCAAGCAGGCGCATGCGCGTTCTCCGGATGAGGATGCGGCTAGCCTTGCACCGTGGCGCATGGCTGGCAAGGGGTGGGAGGTATGGGTGGCCGGCTTTGCGGAGTGATCGGCAGGATGTGGGTTTTTTCGCGGTCATGGACCGCTCCTACGGAGCATGGGTATCGTCTTTGCGTGAGGCACTGGATCCCCGCATTCGCGAGGGTGACGGTCGAACCCACGTCGTTCCCGGGAACGCGGGAATCCAGGAAACAGCGAATTTCCACAGCGTTGTAGGATGGGTTGAGCCATCGGTGTTGTTTCGACTCCGCCCCTCACCCAGCCCTGGCTGCGCGCCCCGCTCCGGAGGGAGAGGGGGCCGTCCGTGCGGGCCGGGGCCACGGTGCTTACCCCAGCCTCGGAACAGTCACCCCTCTCCCATTTATGGG
>NZ_CAJFCI010000092.1 GCF_904061905.1 Zestomonas carbonaria
GGGCGTGGACAGCCCTTCGTCCAGCTCGAAGGAGACGACCTCGAAGTCGCCGCTGGCGGGCGCGAAGGTGAAGCGCAGGTCGGATTGGCGGGGCATCGCGTAGAGCTCCTTGCGAGGGCGATGCTGACGAACCTTCTGAGAATGCGGGTGCGGGGTCAACCTGACGATTCTTAAATATTGCGCGAGGATAATGGGTGGAAGCTGGCATGGCCTATGCCCATGCCGCGCCGTTTGTGGGGAGCAGCCCGTTGATGAAAGGATGTATCGGTCTACACAGAATGCCCACACCATCACATGAGCCTTTCCTATGCACTTCGATCTGGCCGACCTGCGCCTGTTCATCCATATCGCCGAGTCGCCCAGCCTGACCCAGGGCGCGCGGCGGGCGTTTCTCTCGCCGGCGGCGGCCAGCGCGCGGGTCAAGGCCCTGGAAGGACAGCTCGGTTCGCGCCTGCTCTACCGCGACAGCCGGGGCGTCGAGCTGACGCCCGCCGGCCAGCGCCTGTTGCAGCACGCGCGGCTGATCATGCGCCAGGTGGATTACCTGAAGAGCGAGTTCACCGAGTACGGCACCGACGCGGCCGGGCACATCCGTATCTTCGCCAACACCACGGCGGTCACCGAATTCCTCCCGGAGGTGCTGGCCGGCTTCCTGGCCGCGCGGCCGGGCGTCACCGTCGACCTGCAGGAGCGCCTGAGCCGGGACATCGTGCGGGGCGTGCTGGATGGGGCGGCCGACCTCGGCATCATCGCCGGGCCGGTGGAAGTCTCCGGCCTGCAAGTGCTGCACTTCAGCACCGACCGCCTGGTGCTGGCGGTGCCGCTGGGCCATCCGCTGGCCGGGCGCGGGCCTTTGCCGCTGCGCGACACGCTGGCCTACCAGCACATCGGCCTGCACGAAGGCAGCACCTTGCTCAGCTTCCTGCGCGAACAGGTGGAGAAGCTGGGCCAGAGCCTGGCGTTGCGTATCCAGGTGTCGAGCTTCGAGGCCGTCTGCCGGATGATCGAGACCGGTGTCGGTATCGGCGTGATCCCGGAGTCCGCCGCACTGCGCCACAGCCGCACCATGCAACTGGCGATCGTCGAGCTGGACGAGCCCTGGGCCGTGCGCGAACGCAGCATGCTGGTCCGTGACCTGGAGGCTCTGCCGGGCAGTGTGAGGGCGTTGATCGAGACCTTGCGGTCGAAGGGGCGGGAACTCTAGGAGAAAAAGCCGGGGCCCGGCTGGCGGGCCCCGGAGGAGCGTCAGCTCATGCCCAGCCAGTTCGGCAGGGCCAGGGAGATCCACGGCACGTAGGTGACCAGGATCAGGAACGCCAGCATCACCAGCAGCCACGGCGAGACCGCCTTGATGGTGCGGGTCAATGGCATGCCGGTCACCGCCGAGGTCACGAACAGGTTGAGTCCCGTCGGCGGCGTGATCAGGCCGATCTCCATGTTCACCACCATGATGATGCCCAGGTGGATCGGGTCGATGCCCAGTTGCATGGCGATGGGGAAGAGGATCGGCGCGAGGATCAGGATGATCGCCGAGGGCTCCATGAAGGTGCCGGCGACCAGCAGCACGATGTTGACCACGATGAGGAACTCGATGGGGCTGAAGCCCTGTTCCACCACCCAGGCGGTGATCGACTGCGGGATCTGCTCGGTGGTCAGCACGTGGGCGAAGAGCATGGCGTTGGCGATGATGAACATCAGCACCACGCTCAGCTTGCCGGCCTCGACGAAGACCTTCGGGCACTCGCGGATGGTCATGTCCTTGTGGATGAAGATCGCTACGAAGGCCGCGTACACCGCCGCCACGGCCGCCGCCTCGGTCGGCGTGAACATGCCCGAGTAGATGCCGCCGAGGATGATCACGATCAGCAGCAGGCCCCAGATCGCCTTGCGGCCGGTGGCCAGCACTTCCTTGAAGGAGGCGCGCGGCAGCGAAGGCATGTCCTTGATGCGGGCGATGACGTAGATGGTGATCATCAGGATCACGCCGAGCAGGATGCCCGGCACCACGCCGGCCATGAACAGCTTGCCGACCGAGCTCTCGGTCGCGGTGGCGTAGACCACCATGACGATCGACGGAGGGATCAGGATGCCGAGGGTACCGGCGTTGCAGACGATGCCGGCGGCGAAGTCCTGCTTGTAGCCGGAGCGCACCATGCCGGCGATGACGATCGAGCCCACGGCCGCCACGGTGGCCGGCGAGGAGCCGCACAGCGCCGCGAACAGCATGCAGGCGAGGATCGCCGCGATGGCCAGGCCGCCCTTGATGTGGCCGACGCAGGCGTTGGCGAAGTCGATCAGGCGATGGGCCACGCCGCCGGTGGTCATGAAGGCGCCGGAGAGCAGGAAGAACGGGATCGCCAGCAGGGTGTAGTGCTCGCTGGTCTCGAACAGCTTGATGGCCAGCGAACGCACCGAGTCGTTGCTGAAGAACAGGATGGTCATGGCCCCGGAGAGGCCGAGGGAGATCGCCACCGGAATGCCGATGAACATCAGCACGAAGAGGGCGATGAACAGGAAGGCAATGGTCATCGTTTTTCCTCCGTGGTGCCGGTTTCGGCGAGCTTCAGGGCCTCATCGGCCTCGCTGTGCATGCCCAGGCCGAACTGGCGGCCGGCGAGTATGCGCAGGAATATCTCGACGAAGCGGAGGAACATCAGGATGAAGCCCACGGGGACGATGACCGCGATGTGCCACTGCATGACGCCGAAGCGGTCGAGGTCCTCGGCGCCGATGCCGGCGCGCAGCAGGGTGGCGACCCATTCTTCGCTGGAGTAGGCCATCAGCGCGCAGTAGGCCAGGCAGATGCCCACGGCGACCAGGGCGATGATCTTCTGGATGGAGGGCGCGAACATGCGTACCAGCAGGTCGACGCCGATGTGGGCGCCGATGCGCACGCCCCAGGCCAGGCCGATGAAGATCAGCCAGCCGAACATGGCCTTGGTCAGGGCGATGCTCCAGGTCATTTCCTGGGACAGGAAGAGGATGCCGTCGCCGATGGCCAGGAAGAAGCCTTCGGCGGCGGGAAACTGGTCGGCGAGCGAATAGAACACCGAGTAGAGGTTGTTGAACATCACATAGGCGAATGTGATCAGGGTCATCCCGGCGAGGAGGAAAGCTACGAGAACCTCCTCGAGCCGGTTCCAGACGCGAGTTACAGCGTGCATTCGGATGATCTCCGTTCAAGTGGCGGAGGCGCCCCGGCGTGGCCGGTAGCGCCCTGCGGCAGCCGGGGCGGTCGTCCTCGACCGTCCCGATGATGATGCCGACGTGGCCTCAGCCGGCCTCGTTGGCCCGCTCCGCCGCCTTGATCAGGTCGGCGCCGATATCGTTCTCGAACTTCTTCCACACCGGGCGCATGGCGTCGCGCCACTTGGCCCGCTGCTCGGGCGTCAGGGTGATGATCTCGGTGGTGCCGGCATCCAGGATGCGCTGCTTGTCGGCCTGGTTGAGACTTTCCGCCTGCTTGTTCACCTCGGCGGAAACCTCGGCGAGGATGGCTTCCAGTTCGGTGCGGACGTCTTCAGGCATGCCGTTCCAGAACTTGGTGTTGGTGATCACCATGTAGTCCAGCACGCCGTGGTCGGACTCGGTGATGAACTTCTGCACCTCATGCATCTTCTGGCTGTAGATGTTCGAGTAGGGGTTCTCGGCGCCGTTCACCACGCCGGTCTGCAGGCCCTGGTAGACCTCGGCGAAGCTCATCTTGCGCGGGGCGGCGCGCAGCGCCTTGAACTGCTCGTCGAGCACGGCGGAAGCCTGCACGCGGAACTTCAGGCCGCGGGCGTCCTTCGGCTCGTACAGCGCCTTGTTGGCGGACAGTTGCTTCATGCCGTTGTGCCAGTAGCCCAGTCCGGTGATGCCCTTGCTCTCCATGGACTTGAGCAGCCCCTGGCCTTCCGGGCTCTGCTGGAAGCGGTCCACCGCGTGGATGTCGTCGAACAGGAAGGGCAGGTCGAACACCTGGATCTGCTTGGTGTAGTGCTCGAACTTGGCCAGGGACGGGGCGATCAACTGCACGTCGCCGAGCAGCAGCGCTTCCATTTCCTTGCCGTCGCCGAACAGCGAGGAGTTCGGGTAGACCTGGACGGTGACCTTGCCGGGCAGGCGTTCCTCGGCGAGTTTCTTGAACAGCAGCGCACCCTGGCCTTTCGGCGTGTGTTCGGCCACCACGTGGGAGAACTTGATGACGATGGGGGCGGTCGGCTGAGACTCGGCGGCCTGGGCCAGTCCGGCCACGCTCAGGGTGAGCGCACAGGCGAGAGCCTTGAGGGCGGGTTTGAACATCAGTGCTTCCTCTTGTTGTCGATTGTTATGCGAAGTCCTACGCAGGTGCGCACGTTCATTCGGCAAGAGCAAGTCTAGGCAGTCACCACCACTTTGGCGGGAATAGCCGGGTCATGAATCGGGCTTGTTCTTGTCGGACTCCGGTCCGGTCGTGGAAGGCAAGCGCTGTGCCACCACCGAGGGGGCAGGTGTGGCGCGGCCTGGAGGAGGGCGGCGGAATTTGGTTTGGCGGAGTTCCGCCATTTTCGGGTCGTTATCTGGCGGAAATCCGCCAGACGATTCGCGGTCAGCGACTCAGCAGAGAGGCCGCGCCGGCCCCGCCGAACAGCCCGGCGCTGATACGGTTGAACCATACCTGACCCTTGCCGGCACGCAGGAAGCGCGCGGCGCCCTGGGCGCTGAGGCCGTAGAACAGCTTGCAGGCGAGGTCGAGCACCACCCAGGTGGCGATCAGGATCAGCAACTGGACCAGCAGCGAGCGCTCGGCGCTGAGGAACTGCGGCAGGAAGGCGGCGAAGAACAGGATGTCCTTGGGATTGCTGGCGCCGAGACCGAAGGCCTTCCAGAACATTGCGCGGAAGCCCGGGTTGACCGGTTGTTCCTCGGCATTCATCGGCCTGGCCGCGCGGCGCGATTCGACCCAGCTCTGCCAGGCGAGATAGAACAGGTACAGCGCGCCGACGATCTTAAGCACGCTGAACAGCTTCTCCGAGGCCATCAGCAGCGCGCCGAGGCCGAGCGCCGAGGCGCTGAGCAGGCAGATCGAGGCGGAGACCCCGCCGAGGAAGCCCGGCACGGAGCGGCGCAGGCCGTAGTTCAGCGTATTGCCGATCATCAGCAACGACAGCGGGCCGGGGATCAGGATGACGATCAGTGCGGCGCCGCAGTAGAGCAGCCAGGTTTCCAGGGGCATGGTGGTCTCCGTATCACGCATCGCGGCATGGGCCGCCCTGTGCTGTTCATTGGGTCCCCGCGTTCGCGGGGATGACGTCGCTCCCGCGAACGCGGGAGTCCAGTACCCGTGGCGGTCCAGGACCGCGAACGAAAAAGGCCCGGCCGCTGGTGCGGCCGGGCCCGTCAGCATCTCGTGGGTGAGATTACAGGAAAATGAATTTGGCTACAAAAATAACTCCAAGTGCATACAAGCTTGGCGAGATGTCCCGGTGCTTGCCGGTGAACAGCTTCATGGCCACGTAGGTGATGAAGCCCAGGGCGATGCCGTCGGCGACCGAGAAGGTCAGCGGCATCATGATCACCGTGACGATCGCCGGGATGGTCTCGGTGTGCTCGTTCCAGTCGATGTGCGCCATGCCGCCCATCATCAGCATCGCCACGTAGATCAGCGCGCCGGCGGTGGCGTAGGCGGGAATCATCCCGGCCAGCGGGGCGAAGAACATCGCTGCGACGAACAGCAGGCCGACCACCACCGCGGTCAGGCCGGTGCGGCCGCCGGCCGCCACGCCCGCGGCGCTTTCCACGTAGCTGGTCACCGGCGGCACGCCGAGCACGCCGCCGACCACGCTGGAGGCGCTGTCGGCCTTCATCGCCTTGGAAAGGTTCTCGATGCGGCCGTCTTCCTTCACCAGTTGCGCGCGCTGCGCCACGCCCATCAGGGTGCCGGCGGTGTCGAACATGTGCACGAACAGGAAGGCCAGGATCACGCTGATCATGGTCACGTCGAAGGCGCCGCGGATGTCCATCGCCATGAAGGTCGGCGCCAGGCTCGGCGGCATGGAGAACACGCCGCCGAACTCCACCAGGCCGAGGCCCAGGCCGGCCAGGGTAACGGTGAAGATGCTGATCAGGATGGCGCCGAACACGCGGCGGTATTCCAGCACGGCGATCATCAGGAAGCAGATCGCGGCGAGCAGCGGGCCGGGGGAGGTGAGGTCGCCGATGTGCAGCAGGGTGGCGGGATGGGCGACCACGATGCCGGCGGTCTTCAGACCGATCAGGCCGAGGAACAGCCCGACCCCGGCGCCCATGGCGAAGCGCAGGCTGCTGGGAATGCTGTTGAGCAGCCATTCGCGGATGCGCGAGAAGGTCAGCGCCATGAACAGCACGCCGGAGAGGAACACCGCGCCGAGGGCGATCTGCCAGCTATAGCCCATGGTCTGCACCACGGTGTAGGTGAAGAAGGCATTGAGGCCCATGCCCGGTGCCAGGCCGACCGGCCAGTTGGCGTACAGGCCCATCAGGAAGCAGCCGAGCGCCGCCGCCAGGCAGGTGGCGACGAAGGCCGCACCGTGATCGACGCCGGCGTCGGCCATGATGTTCGGGTTGACGAAGACGATGTAGGCCATGGTGATGAAGGTGGTGAGACCGGCGGCCAGCTCGGTTTTCACGGTGGTGCCATGCAGGCTCAGCTTGAACAGGCGTTCCAGCAGGCCCGTACCGGCGGGGCGCGCGAGCGGGATGCCCTGTTGTTCTTGTTTGGTGCTTTCCACAGCGAGGCTCTCCTCAATGCTTTTTATTGTGGTCGCCCGGTTTCGCAAGCCGACGAGGCCTGGAGCGCGAGGCCGATGATGCGAGAGTGGTGTTCTTCCTGTTTGTTGACTTTCGGGTCAGGAAGTACACGAGCGGATTATGCTTTTGTGTACAAAAAAAGCAAATATTGTTTGTATTGTTGCGAAAATAGACCTTGTGGGCCTGGCTCGATGTCCCTTGCATCCTGCGCGCGACAATGGTTTTCCGGCCTTTTCCGGAAATATCCTTTGTAGACAACAGGTTGCGGTCGCCTTGCACGATGGCGGCGAAATGGCGGGAAGGCTGCCGGCCCGGTGCGGGAGTGGTCGATTCCTGTCCTGAAAGTCAGAAATGAACTATGAAATGCCGCCGTAGGAATGAAAAAAACTGAGCAGCGAGCCTGAAGGCAGGAGCCAGCTTGCTGGCGATCATGAGTTTCCGGGATCTCGGATCGCCAGCAGGCTGGCTCCTACAAGAGAGGGGCGATCCGGCGTGCGAATGATCTGAATCAATGCTGCGCGCTGTTCGCACTGATCGAATTGTGTACAATGCGTGCAGCTTTATTCATTGTCGCTCCCGGTTTCCGCTTGCCAGCAGCCGGGGTGCAGGCAGTACAGTCTCGCTTGACCGCCGACCCTTTTCCTGACGCGAGCCAGAATGAACAACGAAGAATTGCAGCCCCTCAAGAAGCAGCCGCGCGCTGGCAAGAACAGCCGCAGCGGGACGCAGGATGACGTCGTCTACGCCCATATCTTCGATGTGATCCTCGAACAACGCCTGGCGCCCGGCACCAAGCTCAGCGAAGAAGCGCTGGGCGAAATCTTCGGTGTCAGCCGCACCATCATCCGCCGCGCCCTGTCGCGCCTCGCCCACGAGGGCGTGGTGCTGCTGCGGCCGAACCGTGGCGCGGTGGTCGCCAGCCCGAGCGTCGAGGAAGCCCGGCAGATCTTCTACGCGCGACGCATGGTCGAGCGCGCCATCACCGAGCTGGCGGTCGAGCACGCCACCGCCGAACAACTCGCCGAGCTGCGCCAGATGGTCCGCGACGAGCAGGACAGCTTCTCGCGCGGCGACCGTGGCGCCGGCATCCGCCTCTCCGGTGAATTCCACCTGAAGCTCGCCGAGGCGGCGAAGAACGCCCCGCTGATCAGCTTCCAGCGCAGCCTGGTATCGCAGACCTCGCTGATCATCGCCCAGTACGAAAGCGGCGGCCGTTCGCACTGCTCCTACGACGAGCACAACGAACTGCTCGATGCCATTGAGGCGCGCGATGCGGAGAAGGCGGTGCACCTGATGATGCATCACATGGATCACATCGACAGCAAGCTCAACCTCGACGAGGAAAGCGCCTCGGACGACCTGCACGCGGTGTTCTCGCACCTGCTGCAGACCAAGAAGAAGCCCGGACGCGCCGCGGCCAACCGCTGATAGAGCGGCGCAACGAAAGAGCCCCGATGGCGAGAGCCTCGGGGCTTTTTCGTTGGGGAGCGAGCGGGGCGGGCTTCAGCCCACCAGGCAAATGCTATTCCTCGTCGTCGAGGATGAGGACGTACTGCCGGCCGCTGTCGTCTTCCGTGCAGTCGTAGACGAAATACATCTGCACCTTGCCGCGACCGGCCAGGACCGCCACGAAATCGCCGGGCTCGACCTCGAAGTAGCCTTTGCCGTCCGGCTGGGCGTCGCACTCGATCCGCGCGGTGACGAACAGGGCCGGGTCGGTGTCCTCGAAATATTCCTCGCGCTCCTGGGCATCCCATTCGGCGGGTGGTTCGAAGGGACCGCCGAGGACCACCTTGCCGTCGCCGAGGTCCAGTTCCTCGGCCTCCGGGTCTTCCTCGTCGGGACGGTAGACGGTGCAGTTCAGGGCCTTGGGGTGTTCGAGGATGGCGAGTCGGTGTTGTTGTTCGGCGGACATGGTGAGGACTCCGTGGTCGGGGACGGCATTATCCACCGTGTGGCGTTGCGAGGGCAGCTATTACGGGTATGAATCGCGGCCGTGGGGCGCGCTGTCATTCAGCGTAGCCTGGATGTGATCCGGGGAGGCTGGCGACTCCGCTCCCTCTCCCCAGCCCTCTCCCATAAATGGGAGAGGGAGCTGTCCGTGTGGGCGGATGGCCTCGTGGAGTCTCTGGGATGTAGGAGCTGGCCATGCCTGCGAATCGCGGCCATGGGCCGCTCCTACGGTGGTAGCCCGGATGTGATCCGGGGAGGCTGGCGACTCCGCTCCCTCTCCCCAGCCCTCTCCCATAAATGGGAGAGGGAGCTGTCCGTGTGGGCGGATGGCCTCGTGGAACTCCTGGGATGTAGGAGCGGGCCATGCCCGCGAATCGCGGCCATGGGCCGCTCCTACGGGGGTAGCCTGGATGTAATTCCGATGGGATGAAGGCCGAGCAATAGTCACCCCTCTCCCATTCATGGGAGAGGGGCCGGGGGAGAGGGCTGGGGCCCGCTCGAACCTCACCCCCTCAGATGCACACTCCGCCCAGCCGCAAAGGTTTCCTTCACTACACGATCATCGCCAAGGATGGTCAGGGCGAACAGTCGTTCCTCCAGGCTTCTGGCCTGCTGCATGCGGTAGGCGAGCAGCGGGGTGGCCAGGTAGTCGAGGACCACGAAGTCGGCGTCCTTGCCGGTCGAGAAGTTGCCGATCCTGTGGTCCAGGTACAGCGCGCGGGCGCCGCCCAGGGTGGCCAGGTACAGGGACTTGAAGGGGTCGAGCTTCTTGCCCTGCAACTGCATGATCTTGTAGGCCTCGTTCAGCGATTGCAGTTGGCTGAAGCTGGTGCCGGCGCCGACGTCGGTGCCCAGGCCGACGCGCACGCCGTGCTGTTCGAGCTTCTCCAGGTCGAACAGGCCGCTGCCGAGGAACAGGTTGGAGGTCGGGCAGAAGGCCACCGCCGAGCCGGTTTCCGCCAGGCGCCGGCACTCGTCGTCGCACAGGTGCACGCCGTGGGCGAACACCGCGCGCTGGCCGATCAGCCGGTAGTGGTCGTAGACGTCCAGGTAGCCCGAGCGCTCGGGGAACAGTTCCTTCACCCATTCGATTTCCTTGCGGTTCTCGGACAGGTGGGTGTGCATGTACAGGTCCGGGTACTCGGCGAACAGCTTGCCGGCCAGTTCCAATTGCTCGGGGGTGCTGGTCGGCGCGAAGCGCGGGGTCACCGCGTAGTGCAGGCGGCCCTTGCCGTGCCAGCGTTCGATCAGCTCCTTGCTGTCGGCGTAGCCGGATTCCGCCGTGTCGGTCAGGTAGTCCGGGGCGTTGCGGTCCATCAGTACCTTGCCGGCGATCATCCGCAGGTCGAGCTTCTCGGCCGCTTCGAAGAAGGCATCCACCGACTCCTTGTGCACGCTGCCGAACACCAGCGCGGTGGTGGTGCCGTTGCGCAGCAGTTCCTTGAGGAAGATGCCGGCCACGTCGGCGGCGTGGGCCTTGTCGGCGAACTGCCGTTCGGTGGGGAAGGTGTAGGTGTCCAGCCAGTCCAGCAACTGCTCGCCGTAGGAGGCGATCATGCCGGTCTGCGGGTAGTGGATGTGGGTGTCGATGAAGCCGGGGGTGATCAGTGCGTCGCGGTATTCCCGCACTTCGACGCCGTTCAGCTTCGGCAGCAGTCGCTCGGCCGGGCCGACTTCGACGACGCGGCCGTCATCGACCAGCAGCACGCCGTCTTCGAAGTACTGGTAGGAGTTCTCGACGCCGACCTCGGCCGGGTCGGCGAGGCTGTGCAGGATGGCGGCGCGGTAGGCTTTGAGTGTGTTGCTCATGTCTGTCTCGTTTCCGGTAAGGCTGGCGTGTCCGGCCATGGGGGAGAGGGCTGAGGGGAGGGCGAGTGGGCAAACGAACCCTCGCCCCCAACCCTCTCTCCCATGACCGGGCGAAAAGGTATCAGCCCCGCTCGCGGCGCGAACCGGGCAACAGCTTGGCGACGGTGGATTCGCCTTTCTTCACGTCCTGGCCGAAGTTGGCGTTGTAGGTGGCGACCACCTCGCCGGCGATGGAGATGGCGATCTCCATGGGCAGCTTGCCCTTCACCTCGGGCAGGCCCATCGGGCAGCGCATGCGCTGCACCACCTCCGGGGCGAAGCCGCGTTCGTGCAAGCGGTGCTCGAACTTGACGCGCTTGGTGCGCGAGCCGATCAGGCCGTAGTAGGCGAAGTCGTTGCGCTTGAGGATTTCCGCGGTCAGCTCCAGGTCGAGCTGGTGGTTGTGGGTCATGACGATGAAGTAGCTGCCGGCCGGCATGTTCTCCACTTCGTCGACCACGTCCTCGTTGACCACTTTCTCCACTCCGGCGGGCAACTGTTCGGGGAACTCGTTCTCGCGCGAGTCGATCCAACGCACCTTGCACGGCAGGCTGGCGAGCAGCGGCACCAGCGCGCGGCCGACGTGGCCGGCGCCGAACACGGCGATCTGCGCCTGCGGCTGGCCCATCGGCTCGAACAGCAGCACGGTGGCGCCGCCGCAGCACTGGCCGAGGCTGGCGCCGAGGCTGAAGCGTTCCAGGCGGGTGTCCTGGGTGCGCTTCTCCAGCATCTCGCGGGCCATCTCCATGGCCTTGTATTCCAGGTGGCCGCCGCCGATGGTTTCGTAGATGCGCTCGGCGGTGACCACCATCTTCGAGCCGGCGTTGCGCGGCGTGGAGCCACGCTCCTCGATGATGGTCACCAGCACGCAGGGTTCGCCACGTTCTTGCAATTCGGCGAGGGCGCTGATCCAGCTCATTTGCTCAGCCTCCAGGTCGGCGAGGTCTTTCCCGGGCGCGACAGGCGCCAGTTGCTCAGGGACGGTTCCAGCAACGGTACCGGCATGGGTTCCGTCGGTCTGTTCTGCGGTTCGGTGTGCTTTCTCATTGTTGTGCACCGTGGTTTGCATTTTTTGGGTCCCCGCGAACGCGGGGACCCAATAACGCGGACCCAATCAACAGCCGTAGGGTGGAAGTCGCGAAGCACTTCCCCCGTTCCGGGTCAGGCCGGTTCGCTTTCCGTAGCGACCTCGGCCTGCGTCACCTGCTTCAACTTGCGCATCTGCTCCACGCCCCACAACACGCGCTCCGGTGTGGCCGGGGCGTCGATCTGCGGTTGCACCTTGTAGTCGGCAAGGCTGGCCACGGCGTCCTTGATAGCGCACCAGGGCGCGATGCCGAGCATGAACGGCGGCTCGCCCACGGCCTTGGAGTGGAACACCGTCTGCTCGGGGTTCTTGCGGTTCTCCACCAGCTTCACCCGCAGGTCGATGGGCATGTCGGCGATGGCCGGGATCTTGTAGCTGGCCGGGCCGTTGGTCATCAGCTTGCCCTTGGCGTTCCAGACCAGTTCCTCGGTGGTCAGCCAGCCCATGCCCTGGACGAACGCGCCTTCCACCTGGCCGATGTCGATGGCCGGGTTCAGCGAGTCGCCGACGTCGTGGAGGATGTCGGTGCGCAGCATCTTGTACTCGCCGGTCAGGGTATCGACGATCACTTCCGCGCAGGCCACGCCGTAGGCGAAGTAGTAGAACGGCCGGCCGCGCGCCTTGTCGCGGTCGTAGAAGATCTTCGGCGTGCGGTAGAAGCCGGTCGAGGACAGCGAGACCTGGCCGAAGTAGGCCTGCTGGATCACCTCCTCGAAGGAGAAGTACTGCTCGCGCACGCGCACCTGCTCGTTGCGGAACTCGACGTCTTCCTCGGTCACCTTGTACTGGGCGACGAGGAAGTCGACCAGGCGCTTCTTGATGGTCTCGGCGGCGTTCTTCGCGGCCATGCCGTTCAGGTCGGCACCGCTCGACGCGGCGGTCGGCGAGGTGTTCGGCACCTTGTCGGTGTTGGTCGCGGTGATCTGGATACGCTCGATGTCGACGCTGAACACCTGCGCCACCACCTGGGCGACCTTGGTGTTCAGGCCCTGGCCCATCTCGGTGCCGCCGTGGTTCAGGTGGATGCTGCCGTCTGTGTAGATGTGGATCAGCGCGCCGGCCTGGTTGAGGAAGGTGGCGGTGAAGCTGATGCCGAATTTCACCGGGGTCATCGCCAGGCCTTTCTTGAGCACCGGGCTCCTGGCGTTGAAGGCACGGATTTCCTCGCGGCGCCTGGCGTAGTCGCAGCTCGCCTCCAGTTCGGCGGTCATCTCGGCGAGCATGTTGTGCTCGACGGTCTGGTAGTAGTGGGTGACGTTGCGCTCGTCCTTGCCGTAGTAGTTCAGCTTGCGGACTTCCAGCGGGTCCTTGCCGAGGTGGCGGGCGATCACGTCCATGATCTCCTCGATGGCGACCATCCCTTGCGGGCCGCCGAAGCCGCGATAGGCGGTGTTCGAGGCGGTGTTGGTCTTGCAGCGCAGGCCGTTGATGGTGGCGTGTTCGAGGAAGTAGGCGTTGTCCGAGTGGAACATCGCGCGGTCGACGATGGAGCCGGAGAGGTCCGGCGAGTAGCCGCAGTTGCCGGCCAGGTCCATCTCGATGGCGCGCAGCAGGCCGTCGTCGTCGAAGCCGATGTCGTACTCGACGTAGAACGGGTGGCGCTTGCCGGTGACGGTCATGTCCTCCATGCGCGGCAGGCGCATCTTGGTCGGCCGCCCGGTGAGGTGGGCGATCACCGCGCACAGGCAGGCCGGGCCGGCGGCCTGGGTTTCCTTGCCGCCGAAACCACCGCCCATGCGGCGCATGTCGATGACGATCTTGTTCATCGGCACGCCGAGCACTTCGGCGACCAGCTTCTGCACCTCGGTGGCGTTCTGCGTCGAGGTGTAGATGAGCATGCCGCCGTCTTCGGTGGGCATCACCGAGGAAATCTGCGTCTCCAGGTAGAAGTGTTCCTGGCCGCCGATGTGCAGGGTGCCCTGCAGGCGGTTCTTCGCCTTGGCCAGCGCCGTGGCGGAGTCGCCGCGCTTGTGCTGGTGCGGGTCGAGCACATAGTGCTTCTTGCGGTAGGCCTCGACCACGTCGAGCACCGGTTCCAGGTCCTCGTACTCGATGATCGCCGCCATGGCCGCCTTGCGCGCGGTCTCCAGGCTGTCGGCGCCGACCGCCAGGACCACCTGGCCGACGTACTCGACCTTGCCGTCGGCGAGCAGCGGGTCGCCGGCCACCACCGGGCCGATGTCCAGTTGGCCGGGCACGTCCTCGGCGGTGATGGCGATGGCCACGCCGGGGATCTCGTAGCAGGGCGAGGTGTCGATCTTCACGATGCGCGCATGGGCGCGGTCGCTCATGCGGGCGTAGACGTGCAACTGGTTGGGGAACTCCAGGCGGTCGTCGACGTACACCGCCTCGCCGCTGACGTGCTTGGGCGCGCTCTCGTGCTTGACGCTGCGGCCGACGCCGGTGGTGATGTCCTGGCGGAACAGTTCCGTCAGCTCGGCCTGGGATTTGATCTTGAGGTGGTTAGACATAGGCGGTCACCCGGGTTTCGACTTCGGGAGCGTTCAGCTCGAGGAAGAATTTGCGCAGCAGGTTCTGGGCGGACAGCAGGCGGTATTCCTTGCTGGCGCGGAAGTCGCTGAGCGGGGTGAAGTCCTCGGCCAGGGCTTCGCAGGCGCGTTCGACGGTGGCCTGGTTCCAGGGCGCGCCGTTCAGGACGGCTTCGCAGGCGCTGGCGCGCTTCGGGATGGCCGCCATGCCGCCGAAGGAAACGCGGGCACCGCGCACCTTGCCGCCGGCGAGGTTCAGGTTGAAGGCCGCGCACACGGCGGAGATGTCGTCGTCCAGGCGCTTGGAGACCTTGTAGGCACGGAACGCCTGGTCGTCCTGGGCGCGCGGCACGATGATCTTCTCGATGAACTCGCCTTCCTGGCGGGCGGTGACCTTGTAGTCGAGGAAGTAGTCTTCCAGCGCCAGGGTGCGGGTGTCGTTGCCCTTGCGCAGCACGATGCTCGCGCCGAGGGCGATCAGCAGGGGCGGGGAGTCGCCGATCGGCGAGGCGTTGCCGATGTTGCCGCCGAGGGTGCCCTGGTTGCGGATCTGCAACGAGGCGAAGCGGTGCAGCAGTTCGCCGAAGTCCGGGTATTCGGTGGCCAGCGTTTCGTAGCAGTCGGACAGCGGGGTGGCGGCGCCGATCTCGATGACATCGGCGGTGACCTCCACGCGCTTCATTTCCTCGATATGGCCGACGTAGATCATCACCGGCAGTTCGCGGTGGAACTGGGTGACCTCCAGGGCCAGGTCGGTGCCGCCGGCGAGCAGGCGGGCCTGGGGGTTGGCGGTGTAGAGGTCGGCCAGGTCGGCGACGGTCAGCGGCAGCAGGCAGCGCTTGTCGCCGCTGTTCAGCTCGGCGGTCGCGCGCGGGGCGATGGCCTTGAGCTGGGCGACGGTCTCGGCCTCGGCGGCGTCGAACTGGTCCGGCTGCCGGTTGCAGCAGGCCTGCTCGGCGGCGTCGATGATCGGGCGGTAGCCGGTGCAGCGGCACAGGTTGCCGGCCAGGGCTTCCAGGGTGTCGCCCTTGTCGAAGCCATCGCTGTTCTTCTGGAGCGCGAACATCGACATGACGAAGCCGGGGGTGCAGAAGCCGCACTGCGAGCCGTGGCAGTCGACCATGGCCTGCTGGACGCTGTGCAACTGTCCCTTGTGCTTGAGGTCCTCGACGGTGATGAGTTGCTTGCCGTGCAGGGCGGAGACGAAGGTCAGGCAGGCGTTCAGGGTGCGGTAGCGGATGCGCTCGCCATCGAGCTCGCCGACCACGACGGTGCAGGCACCGCAGTCGCCGGAGGCGCAGCCTTCTTTGGTTCCCGGTTTGCCAAGGTGCTCACGCAAGTAGTTCAGCACCGTGACATTGGGGTCCAGCGCGTGTTCGGTGCGCAGTTCCCGGTTGAGCAAAAACTGGATCAAGGGACGACCTCCAGGCACTTTTCTTGTTGTCTACGACGAATCGTATACAAAACAATGTAGAGATTCCTGACTTTTGGGTCAACAAATATTTGACTCTTTAGTCAAGCAAGGGCCATGCCTTTTAGTTATCAGGATCAGTATGGCCGTAATGCGGGATTCGGGGCGGGGAAGCGCCGTGCGGTAGCGGCCGGCGCGGGCGGCACGTGCACCAGAAAAGAACCCCGCACGACATTTCGGGCGGGGTTGGGGGAGGCAATATTGTATACAGTCTAGAGGTGGCAATACCGTAGGGTACGCCGCGCGCACCGTTTATCCGGGGATGAGCACGGCGTTCCGCCGGGGACGGGAGGTGCCGCCTCCCGCTCGGTGCGCGCGGCGCACCCTGCTCAGCGCAGCTTCTCGAGCAACTGGTAGTACCACATCCCGGCCGCCAGCATCGGGTTGCCGAACAGGTCGCCGAGCGGCACCTTGATGTGCTTGCAGGCGGCGAAGGTGTCGAACTGGGTGAGGTCGCCGTGCATGGCGTTGGCCATGATCTCGCCCATGATGTGGGTGGTGGCGATGCCGTGGCCGGAGTAGCCCTGGCAGTACCAGACGTTCTGCGACAGCTTGCCGAGCTGCGGGATGCGGTTCATCACGATGCCCATGGCGCAGCTCCACTGGAAGTCGATTTCCACGCCCTTGAGCGCCGGGAAGGTGCGCTCGATGCACGGCCGCAGCTCGCCGGCGATGTCCCGCGAATCCTTGCCGCTGTAGTTGGCGCCGCCGCCGAACAGCAGGCGGCCGTCGGCGGTCAGCCGGTAGTAGTCGAGCACGAAGCGGCAGTCGTAGACGGCCAGGTCCTGCGGATTGATCTCCCTGGCCCGCTCGCCGAGGGGCGCGGTGGTGACGATGCCACCCATGGCTGGGAAGATCATGCCCTTGAGCTGCTTGCGCTCCAGCTTGTGGTAGACGTCGCCGGCCAGCAGCACCTGCTTCGCGTCGATGCGGCCCTGCGCGGTGATCACCGCCGGGTGTTCGCCGTGGACGATCTCCTTCACCTCGGAATGCTCGAAGACCAGCGCGCCCAGGCTCTCGGCGGCCTTCGCCTCGCCGATGCACAGGTTGAGCGGGTGCAGGTGCATGTTGCGAGTATTCTTGATCGCGCCCAGGTACAGGTAGCTGTCCAGGTGCGCACGCATGTCGGCGGCGTTCAGCAGGCTCACCTCGTCGCCCATGCCGCGACGCACGGCCTCCTCGTAGGAGGCTTTCAACTCGTCCATGTGCGTCGGCTTCATCGCCGCGTGCAGGTGGCCGTGCTTGAGGTCGCAGCGGATACCGTACTTCTCGACGCGGCTCTTGATGATCCGGTGGCCGCGCCAGCGCAGGTGCCAGATGAAGTCGTCCACCTCGTCGCCAAGGGTGTTGCGCATCTGCCTGCGCATCGCCTCGTCGCCGGACAGGCTGCCGGTGACCTGGCCGCCGTTGCGCCCGGTGGCGCCCCAGCCGATCTTGTTGGCTTCGACGATGGCCACCTTGTAGCCGCGCTCGGCCAGCTCCACGGCGGTGGCCACGCCGGTGAAACCGCCACCGATGATGGCGATGTCGACGCTGACCCGGCCTTGCAGGGCGGGGTAGTCGGTTTCCTCGTTGAGCGTGGCCGTGTAGTAGGACTTGCAGCGCTCGGCGGCGGGTTGGAATGCAGCGTTCATGACGGATGTTCCTTTATACGTGGGGTGGAAAACCGCGAAGCGTTTTCCACCGCCGTGAATCTGGATTACTCGCTTCGCTCGCCCTTCGGGCTGCCCTGGCGGGCGTGCGGTGCGAGCACCGTCCCGCCTTCGCGGGAATGACGGTATGGCCGGGTTCCTGCGCGCGGAGTAGAACCCCGTCGCCCCCGCGAACGCGGGGGCCCAGTAAACGACTCAGGCATTGGTCAGATACCAGCGCCAATCCTGCTCGCCCACCTCGCCCATGAACTGCCGGTACTCGGCGCGCTTGACCGCCAGGTACACGCCGAGGAACTCGCTGCCCAGCGCATCGCGAGCCCAGCCCGACCTTTCCAGTGCCTTCAGCGAGGCCAGCCAGTCGGTGGGCAGCAGTTCCCTGGCCTGGGCATAACCGTTGCCCTCCACCGGCGCGCCCGGATCGAGGTTTTCGCGGATGCCGCGATGGATGCCGGCGAGGATCGCCGCCGCGGCGAGATACGGGTTGGCGTCGGCACCGCAGATGCGGTGCTCGATGTGTCGGGTGTTGGCCGGGCCGCCCGGCACGCGCAGGCTCACGGTGCGGTTGTCGACGCCCCAGGTCGGCGCCAGCGGCGCGTAGCTGTTGGCCTGGAAGCGCCGGTAGGAGTTGGCGTTCGGGCAGAACAGCAGCAGCGAGTCGAGCAGCGAGGCGAGCATGCCGCCGACCGCTTGGCGCAGTAGTGGCGTGCCGGCCGGATCGTCGCTGGCGAACAGGTTGCGGCCCTCGCCATCGGCCAGGCTGACGTGCATGTGCATGCCCGTGCCGGCGAGATGGTCGAACGGCTTGGCCATGAAGCAGGCCTGCATGCCGTGGCGGTTGGCCACGCCCTTGACCAGGCGCTTGTAGCGCACCGCCTGGTCCATGGCCTCCAGCGCGTCGCCGTGTTCCAGGGTGATCTCCACCTGGCCCGGCGCGTATTCGGAGATCGCCGTGCGCGCCGGGATGCCCTGCGCCTTGCAGGCGGCGTAGAGGTCGGCGAGGAACGGTTCGATCTGCTCCAGCTCGCGCAGGCCGTAGACCTGGGTGCTGCGCGGCCGGCCGCCGTCGCCGTCCAGCGCCGGTTGCGGGCGGCCGTCGGCGTCGCGTCGCTGGTCGAGCAGGTAGAACTCCAGCTCGCAGGCCATCACCGGGTGGTAGCCGTCGGCCTTCAGCGCGTCGATCACCTGGAGCAGCACGTGGCGCGGATCGGCGATGGCCGCCGGCATGCCTTCCCGGGGATGCATGCTGACCTGCACGGCGGCGGTGGGCATCCGCCGCCAGGGCAGGCGCACCAGGCTGCCGGCCAGTGGGTAGGCGCGGCAGTCGATGTCGCCGACGTCCCAGACCAGCCCGGAATCCTCCACGTCCTCGCCGTGCAGGGTCAGGCCGAGGATAGTGCTGGGCAGCGGCCGGCCGCTTTCATAGACGGCCAGTAGCTCCTCGCGGTGCAGCAGCTTGCCGCGCGGCACGCCGTTGGCGTCGAGGATGAACAGCTCGAAGGCTTCGATATCGGGGTTCGCCGCGAGGAACTGGCGGGCTTCGTCGGGGTGGGCGAATTGCATTGTTGTTTTCCTTTTGCCCTGTGGGGCACGCATGGGCGGCCGTCCATGGGGGGGACGGGAGCAGTTTTTTCTGGGGCCCCGCGTTCGCGGGGACCCAATAAAACAATCAGCGTGACAGGGCGTCCGGAGGACGGGCGTGGCGGCAGTGCCAGAGCGCCCAGAAGGCCAGTTCGATGGGCAGGGCGGTGGTGGTG
>NZ_CAJFCI010000093.1 GCF_904061905.1 Zestomonas carbonaria
TTGCAGTGCGTAGGATGGGTTGAGCGGAGCGATACCCATCGGATGGGTATCGTCACCACTCGGCCCCTCAGGAGCAGCCCAGGGGAGGTCAGGACTGCGGCGCGGCTTCGCCGGTCTGGCCGACCCGCTGTTCGATCCAGCCTCCCCCCAGGGCCTTGTACAGCTCTACTTCGCTAGTCAGTTGCGCCAGGCGGTCGATGATCAGGGCCTGTTGGGCGCTGAACAGCGAGCGCTGCGCGTCGAGGAAGGTCAGGTTGCTGTCGATGCCGGTCTGGTAGCGACGCTCGGCCAGGCGGTAATAGTCCTGGCTGGCGGCGACCAGGTCGTACTGGGCCTGGATCTGCTCGCGGTAGGTAGTGCGGGCGGCGAGGCCGTCGGCGACTTCGCGGAAGGCGGTCTGGATGGCTTTTTCGTATTGCGCCACCTGGACGTTCTTCTGCACCTCGGCATAGTCGAGGTTGGCCTTCAGGGCGCCGGCGTTGAAGATCGGCAGGCTGATCCTCGGGCTGAACAGCCAGGTACCGGAGCCGGCATCGAACATGCCCGACAGGTCCGGGCTCAGGGTCCCGGCATTGGCGGTCAGGCTGATGCTCGGGAAGAACGCCGCACGTGCCGCGCCGATGTTGGCGTTGGCGGCCTTCAACTGGTGCTCGGCGGCGAGGATGTCCGGGCGCCGCTGGAGCAGCTCGGAGGGCAGGCCGGCCGGCAGTTCGTTGAGCGGTTCGGCATCCAGGTCGAGCGGCTTGGCCAGATCCTCGGGCAGATTGTGGCCGAGCAGCAGGGTCAGCGCGTTGCGGTCCTCGGCGACCAGGCGCTTGTACTGGGCTAGGCGCACACGAGCGCTTTCGACCGAAGTACGCGACTGACTGAGGGCCAGGGCCGAGGCGACGCCGACGTCATGGCTGCGCTTGGTCAGGGCATAGCTGGCCTCGTAGGTCTGCAGCGTCTCTTCGGTCAGTTCGAGCAGGGCCTGGTCCGCCTGCCAGGTGAGGTAGGCGTTGGCGACGCTGGCGATCAGGCTGATCTGCGTGCTGCGGCGTGCTTCCTCGGTGGCGAAGTACTGTTCCAGCGCTGCGTCGCGCAGGCTGCGCAGGCGACCGAACAGGTCGAGCTCCCAACTGGTGCCGATGGTCGCCGAGTACTGGCTGCTGATGGTGGAGTCACCGGTCTGCGACAGCCGTTCCGGGATGCGCTGGCGGGTGCCGTCGGCATCCGCCGATACCGACGGGAACAGGTCGGCGCGCTGGATGCGGTAGAGCGCCTGGTAGGCCTCGACGTTGAGCGCCGCGGTGCGCAGGTCGCGGTTGTTGTCCAGGGCGACCTGGATCAACTGGCGCAGCGCCGGGTCGTGGAAGAACTCGCGCCAGCCCTGCAGGGCGGTGGACTCGCCGCCGGTCTCGCTGGCCGGCGGGTAGGCCTGGCCTTGCGGCCAGGCATCGGCGACCGGCGTTTCCGGGCGCTGGTAGTCGGGGATCAGGCTGCAGCCACCGAGCAGGGTGGCGGCTACGGCCAGGGACAACAGGGACTGCCTCACTGCACCACCTCCTTAGTGGTTTCGCTTGCCTCTGCCTTGGGTTTCTTCTCGAACAGCGAGCAGATCAGCACGTAGAACAGCGGCACCCAGAAGATCGCCAGGACCAGCGCGCTGAGCATGCCGCCGATCACTCCGGTGCCGATGGCGTGCTTGCTGCCGGCGCCGGCGCCGCTGGAGATGGCCAGCGGCAGCACGCCGAGGATGAACGCCAGGGACGTCATGACGATGGGGCGCAGACGCATGCGGCATGCTTCCATCGCCGCCTGGGCCAGCTCGACACCCTGTTCGTGCAGGCTCTTGGCGAATTCCACGATGAGGATCGCGTTACGCGCCGACAGGCCGATGGTGGTGAGCAGGCCGACCTGGAAGAACACGTCGTTGGAGAGGCCGCGCAGGCTGGTGAACAGCAACGCGCCGATGATCCCCAGGGGTACGACCAGCATCACCGAGAAGGGGATCGACCAGCTCTCGTACAGCGCCGCCAGGCAGAGGAACACCACCAGCAGCGACAGCACGTAGAGGGCTGGGGCCTGGGCGCCGGACAGGCGTTCCTCGTAGGACAGCCCGGTCCAGGCATAGCCGACGCCTTCCGGCAACTGCTTGGCGATTTCCTCCACGGCGATCATCGCGTCGCCGGAGCTGTAGCCGGGGGCCGCCTCGCCGAGGATTTCCACCGCCGATACACCGTTGTAGCGCGACAGCTTGGGCGGGCCGTAGGTCCACTTGCCGCTGGCGAAGGCGCTGAACGGCACCATCTTCCCGTCGCTGTTGCGCACGTACCACTTGTCCAGGTCCTCCGGCGACATGCGCGCGGAAGGCTCGCCCTGCAGGTAGACCTTCTTCACCCGGCCACGGTCGATGAAGTCGTTGACGTAGCTGGCGCCCCAGGCGATCGACAGGGTGCTGTCGATGTCCGACAGGCTCAGGCCGAGTGCGCGGGCGCGCTCGTCGTCGATCAGCAACTGGTACTGTGGCTCGTCGCGCAGGCCGTTGGCACGCACGCGGTTGAGCACCGGGTGCTGGTCGGCCAGTTCCAGGAAGCGGTCGCGGGCCTGGTTGAGCACTTCGTGGCCGACGCCGGCCTGGTCTTGGAGGAACAGGTTGAAGCCGGTGGCGTTGCCCAGCTCCATCACCGCCGGCGGGGCGAAGGCGAACACCATGGCGTCGCGGAAGCTGAAGAAGTGTTCCTGGGCACGGTGGGCGAGGGCGGCTACGCCGTTCTCGGCGCCCGGACGCTCATCCCAGGGCCTGAGCATGATGAAGGCCATGCCCGAGCTCTGGCCGCGGCCGGCGAAGTTGAAGCCGGTGACGGTGAATACCGACTTGACCACGTGATCTTCGTCTTTCAGCAGGTATTCGCGCATCTCGTCGACCACCGCCTGGGTGCGCTCGGCGCTGGAACCGGCAGGGGTCTGCACCTGGGCGAACAGCACGCCCTGGTCTTCCTCGGGGAGGAAGGCGGTGGGAATGCGCGTGAACATCCAGGCCATGATCGCCACGATCACGAGGTACAGCAGGAGATAGGGCGTCTTGCGCCTGAGCACTGCGCCGACGCCGCGCTGGTAGGCGTCGCTGCTGCGCTCGAAGTTGCGGTTGAACCAGCCGAACAGGCCGCCTTTCTCGTGGTGCTCGCCTTTGGCGATGGGCTTGAGCAGGGTGGCGCACAGCGCCGGGGTGAAGATCAGCGCGACCATCACCGACAGGGCCATGGCCGAGACGATGGTGATCGAGAACTGCCGGTAGATCACCCCGGTGGAGCCGCCGAAGAACGCCATCGGCAGGAATACCGCCGACAGCACCAGGGCGATACCCACCAGCGCGCCCTGGATCTGGCCCATGGACTTGCGGGTGGCCTCGACCGGTGGCAGGCCTTCCTCGCGCATCACCCGCTCGACGTTCTCCACCACCACGATGGCGTCGTCCACCAGCAGGCCGATGGCCAGGACCATGGCGAACATGGTCAGGGTGTTGATGCTGAAGCCGAACGCCGCCAGCACGCCGAAGGTGCCGAGCAGCACCACCGGCACCGCCAGGGTGGGGATGATGGTGGCGCGCAGGTTCTGCAGGAACAGGAACATCACCAGGAACACCAGCACGATGGCCTCGAACAGGGTCTGCACGACCCCTTCGATGGAGGCCGAGATCACTGGCGTGGTGTCGTAGGGGAAGACCACTTCCATGCCCTGCGGGAAGAAGGGCTCCAGGTTGGCGATGGTCTCGCGTATCCCCTTGGCGGTATCCAGGGCGTTGGCCCCGGTGGCCAGCCGGATCGCCAGGCCGGAGGCCGGCATGCCGTTGAACTGGGCGTTGATGGCGTAGTTCTCGCCGCCCAGCTCGACCCGGGCGACATCGCCCAGGCGCACCTGGGAGCCGTCGCTGTTGACCTTGAGGAGGATGTTGCGGAATTCCTCGGGGGTCTGCAGGCGGGTCTTGCCGATGATGGTGGCGTTCAGTTGCTGGCCGGGCGCGGCCGGCAGGCCGCCGAACTGGCCGGAGGACACCTGTACGTTCTGCGCCTGGATGGCGGTGCGCACGTCCACCGGGGTCAACTGGAAGTTGTTCAGCCGGGCCGGGTCGAGCCAGATGCGCATGGCGTACTGGGCGCCGAACACCTGGAAGTCGCCGACGCCCTTGGTCCGCGAGATCGGGTCCTGGAGGTTGGAGACGATGTAGTTGGACAGGTCCTCGCGGGTCATGCTGCCGTCGGCGGAGATCACGCCGATCACCAGCAGGAAGTTGCGCACCGACTTGGTCACGCGGATGCCCTGCTGCTGGACTTCCTGGGGCAGCATCGGGGTGGCCAGTTGCAGCTTGTTCTGCACCTGCACCTGGGCGATGTCCGGGTTGACCCCCTGTTCGAAGGTCACGGTGATTTCCATGCTGCCGTCGGAGTTGCTCGACGAGCTGATGTAGCGCAGTCCGTCGAGGCCGTTGAGCTGCTGCTCGATCACCTGCACCACGGTGTCCTGCACGGTCTGCGCGGAGGCGCCCGGGTAGCTGACCTGGATGCCCACCGCGGGGGCGGCGATGCTCGGGTACTGGTTGATCGGCAGCCTGAGGATCGACAGGGCGCCGGCGAGCATGATCACCAGGGCGATTACCCAGGCGAAGATCGGGCGGTCGATGAAGAATTTCGACATGGTGGTCCTACCTCAGCGCGAGTTCTGCGCGGGAGCGGCGGCGACGGGTTGCTTGACGTTGCCGGCGGGAACCGCTTCGACCTTGTCGCCAGGGTGCACGAATTGCAGGCCTTCGGTGATCAGGCGATCGCCGGCCTGCAGGCCGGAGTTGATCAGCCAGCGGTCGCCGACGGTGCGCTCGGCCTCCAGCAGGCGGCGCTCGACCACGTTGTCGGCGTTCACCACCAGGGCGACCGGGGCGCCGGAAGTGTCGCGGGTCACGCCTTGCTGCGGGGCGAGGATGGCCTGTTCCTGCAGGCCTTCGACCAACTGAGCGTGGACGAACATACCGGGCAGCAGCTCGTTCTCGGGGTTCGGGAACACCGCGCGCAGGACCACCGAGCCGGTGCTGGCGTCCACCGAGACCTCGGAGAATTCCAGGGTGCCCTCGTGGGCGTAGAGGCTGCCGTCCTCCAGCTTCAGCTTGACCTTGGCGCCATGCGCACCGGCCTTCTGCAGGTGTCCGCTGGCCAGTTCCTTGCGCAGGCGGAGGATGTCCTTGGTCGACTGGGTGACATCGACATAGATCGGGTCGAGCTGCTGGATCACCGCCATGGCCTCGGCCTGGCCGTTGTTGACCAGCGCGCCCTCGGTCACCGAGGAGCGGCCGATGCGTCCGGAGATCGGCGCCAGGACCTTGGTGTAGCGCAGGTTGATCTGCGCGCTGTCCAGGGCTGCCTGGTCACGCAGGTAGTCGGCCTGGGCCTGGTCGTATTCCTGGCGGCTCACCGCCTGGTCGGCGACCAGTTCCTTGTAGCGTGCCGCCAGGGCCTTCGACGACTTCAGCGCGGCCAGCGCACTCTTGTAGGTCGCCTCGTAGGTGGCGGGGTCGATCTGGTAGAGCTGCTGGCCGGCCTTGACCTCGCTGCCTTCGGTGAACAGGCGCTTGAGGATGATGCCGTTGACCTGCGGGCGCACTTCGGCGATGCGGTAGGCGTTGGTGCGTCCCGGCAGCTCGCTGGTTTGCGCGAACGGCTGGGCCTGCAGGGTGACGACGCCAACTTTCGGCGTGTCCTGGGCTTGTTGGTCGGGCTGTTGTTCGCAACCACTGAGCATCAGCGTTGCCAGGGCGATGCCGGTGAGCAGTGTGGTGAGGGCTGGTTTGAACGACATGGAATGCTCTCGTTTCGGTGCGCGACGGCACCCGTAAGCGTGGAGGTTTTCTTAAGGAAAACGAAAAGTTAGCAGGCTAACCACGATACTTACATTCAAGAGTGTCTGTAAACGTTTTTCAGTGTGACAGGATGTCACCAATCCCCCGGGGTGACGGGCTCGGGAAAGGTGCAGATTAACCGGGTTTCGGCTGGCTGGAGATGCAGCGGATGGATGGCAGTGAAGCTGCCTGTACCGCGAGAACCAGGGCGTCCGCCGGGTGCGCCGCGTTGCACGACACCTCCGGCGGAGCGGGGAGGGTCAGGCCCGGAACGGCGACTGGCTGAGAATTACTCCGGTTTCCGCAACATACTGTTGCCAATGCTCTATCAGCTCGGCAAGTTTTTCCGGGCGTTTTTCAGAAAGGTCGTGGATCTCGCCGGGATCGCTCGCCAGGTCGTAGAGCTGCCAGGTCTCGGGACCCACCGGCGCGGGGATGTACACCGCCTTCCAGTCGCCCTGGCGGATGGCGCGCATGCCGAACAGCTCCCAGCCGGTGACGGTCTGCTCGCCGTGCACCCGCTCGGTCTCGCCGGACAGGTAGCCCAGCCAGGAACGCCCGCGCACTTCCGCCACCTCGCGGCCGCGCCAGCGCTTGCCGGGATGGCGCACGCCGGCGAGGTCGAGCACGGTCGGGGTGACGTCCATAACCGTGCCGAAGCCATGGCTGATCTGTCCCTGGCGCTGGAACTCGGGATAGCGGATCAGCGCCGGCACGCGAATGCCGCCCTGGGTGGTGAAGGCCTTGTGCAGCCGCGACGGCGCGGTGGCCGCCTGGGCCCAGCGCGGGCCGTACCAGACGTAGGAGTTGGCGCGGCCGATATTCTCCAGGCGGTTGTCGTAGTGCTGGTCGAGGAAGCTTTGCAGGTTGGGGCCGAACTTCGGGAAGGCCTCCAGCAGGGCGCCCTCGGCGCCGTTGTCGGACATGAACAGGATGAAGGTATTGTCCAGCAGGCCCTGGAGACGCAGGTAGTCGAGCACCCGGCCGATGTTCCAGTCCATGCGCTCGACCATCGCCGCGTAGACCTCCATGGTCCGCGCGGAAATCCGCCGCTGCTCCTCGCTGAGTTGTTCCCATTCCTGGTTGATGGCGACCACCGGATGCGCTTCGACCCAGGCCTCGGCCAGGCCCAGCTCCTTGAGCCGTGCCAGGCGCTCCAGGCGCAGCGCCTCGGGGCCGGCGTCGTAGCGGCCGCGATAGTTTTCCACCACCTCGGCGGGAGCCTGCAACGGCCAGTGCGGTGCGGAGAACGGCAGGTAGGCGAAGAACGGCCGGCTCTGGTCGCGTTCCTTGAGGTACTGGAGCAGCTTGTCGGCGAAGGCGTCGGAGGAATAGAAGTCTTCCGGCAACTGCTCGATGAACCGGTCGTCCTCGATGTACAGCGCCGGTGTGGCCTTGAGGATGCCCGGCGTGGTCTCGTCGTAGGGCGGTTCGTAGCCGTAGTGGTTGGCGGCGCCGGGCAGCAGCGCGAAGGAACGCTCGAAGCCGCGCGCGTGGGGCGCCAGGTCGCGGGTCAGGCCGAGGTGCCACTTGCCGCTCATCAACGTCTGGTAGCCGGCCTCGCGCAGCAGCTCGGGCAAGGCCACCACGCGGTCGTTGAGGTGACCTTCGTAGCCGGGCTTGCCGATCAGTTCCGGGGTCAGCGCCTCGGCCATGGTGCCCAGGCCGGCGATATGGTGGTCGGTGCCGGTGAGCAGCATCGAACGGGTCGGCGAGCAGGTCGGCGCGGTGTGGAAGTCGGTGAGCCGCAGGCCCTCGGTGGCCAGGGCGTCGAGGTTCGGCGTGTGGATCTCGCCGCCGAAGGCGCCGATATCGGAGAAGCCGAGGTCGTCGGCGAGGATTACCAGGAAGTTGGGGCGTTTGGACATGGGGGCTCCGGTGTGGGGCTGGGGTCATTGGGCCCCCGCGTGCGCGAGAGCGACGGAGGCGCCGGCGCTTCATCTGGGTCCCCGCGTTCGCGGGGATCCACTGAACAAGACCGATCAATAAGCGATGAACGCCAGCGGCAGGTCTTCCACCCGCACTGGCGGCGCACGGTACTCGCCGTTGCCGGTCAGTTCGTGGAGCAGTTCTTCGCGCAACTGATGGAACTCGAAGCTGGCCCGCGTGCGCGGATGCGGCAGGTCGATGTCGACGATGCGCTTGATCCGTCCGGGGCGCGGCTCCAGCACCACCACGCGGTCGGCGAGGAAGATCGCTTCCTCGACGTCGTGGGTGACCAGCAGGGTGGTGATGCCGGCGCGCTCGCGGATCGCCAGCAACTCGTCCTGCATCTGTTGGCGGGTCAGCGCGTCGAGGGCGCCGAACGGTTCGTCGAGCATCAGGATGCGCGGGCTGGCCACCAGTCCACGGGCGATCGCCACGCGCTGCGCCATGCCGCCGGACAACTGGTGCGGATAGGCGCGCTGGAAGCCGTCCAGGCCGACCAACTGGACCAGTTGCTCGACGCGGCGGAAGCGTTCGGCCTGGGTCAGTCCTTCGTTGGCCAGGCCGAGGGCGATGTTCTGCTCGACGCTCAGCCAGGGGAACAGGCGGTGTTCCTGGAAGACGATGCCGCGCTCGCTGCCGATTCCGGTCACCGGCTGGCCGTCGACGAGGATCTCGCCGCTGAACTCGGTGTCCAGTCCGACCAGCAGGCGCAGCAGGGTGGATTTGCCGCAGCCGCTGGAGCCGACGATGGCGATGGATTCTCCTTCGCGGATGTCGAGATCGAAGTCGCGGATGGCCTCCAGCTCGCCGCCGTCGACGGCAAAGTGCTTGCCGACCTGGCGGAAGCTGACGATGGGCGTGTCGAAGGGTGGGTGGGTCAGCGAATTCATGCGGTTCTCCAGCGCGTTGCGCGCGCTTCGATGCGTTGTCCTAGGGCGTTGAGGGCCGCGCCGGTGAGGCCGACCACCAGCATGCCGGCCATCACCAGGTCCATGCGGAACAGTTGCTGGGCACCGATCATCAGGCTGCCGATGCCACCGCCGGAGGGCATGAAGTACTCGGCGCCGATGGTGCCCAGCCAGGCGTAGATCAGCGAGAGGCGCAGGCCTGCGAAGATTGCCGGCGCGGCGCCCGGAAGGATCAGCCGGTGCAGGCGCTGCGGCAGGCTCAGGCGCAGCGCGCGGGCCGCTTCGCCGAGTTGCGGCGAGAGGCCGGCGACGCCGCGCTGGGTAGCGATGAACAGCGGGAAGAATGCGGCGAGGGCGACGAACACCAGCTTGGCCGCCTCGCCGAGGCCGAACCAGGCGGTGAGCAGCGGCACCCAGGCGAAGATCGCCACTTGGCGGAAGGCGCTCAGGCTCGGCCCGAACAGGCGTTCGGCGCGCCCCGACAGGCCGAGCAGCAGGCCGAGCAGGGCGCCCAGTCCGCCGCCGATGGCCAGTCCGCCCAGGGTACGGCCAAGGCTTTCGGCCATGGCGCCGGGCAGGCTGCCGTCGAGCAGGCCCTGCCAGGTGGTCAGCACCACGGCGGCGGGCGCCACCAGGATATTGCCGTCCAGCCATTGCGCCGAGCTGGCAAGTTGCCAGAGCGCCAGCACGGCGAGCGGCAGCAGCCAGGGCTGCACCCGCTGCCAGCCGCGTCCGCCGGGGCGGCGGCGGAACTCGGCGGTCGGTGGATGCGGCCAGTGCACCAGGTGGCGCTCGACCAGATCGATGCCACGGTCCATCAGCACGCCGGCCAGGCCGATGATCAGGATGCAGACGAACACGATATCCAGCATGAACAACTGGCGGCCCCAGACCATCAGGTAGCCGAGCCCTTCGCTGGAGGCCAGCAGTTCGACCGCCAGCAGCGACGACCAGCCGGTGGCCAGCGCGATGCGCAGGCCGGCCATGAACGAGGGCAGTGCCGCCGGCACGGTCAGCCGCCAGAGGCGCAGGTGGGCGGGCAGGCGCAGGGTGGCGGCGGCTTCGCGCAGCCTGGGCTGGGCGTCGCGCACGCCGACCAGGGTATGCAGGGTCACCGGCACCACCACTGCCTTGAACAACACCACCAGTTTCAGCGCCTCGCCGATGCCGAACAGCAGCATGAACAGTGGAATCCAGGCCAGGGTGGGAATCTGCGCCAGGGCGGCGAAGGTGGGAAACACCAGCCTTTCGGCTCGCGCGCTGGCACCCAGCCAGGCCCCCAGCAAGGCGCCGCCGAACACCCCTGCGAGCAGGCCGAGGCCGAGTCTTTGCAGGCTGATCGACAAGTTGAACCAGAGGTCGCCCCGGGCCAGTTCGACGGCGCTCTGCCAGACCAGCGCGGGTGCCGGCAGGATCTGCTCGGACATCCAGCCGAAGCGGCTGGCCAGCCACCAGAGCAGCGCCAGGGCCAGCGGCAGCAGCCAGGGTTGCAGGCGGCTGCCGAGCCTGCCCAGGGAATGGGAAGCCAAGGGGCGCCAGGCGGCGGGGAGGGCGAAGGTCCAGGTGCTGGCCATGGAAAGGATTCCGGAATTGTGGAGCGAGAAGCGCGAGGGCTTATCTATATTCCTTCAAGGAATATGAATTCGTATTTATGCGTTTAATTTGGATAAGCAGGCATTTAATGGCTGTGTCCGGATCGCAGCAAATGCCTTCGGGGAATATTTTTTATGCCCTGCGGGCATCTTTCGCGGAGGACGCGTGTGGACTGATATATCTCTATTAGTTACTAAAAAATAATTTATTAGTATTTATAAGAATTTAAACGGTTGTGCCTAACTCGCGCCAAATGCCAATGGACTCGCGCAGGAGCAACCACCATGAAAGCCGTTCTCAATTCCTTCCTGGGACTATTCGCCTCGCCGGTGCTGATAGGCCTGCTGGGCGCCTTCCCCTCGACCACCTCGGCGGCGCCCGAGCCGGTCAAGGAAATCCGTATCGCCGTGCCCGACCTGAGCGCCGGCACCAATAACAGCGGTGGTGGTGTGGTGGACGTGCTGCGCGACCAGCAACTGCTGGAGAAGGCCTTCGCCGACCAGGGTATCCAGATCATGTGGAGTTTCTTCAAGGGCGCCGGCCCGGTGATCAACGAAGCCTTCGCCAACGGCCAGGTGGACTTCGCCTATCTCGGCGACCTGGCGGCGATCATCGGCAAGTCGAGCGGCGTCGATACCCGCCTGCTCAGCGGCACCGCGCGCAATATCAAGAGCTACCTGGGCGTGGTGCCGGGTTCCGGGATCACCGACCTGCAAAGCCTCAAGGGCAAGCGCGTGGCACTGTTCCGTGGCACCGCGAACCAGTTGTCGTTCGACGCGGCGATCGCCAGCCAAGGCCTGAGCGAAAGGGACTTCAAGATCATCAACCTGGACTTCAACGCTGGCACCGCGGCGCTGGTGGCCAGGCAGGTGGATGCTTCCTGGGGGCTGTCCAATCTCACCGCGCTGCGCGCCCGCGGGCTGATCGAGATCCCGTTGAGCACCAACGACCTCGGCGGTGCCGGCAGCATCCAGAGCGTGCTGGTCGGCTCCGGCGCGTTCGTCGACGCCCATCCGGAACTGGTCACCCGCCTGCTCGCCGCCCAGGAGCTGGCTCTGCAATGGTTGACGAAGGAGGAGAACAAGGAGGCTTACATCCAGTTGGTGTCCCAGTTGGCCAGCTACCCGCCGGTGATCCTCCAGGAAGACCTGAAGGAAGAGAAACTCGCCACGCTGTTCCGTTCCGAACTGGATTCGGTGTTCCTGGACCGTCTGCAACGGTCGGTCGACCTGGCCGCCGAGCTACGCCTGATTCGCAAGCCGTTCGTGGTCAGGGAATGGGCCGAGCCGCGTTTCCTCGAAGCGGCGACCAAAGGACAGGTGCCGGCGGCGGTCCAGGCGGCGCGTTGAGGGGCGTCGGAGGTGGGCGACACGCCCCTCACCCTAACCCTCTCCCGGCGGGAGAGGGGACTGTTCAGTGTGGTGCGATAGCTCGGTGCTTGAATCCGACCTGGGACTGGCTCCCTCTCCCCTTGGGAGAGGGCTGGGGTGAGGTGCGGACTCAACAACCAGAGCCAGTCAATCCACGCTCCCCACCCGCCGATCGCCGAACTGCTTGCGGAACCAGTCGTTGAGCATGACCTTCTCGGCATACAGGCGGTCGCTGCTGTTGACGGACCGGCCGGGGCGTTGCAGGTAGGACATGTCGCTCAACCGCGCATCGCCGCTGGCCAGCGGCTTGCCGTCCTGGCTCAGCTCGTAGTGCAGCTTCATGCTCGGCCAGGTGATGTCGCGCATGAAGCGCACATCGTAGGCGTGGGCGCGCCAGGGTTCGTAGCGGCCGGCCAGGTCGATGTCCTGCACGTCGATGCGCAGGGTCTGGCCCGGGCCCAGGTAGCGCTCGCCGAGCTTCTCGAAGGTGGCGCGGATTTCCTTCAGGACGAAGTCGTCGGCGCCATATCCGTAGCCACGTCCGCGCAGGTTGGCGTCGCGGAATTTCTCGGGATTGGTGAAGCTGACCTCGACGGCGGATTGCGCCGCGAGTTGCAGCGGCAGGCCAGCCAGCAGCGAGCAGACGGCCAGTGCGGTGAGGGTAGGGGCAAGACGCATCGCACACCTCCTGGCGCGGCATCGCCCGGGTCGCGCCTGAGTCCAGTCTACGCCGCTGGTGGGTGGGGGCAACTCTCTCCGGGGGGGTTCTTTTATTGGGTTCATCGCGCTTTCCCGGGGAAGGCGGCCTTGATTTTCAGGAAGAAGTAGTCCGAGTCCCGGAAGCCATAGGCCATGCGTTTGATCACCTTGATCC
>NZ_CAJFCI010000094.1 GCF_904061905.1 Zestomonas carbonaria
TTCCTGTGGGGGGTGGGGGGGGATTGGTATGAGGCAAATTCTGACGAGTGCCGAGAAACTTGACATTGGGAAGGTTCTTTCCCGTGGTGGGAATGGTCTTTGTATGGCTAGGAAATTTCTGACGGGATGAAATATGGGAACTGGCTAGAGATTCGAAAAGAGGAAGTTTGCTAGGGCGGGAGTTGGTTCGGATGGCGACCGAGGCTGAATAAAACAAGGGGGAATAATTGAATTGCAGGATTCAATCCTGGCCGTCCCTGAAGTGCGAGGCGATTTTCGCCTTGACCGGATTTGAGGGAGTGTCCGGAACCTGCCCGCCTCGGAAAAATCCTTTCCGCTGGGAGAAGGCTCTTATCGAATCCGTGGCTATTCCCTGGAAGAATAAGTGGCAAGTCTTTAGGACGGTCTCACGATATGGAAGTTATTTTCCGGGGGCACGGGATATCGGCCTTCCTTCCCAGAGGATGAGCCTTCTTCCCGTGATCTATGATTCCACCTGAGGCGCGATCCAGTGTGCTCAGGGCGGGTCGACATGCTTTAGAAGAGGGGTACTCAATGCATAAGGCTTTGATCGTGGACGATCATCCTTTCATTCGATCGGGTGTAAGGGCCCTGCTCGAGGCGAATGGTTTCCAGGTGGTCGCGGAGACGGACAATGGCGCGAACGTCCTCCGGCTGGCACAGGATCATCAGCCCGAGCTGATCATATTGGACATCGGCATTCCAAAGCTGGACGGGCTGGAGGTCCTGGCACGCCTCCGCGCGCTGTCGCTTCCCGTGAAGGTCCTGGTGCTTACCGCGCAGTCTCCCGAGTATTTCGCGATGCGCTGCATGCGGGCGGGGGCTTCGGGGTTCATTCCGAAAGGGGATGACATCGACGAGTTGAGCAAGGCGGTTTCCGCCATCATGTCCGGCTACACGTATTTCCCGAGCCTCTCTACACAATCGGTCTTTCTTGGCGATGGCCATCTGAGCGAGAGTGAGAAGATATCCAGTCTTTCGGACCGGGAGCTGCTCGTTCTGCAATACCTGGCTCGCGGGCTGAGCAACAAGGAAATAGCCGAACTGCTACTGCTGAGCAACAAGACCGTCAGCACTTACAAAGTGAGAGTACTCGAAAAGCTGAGATTGGCCTCGGTGGTGGACCTGGCCGACTTTGCGAAGCGCAATGGCCTGATCTAGAAGACGGCCATGCGACTATTTCTCGCTGGGCTTCTCGTCGCGATCGGACTCATACCCTCCGCCTGGTCCTCGCCAGAGGACGACTTACGTTTGCTCGGACGTTCGACGGTCGCCGGGTACGACCTCGTGCTGGGCACCGAGGACAGGCAGTGGCTCAGGGACAAGGGCACGATGAAACTGGGCGTTTCCCAGGAAAGTTATCCGCCCCTGGATGTTCTGACCGTCAGTTCGGACCTCGAAGGCATTACCGCCGACTATGCAAGGCTGGTCTCGGAACTCCTGGGGGTTCCGGTGGAAGTTCTCGCCTATTCCTCGCGCGCCGAGGCCGTCGAGGCGCTGAAGCGTGGCGAGGTGGACCTGCTCGGAAGCGCGAATGACATGGATGCGCAGGAGCGGGGCATAGTCCTGTCGTCGTCCTATGTCGATGACCAGCCGATGCTGATCGTGCGGGCGGGAGAGGCGCATTCGATCCCCGAAGACCTGGCCGGCAAGCGGATCGCGATGGCTCATTACTATCTGCCCGAGACAGTGGTGCGCTCGGTCTATCCCAAGGCCGAACTCAAGCTCTATCCCTCCACGGTGATGGCCGTCGGCGCGCTGGCTTTCGGGCAGGTCGACGTCTATCTCGGGGACATGATCAGTTCCGACCACCTGATCAACAAGACGCTTTTCGACAACCTGAGGCTGATGAACTTCGCACAACTGGAAAGCAGCGGCTTTTCCTTCGCGATGCTGCGCCAGGAAAAGGAGCTGGTCCGTGTCGTGAACCAGGCGCTTGGCGCGATTCCCGATTCGGAGCGGGAGGTCATCCGGCAGCGTTGGGGAGGAACCAGCATCGGCATCCTCGACCGGGATCGCCCGCAATTGACCTGGACGGAGCAGCGCTGGATCAAGCAGAACCCCCGGGTGAAGGTCGTGGTCAATCCCGATATCGTGCCTTTTACCTTCTTCGACGAGAACAATGTCCTGCAAGGGATCAGCGCGGACGTGCTGGACAAGATCAGCAAGCGCACGGGGCTGCAATTCGAGATCGTCAAGGCCGGGTCGTCCCGTGAACTGCTCGAGAAGGTAAAACGGGGCGAGGCCGACATCGCGGCGGCCTTCCTGTCCGACCAGAGCCCGCAGGAAGGCATCGTCTACACCCGTCCCTATGTGGGAACGCCTTTCGTCATGACCACCCGGGTGGGCGTGGGAGCCCCCGAAACGCTGGATGACATGAGCGGGAAACGCCTGTCCATCGCGTCCGACAATTACGTGGCTTCCCACATCAGGCAGAACCACCCCGGTGTGACGATCGTCGAGGTGGGCAGCGCATCCGATGCCCTGGCGAGCCTGGCCAGGGGGGAGGTGGATGCGGCGGTCACGACGCTCCTGGTGGCGCGCTACATGATTTCCCGGGAATACAGTGGACAGTTGAACATCGCCTCGGTGGTCGGCCGGTCGGCCCAGGTGGTTTTCGGGGTGAACGGAAACACCACCGATCTGCTGTCGATCATCAACAAGGCCCTGTTGAGCTTTTCCCCTGAAGAGGTGATCGACCTGACCAATCGCTGGCGAGGCCCGGTCGTCTTCGAAACCAGCCCCTGGGGGCGGTACGGGGCGACGGCCATACAGGGGATCGCCATCGCCGGCGTGCTGCTGATCCTGGCGCTGGTTTTCATCTTCTACCTGTGGCGGTCGATAAAGCGGCGGGAGCAGGCCGAAAGCGCATTGACCGACCAACTGGAGTTCATGCGCGTGTTGATCGACGGCACGCCGAATCCCATCTACGTGCGCGATCGCCAGGGCAACCTGCTCATCTCCAACCCCAGCTACCTGAAAGTGTTCGGCGTGGAGAAGGAGGAGGTGATCGGCAAGCCCGTGACCGAGAACATGCTGGTCGACCCGGGCGAGGCGCAGGCGTGGCAGGAGGATTACGCACGGGTGATCGCGGACGGCAAGGAGCTGCTCCAGGACCGGCATGTCAGGCTGGCCAACGGGGAGATGCGCACCATCTACCACTGGATGCTGCCCTACCGGGACAGAAGCGGCCAGGTTGCCGGGATCATCGGCGGCTGGCTTGACATCACCGAGCGCCAGGTCCTGCTGGACGCCCTGCAGAATGCCAAGATGGAAGCCGAGGACGCCAACCGGGCCAAGACCACCTTCCTGGCGGCCATGAGCCATGAAATCCGCACGCCGATGAATGCCGTGCTCGGCATGCTCGAACTGGCCTCGAAGAAGGCGGAGCAGGGAATCCTGGATCGTCTCGCCCTGGACGTGGCGGCGGAGTCCGCGCGCGGCTTGCTGGATCTGATCGGCGAGATTCTCGACATCGCCAGGATCGAGACCGGACGCCTGTCGATCACGCCCGAGCGGGCCAACCTGCGCAGGCTCGTCGAGTCGGTGGTCCGGGTGTTCGAGGGCATGGCGCGGCAGAAGACCCTCGGGCTGACGCTGGAGTGGCACTGCGACATCGACCGGGACGTCCTGATCGATCCGCTGCGGTTCAAGCAGATACTGTCGAACCTGGTGAGCAATGCGATCAAGTACACGTCGAGAGGCGGGGTACGGATGATCGTGGACGGGTCTCTGCAGGAAGACCAGCGCCTGAGCCTGCGGATCAGCGTGGTGGACACCGGGCAGGGGATTTCCCAGGAGGACCAGCAGCGCCTGTTCGCGCCGTTCAGCCAGGCCAGCAACAACAGGCAGCCTTCACGCAACAGCTCGGGACTGGGCCTGATCATCAGCCGGACCCTCTGCGAAATGATGGGCGGCGAACTGTGCCTGCGCAGCGAGCTGAACGAGGGGACGCAAGTCGAGGTCCTGCTGGACCTGCAGCTTCTGGAGAAACTCCCGGCGCCAGCGCTGGCGGCGGAGAACGCTCCGGTCGACGATGCGCCCAGCCTGAACATCCTCATCGTCGACGACTACCCGGCGAACCGCTTGCTGCTGGCCGAGCAACTGGGTTTCCTCGGGCACCGCGTCACCGAGGCGGTGGATGGCGTGCAAGGTCTGACTGTCTGGGAGAGCGGCCACTTCGACGTGGCGGTCATCGACTGCAACATGCCGGTCATGAATGGATTCGAACTCGCGCGCGCGATCCGCGAGCGGGAGCAGGTCGAGGACCGGAGCCGCTGCCTGGTGATCGGATATACCGCGACGGCTCAACCGGAGGAGCGCCAGCGTTGCTTGGAGGCGGGCATGGACGATTGCCTGTTCAAGCCCCTCACGCTCGATGCCTTGAAGCAGCGGCTGGCGAACGTGGAGCCCCGGGTATGCATGCTGGCGGAGGAAGCCGAGGAGGAGGATGCGCTGGGCGACGAGCTGGACCTGAGCAACCTGGAGCGGCTCTCGCGGGGCAATGCCGACCTGATCCGCAGATTGCTGGGCGATCTTGCCCAGAGCAACCGGGAAGACCTGGAACGGCTATCGACGCTCATGCAGGGCGTGGATTGCCAAGGACTGGCCGAGCTTGCCCATCGCGTGAAGGGCGGCGCCCGGATGGCCAGGATCAGGCCGCTGCTGGAAGCTTGCGAGCGCCTGGAGATGGTGTGCAAGCAAGGGCGGGAGGAGGCGGATATCAGGCAGGCGGGCTCGGCCCTGCGCGATGCCATGCACTGGCTCGACGAGGCGATCGAGCGGCAGTTGGGCAAACCTGCCGCCTGATTCCCCGGAACCGGCGCCGGAGACGATCCGGCACCGGCTCCGTGGTTTTCACTTCACGATCATGCCGGTGAACACGTAGGCCTGGGCCAGGGTGATCAGGCCGATGAAGGCCGCGAAGATCAGGCTGTGCTTCAGGGTGAAGCGGAACAGGTCCGACTCGCGACCGACCATGCCGGTGGCGGCGCAGGCCACGGCGATGGATTGCGGCGAGATCATCTTGCCGGTCACGCCGCCAGTGGTGTTGGCCGCGACCATCAGGGTGTCGGAGACGCCGATCTGGTGCGCGGTGGTGGCCTGCAGCGAGCCGAACAGGGCGTTGGACGAGGTGTCCGAACCGGTCAGGAACACGCCCAGCCAGCCGAGGAACGGCGAGAAGAACGGGAACGCCGCGCCGGTGCCGGCCAGTACCAGGGCCAGGGTGGTGGACATGCCGGAGAAGTTGGTGACGAAGGCGAAGGCCAGCACCATGCCGATGGACAGGACCGGCCAGCGCAGTTCGACCAGGGTTTCCTTGAAGGTCACCAGGCCGCTCTTGAGGTCGATGCGCAGGACCAGCATCGACAGCAGGCCCGACAGGAAGATCGCGGTACCGCTCGCCGACACCAGGTCGAACTTGTACACGGCCGGCATCGCGGTCGCGCTGGAGACGATCGGCGCGGCCTTCATCACCAGTTGGTCGAGGTGCGGGATGGCGAACATGAACACCCAGCTTTCCAGCGCGCCACCGGGGGCGAACATGGCCTTGAACGGCTTCATGGTCCAGATCGTTACCAGCACGGTGAGAATCAGGAACGGCGACCAGGCCTTGAGGATCTGGCCGAAGCTGTAGGGCGACTCGCTGCGCGCGCCGCCGAAGCCACCGAGCACGGCGCTGCCGTCGGCGTTGATGCCGGCGATTTCCTGCTCGCGGGCGGCCTTCGGCTGCCAGACCTTCAGGAACAGGGTCAGGCACACCATGCTGAGCAGCGCCGAGGTGATGTCCGGCAGTTCCGGGCCGATGAAGTTGGAGGTCAGGTACTGGCTGATGGCGAAGCTGACGCCGGCGACCAGCAGGGCCGGCCAGGTTTCCCGGATGCCGCGCCAGCCGTCCATCATCGCCACCAGCCAGAACGGCACGATGACCGAGAGGATCGGTAACTGGCGGCCGGCCATGGCGCCGATGTCGAAGGGATCGATGCCCGAGACCTGGCCGGCGACGATGATCGGGATGCCCAGGGCGCCGAAGGCCACCGGGGCGGTATTGGCGATCAGGCACAGGCCGGCGGCGTACAGCGGGTTGAAGCCGAGGCCGACGAGCAGGGCGGCGGTGATCGCCACCGGTGCGCCGAAGCCGGCCGCGCCTTCCAGGAAGGCGCCGAACGAGAAGCCGATCAGCACCACTTGCAGGCGCTGGTCGCCGGTGATCGACAGCACCGAGCTGCGGATGATCTCGAACTGGCCGCTCTTCACCGTCAGCTTGTAGAGGAACACGGCGGCGACGATGATCCAGGCGATCGGCCAGAGTCCGTAGGCGAAGCCGTAGCCGGCGGCGGCGAAGGCCATGTCGGCGGGCATCTGGTAGACGAAGATCGCCACCAGCAGCGACAGCGCCAGGGTGATGGTGCCGGCGACGTGGCCTTTGAGACGGAACACGGCAAGGGCAAGGAAGAAGAAGATGATTGGCACGAGTGCCGCGAGTGCCGACAGACCGAGGCTGCCGAGCGGGGTGTATATCTGCTGCCAGGTTTCCATGGGGGTTGTCCCTTATTGTTGTGGATGCATGGGTGGAGCTTCAGCGGCGAGCCGGGCCGCTGGTGGATCGGTCGTATGACGGGATGGCGGGGCGCGGTTCATTGGGCGGTTCCTCTTCTTGTTGTCGTGGACGGGATTTACCCGACATCGGAAAAGCCCCGGCACGCATTGCGTACCGGGGCTGTTCGTCATGCTTCCCGCTTGAAGCGCAGGCGCCAGGCATGCAGTAGCGGTTCGGTGTAGCCGCTGGGCTGCTCGCGGCCCTTGAACACCAGGTCGCAGGCCGCGCGGAACGCGTGGGAGCCGTCGAAGTCCGGAGCCATCGGCCGGTAGGCCGGGTCGCCGGCGTTCTGTCCGTCCACCACCCTGGCCATGCGCCGCAAGGTCTCGCGGACCTGTTCTTCGTTCACCACGCCGTGGTGCAGCCAGTTGGCGATGTGCTGGCTGGAGATGCGCAGGGTGGCGCGGTCCTCCATCAGGCCGACGTCGTGGATGTCCGGCACCTTGGAGCAGCCGACGCCCTGTTCGACCCAGCGCACCACGTATCCGAGGATGCCCTGGCAGTTGTTGTCCAGCTCCTCCTGGATATCGGCGGCGCTCCAGTCGCGCGCGGCGGCCACCGGCACGCTGAGCAGGTCGCGCAGCAGGCCGTCGCGCTGGCTGGCGAGGTCGATGAGTTCCAGTTCGCGCTGCACGGCCTGCACGTCGACCTTGTGGTAGTGCAGGGCGTGCAGGGTGGCGGCGGTGGGCGAGGGGACCCAGGCGGTGTTGGCGCCAGCCTTGGGATGGCCGATCTTCTGTTCGAGCATGGCCGCCATCAGGTCGGGCATGGCCCACATGCCCTTGCCGATCTGCGCCCGGCCGCGCAGGCCGCAAGCCAGGCCGACCAGCACGTTGTTGCGCTCATAGGCGGTGATCCACGGGGTGGACTTCATGTCGCCCTTGCGCAGCATGGCGCCGGCTTCCATGGCGGTGTGCATCTCGTCGCCGGTGCGGTCGAGGAAGCCGGTGTTGATGAAGGCCACGCGGTCCTTGGCCGCCGCGATGCAGGCCTTGAGGTTGACGCTGGTGCGCCGCTCCTCGTCCATGATGCCCATCTTCAGGGTGTGGCGCGGCAGGCCGAGCAGGTCCTCGACGCGGCCGAACAACTGGTCGGCGAAGGCCACTTCGGTGGGGCCGTGCATCTTCGGCTTGACGATGTACACCGAGCCGCTGCGCGAGTTGCCGCGACGCTGGAGGTCGTGCAGGGCGATGGTGCTGGTGACCACCGCGTCGAGGATGCCCTCGGGAATCTCGTTGCCTTCGCCGTCGAGGATCGCCGGGTTGGTCATCAGGTGGCCGACGTTGCGCACGAACAGCAGGCTGCGGCCGTGCAGGACCAGCTCGGCACCGTCGGCGCCGGTGTAGACGCGATCCGGGTTCAGCCGGCGGACGATGGTCTTGCCGCCTTTTTCCAGGGTTTCGGCGAGATCGCCCTTCATCAGGCCCAGCCAGTTGCGGTAGACCACTACCTTGTCGTCGGCGTCGACGGCGGCCACCGAGTCCTCGCAGTCCATGATGGTGGTCAGCGCGGCTTCCAGCAGCACGTCCTTGACGCCGGCGGCGTCGGTGCGGCCGATGGGGCTTTCGCGGTCGATCTGGATCTCGAAGTGCAGGCCGTTGTTCTTCAGCAGCACGGCGCCGGGCGCTTTGGCGGTGCCCTGGTAGCCGACGAATTTCTCCGGCTGGGCGAGGCTGGTCTGGCTGCCGTCGCGCAGGCTCACGCGCAGGTCGCCGTCGACGATGGCGTAGGCGCTGGCGTCGGCGTGGCTGCCGCTGGCCAGCGGCGCGGCCTGGTCGAGGAAGGCGCGGGCGAAGGCGATCACCCGCGCGCCGCGTACTTCGTTGTAGCCGGGGCCTTTTTCGGCGCCGCCGTCCTCGGGGATCGCGTCGGTGCCGTACAGGGCGTCGTACAGAGAGCCCCAGCGGGCGTTGGCGGCGTTCAGCGCGTAGCGCGCGTTCATCACCGGCACCACCAGTTGCGGGCCGGCCTGCACGGCGATCTCGCTGTCGACGTTGGCAGTGCCGACCCGCACCTGATCGGGCTGCGGCAGCAGGTAGCCGATGGATTCGAGGAAGGTCCGGTAGGCGGTCATGTCCTCGACAGGGCCGGGATGGGCGCGGTGCCAGGCATCCAGCTCGCTCTGCAGGCGATCGCGCTCGGCCAGCAGGGCGCGGTTCTGCGGCGCCAGGTCGTGCACCAGGGCATCGAAGCCGCTCCAGAAGGTCTCGACGGCGACACCGGTTCCCGGCAGCACCTCGTCGTCGATGAAGCGTTTGAAGTTGCTGGCCACTTGCAGGCGCTGGCAGTGCACGCGCTCGGTCATTCTCTTTTCTCCTGTTCCATATGCGCCCCTCACCCCCGGGAGAGGGGCCGGGGGTGAGGGGCGGCGGTATTTCTTATCGCAAGGTCATTCGTCGGCGGCTGTTACAGGGCCGCAATCCCGGCCTTGGCCACCTGGGCGTCCTGTTCGGCCTTGACCCCGGACACACCCACCGCGCCGACCACCTGGCCATCGACCAGCACCGGCACGCCGCCTTCCAGCGAGGTCAGCAGCGGGGCGCTGACGAACGCGGTGCGGCCGCCGTTGACCATCTCCTCGTAGCCCTTGGTCTCGCGCCGGCCGATGGCAGCGCTGCGGGCCTTCTCGGTGGCGATGTAGGCGCCGACCGGAGCGCAGCCGTCGAGGCGCTCCAGGGCCAGCGGATGGCCGCCGTCGTCGACCACGGCGATGGCCACCGCCCACTGGTTGCGCTGGGCCTCGGCGCGCGCGGCGGCGAGGATGCGGGCGACTTCGGTCTGGGTCAGTACTGCTTTGTGGTGCATGTCTTTCTCCGATTGATTCACTTCGTAGCCCGGATGCAATCCGGGAGTCCCGCCGTCCCGGATTGCATCCGGGCTACAGATGTCGGGCTCATCCAATCGCCTCTTCCACCAGCTCGATCCAATGGCGCACCGGGGTGCGGCCGGCGCCGTCGAGGTGGGTCTGGCAGCCGATGTTGGCGGTGACGATCACCTCGGGCTTGCCGCTTTCCAGCGCGTTCAGCTTGTTGTCGCGCAGTTGCCGCGACAGCTCCGGCTGGGTCAGCGAATAGGTGCCGGCCGAGCCGCAGCACAGGTGGCTGTCCGGCACGCTGGTGAGGCTGAAGCCGAGTCGGGTCAGTACGCCCTCCACCGCGCCGCCGAGCTTCTGGGCGTGCTGCAGGGTGCAGGGGCAGTGGAAGGCCAGGCGCCTGTCGCCATTGATACCGAGCTCTTCCAGCGGCTCGGCGCGCAGTACTTCCACCAGGTCCTTGGCCAGTTCGCTGACCCGTTTCGCCTTGGCGGCGTAGGCCGGGTCGTTCTCCAGCAGGTGGCCGTAGTCGCGGACGAAGGCGCCGCAGCCGCTGGCGGTCTGCACGATGGCTTCGGCGCCGGCCTCGATGGCCGGCCACCAGGCGTCGATGTTGCGCCGGGCACGCTCCAGCCCCTTGTCCTGGGCGTTGAGGTGGTAGTCCACGGCGCCGCAGCAGCCGGCCTCGCGGGCGGGCTCGACGCTGATGCCCAGGCGATCCAGCACCCGCGCGGCGGCGGCGTTGGTGTTGGGCGACAGGGCGGGCTGCACGCAGCCTTCGAGCATCAGCACGCGGCGCGCGTGCTGCGTTTGCGGACGCGGCTTGGCCGGGTGTGGCTGGCGCGGCAGCTTGCTCTTCAGGGTTGCCGGCAGCAGCGGGCGAAACGCCTGGCCGACCTGGGTCAGCGCCTTGAACAGCGCCGGGCGCGGCACCACGGTGCGCAGGCTTTCGCGCAGCACCCGCTCGCCGAGCGGTCGCGGCACGTATTCCTCGACCACGGCGCGGCCGATATCCAGCAGGTTGTGGTACTGCACGCCGGAGGGGCAGGTGGTTTCGCAGTTGCGGCAGGTCAGGCAGCGGTCCAGGTGCAACTGGGTCTTGGCGGTGACTTCCTGGCCTTCCAGCACTTGCTTGATCAGGTAGATGCGCCCGCGCGGGCCATCCAGTTCGTCGCCCAGCAGTTGATAGGTGGGGCAGGTGGCGGTGCAGAAACCGCAGTGCACGCAGGAGCGCAGGATGCTCTCGGCCTCTTCGGCGCGGGGCAGGCGCTTGGCTTGTTCGCTCAGATTGGTTTGCATGACTGTTCTCAGACTTCCGCGTACATGCGGCCGGGGTTGAAGATCCCCTGGGGGTCGAGCTGGTGCTTGAGGTTCCGGTGGTAGCGCAGCAGCGGCGCGGCCAGCGGCGGGAACGGGTCGTCGCCGGCGCCGTAGCGGGTCGCGTGGCCGCCGACCTCGGCGACCGTGTGGCGGATCAGCGCGGCATCGGCGTCGGACTTGAGCCAGCGCTGGGCGCCACCCCAATCGATCAACTGCTCGCCGGGCAAGGCCAGCGGCGCGGTGTTGTTCGGCAGCGACAGGCGCCACAGCGGCGCGGGATTGGCGAAGAAGGCCAGGCGCTGCTCGCGCAGGTCCTGCCAGTAGCTGCTGTCGATCTCCTCGCCGCCAAGGCGCTGGCGGGCCGACTGCACCGAGCCTTCGCCGCCTTCCAGGCGCAGATGCAGCGCCTGGCCGTCATGGCAGGCGGCGCTGATCGGGATCGGCTGCTGACCCCATTCGGCGAGTTCGCCGAGGGCCTGGTGGACGTCCATCTCCAGGCGCAGGCTGACGCACTGCCGCGGCTTGGGCAGCACCTTGAGGGATACCTCGGTGAGCACGCCGAGGCAGCCGAAACTGCCGGCCAGCAGGCGCGACAGGTCGTAGCCGGCGACGTTCTTCATCACCTCGCCGCCGAAACGCAGCAGCTTGCCGTGGCCGGTGATCACCCGGGTGCCGAGCACGTAGTCGCGCACCGAACCGGCCCAGGGCCGGCGCGGGCCGGACAGACCGGCGGCGACCACGCCGCCAAGGGTGGCACCGATGCCCAGGTGCGGCGGCTCGCAGGGCAGCATCTGCCCGGCGGCGTCCAGCGCCGCCTCGATCTCGCTGAGCGACGTGCCGGCGCGGGCGGTCAGCACCAGTTCGGTCGGGTCGTAGCTGACGATGCCGCGATGGGCGCGGGTGTCGAGCACCTCGCCGCTCACCGGGCGGCCGAGGAAGGATTTGCTGTTGCCGCCCTGGATGCGCAGCGCGACGCGCTCGTTGAGGGCGTAGTTGACCTGTTCCAGCAGCGCCGCGCTGGCGTCGTGATCGTGTCGCATCAGAAACGCTCCAGTTCAGGGAAGGGCAACTGGCCGTGGTGCACGTGCATGGCGCCGAACTCGGCACAGCGGTGCAGGGTCGGGATGTTCTTGCCGGGGTTGAGCAGGCCCTGTGGGTCGAAGGCCGCCTTCACCGCGTGGAACAGGGTCAGCTCGTCGCTGTTGAACTGGGCACACATCTGGTTGATCTTCTCGCGCCCCACGCCGTGCTCGCCGGTGATGCTGCCGCCGACTTCGACGCAGAGTTCGAGGATCTTGCCGCCGATGGCCTCGGCACGCTCCAGCTCGCCGGGGACGTTGGCATCGAAGAGGATCAGCGGGTGCATGTTGCCGTCGCCGGCGTGGAACACGTTGGCCACGCGCAGGCCGTATTCCTCGGACAGCTCGGCGATGCCGTTGAGCACCCGTGGCAGCTCGCGGCGCGGGATGGTGCCGTCCATGCAGTAGTAGTCCGGCGAGATGCGCCCGACCGCCGGGAAGGCGTTCTTGCGGCCGGCCCAGAAACGGGCGCGCTCGGCTTCGTCGCAGGCCAGCCGGACATCGGTGGCGCCGGCCGCCTTGAGCACCGCCTCGACCCGCTCGCAGTCGTCCTGCACGTCGGCCTCGACGCCGTCCAGCTCGCAGAGCAGGATGGCCGCCGCGTCCACCGGGTAGCCGGCGTGGATGAAGTCTTCCGCCGCGCGGATCGACAGGTTGTCCATCATCTCCAGGCCGCCGGGGATGATGCCGGCGGCGATGATGTCGCCCACCGCTCGGCCGGCCTTTTCCACCGAATCGAAGCTGGCCAGCAGCACCCGCGCCACCTGCGGCTTGGGCAGCAGCTTGACGGTGACCTCGGTGACGATGCCGAGCATGCCTTCCGAGCCGGTGAACAGGGCCAGCAGGTCGAAGCCCGGTGCGTCCAGGGCATCGCTGCCGAGGGTCATTGGCTCGCCTTCGATGGTCAGGATGTCGACCTTGAGCAGGTTGTGCACGGTCAGGCCGTATTTCAGGCAGTGCACGCCGCCGGCGTTCTCCGCGACGTTGCCGCCGATGGAGCAGGCGATCTGCGAGGAGGGGTCCGGCGCGTAGTAGAGTTCGAAGGGCGCCGCCGCCTGGGAGATGGCCAGGTTGCGTACGCCGGGCTGGACGCGGGCGAAGCGGCCTTCGGGGTTCACCTCGATGATCCGGTTGAAGCGCGCCATCACCAGCAGGATGCCCTGTTCCAGCGGCAGCGCGCCGCCGGACAGGCCGGTGCCGGCGCCACGGGCGACCACCGGCACGTTGCGGGCATGGCAGAGCTTGAGCAGCGCCTGCACCTGCTCGACGCGCTCGGGCAGCACCACCAGCATCGGCACGGTGCGGTAGGCCGAGAGGCCGTCGCATTCGTAGGGTTTCAGGTCTTCCTGGCTGTGCAGGACTTCCAGGTCGGGCAGGGCTTCGCGCAGCTCGGCAAGCAGGGCGGCCTTGTCCACTTTGGGCAGTACGCCATCGACGCGTTCGTCGTAGAGAATGTTCATGCTGGCTCACACGGTCTGGTTTTATTGTTCTCGGAGCCGGCCTCGGGTCGTGACTGCAGGCAGGGAGGCGTGGATCCGGGCCGGGCTCGCTGAGCCTCAGGCAGAAGGAGGTTGGATCACGCGGCTTTCCTGCGTCCATCTGTCGCAGTACTGGTCCTACCAGTTTTTACTGCCCTGAATCCCTTGAAAGCCTGGAAATGCAGCATTCTGGCGAGTAGGGTGTGCTGTAGTTTTCACTTGGATGATTACTGGTCCTACCAGTTTGGAGGGGTTCGATGGACAGCGGTCAGCAGAGCAGGCCCCGGGTTGCCGACCAGGTGGCGGAACGCATCGAGCGATTGATCGTCGATGGGGTGCTCAAGGTCGGCCAGGCGTTGCCTTCCGAACGGCGACTGGTGGAGAAGCTCGGTTGCTCGCGCTCGGCGTTGCGCGAGGGGCTGCGGGTGCTGCGTGGGCGCGGCATCGTCGATACCGAACAGGGGCGGGGATCGTTCGTCGCCGACCTGAACCGGGCCAACGACGCCACGCCGCTGATGCACCTGTTCAGCTCGCAGCCGCGCACGCTCTACGACCTGCTTGAGGTGAGGGCCCTGCTCGAAGGGGAGTCCGCGCGCCTGGCCGCGCTGCGCGCCACCGAGGCCGACCTGATCATGATCAAGCGCCGCTACGAAGACATGCTCGCCGCCTACGACGAACCGCAGCCGCTCGATCCCCGCGAGCACGCGCGCCGCGACCACGCTTTCCACCGGGCGATCAGCGAGGCCTCGCACAACCCGGTGCTGGTGCATACCCTGCAATCGCTCAGCGAACTGATGCTGAGCACGGTGTTCGCTTCGGTGAACAACCTCTACCACCGCCCGGCCCAGAAACGGCAGATCGACCGCCAGCACACCCGGCTCTACCACGCGGTGATCGAACGCCTGCCGGAACAGGCCCAACGCGCCGCCCGCGAACACATCAACAGCGTGCGCGACAACCTGCGGGAGATCGAACAGGAAGAACAGCGCCTGGTGCGGGCCACCATGCGCCTGGAAGGGTGGAAGTAGTTTGTAGGGTGCGCCGCGCGCACCGCTCGCCTGGGGCTGCGTATGGCGTTCGCCGGCACACTCGGAGGTGCTTCCGGATCGGTGCGCACGGCGCACCCTACGTGGTACTCCGGATTGCATCCGGGCTACGAGGTGGCTCCCCGCTCCCATTCATGGGAGAGGGGCCGGGGGAGAGGGCCGAGGGTTATACTCGCTCGGGGTGGAACCTCGGCTCCACTCTCCACCTGCGCCATGGCCTTCACGGCAACGTCTCGATCCTCAGCGTATTGGTGCTGCCGGGTTGCCCGAAG
>NZ_CAJFCI010000095.1 GCF_904061905.1 Zestomonas carbonaria
CTCTCCCAGAGGGAGAGGGGGCAGGAATCGTGCGGCGGGAAAGCACGGAGTTCGGGGTAGGCACGGATGATCCCCTCTCCCATCGGGAGAGGGGCCGGGGGTGAGGGGCGGGCTCCATGAAAACCCCCAGCCCGACTACCACCCTAGTAGACCCAAACCTCCACCCGGCGATTCTTCATCCGGCCATCCTCGCCGTCGTTGCCGGCCACCGGCAACTGGTCGCCGAGGCCGGCGATCTCGCGGAAGCCGACGCCCTGGCGGGCCAGTTCGCGGCGCACGGTCATGGCGCGCAGCTTGGAGAGCAGCGCCGCGCGGTGCGGATCGAGCTTGGGGTCGCCGAAGCCGACCAATACCACGGAACCGGTCATCTTGCCGTTCCCCCGCAGGTAGCCGAGTACTCGCTCCAGGTCACGCTGGGCCTTGTTGTCGAGGGTCGCGCTGCCTTCCTGGAAGCGGAAGTTCACCGACAGCCGCAGCGCCTGGCTGGCCAGTTCGCGATAGTCCTCGGGCATCGCCGCGTTCGGGGTGACCTTCACCGCCTGCACCGTCTGCGCGATGAAGCCGTTCTGCTCGACGATGGCCTGGCCGCGCGGGCTCTGGGCGAACCGCACCAGCTCCCTGGCCCAGGCGTTCTGGCTGGTCGGCGGCAGGTAGAGGAACAGCCGCCGCGACAGCGGGTAGTCCTCGGTGGCGATCAGCGTGGTGCTCGGTGGCATGGCCTGCGAATCACCGTCGGCGATCGAGACAGCCTTGGCCCGGCGCACGTAGGGCAGGCCGATGAAACCGATGCCATGGGCATCCTGGCTGACCGCGTCGGACAACTGCTCGCTGGATTCGTAGCGTTTGGCGCTGCCGGCCAGCGTCTTGCCATGGGCGGCCAGCACCAGCTCCTTGAAGGTGTCGTAGGTGCCGGAGTTGTCATCGCGGGCGTACAGGCGGATGGCGCCGCCACGGCCGCCGATTTCCTCCCAGTTCCGTATCTCGCCGGCGAAGATGCCCGCCAGTTGCGTGGTGGTCAGGCTGTCCAGCGGATTGTCGGGGTTGAGGATGATCGCCAGGCCGTCGAGGGCGATGATCTGCTCGGCCGCGTGACTCTTGAAGTCGCCGAGGGAGGACAGCGCCTGCACCTCGCCATCCTTGATCGGCCGCGACGAGGCGGCCAGCTCCGTGCTGCCGTCCTTGAGCGCGCTGAAACCGGTGCCCGAGCCATGGGCGGCGATCCGCACGCGCACCTCGCGACCTTCCGCGTTGCGGCCAGACACCAGTTGCTCGTTGTCTGCCTCGCCGGCCTGGATGCCGATGTCGCGCAGCCCCTGTTCCTCGAACATCCCCTTGACCAGCGCCGGTCCCAGCTTGGCGCCGATGGTGTTGGAACCCTGGATGCGCAGGACCGGCTCGACCGGCGCGGCGATGACCGTCCAGGGCAGGGCATAGCAGATGAAGCCGAGGATCAGCAGGCAGAGCGTGTGGCTCCAGGTTTCGACATCGTTGTCGGGCAGTGCGCGCGGCATTCGCGGCTTCCTTAGTGTGAGGTGAGGTCCGGAAAACGCCGCGGAGATTAAGACGGGAAGGTGACAGGGAGATGACAGCAGAGGCTCTAGGACGCGCCTTGCAGAAGCGAGCCCTGCTCGCGAAAGGCGTCGGGGCGATCGACTTGGGCTTATATGACCGCGTCATACCCGCGAACGCGGGAATCCAATGATCGGTTTTCACTGGCTCCCCGAGTTCGCGGGGACGACGGGGTGGTGCACATCGGTGGGCTGAAGCCCACCCTACTTGGGCGATCAGCTCAGTTCGAGCCAGATCGGCGCATGGTCGGAGGGCTTTTCCATGCCGCGCAGTTCGTAGTCCACGCCGGCATCCTTGAAACGTGCCAGCAGCGGGTTGGAGGCGAGGATGATGTCGATGCGCAGGCCGCGCTTGGGATCGTCCTCGAAGCCACGGCTGCGGTAGTCGAACCAACTGAAGCGGTCGCTGACCGCCGGGTTGAGGTGGCGGAAGCTGTCCACCAGGCCCCAGTTCTTCAGGGTCGCCAGCCATTCGCGTTCCTCGGGCAGGAAGCTGCACTTGCCGGTCTTCAGCCAGCGCTTGCGGTTTTCCTCGCCGATGCCGATGTCGCAGTCTTCCGGGGAGATGTTCAGGTCGCCCATCACCACCAGCGGCTGCTCGGGCTTGAAGCGGGTTTCCAGCAGGTGCTGCAGGTCGGCGTAGAAGCGCTGCTTGGCGGGGAACTTGACCGGATGGTCGCGGCTCTCGCCCTGGGGGAAGTAGCCGTTCATCACGGTGATCGGGTTGCCCAGGGCGTCGGCGAAGCTGCCCCAGATGAAGCGCCTTTGCGCTTCCTCGTCGTCGCCGGGGAAGCCCTTGTGCAGCTCCAGCGGCTCCTGGCGGGAGAGCAGGGCGACGCCGTAATGGCCCTTCTGGCCGTGGTAGTGCACGTGGTAGCCGAGCTGGCGGATCTCCGCCTCGGGGAACTGGTCGTCGCTGACCTTGGTTTCCTGCAGGCCGATCACATCCGGCTGGTGCTTGTCGATCAGCGCCGCCAGTTGATGGGGGCGGGCGCGCAGGCCATTGATATTGAAAGAAACGATCTTCATGGCGGGCCATCCTGGTAAAAGGCCGATGCTAGCCCATCGGCCGGCGTCGCGGCCAGCCGTCTGGCGATGGCCCTGGGGCGGTGCTAACGTGGCGAAGGACCTGTCCATGATCCGCCCGGCATCGAGGGGCAGGTTCCGAGGCTCGGAGGTCCCGGATAACAATAACGAAGAGGTCATCGTGAATGCCGAACGCCCAACGTCCCAGCGCTCCCGCTGAAGTCCGCATGCTCGATGGCGGCTACGCCCGCGAGGCGCGCTCGCTGCTGTATCACGCCTATCGCCACGAACCGACCTTCGCCTACCTGTTCGAATCCGAACGGCCCGGCTACGACCAGCGCGTGCGGGCCACCATCCGCGAACTGGTGCAGCAGCATTTCGGCGAGGACTTGCCGGCCATCGGCCTGCTGATCGAGGACCGCCTGGTGGGCATCGCCCTGATCGCGCCTCCGCAGCGCCGCCTGGACATCACCGAAAGCTGGTCCTGGCGCCTGCGCATGCTGCTCACCACCGGCTTCCGCTGCACCAAGCGCTACCTGGAATACCACGACGCGGTGCTCGCCTGCCTGCCACCGGGGCCGTACCACGTCCTGCCGCTGCTCGGCGTGCACCCGGAGTTCCAGGGGCACCACCTCGGCGAGCAACTGCTGGCCGCGCTGCACGACTGGTGCGCCGAGGACACCGGCTCGCAAGGCGTGGTGCTGGATACCGGCAATCCGCGCTACCTCGACTTCTATGCCCGCCAGGGCTACGAGGAGATCGGCGAAGTGGCGCTCGGGCCGATCCGCGAGCACGTGTTCTTCCACCCCAACCCGAGGCCGCTCACCCTGGCCAGCGCCTAGGCGCTCGACAGGCTTCATCTCTTGTGGGAGCAAGCCCTGCTCACGAATAGCGGCGCCTCGAAAGCCTCGCGAGCAGAGCCCGTTCCCACCGGTGCCGATGAATGTCGATCCGCTCTAGGCAGCGGCCTCTGCCGTGCTAGCATTTGCCGCCATGAGTTTCCAAGGAAAGTTCGGCTCGGCCCTGATATCGCTGGTCGTTGCCGCAAACGCGCTGGCACAGGGCCAACTGGACGTGCGCATCGAGCCGGCGAACAGCGCGCTGAAGGCCAATGTGGAAGGCTATGTCGGACGTCTCGACGCATCCGACGAGGCAGCGTTGCAGCGCCTGCGGCGTTCCACCATGCAACAGGCGCAGCAGGCCGCCGAGGCGTTGGGCTACTACCAGGCGCGGATCAGCAGCGACGTGACGGCGGACAGGGACGGCAAGCCGCGCCTGACCCTGCACATCGAGCCCGGCGAACCGGTGCGTCTGCGCAACGTCAGCGTGCGCATCGAGGGCCCGGCCACCCAGCTCAAGGGCTTTCGCGTGCCCAGCAGCGCGCAGTTGAAGCCCGGCACGCAACTCAACCATGGCAGCTACGAGGACACCAAGCGGCTGATCCAGAACCAGGCGTCGCGCTACGGTTTCTTCCGTGGCCAGTTCACCCGCCAGCGTCTGGAAATCGACCCGCCGGCCGGCGTCGCCGATATCGAACTGGTCTACGACAGCGGTCCGCGCTATCGGCTCGGCGAAGTGGTGTTCTCCGGCGACGCGCCGTTCGACGAGGAACTGCTGCAACGCATGGTGCCGTTCCAGCCCGGCACGCCCTATGACTCGGAACTGATCGCCGATCTCTATCAGTCTCTACAGAGCAGCGGCTACTTCGATGGCGTGCGGGTCGACGCGGTACCGGCGCAGGCCAGCGCCGAGACGATCCCGGTGAATGTGCTGCTCACCACCCGCAAGCCGCGCACCTTTGGCGTCGGCCTCGGTTTCTCCACCGACGTCGGCCCACGCGGGCGCTTCAACTGGACGCGCCACTGGGCCAACCCGCAGGGGCACAGCTATGGCCTGGAAAGCGAACTGTCGGCGCCCCGGCAGAACGTCGGCCTGTGGTACGACATCCCCCTCGACCCGCCGCTCACCGACAAGCTGCGCTTCGCCGGCGGTTACCAGTACGAGGAAATCGCCGACACCGACAGCCTCAGCCGGCTGCTCAAGGTCGGCCCGGAATGGCACCACCGGCTGGACAATGGCTGGCAGCAGGTGCTGTCGCTGACCTGGCGCCGCGAGGAATACGACCTGGGCGACGACTCCGGGTTGAGCAACCTGCTGATGCCGGGCGTCAGCTACAGCTACCTGCAGACCGACAACCGCCTCGACCCGCGCAACGGCTACCGCATCCAGTTCGACGTGGCGGCGGCCAAGGAAGGGCTGGCGTCGGACGCCGACCTGGTGCACGGCAACGTCATGCTCAAGGGCCTGACCACGCTGTGGGAGCGCCACCGCCTGCTCGGCCGCCTGCAACTGGGCGGCACGGAAACCACCGACTACGCCTCGATCCCGCCCTCGTTGCGCTACTACGCCGGCGGCGACCAGAGCGTGCGTGGCTACGACTACCAGTCGCTGTCGCCGCAGAACCGCAAGGGCGACCGGGTCGGCGGCCGCTATCTGGTCGCCGGCAGCGTCGAATACCAGTACGCCTTCGCCGAGAAATGGCGGGTGGCCACGTTCATCGACCAGGGCAACGCCTTCGACTCGCTGAAGATTCCTACCCTCAAGACTGGTGTCGGCATGGGCATCCGCTGGGTCTCGCCGGTCGGCCCGCTACGCCTCGACCTGGCCCACGCGCTGGACGATGACGGCGGCATCCGCCTGCACTTCTCCATGGGGCCGGAGCTATGAGGATGGTGAAATGCATCGCCCTCGGCCTGCTGGGCGTGTTGCTGGCCCTCGTCCTGGCCGTGGCGCTGCTGCTCGGTAGCGGTGCGGGTAGCCGCTGGTTGCTGGGCGCGGTGCCCGGCGTCGAGGTGGAGGGCTTCGAAGGCCGGCTGGGCGGCCAGTGGCAGGCGGAACGACTGAGCTGGCGGCAAGGCGACCAGCACGTCGAGTTGCAGGCGCCGCGCTTCGACTGGTCGCCGGCCTGCCTGCTGCGCATGACCTTGTGTCTGCGGCGGATCGAGGCCGAGCGGGTCGACCTGGTCTTTCCGCCCGGCGAGGAAAGCACGGACGACACGCCGCTCAGCCTGCCCGCGCTGCGCCTGCCGCTGGCCATCGAGCTGGGCGAGGTGCGAATCGGCAGCCTGACCCTGGACGGCTCGGAGTTGCTGCGCGATGCGCAATTGCAGGCGAGCTGGACGGGCGAGGGGATACTGATCGAACGGCTGAACCTGCGCCAGGACGATCTGCTCCTCGCCCTCAGCGGCAAGCTCCAGCCGGGAGGCGACTGGCCGTTGGAAGCCCATGGCACCCTCGACCTGCCCGCAGTGGACGAGCAGGCCTGGCGGCTGGCCTTGCAGGTCCAGGGCGAACTACAGCGCAGCCTGCGCCTGACGGCGGACAGCAGCGGCTACCTGGCGGGCCGCCTGAGCGGCGAAGTGCAGCCGCTGGCGGAGAACCTGCCGGCCAATGTCCGGCTCGTCGTCGACAGCTTCAAGGCTGCTCGGGACCTGCCGGATACCCTGCGCCTCGAACGCTTGCAGCTCACCGCCGCGGGCGATCTTGCGGCCGGCTACCGGGTGGACGGCAACGCCAGCCTGCCGGGCGAGGGCGGGGAGGTGGCGATGAAACTACAGGGGCGGGTCGATGCCAAGGGGGCCGATATCGCCGCGCTGGGCCTCGACGCCGGCAACGACCAGACCCTCAATTTGGACGGCCGCCTGGACTGGCAGGACGGTTTTGCCGTGGACAGCCGCCTGCACTGGAAGGACTTCCCCTGGCAGCGTCTCTATCCGCTGGAGGAGGAGCCGCCGGTGGCGTTGCGCCGCTTGCAGGCCGAGATGTATTACCGCGACGGCAACTACCTGGGCAACTTCGACGCCGACCTCGACGGCCCGGCCGGTGCCTTCAGCCTGCAAAGCCCGGTCAGCGGCGACCTGCAACAGGTACACCTGCCCTCGCTGCAACTGAAGGCCGGCCAAGGCAGGGCGGAAGGCAGGCTCGGCCTGCGCTTCGCCGACGGCCTGGGCTGGGATGCGGCCCTGGACCTCAGCGCCCTCGACCCGGCCTATTGGCTGAAGGAGTTGCCCGGAGAACTGGCCGGCACGCTGCGCAGCCAGGGCGAGCTGCGCGACGAGCGCTTGAGCCTGGATGCCAACCTCGACCTGAAGGGCCGCCTGCGCGGCCAGCCGGCGCTGTTCCAGCTACAGGGCCACGGCGCGGGGGAAGAGTGGCAACTGGCCCGTCTGGAACTGCGCCTCGGCGACAATCGCATCCAGGGCAGCGGCGCCCTCGACCAGCGCCTGCGCGGCCAGCTCGAACTGGCCATGCCACGCCTCGGCCAGCTCTGGCCGGGACTGCAAGGGCAGCTCGACGGCCGCCTCGACCTGGCCGGCAGCCTCGACGCACCGCAGGGGCAGCTCAAGCTGCAAGGCCAGCGGCTGGCGATGGCGGAGCAACGCCTGCGCCGTCTCGTCCTCGATGCCAACCTCGACAACGCCCAGCGCGGCAGGGTGGAACTGACCGCCACGGGTATTCGCACTGGCGACAGCTATCTCGGCACCCTGACCGCACGGGGCGAGGGCGACATCCGCCGCCAGCGCCTGGAACTCGCGCTGAAAGGACCGAAGCTGCAAAGCGAGCTGGCCTTCGACGGCACCCTGGAACAGAAGAAGGAGGGCTGGGACTGGCGCGGCCGCCTGGCGCGGGGTGAGGTGCAGGCCGGCGGCCAGGATTGGCGCTTGCAACAGCCCGCCCGCCTGGAGCGGCTGGCCGACGGGCGCTTGAACCTGGGTGGCCATTGCTGGGTGTCCGGCCCGGCCAGCCTGTGCGGCGAGGATGCCCGCTTGCAACCGGAGCCACGCCTGCGCTACCGGCTGCGCGATTTCCCGCTGGCCAGCCTGGCGCCCTGGCTGCCGGCCGACTTCGCCTGGGACGGCCAGCTTTCCGCCGACCTGCAACTCGACCTGCCGGCCAGCGGGCCCAAGGGCCTGGTACGGGTGGATGCCGGCAGCGGCACCTTGCGGGTGCGCGAGCAGGAACAATGGCTGGAGTTTCCCTACAGCCGCCTGTTGCTGGACAGCACCTTGCAACCCCAGCGCATCGACAGCCGCTTGCAGTTCCAGGGCGGCCCACTGGGCGAGCTGTCCGCACAGGTCACCCTCGACCCGCGCCCGGAGAGCAAGCCGCTGTCCGGAGAGTTCCGCCTGAGTGGGCTCGATCTTGCCGTGGCGCGTCCCTTCCTGCCGATGGTCGAACACCTCGCCGGACAACTGAACGGTAGCGGGCGGATCAGCGGCGGGCTGCTGGCCCCGCGCATCGACGGCAACCTGGCCCTGAGCGGCGGCGAGATCAGCGGCGCGCAGTTGCCGACTTCCTTCGAGCAGTTGGAGCTGCGGGCGCAGGTCGCCGGCGAGCACCTGCAACTGCGCGGCGACTGGCGCAGCGGCGAGCAGGGGCGGGGCAGCCTGAGCGGGCAACTGAACTGGTCCCAGGCCCTGGACGGCGACCTGCAGGTGCGCGGCGAACGCCTGCCGGTCAACGTCGAGCCCTACGCCAAGCTGGAGGTCGAGCCGAACCTGGTGGCGCGCCTGGCCGAGGGCAGGCTGGCCATCGCCGGGCAGGTCCGCGTGCCGCGTGGCGCCATCGAGGTTCGCGAGCTGCCGCCTTCGACCGTCAAGGTTTCGGATGACGCGGTGGTGGTCGGCCGGCAGAAGGAGGAAGAACAGGCGTTGCAGATGGCCATGGACATCGAGGTCGAGGTGGGCAGCGATAAGCTGACCTTCAAGGGCTTCGGGCTCACCGCCGAGCTGGCCGGGAGCCTGAAGATCGGCGACAACCTCGAAACCCACGGCGAACTGAAGCTCGACAAGGGCCGCTACCGCGCCTACGGGCAGCGCCTGAACATCCGCCGCGCGCGCCTGCTGTTCACCGGGCCGATCGATCAGCCGTACCTGGATATCGAGGCGATCCGTCGGGTCGACGAAGTGGTTGCTGGCCTGCGCATCAGCGGCAGCGCCGCGCAGCCGCGCACCCAGGTGTTCGCCGAGCCGGCGATGAGCGAGGAGCAGGCGCTGTCCTACCTGGTACTCGGCCGTCCGCTCGGCGGCACCGGCGAGGACAGCAACATGCTGGCCCAGGCGGCATTGGGCCTGGGACTGGCCGGCAGCTCGTCGATCACCGGCAGCCTGGCCCAGAGCCTGGGCATCAGCGACTTCCAGCTCGACACCAGCGGCTCGGGGCAGAGCACCAGCGTGGTGGCCAGCGGCAAGCTTTCCGAGCGCCTGAGCCTGCGCTACGGCGTCGGCGTGTTCGAGCCGGCCAACACCATCGCCCTGCGCTACGAACTGACCCGCCGGCTGTTCCTGGAGGCGGCCAGCGGTATCGCCAGCTCGTTGGATCTGTTCTACAGGCGGGATTTTTGAGGCGGGGTAGCGGCCTTTGCCCTCTCCCCAACCCTCTCCCATAAATGGGAGAGGGGGCTGTCCGTGCGGGGAGTTGGCGACGTGGCCCGGATGTAATCCGGGGAAGCCGGCAACTCCGTTTCCCGGATTGCATCCGGGCTACCAGGCTCGAACCAATTAGCTCCCCTCTCCCGTTTACGGGAGAGGGGCCGGGGGAGAGGGTAGCCCCCGCACGGCACTCACGACCATACGCTCTTATCCCCGATGACGAAAAATTGTATACAACTGACCATAAGGTCACGACATTTCCGGCGGAGCATGGTTAACTCTTCCGCCTATTCCACCCACCCACAAGAAGGACCCTTCCCATGGCTCAAGTGACCCTCAAAGGCAACCCGATCGAAGTCGCCGGTCAACTGCCGCAGCCCGGCCAGCAAGCGCCGGCGTTCAGCCTGGTCGGCAAGGACCTGGCCGACGTGACCCTGGCCAGCCTGGCCGGCAAGCGCAAGGTTCTGAACATCTTCCCGAGCATCGACACCCCGACCTGCGCCACCTCGGTACGCAAGTTCAACGAGAAGGCCAGCCAACTCGCCAACACCGTGGTGCTGTGCATCTCCGCCGACCTGCCGTTCGCCCAGGCGCGCTTCTGCGGTGCCGAAGGCCTGGACAACGTGCAGAACCTGTCGACCATGCGCGGTGCCGAATTCCTCAAGAACTACGGCGTGGCCATCGCCAGCGGTCCGCTGGCAGGCGTCTCCGCCCGCGCCGTGGTGGTGCTGGACGAGAACGACAAGGTGCTGCACAGCGAACTGGTCGGCGAGATCGCCGACGAGCCGAACTACGACGCGGCACTGGCGGCCTTGAAGTAATCCGCTTCTGCAAGAAGAACGGCCTGCTCAGCAGGCCGTTTTCTTTTCCGCCCCGCAGGGTGGGCTTCAGCCCACCCTGTGCCTGACCTGGTTGGCCAGGTAACACCCGGCAACAAACCGGTGGATATCTTCGGAGAGGTGTTTTTATTTGTGCTTCATGCAGTTAGAAGCGTCAATCCTAGGTAAATAGCCGGTAAAGAGGCTTTGCTTGGCGGCTTGCTGTGCTTATCGTGCAGGCTTCCGAAAAGCTGACTGCGCATCATGGCCGACCTCACCTCGAATACCTCCGTTTCCCGCTTCTCCCGTCGCTGGCTGCTGTTCGCCTTGCTCGTGCTCGCCCTGGCCTTGCTGGCCTGGTGGCTGTGGCCGAGTTCGAAGAGCGAGGAGGGCAGCGGAGCCCAGGCACGGCCGGGCTCCCTGACCCAGCCGTCCGGCGGCCGGCGCGGCGGGCCGCCCGGTTTCGGCGGTTTCTCCGCCGGGCCGACGCCGGTGCGGGTGGCCACCGTCGCCCAGGGCGACTTCCCCGTCTACTACAAGGCGCTGGGCACGGTGACCGCGATGAACACGGTGAACGTACGCGGCCGCGTCAATGGCCAACTGGTCAACCTGGCGTTCGAGGAAGGCCAACTGGTCAAGGCCGGCGACGTGCTGGCGGTGATCGACCCACGGCCGTTCGAGGTCGCCTTGCAACAGGCGGAAGGCACCCTGGCGGAAAACCAGGCGCAACTGCGCAACGCCGAACTGGACCTCAAGCGCTACCGCGACCTGTACGCCGAGGACAGCATCGCCAAGCAGACCCTGGATACCCAGGAGTCGCTGGTCAACCAGTATCGCGGCACCCTGAAGAGAAACCAGGCGGCGGTCGCCGAGGCGCGCCTGAACCTCGACTTCACCCAGGTCAAGGCGCCGATTTCCGGGCGGCTCGGCCTGCGCCAGGTGGACGTCGGCAACCTGGTGACCACCAGCGATGCCACGCCGCTGGTGGTGATCACCCAGACCCAGCCGATCAGCATCGCCTTCACCCTGCCGGAGCGCGACCTGCCCGAGGTGATCGAGCGCTATCGCACCGGCCAGGCGCTGGTAGTCGAGGCCTGGGACCGTGGCGACACCCGCAAGCTCGCCGAGGGCGTACTGCACAGCCTCGACAACCAGATCGACACCACCACCGGGACCCTGAAGTTCAAGGCGCGTTTCGCCAACGAGCAGGAAACCCTGTTCCCCAACCAGTTCGTCAACGTGCGCCTGCGCGCGGCAACCCTGGAAGACGCGGTGCTGCTGCCCAGCGCGGCGGTGCAGCACGGCACCGGCGGCGCCTTCGTGTACGTGCTCGACGGCGACAGGAACGTGCGTGTCCGCACCCTCGAGCTCGGCCCGAGCGATGGCGAGAACACGGTGATCCGCGATGGCCTCAAGGCCGGCGAGCGGGTGGTGCTGGAAGGCACCGACCGCCTGCGCGACGGCAGCGAGGTCGAGGTGGTCAGCGAAGGCGAAACCATCCCGACGTCGCCCACCGAACAATTGCAGGGCACTGAAACCCGCACCGTCCAGCCGGCCTCCGGCGTTACCCGCACCAAGCCAGGCGTATGAACATTTCTCGGCTGTTCATCCTCCGCCCGGTCGCCACCACGCTGAGCATGCTGGCGATCCTCCTCGCCGGCCTGATCGCCTACCGGCTGCTGCCAGTGTCGGCGCTGCCGCAGGTGGACTACCCGACCATTCGCGTGCTGACCCTCTATCCCGGGGCCAGTCCCGAAGTGATGGGCAGCGCGGTGACCGCGCCGCTGGAGCGCCAGTTCGGGCAGATGCCGGGCCTCGCGCAGATGTCCTCGACCAGCTCCGGCGGCGCCTCGGTGATCACCCTGCGCTTCTCCCTGGAGATGGGCCTGGACGTCGCCGAGCAGGAGGTGCAGGCGGCGATCAACGCGGCCAGCAACCTATTGCCCAACGACCTGCCGGCGCCGCCGGTGTACAACAAGGTCAACCCGGCCGATACCCCGGTGCTGACCGTCGCGATCACTTCGCAGACCCTGCCGCTGCCGCGCCTGCACGACCTGGTGGACACGCGGATGGCGCAGAAACTGGCGCAGATCAGCGGTGTCGGCATGGTCAGCCTGGCCGGCGGCCAGCGCCAGGCGGTGCGCATCCGCGTCAACCCGGAGGCGCTGGCGGCCAACGGCCTCAACCTTTCCGACGTGCGCGCGCTGGTCAACGCTTCCAACGTCAACCAGCCGAAAGGCAACTTCGACGGCCCGACCCGCGTCTCGATGCTCGACGCCAACGATCAGTTGAAGTCGCCCGAGGAATACGCCGAGCTGATCCTCGCCTACAACGCCGGCGGCGCGTTGCGCCTCAAGGACGTCGCCGATATCGAGCTGGGTGCCGAGAACGAGCGGCTGGCGGCCTGGGCCAACAAGAACCAGGCGGTGCTGATCAACATCCAGCGCCAGCCGGGCGCCAACGTCATCGAAGTGGTCGACCGCGTCCAGGCGTTACTGCCGGCGATCGCCTCGACCATGCCGTCGGGCATCGACGTGACGGTGCTCAGCGACCGCACCCAGACCATCCGCGCCTCGGTGCGCGACGTGCAGCACGAGATGTTCCTCGCCGTCGCCCTGGTGGTGATGGTGACCTTCCTGTTCCTGCGCAAGCTGTCGGCCACCATCATCCCTTCGGTCGCCGTGCCGCTGTCGTTGGTCGGCACCTTCGCGGTGATGTACCTGGCCGGCTTCTCGATCAACAACCTGACCCTGATGGCGCTGACCATCGCCACCGGCTTCGTGGTCGACGACGCCATCGTCATGCTGGAGAACATCGCCCGCCACCTGGAGGAGGGCGAGACACCGCTGAACGCCGCGCTCAAGGGCGCCAGGCAGATCGGCTTCACGCTGATCTCGCTGACCTTCTCGCTGATCGCGGTGCTGATCCCGCTGCTGTTCATGGCCGACGTGGTAGGCCGGCTGTTCCGCGAGTTCGCCATCACCCTGGCGGTGGCCATCCTGATTTCCCTGGTGGTGTCGCTGACCCTGACCCCGATGATGTGCGCGCGCCTGCTCAAGGCGGAAAAGCCCGAGGAGGAGGGACGTTTCTACCGTGCCGCCGGCGGCTTCATCGACGGCATGATCGAACGCTACGGCGTCTGGCTGCAGTGGGTGCTGCGCCACCAGCCGCTGACCCTGCTGGTTGCCATCGGCACCCTGGGGCTCACCGTGCTGCTCTACCTGGCGGTGCCCAAGGGCTTCTTCCCGGTGCAGGACACCGGGCTGATCCAGGGCATCTCCGAGGCGCCGCAGTCGGCCTCGTTCCGCGCCATGAGCGAACGCCAGCAGGCGCTGGCGGCGATCATCCTCGAAGACCCGGCGGTGGAAAGCCTGAGCTCCTACATCGGCGTCGATGGCGACAACGTCACCCTCAACAGCGGCCGCCTGCTGATCAACCTCAAGCCCCACGCCGAGCGCGACCTCACCGCCAGCGAAGTGATCCAGCGCCTGCAACCGCAGGTGGACAGGCTCAGCGGCATCCGCCTGTACATGCAGCCGGTGCAGGACCTGACCATCGAGGACCGGGTCAGCCGCACCCAGTTCCAGTTCAGCCTGGAGTCGCCGGACGCCGACCTGCTGAGCGAATGGACCCACAAGCTGGTCGATGCCCTGCGCCAGCAGCCGGAACTGCGCGACGTGGCCAGCGACCTCCAGGACAAGGGTTTGCAGGTCTACCTGAACATCGACCGCGACCTCGCCGGGCGCCTCGGCGTCAGCGTGTCGAGCATCACCGACGCGCTGTACGACGCCTTCGGCCAGCGGCAGATCTCGACCATCTTCACCCAGGCCAGCCAGTACCGCGTGGTGCTGCAGTCGGCCAGCGGCGAAAGCATCGGCCCGCAGGCGCTGGGGCAGATCCACGTGCAGACCAGCGGGGGCACCCAGGTGCCGCTGTCCAGCCTGGCGAGGATCGAGGAGCGCAACGCCGAACTGGTGATCAACCACATCGGCCAGTTCCCGGCGGTCAACCTGTCGTTCAACCTGGCGCCGGGCGTGTCGCTCGGCGAGGCGGTCGAGGTGATCGAGCGCACCCAGCAGGAGATCGGCATGCCGGCCGGCGTGCAGAGCCGCTTCCAGGGCGCTGCCGAGGCGTTCCGCGCATCGCTGGCGAGCACCTTGCTGCTGATCCTCGCCGCGGTGGTGACCATGTACATCGTGCTCGGCGTGCTCTACGAGAGCTACATCCACCCGATCACGATCCTCTCGACGCTGCCTTCGGCCGGGGTCGGAGCCTTGCTGGCGTTGCTGCTGACCGGCAACGACCTGGGCCTGATCGCGATCATCGGCATCATCCTGCTGATCGGCATCGTCAAGAAGAACGCGATCATGATGATCGACTTCGCCCTGGAAGCCGAACGCCAGCAGGGCATGAGCCCGCGCGACGCCATCTACCAGGCGGCGCTGCTGCGCTTCCGGCCGATCCTGATGACCACCCTGGCGGCGCTGTTCGGCGCCATCCCGCTGATGCTCGCCAGCGGCTCCGGCGCCGAACTGCGCCAGCCGCTCGGCCTGGTGATGGTCGGCGGCTTGCTGGTCAGCCAGGTGCTGACGCTGTTCACCACGCCGGTGATCTACCTGTACTTCGACCGCCTGGCCCGGCGCTTCAAGCGGCGGGAAGAGGGTGGGGAGGTGGTGGTATGAGTGGCGAGCTGCAAGCTGCAAGCTACAAGACAGGAGCAAAAGCCGTAGCCCGGATGCAATCCGGGGTGCCGGCAGCTCCGCTTCCCGGATTTCATCCGGGCTACCAGGCGCGCACGATGGGCTCCCCTCTCCCATTTATGGGAGAGGGGCCGGGGGAGAGGGTTGCCGTGTGCCGGTCAGCTCAGCCCCTCACCCCAGCCCTCTCCCGGAGGGAGAGGGGGTTGTCCGTGCACGTAGCCCGGATGCAATCCGGGGTGCCGGCAGCTCCGCTTCCCGGATTTCATCCGGGCTACCAGGCGCGCACGATGGGCTCCCCTCTCCCATTTACGGGAGAGGGGCTGGGGGAGAGGGGGCGGACTTTCCTTGACCCTTCCAGGTCGTCGCACACAGTCGACTTGCCGCTTGAAGCTTGTGGCTTGCCGCTATGAACTTGTCCGCCCCCTTCATCCGTCGCCCCGTGGCGACCATGCTGCTCAGCCTGGCGATCCTGCTGCTCGGCGGGTTGAGTTTCGGCCTGTTGCCGGTGTCGCCGCTGCCGCAGATGGACTTCCCGGTGATCACCGTGCAGGCCAGCCTGCCCGGCGCCAGTCCGGAGATCATGGCGTCCAGCGTCACCACGCCGCTGGAGCGTTCGCTCGGCACCATTTCCGGCATCACCCAGATGACCAGCCGGACCGGCCAGGGCAACACCCGGATCACCCTGCAATTCGAATCGGATCGCGAGATCAATGGCGCCGCCCGGGACGTCCAGGCGGCCATCAACGCCTCGCGCAACCTGCTGCCCAGCGGTATGCGCAGCATGCCGACCTACAAGAAGGTCAACCCGGCCCAGGCGCCGATCATGGTGCTGTCGCTGACCTCCAACGTGCTGGAGAAAGGCCAGCTCTACGACCTCGCCTCGACCATCCTGGCGCAGAGCCTGTCGCAGGTCGGCGGCGTCGGCGAGGTGCAGGTCGGCGGCAGTTCGCTGCCGGCGGTGCGCGTCGAGCTGGAGCCGCAGTTGCTCAACCAGTACGGCATCAGCCTCGATGAAGTGCGCAGCACCATCACCCAGGCCAACGTACGCCGGCCCAAGGGCGCGGTGGAGGATGCCGAGCGGCACTGGCAGGTGCAGGCCAACGACCAGTTGGAGCGCGCCAAGGACTACCAGCCGCTGATCATCCGCCACCAGGACGGCGCCACGCTGCGCCTCTCCGATGTGGCGCGGGTTCGCGACGCGGTGGAGGACCGCTACAACAGCGGCTTCTTCAACGACAATTCCGCCGTGCTGCTGGTGATCAACCGCCAGTCCGGCGCCAACATCATCGAGACCATCGAAAGCATCAAGGCACAGTTGCCGGCCCTCCAGGCGGTGCTGCCGGCCAGCGTCAAGCTGGACATAGCGATGGACCGCTCGCCGGTGATCCGCGCCACCCTGCACGAGGCCGAGCGCACCCTGCTGATCGCCGTGGCGCTGGTGATCCTGGTGGTGTTCCTGTCCCTCGGCAACCTGCGCGCCTCGCTGATTCCCGCCCTGGCGGTGCCGGTCTCGCTGATCGGCACCTTCGCGGTGATGTACCTGTGGGGCTTCTCGCTCAACGTGCTGTCGCTGATGGCGCTGATCCTCGCCGCCGGCCTGGTGGTGGACGACGCCATCGTGGTGCTGGAGAACATCGCCCGGCACATCAACAACGGCGAGAAGCCGATGCGCGCCGCGCTGCTGGGCAGCCGCGAGGTGGGCTTCACATTGCTGTCGATGAACCTGTCGCTGGTCGCGGTGTTCGTCTCCATCCTGTTCATGGGCGACGTCGTCGGGCAGATGTTCCGCGAGTTCTCCATCACCCTGGCGGCGGCGATCCTGGTGTCGCTGCTGGTCTCGCTGACCCTCACGCCGATGCTCTGCGCGCGCTGGCTGAAGCCGCATCGCAGCGAGGACGAGACCGGCCTGCAACGCTGGAGCCACCGGGGCCACGAAGGCCTGGTGCGCTTCTACGACCGCACCCTGGGCTGGGTCCTGCGCCATCCACGGCTGACCCTGCTGAGCCTGCTGGTGACCATCGGCGTGAACGTCTTCCTGTACATCTCGATCCCCAAGACCTTCCTGCCGACCCAGGATACCGGCCAGTTGATCGGCTTCATCCGTGGCGACGACGGGCTGTCGTTCAGCGTCATGCAGCCGAAGATGGAAATCTTCCGCCGCGCGGTGCTCGAGGACCCGGCGGTGGAGAGCGTGGCCGGCTTCATCGGCGGTGGCGGCGGGATCAACAACGCCTTCATGATCGTGCGCCTGAAGCCGCGCAGCGAACGCGACCTCGACGCCCAGCAGGTGATCCAGCGCCTGCGCCAGCACCTGCCCAAGGTGCCCGGCGGCCGGCTGATGCTGATGGCCGACCAGGACCTGATGTTCGGCGGCTCGCGCGGCGACGACAGTTCGCAATACCAGTACGTGTTGCAGACCGGCGAGCTGGCCGACCTGCGCGAGTGGATGCCCAAGGTGACGGCCGCGTTGCAGTCGCTGCCGGAGCTGACCGCCATCGATGCCCGTGAAGGGCGGGGTGCCCAGCAAGTGAGCCTGAAGATCGACCGCGACCAGGCCAAGCGCCTCGGCGTGGACATGGCGATGGTCAGCACGGTGCTCAACAACGCCTACAGCCAGCGGCAGATCTCCACCATCTACGACAGCCTCAACCAGTACCAGGTGGTGATGGAGGTCAACCCGAAATACGCCCAGGACCCGAGCACCCTGGAGCAGGTGCAACTGATCACCGCCGACGGCCAGCGCGTGCCGCTGTCCACCTTCGCCCGCTACGAATACAGCCTGCAGGAAGACCGGGTGAACCACGAAGGCCAGTTCGCCGCCGAGAGCATCTCCTTCGACCTGGCCCCGGGCGTCAGCCTCGACGAGGCGACTCGCGCCATCGAGCGCGCGGTGGCGGGCATCGGCCTGCCCACCGACGTGATCGGCCGCCTGGGCGGTGCCGGCGATGCCTTCAAGAAGACCCAGGAGAGCCAGCCGTGGATGATCTTCGGCGCCCTGGTGCTGGTCTACCTGGTGCTCGGCATCCTCTACGAGAGCTACATCCACCCGCTGACCATTCTGTCCACGCTGCCGTCGGCTGGTGTCGGCGCGCTGCTAGCGATCATCCTGGTCGGCGGCCAGTTCAGCCTGATCTCGCTGCTCGGCCTGTTCCTGCTGATCGGCATCGTCAAGAAGAACGCCATCCTGATGATCGACCTGGCCCTGCAACTCGAACGCGAGAACGGCCTTTCGCCCGACGAATCGATCCGCCAGGCCTGCCTGCAACGCCTGCGGCCGATCCTGATGACCACCCTGGCCGCCATTCTCGGCGCCATGCCGCTGCTGATCGGCGGCGCGGAAGGCGCGGAAATGCGCCAGCCACTGGGCCTGACCATCGTCGGCGGACTGATCCTCAGCCAGATCCTCACCCTCTATACCACCCCGGTGGTCTACCTCTACCTCGACCGCCTGCGCCACCGTTTCAACCGCTGGCGCGGCGTGAAGACCGATGCCGCATTGGAAACGCCGCTATGAGACCTGCACCTGTAGGAGCGAGGGGGACGCCCCAGTCCTCCGTTCGCGAACCTTCCACCGCACATTCCTTCGCGAGCGGAGCTCGCGCCTGCAAGGGTCGCGTGGCGTTGCTCGCCATCGCCTTGAGCCTCGGCGCCTGCGCCGTCGGGCCCGACTACCAGCGCCCGCAGGTCGCCGACTCGGTGGCGTTCAAGCAGGCCGCCGGATGGAAACCCGCCACGCCGGCCGACGCCCTGCAGCAGGGCGAGTGGTGGAAGCTCTACGGTGACGAGCAACTGAACCAACTGGTCGAGCGGCTGAACGCCGGCAACCAGACCCTGGCCAGCGCCGAGGCCCAGTACCGCCAGGCGCGCGCATTGGTGCGTGGCGCGCGGGCGTCGTTCTTCCCGACCATCGGCGCCGACGTCGGCGTCACCCGCGCGGGGCAGGGCGGCGGCAGCAACACCATCGGCACCTCCGACGGCATCAGCGTCAGCGGTTCGAACGCCTCGCGGGTCTCGAAGAGCTATAGCGCCAGCCTCGGCGTGAGCTGGGAGCTGGACCTGTGGGGCAGGCTGCGCCGCCAACTGGAGGCCGACAGCGCAAGCCGCGACGCCAGCGCCGCCGACCTCGCCGGGGTGCGCCTGAGCCTGCAATCGGAACTGGTGCAGAGCTACCTGCAACTGCGCATCCTCGACGAACAGAAGCGCCTGCTCGACGCCTCGGTAAAGGCCTACCAGCGTTCGTTGCGGCTGACCGAGAACCAGTACAACGCCGGTATCGTGCCGAAATCCGACGTCACCCAGGCGCGCACCCAGTTGAAGAGCACCGAGGCCCAGGCCATCGACCTGGAATACCAGCGCGCGCAACTGGAGCATGCCATCGCCGTGCTGATCGGCTTGCCGCCGGCCGAGTTCGAACTGGCCGAGGTGGAGCAGGTGCCGGAACTGCCGGCGGTGCCGGTCGGCGTGCCTTCGGCGCTGCTCGAACGGCGCCCGGACATCGCCGCCGCCGAACGCCGGGTGATCGCCGCCAACGCCGGCATCGGTGTAGAGAAGGCCGCCTACTACCCGGACCTGGTACTGTCCGCCTCCGGCGGCTATCGCAGTGGCGGCCTGGACGACTGGATCAGCGCGCCGAACCGCTTCTGGTCGATCGGCCCGTCGTTCGCCATGACCCTGTTCGACGGCGGCATCATCCGCTCGCGGGTCGAGCAGGCCGAGGCCAGCTACGACCAGACCGTCGCCGATTACCGGCAGACCGTGCTCGAAGGCTTCCGCGAGGTGGAGGACTACCTGGTCCAGCTCCAGGTGTTCGAGCGGGAAGGCATGGTGCAACAGGAAGCGCTGGACGCCGCCCGCGAGTCGCTGCGCCTGATCGAGAACCAGTACAAGGCCGGCACCATCGACTACAACAGCGTGGTCAACGTGCAGACCAGTGCGCTCTCCAACGAGCGCACGCTGCTCAGCCTGCGCGGCAGCCGCCTGACCGCCAGCGTGCAACTGATCGCCGCCCTGGGCGGCGGCTGGGACGCCCGGCAATTGCAGGAAGAACCGGCGATGCAGGTGTCCGGCAAGAAGTAGATACTGTTATCCAGCACAAGCGATATGGAGTTCTGGGTCGAATTTTCGACCAGACTTCAGTACCCCAAAGGCTACGTGCACGAGTTTGCGCATCA
>NZ_CAJFCI010000096.1:0-8100 GCF_904061905.1 Zestomonas carbonaria
AAGGTGATCAAACGCATGGCCTATGGCTTCCGGGACTCGGACTACTTCTTCCTGAAAATCAAGGCCGCCTTCCCCGGGAAAGCGCGATGAACCAAAAAAAAGCCCGCCGGGGTGGGCGGGCCTGAATGTCCTGGCCGCGACGGTAATAACAGCCAGGTCGTGGGTTACTCGGTGCGGGCGCCCTGGGCGATCCATTGGCCGATCAGTTCGCGCTCTTCCTGGGTCATCTGGGTGATGTTGCCCAGCGGCATGATCTGCGAGGCCACGGACTGGGCCTGGATTTTCTGCGCCTGCTGGCGGATCTGTTCCGGCGTGTCGAGCATCACCCCGCCCGGCGCGCTGCTGAACAGCGGGCTGGTCGGCTTGGCCGAGTGGCAGACCGTGCAGCGTTCCTGGATCACGCTATGCACCTTGTCGAAGTCCGGGCCGGTGGCCTGGGCGACTTCGGCGGCGGGAGCGCTGGCGGCGTGGGCGGCCTTGGCGGCTTCCTCTTCCTGGCGCTGCGCGGGGGTCTTGCCACCGACGGCGGTGGCCGGCAGCGGCTGGTACTGGACCTCGGCCTTGGCGGCTTCGTTGCCGCCGACCGACTTCAGGTTCGGACCGGTGACGAAGGCCAGGCAGAGCATGCCGACGGCGGCGGCCGGCAGGGTCCAGGCGAACTTGTTGCTCTCGTGGCGGGTGTTGAAGTAGTGGCGGACCAGTACGGCGAGGATCGCGATGCCGCCGAGGATCAGCCAGTTGTATTCGCTGCCGTAGGTGCTCGGGAAGTGGTTGCTGATCATGATGAACAGCACCGGCAGGGTGAAGTAGTTGTTGTGGCGCGAACGCAGCAGGCCCTTGGCCGGCAGTACCGGGTCCGGGGTGCGGTTCTCTTCGATCGCCTTAACCAGCGCGCGCTGGGCCGGCATGATGATGCGGAACACGTTGCCGACCATGATGGTGCCGATCAGCGCGCCGACGTGGATGTACGCGCCGCGACCGCTGAACACCTGGCTGTAGCCGAAGGCGGCGAGGATGATCAGGACGAACAGCACCAGGCCGAGCAGGGCGGGTTTCTGGCCCAGCGGCGAGTCGCACAGCAGGTCGTAGATCAGCCAGCCGATCAGCAGCGAGCCGAAGCCGATGGCGACGGCCGCGCCGGCGGACAGTTCGACGCCGGGCTTGATCAGGTACAGGCTGGGGTTGAGGTAGTAGACCACCATCAACAGGGCGACGCCCGACAGCCAGGTGAAGTACGCCTCCCATTTGAACCAGTGCAGGTTCTCCGGCATCTTCGGCGGAGCCAGCTTGTATTTTTCCAGGTGGTAGATGCCGCCACCGTGGATCGCCCAGAGGTCGCCGGACAGCCCTTCGCGCGGGTTGCGGCGGTCGAGATTGTTCTCCAGCCAGACGAAATAGAAAGAAGCTCCGATCCAGGCGATGCCGGTGATCATGTGAATCCAGCGAATGCCCAGGTTCAGCCATTCAGTCAGATGTGCTTCCACAGCCGTATCCTCTTACCCGTCGCCGGCACGCCGGCTCCAGGGTCTTCTCTTATTGGTGGGGGTCGAGGAGGAGTTGCTCGTCCTCGGTGAAGTAATGCTCATCGCAGTTGTTCCCTGAACCACTGCGATCGACCACCAGGAAGTCATCCCGCTTTTCGATCGTCAGCACCGGGTGGTGCCAGACGCCGCGATGGTAATTAACGCCCTGCCTGCCATTGGTGAGGAAGGCACGGACCAGCCCCGGTACAGGTACATCGCCAAGTGGCGCGACCACGACCAGAAAGGGATTGCCGAGCAGCGGAATGAAGGCCTGGCTGCCCAGCGGATGGCGTTCCAGCATGCGTATGCGCAGCGGCATCTCCAGCGCTTCGGCACTGAAGATGCTGATGATCGCCTGATCCTCGGGCTGCGCGGTCTCGACCGTGGCGAGCTTGTGATAGCGGCGGGTGGAGCCGTTGTTGATCATGAAGTAGTCGCTGCCCTCGGTTTCGATCACGTCACCGAACGGGGCGAAGGCTTCTTTGGTCAGGGGCTCGATTTTCAGGCTACGCATGGCTGTTCTACTTGTTCGTTTGCGATGCCTCTCTCCTTCAGGGAGAGAGGGGCTTACCGTGTCCCGGATTTCATCCGGGCTACTCATTGGGGGAGGGGGTGGCTTCGGTGTTGGCCGAAGCTTCGCCCCTCTCCCTAACCCTCTCCCATGAATGGGAGAGGGAACTGTTCGTGCGGACGGTCAGGCCCGCGTGGTGCCGCTTTGCTCCCCTCTCCCATGAATGGGAGAGGGGATTGTTCGTGCGGACGGTCAGGTCCGCGCGGTACCGCTTTTGGCTCCCCTCTCCCTCCGGGAGAGGGGCTGGGGGTGAGGGGCGGTGTCTCGTCCGACCACCATCCCTCATCCACTCTCCGGGATTACTTGGCCACCTTCCCGAACAACCGCAGACGGCTGATGCCACCATCCGGGAATACGTTCAGGCGCACGTGGGTGATCGGGCCGAGCTTGGCGATCTGCTCGACGAACTCGTGCTCGGCGTGCATCTCCAGCTTCTGGCTCGGCAGCAGTTCGCGCCAGAACAGGCTCTGGGTCTCGATCTGCGCGTCGGTGCCGCCCTTCACGTAGGCGCCCTGGATCGAGCAGCTATCCGGGTAGTTGCCTTTGAAGTGCAGGGTGTCGACCACGATGCGCTCGATCTCGCCCGGATGGCCGAGGGCGACGATCACCCAGTCGTTGCCCGGGGTGCGGCGGCGCGCGGTTTCCCAGCCGTCGCCCATGTTGATGCCACGGCCCGGGTTGAGGATGTTGCTCATGCGGCCGAAGTGCTCGTCCGAGCAGGCCAGGGCGCGGCCGCCGTTCAGGGCCGCAGCCAGGTCGACCTGTTCGTTGTCGCCGACGCTGCTCCAGTCGCGGTAGGGGATGCCGTACACGCGCAGGCGCGCCACGCCGCCGTCCGGGTAGATGTTGAAGCGCAGGTGGGTGAAGGCCTTGTCGTTGGCGATCTCGTGATAGTGGTGGCTGTTGCCCTGCAGGGTCACGGCCGGCAGCACTTCGGTCCACACGGTGTCTTCGCTCGGATCGCCTTCGGCGACGAAGCAGGCTTCCAGGGAGGCCGACGGCGGGAAGTTGCCGGTGAAGTGGCTGGTGTCGATGTCCACGCCCTTGATCGAGCCCGGCACGCCGAGGCGGATCACCGCATGGTCGTAGCCCTCGAAGCGCTTGCGGCGCGACTCCCAGCCGTCCATCCACTTGCCGTTGTCGTCGAACACGCCCTCCTTCCATACGGCCGGCGTCGGCTGGAACAGCCGGTTGACGTCGGCGAACCAGTCGTCGGTGACGAAGATGGCCTTGGTGCCGAGGCGGGCGTCGGCCAGGTTGACGTATTTCTCGAAAGGTACGGCGTAGTTTTTCATTGGGCTTCTTCTCTACGTGGGAGGGACGGTGCCGGCGTGCAGTCAGAGCTGCTGCAGACGGAACAGCGCGATCTTGTTGATCTCGGCCAGGGCGGTGGCGAATTCCTGCTCCGGGGAGTTGTGGATGCGCTCCTCGAAGGCCGCCAGGATCTGGTGCCGGTTGCTGCCTTTCACCGCCTTGATGAAGGGGAAGCCGAACTTGGCCTTGTAGGCATCGTTGAGTTCGGTGAAGCGGGTGAATTCCTCGGCGGTGCATTCATGGATGCCCGCGCCGGCCTGCTCCGCGGTGGAGGAGGCGGTGAGTTCACCACGGACGGCTGCCTTGCCGGCCAGGTCCGGGTGAGCGTTGATCAGCGCCAACTGTGCATCGTGGCTGGCGCTGAGCAGAATGTCGGCCATGCGCTGGTGCAGGCCGTCGATGTCGTCGACGCTGGCGTCCAGGCCGAGGTCGTAGGCTTTCTCGGCGACCCACGGCGAGTGCTCGTAGATGTCGGCGAAGGCGGCGACGAACTGGTCGCGGCTCAACTGGGACGGGGTCAGGGTCTGGAAGCGGCTCATTTCGAGCTCTCCTGCTTTTGGTTCTCGGCGAAGGGATGGGTGGCGTGCCAGTGGCGGGCGATGTCGACGCGGCGGGCGATCCAGACCTTCTCGTGGCTCTTCACGTAGTCGATGAAGCGCGCCAGCGAGGCCAGGCGGGCAGGGCGGCCGAGCAGGCGGCAGTGCATGCCGATCGAGAGCATCTTCGGCGCGCCTTCCACGCCTTCGGCGTAGAGCACGTCGAAGGCGTCCTTCAGGTATTCGAAGAAGTCGTCGCCCTTGTTGAAGCCCTGCACCTGGGTGAAGCGCATGTCGTTGGTGTCCAGGGTGTAGGGGATCACCAGGTGCGGCTTCTCGGCGGTGCTGGCCGGGTCCCAGTAGGGCAGGTCGTCGTCGTAGGTGTCGGAGTCGTAGAGGAAGCCGCCTTCCTCCATGACGATGCGGCGGGTGTTCGGGCCGGTGCGCCCGGTGTACCAGCCCAGCGGGCGCTCGCCGGTCAGCTCGGTGAGGATGCGGATGGCCTCGAGCATGTGCTCGCGCTCCTGGGCCTCGTCCATGTACTGGTAGTCGATCCAGCGGTAGCCGTGGCTGCAGATCTCGTGGCCGTCGGCGACCATCGCCTTGATCACCTCGGGGTGGCGCTGGGCGGCCATGGCCACGGCGAAGACGGTCAGCGGGATGTCGTGCTTCTTGAACAGCTTGAGCAGGCGCCACACGCCGGCGCGGCTGCCGTACTCGTACAGCGATTCCATGCTCATGTGCCGGACGCCCTGCAACGGCTGGGCGGCGACCATCTCGGACAGGAACGCCTCGGACTCCTTGTCGCCGTGCAGCACGCAACGCTCGCCGCCTTCCTCGTAGTTGAGCACGAAGGACAGGGCGATGCGGGCGTCGCCCGGCCAGTGCGGATGAGGAGGGTTGTTGGCATAGCCGATCAGGTCGCGTGGGTAGTCAGCACTCACAGCAGTCATCCTTTCTAGTAGACGTTGTGATCGCTGGAGCCTTGGTCGAATGGCTTTGGCGATCGTGATGGGATGATTGTATACAAAGTGAAATGCGCTTTGTAAATCAAAATTTCATTTCCGCACAGGATAATCGGATTGCAAAAATCTTGCCCGATCAGTCAGGTATAAAAGCCGGGGATGGCTATATCTCTGAGCGCTATGTGGAATCATATTGGGGCATGTGGACAGCGCGTGCACGGTATTGGGATGGCAATATTGTGTACAATTAATATGTAAAGTGTCTTATATTCTGCTTCGAGCGTGCTATGCTCACACCGCGCCGGGCCTTCCAGCCCGGTATCGCCCGGAATTCAACTGACAAGAGAGGAGGCGTGGCATCGACGGGTTCGCCAGGCGAACGCGGATGCCCGGAAACCCATGGGACGTTTAACCACGCATGTACTGGATGCCGCGCACGGCTGCCCCGGCAGCGAGATCAAGGTCGAGCTGTACCGGGTCGACGGTGCGCGGACGGAACTGATCGCCACCGCGCTGACCAACCATGACGGCCGCCTCGATGCGCCGATCCTGCAGGGCGACGACTATCGCTCCGGGGTCTACCAACTGCACTTCCACGCCGGCGACTACTACCGCGCCCGTGGCGTGGTCCTGTCCAACCCCGCCTTCCTTGACGTGGTGGTACTGCGCTTCGGCATCGATGCCGGCCAGGATCACTACCACGTTCCGCTGCTGATTTCGCCGTACAGCTACTCCACCTATCGCGGGAGCTAGCACTCGGCAAACCGCTGTACCACTCGTTACCCTCCGACTCCCAACGAAGAGTCTTGCCCGCCTCACACTGCGGGCTTTTTTTTGCGGTTTGTTCATTGGTTCCCCGCGTTCGCGAGGACGACAGGGGATGGTGAGTGCGTGCCCTGAACCCCCGTCATTCCCGCGAAGGCGGGACGGTGCTTGCACCGAACGCCCTTCCGGGCGGCCCGAAGGGCGAGTAGAGCGAGTCACCCAAACGCAGGCCTGACCATCCGCACGAACAGTTCCCTCTCCCATCCATGGGAGAGGGTTAGGGAGAGGGGCAAAGTTTCGGCGAATGGCTGATCTACCCTCTCCCCCGGCCCCTCTCCCATAAATGGGAGAGGGGAGCAAAGCGGCACTGCGCAGGCCTAACCATCCGCACGAACAGTTCCCTCTCCCATTCATGGGAGAGGGTTAGGGAGAGGGGCAACGTTTCGGCAGACACCGAAGCCAACCCCTCCCCAACGAGTAGCCCGGATGAAATCCGGGATTGGCACCCCAGGAAGCATCCCCAGACCACGGGCACGTTTCCTGGGTTCCCCGCGTTCGCGAGGACGACAGGGGATGGTGAGTGCGTGCTCCGAACCCCGTCATTCCCGCGAACGCGGGACGGTGCCTGCACCGAACGCCCTTCAGGACGGCCCGAAGGGCGAGCGAAGCGAGTAATCCAGACAACCCCCTCCTTTCTACCCATGCCCCCACCCTTCAGCAACTCCGCAGGCGTGGCGCGGAGACATACGATGGCGGTGTCGCGCGGCGGAGCTTGTCCTGGAAGGCCGTGCGCAGGTCGGTGGTCAGCGGCGGGGCGAAGTGCAGGCGGTCGAACATCTCGTTCAGGTGCGCGGCCATCGACTCCGCCGCGTGGCTGGCATCTCCGGCCTCCAGCGCATCGATCACGTCCAGTTGCTGCCGGCAGGTTTCCTTCGAATGGACCCAGCTCCGGCTCAGGGCGATGTTCAGCGAGGCGCGGGTCAGCAGGTCGCGGAGGAAGTCGACCAGCAGGCCGTTGCCGGCGATCTCCGCGAGCCTGAGGTGGAAGCGGCAGTCCCGGTTGATCAGGCCCGCGCTGTCGCTGTCGGCCAGGCAGGCGCGCTGGCTGTCGACGATGTCGCGCAGCTCGGCCAGTTCGTCGCGGGTGATGCGCGCGGCCGCCAGCCGGAGTACTTCCGACTCGACCAGGAGGCGCGCCTCCAGCACCTGGCGGGCCTGTTGCCGGTCCGGTCTGGCCACCATGGCCACCTGCTTGGGTTCCATGACCACCGCGCCTTCCCGCGCCAGTTGCGCCAGCGCGCGCTGGACCGTGCCGCTGCCGACCTGGAAGATCTTCCCCAGGGTTTCCTTGTTGAGCCGCGCGGCCGGCGCTAGGCGCTTGTCCAGGATCGCCGCGTAGATGCTTTCGTAGATGAAGTGGCTGGAAGACTTCTCCCCCGTGTCGGCTTTCGCCCCTGGTTCAACAGTCTCGGTCATGACCATGATCGCACCTGCCTACTGATCGGATAGCCTCTCGCATGCGGACCAGCGCACGCGGTTTCACACGTTTCATGCTTCGGGCACGCGCAGGCTGATGTTCAGGCGCACCCCTTCGTTGAGGATGTGCAGCCGCATCGCCTGGCTGGCGGCTTCGCTGTCGTGCTGGCGGATCGCCTTGAGGATCGCCTCGTGTTCCTGAAGGATGTCCTCTGCATATTCCATGTTGCGCCGGACCAGGCTGTCGCTCTGTTCCAGGGCGCTGCCGATCTGCTGGGAAACGCTCAGGAAGATCGGGTTCGAGGTGAGCGCCACCAGCTTGCGGTGCAGGGCCGAATAGGCCTCCACCAGGGCGGCGGCGTTGCCGTCCTCGACCGCTTCGCGCATGTCCAGCAGCAGGAGCCGCAACTGGCCGACCTCCGTGCTGTCGGCGGTCTGGGCGACCAGCCCCGCGACGAAGGGCTCCAGCGCGTAGCGCAGTTGCAGGATGTCCTCCAGGGTCGCCGTGGCGGGGGCCCTGATCTCCCGGAACGTGGCATCGTCGCGTTCGAGCACCATCACGCCCTTGCCGGGCAGCGAGCGCACGACGCCCAGGGTCTCCAGGACGGTGATGGCCTCGCGCAGGCTGGGCCGGCTGATCTCCAACTGCTCGGCGAGCTCGCGCTGGCCGGGCAGCATCTGGCCAGCGGCCCAGCGACCCTGCTCGATGGTGTCGAGCAGCTTCTGGACGACCGAGTTGACCAGTTTGGATGAAGAAAACATTGACTCTCCTAGTTCCGTGGGACGCTGTTGTTCGATTGCCCGAAGGCCGGGCGGCCCCGTCGGGTCGCCCGGCCTTCGCCCTGCACGGGCCGGATGAGAGCAGACCGGATTCCGGCTGTCATCCCATCAACCGTGCAATTCGCCTTTCTGCGGCGCTGCCACGCTTTTCGCCAGCGGGGCGGGGGGGG
>NZ_CAJFCI010000096.1:8110-24562 GCF_904061905.1 Zestomonas carbonaria
GCGCCGCCACCCGGGGTCTTCCGGGTGACGTCGCCGAGCACGCCATGGGCTCGTTGCATGTCGATGTCGTTCTCCCAGCGGGCGATGGCGACGGTCGCGATGCAGTTGCCGATCAGGTTGGTCAGGGCGCGGCCGATGCCCATGAACCAGTCCACCGACAGCACCAGGACCAGCCCCGCCGCGGGAATGGCCGGCACCGCCACCAGGGTCGCCGCCAGGATGACCAGCGCGGAGCCGGGGATGCCGTGGGCGCCCTTGGAGGTGACCAGGGACACCAGCAGGATGGTCAGCAGGTCGCTCATCGCCAGCGGCGTGCCGGTCGCATGGGCGATGAACACCACGGCGAGGGTCAGGTAGATGGAGAAGCCGTCCAGGTTGAACGAGTAGCCGGTGGGGATGACCAGGCCGACGGTCGAGCTGCGGATGCCCATGTGCTCCAGCTTGCGCATCACCTGCGGCAGCACCGCGTCGGACGAGGCGGTGCCCGTCACGATCAGCAGCTCCTCGCGGAAGTAGCGGATGAACGGCAGCAGCCGGATGCCGCACAGGCGCAGGACGAGGCCCAGGACGAATATCACGAAGAAGATGCAGGTCAGGTAGAACACCACCACCAGGGTGCCCAGGTGGGCGAGGGATTCGATGCCGTACTTGCTGGTAGTGAAGGCCACCGCGCCGAACACGCCGATCGGCGCCAGGCGCACGATCATGCCCATGATGCGGAAGATCACGTGGCTGAATTCGTTGATCAGCCTGGCCACGCCGCTGGCCTGCTCGCCGACGAGGTTCAGGGCGCTGCCGAACAGCACCGAGAACAGCAGGACCTGGAGAATGTTGTTATCGGCGAAGGCGCCGATGATCGAGTTGGGGATCAGCCCCATGATGAACGCCGCCGGACCATGCATCTCCTGGGTCCGCCCGACGTAGGCCGCGGCGTCGCCGGCCGCCAGGTTGTTCAGGTCGATGTTGGCGCCTGAACCCAGGCTCATGCCATAGGCGACCACCAGGCCGAGGAGCAGGGCGATGGTGGTCAGCACCTCGAAGTAGACGACCGATTTCAGACCGATGCGCCCGACCTTCTTCAGGTCGCCGGCGCCGGATATCCCGTTGACCACAACGCAGAACACGATCAGCGCGATCAGCATCTTGATCAACTTGATGAAGCCGTCGCCGAGCGGTTTCAGCTCGAGGGACAGTTCGGGAAGGCCGACGCCGCACAGCACGCCAATCACGAGGCCGATGACGACTTGCAGGAAGATCGAGCGGGTGAGGAATCTGATGAGCATTGAGGAGTCTCCAAGCGGCGCATTCGGCCAGTCACCCCTGGGCAGGGTGCGATGGATGAACGCTTAATTGTTCTGGTATTACCGGTCTGACCAGTTCAGGCTATGCCCAACCAGTCGGACCTGGCAAGTCCTTCTCATGCCCGTCGGAAAAAACGGCGACGAACGGAATCGGCGATGCGCGATCGAGGAAAGCCTCGTCCCGTGGCCCGGGGCTGTGCGCAGTGGGTGCGTGGGCGGCGGTGCGGATTTCTTCGTTGGAGAAGTGCGGGTTTTGTCCCGCTCATCCGTCTTGTATTGGGAAGGGCCTGCTTCCGGGTCCAGCGAATCCCCGACCTGAAAAGGAGTTTCCGATGTTCCGAACCCCGTACCGTTCCGCGATTCTCGGCCTGAGCCTGTTCGGTGGCCTGTGTGTCACCCAGGCCGCGTTCGCCGACTACCTGTGGCTCGAACGCAGCGGCGCGTCGGTGCAGGCCCGTCTCAGCGAGTTCCAGCCGAGCGAACACCTCGCCCTGGGCAAGCTGCTCGAGCCGCAACTGCTGCTCGCCGACGGCAAGAGCACGCCGCTGGCGGTCGCTGGCGATGCCTTGCGGGTGGAAGGTGGCGGCGCGGGCGACCTGCGGGTGACGGCCAAGCATGCCGAGGGCTCGAAGCTGACGATCTACGAGGCCAGGGAAGGGCGCCACGAAACCCGCGCGGCGAACGACCTGGAACTGGTGCCCACCACGCCGGACGGCAACACCTTCAAGCTGCACTGGAAAGGCACGGTGGTGGCCGCTTCGCAGGTCAACGTCTACACGTCCGAGCAATGGTCTCGAACGCTCAAGCCGGCCGCCGACGGCAGCGTGACCCTGGACACACCGTTCCCCGCCCGCTACGTGCTGGAAGTGGCCGCCGAGATCAACGGCGCCGCCACGGTGGATGGCAAGCGCTACGACAGAGTGACGCACGTCGCCACGCTGTCGTTCGAGGTGAAGTGATAGGTCGTTGTGTGGGCCGTGGGAAAGCCGGGCTATGGGGCCGTAGGGTGTGCTGCGCGCACCGTTTACCCGGGATCACGCACGGCGTTCCGCCGGGAGAGATCGGCGCCGCTTCCTGGTCGGTGCGCGCGGCGCACCCTACGGTAGTCGGTTGGTGGTGGGGAGTTGTGCAGGGCTGTAGTCCGCCCCTCACCCCCGGCCCCTCTCCCGAAGGGAGAGGAGAGTGTATGGAACCGGCCTTCACGCCATGAGCCGAGCGCAGCACCGAGTAGCTCCTCTCCCACAGGGAGAGGAGAGTGTATGGAACCGACCTTCACGCCATGAGCCGAGCGCGGCACCGGATAGCTCCTCTCCCACAGGGAGAGGAGAGTGTATGGAACCGACCTTCACGCCATGAGCCGAGCGCAGCACCGAGTAGCTCCTCTCCCACAGGGAGAGGAGAGTGTATGGAGCCGACCTTCACCTCATGAGTTGACCGCAGCACCGGATAGCTCCTCTCCCACAGGGAGAGGAGAGTGTATGGAGCCGACCTTCACGTCATGAGTTGACCGCAGCACCGGATAGCTCCCTCTCCCTTCGGGAGAGGGTTGGGGTGAGGGGCGGAGTCATCAAGCAACTTCGTTGTACTGCTTGACTCTTCGACCCGAAAGGTACAGCCCCCGACGCACTCTAACCAGCCTAGGCCCCCGGCACCCCCACCTGGTTCGCCTGTTCGGCAGCCTCGATCAGGTCGGCGCCGATCTCGTCTTCGAATTTCTTCCACACCGGGCGCATGGCGTCGCGCCACTTGGCGCGCTGTTCCGGTGTCAGCGGGATGATCTCGGTGGTGCCGGCCTCGACGATGGTCTGGCGCGAGCGTTCGTTCAATTCGGCGGCTTGGCGGTTGACCTCGACGGAAACCTCGGCGAGCACTGCGTCCAGCTCGGTGCGGATGTCGGTGGGCAGGCCGTTCCAGAACTTGGTGTTGGTGATCACCATGTAGTCGATCAGGCCGTGGTCGGAGGCGGTCATGTACTTCTGCACCTCATGCACCTTCTGGCTCTCGTAGTTCGACCAGGTGTTCTCGGTGCCGTTGACCACGCCGGTCTGCAGGCCCTGGTAGACCTCGGCGAAGCTCATCTTGCGCGGTGCGGCGCGCAGCGCCTTGAACTGCTCGTCGAGCACGGCGGAGGATTGCACGCGGAACTTCAGGCCACGGGCGTCCTTGGGCTCGTACAGCGGTTTGTTGGAGGAAAGCTGCTTCATGCCGTTGTGCCAATAGGCCAGGCCGGTGATGCCCTTGCTCTCCATGGACTTGAGTAGCGCCTGGCCCTGCGGCCCCTGCTGGAAGCGGTCGACCGCCGCCATGTCGTCGAACAGGAAGGGCAGGTCGAAGATCTGGATGGCCTTGGCGTAGTGCTCGAACTTGGCCAGGGAGGGCGCCAGCATGTGCACGTCGCCGAGCATCAGGGCCTCCATTTCCTTGCCGTCGCCGAACAGCGAGGAGTTCGGGTAGACCTCGACCCTGACCTTACCGGGCAGGCGTTCCTCGGCCATCTTCTTGAACAGCAGCGCGCCCTGGCCCTTGGGCGTGTGCTCGGCCACCACGTGGGCGAACTTGATGATGATGGGCGATTCGTCTGCCTGGATCAGGCCGGCGAACGACAGGGCGGCGGCGCAGGCGAGCGCCTTGGCGGTGAGCTTGAGCATGGTGATACCTCATTGTTCTTGTAGGTTGGTATGGGAGGGGTGAAGCGGTTGTTCTCAGGGAGGGGAGTCGCCGGCCCTTTGCAGCAGACGGCGGGCGCGGCCGAGCACCGGGGCGTCGACCATCTGGCCGTCGACCACGAACACGCCTTCGCCGCCGCTGGCGGCCGCCATCACGCGCCTGGCCCAGGCCAGTTCCTCGGTGCCCGGCATCATGGCCTGGTGCACCACGTCCACCTGGCTGGGGTGGATGCACAGCAGGCCGCCGAAGCCCATGTCGCGGGCATCCTGGGCCGAGCGGGCAAGGCCGTCGCGGTCGGCGATGGCGGGGAACACGCTGTCCAGCGGCGCGGCCAGGCCGGCCGTGCGCGAGTGCAGCAGGAGGGTATAGCGCGCCTGGTCGAGGATGCGTTCGGCCGCCGCGCTACCGCTGCTCAGGCCCAGGTCCAGGCCCAGGTCGAGGCCGCCGAAGGACAGGCGTTCGACTCCCGGCGCCCGAGCGATGGACGGCAGCTCCAGCAGGCCCTGGGCGCTCTCGACGATCGGCCATACCGGCTTGCCGCAGGCGGCCACGTGGGCGACTTGCGCGGCGCTTTCCACCTTGGGCAACAGCACCCCGGCGACGCCGGCCTGGGCGGCGCACAGGGCGATGTCGGCATCGTGCCCGGCATGTCCCGGCGCGTTGATGCGCACCAGCAGACGGGCATCGGGATTGGCGCCGAGGAAGGCCGCGAGGTTGGCGCGCGCCTCGGTCTTGAGGCTTTCCTGCACGGCGTCCTCGAGGTCGACGATGACCGCGTCGGCGCCACTGGCCAGGGCCTTGGGAATGCGTTCCGGGCGGCTCGCCGGGACGAACAGGGCGGAGCGGATGATCGGTTTGTTCATGATCTGTCCTTCGTTGAATGCAGGCATTCGCAGGGTGGATCGGGGCGCGTGGCTGGCGAACCGCCTGGGTGGACGGGAAAAGCGTCGTCCACCCTACGGGGGCAGGTTCAGACCGTGCCTTGCTCGTGCAGGCGCTGGATATCGGTCGGGGCGTAGCCCAGTTCGGCGAGCAGGCTGTCGGTGTGCTGGCCGAGGTCGGGAACCGGGTCCATGCGCGGCTCGAAGGCGGTGTTGCGGCCTGGCGGCAGCAGCGCCGGCAACGGCCCGGCCGGGCTGCCCACCTCGCTCCAGCGCTGGCGGGCCTTGAGCTGCGGATGGGCCCAGACGCCGGCCATGTCGTTGACCTGGGCATTGGCGATCTGCGCCAGTTCCAGGCGTTCGATCACCTGCCCGGCGCTCATCCGCGAGAAGGCCTCGACGATCAGCGCACGCAGCTCGGTGCGATTGGCCGAGCGCTTGGAATTGGCCGAGAAGCGCTCATTGCCGGCCAGCTCCGGCTGTTCCAGCACCTTGTCGCAGAACACCTGCCACTCCCGTTCGTTCTGCAGGCCGAGCATCACCGTGCCGCCATCCCCGGTGGGGAAGGGGCCGTAGGGGTAGATGGTCGAGTGCGCGGCGCCGGCCCGTGGCGGCGGCGGGGCGCCGTCGTAGGCGTAGTACAGCGGGTAGCCCATCCACTCGACCAGGCTTTCCAGCATCGACACATCGACGCGGCTGCCTTCGCCGGTCTTGTCGCGCAGCATCAGCGCCGACAGCACGCCGGTGTAGGCGTACATGCCGGCGGCGATGTCGGCGATGGAGCAGCCGGCCTTGGCCAACTGGTCGTCGCCCGGCCCGCCGGTGACCGACAGGAAGCCGCCTTCGCTCTGGATCAGCAGGTCGTAGGCCTTCTTCTGCTCGTAGGGGCCGCCCTCGCCATAGCCGGAGATGTCGCAGACGATCAGCCGGGGGAAGCGCGCATGCAGCGCCTCGAAGGACAGCCCCATGCGCGCCGCCGCGCCGGGCGCCAGGTTCTGCACCAGCACGTCGGCCTGCTCCAGCAGGGCGAACAGGATATCGTCGGCGCCGTCCCGCTTGAGGTCGAGGGTCAGGCTTTCCTTGGAGCGGTTGGTCCACACGAAGTGCGAGGCCAGGCCCTTGACCCGTTCGTCGTAGCCACGGGCGAAGTCGCCCGAGCCGGGGCGCTCGACCTTGATCACCCGCGCGCCCAGGTCCGCCAGTTGGCGGGTGCAGAAGGGCGCGGCGATGGCGTGTTCCAGGCTGACCACGGTGATGCCGTCGAGGGGGCGGGGGGATTGTGCGTTCATTGCATGTCCTCGGTTCTTGGGCATGGCTCTACAGCTCGACACTGGCCGCGTCGCGCAGCGACCAGGCCCTGGCGATCAACCGGTCTGCGCCGGGCGTGGCGGAGAAGTCCAGCAGGCGGCGGAACTTGTCCTCCAGCTCGGCGCGGTTCAGGCCGTTGCCGGGGTCGCCCTTGGGCTCGTCGATGGCGCCGCGCAGGGTGCGTCCATCGACGCTGCGCACCTCGACCCGGCCCAACCAGCGCGCCGGGTAGGCGGCGTCCACCTCGGCATCGAGCCGCATGCTCACCTTGTCGCGCAGGGCCGCCACGTCCGGGTCGTTCAGCGCCAGTTCGTGGAATTCGGTCAGCCCGGCCTTGCCGTGCACGGCGATCAGGCCCAGCACCGTGCCCATGGAGAACTTGGCCTGGTGCACGGTGTGCGGCACCAGCACTCGGCCGAGCACGTCGATGGCGCCCTGGTGCACGTGGGTGGTGATGGCGGCGATGTCCTGGTGCTCCAGCCCTTCCCGCCGCATCAGTTCCAGCAGCGCATCGGCGGCCGGGTGGGTGTGGCGGCAGGAGGCGTGGAACTTGAAGGAGGTTTCCAGCAGCGCCCAGCGGCTGCCGAGACGGTCGGACAGGCATTCCGGGCGGGCGTCGCTGGACATGCCGGCGGCCATGCCCTGTTCGCCTTCGAGGATGTTCTTCGCCCCGCTCAGGCCCTCGGCGGTCAGGTAGGCGGCGAGCAGGCCGTCGGCGGCGGCCTTGGCGGTGTGCAGTTGCTTGGAGTCGGCGGCGTCGCGGAGGAATTCCCAGAGCCCGGCGGCCTGGGTGCCGGCGCTGCCCAGGCAGTCGACGAAGCGCGGGGTGTCGAAGTCCAGCAGCTTGCCGACCGCCACGGCGGCGGCCAGGGTGCCGACGGTCGCGGTGGTGTGGAAGATGCGGTAGTGGGAGCGGCCGAGGAATTCGCCGATGCGGATGCCCGCCTCGTAGCCGGCGACGCAGGCGAGGAGCAGTTCGCGGCCCGATTTGCCGAGGTCCTGGGCCGCCGCCAGCGCCGCCGGGAAGACCACGGTGGCGGGGTGCAGTACCGAGCTGTTGTGCAGGTCGTCCTGCTCCACCAGGTGCGAGCTGGCGGCGTTGACCAGCGCGGCGAAGTACGCGGAGCTGCGCGAACCGTTGACGAGCACCTGGCTGGGGCCGTCGGCCGGGCCCATCTTCCTGGCGTAGCGCTCGAACAGCGGGATCGGGTGCAGGCCACGGCTGGCCAGGGCCGAGCCCAGCCAGTCGAGGAACAGTTCTTCGGTGCGCGCCAGGACCGGCTCGGGCAGGTGCTCGTAGCGCAGTCCGGCGAGGAATTCGGCCAGGGCCTGGGTATGGGTCATGGTCGGCTCCTTCAGAAGCTGCGCGGCAGGTCGAGCAGGTGCTCGGCCACGTAGCTGAGGATCAGGTTGGTGGAGATCGGCGCCACCTGGTACAGGCGGGTCTCGCGGAACTTGCGCTCGACGTCGTATTCGCAGGCGAAGCCGAAACCGCCGTGGGTTTGCAGGCAGGCGTTGGCCGCTTCCCAGGACGCCTTGGCGGCCAGGTACTTGGCCATGTTGGCGCTGGCGCCGGCGTTCAGCCCGGCGTCGTATTCCTGGCAGGCGCGCCAGCGCATCAGGTCGGCCGCCTCGATCTCGATGTGCGCCTCGGCGATGGGGAACTGCACGCCCTGGTTCTGGCCGATGGGGCGGCCGAACACCACGCGGTCGCGGGCGTACTGGCTGGCCTTCTCGACGAACCAGCGGCCGTCGCCGATGCATTCGGCGGCGATCAGCGTGCGCTCGGCGTTGAGGCCGTCGAGGATGTAGCGGAAGCCCTTGCCTTCCTCGCCGATCAGGTTTTCGGCGGGAATCTCCAGGTTGTCGAAGAACAGTTCGTTGGTCTCGTGGTTGACCATGTTGGCGATCGGCTGGACGGTCAGGCCGTTGCCGATGGCCTCGCGCAGGTCGACCAGGAAGATCGACATGCCCTCGGACTTGCGCTGCACCTCGGCCAGCGGGGTGGTGCGTGCCAGCAGGATCATCAGGTCGGAATGCTGGATGCGCGAGATCCACACCTTCTGGCCGTTGATCACGTACTTGTCGCCCTTGCGCACGGCGGTGGTCTTGATCTTGGTGGTGTCGGTGCCGGTGGTCGGCTCGGTCACGCCCATCGATTGCAGGCGCAGCTCGCCAGCGGCGATCTTCGGCAGGTAGTGGCTCTTCTGCGCCTCGCTGCCGTTACGCAGCAGGGTGAACATGTTGTACATCTGGCCATGCACGGTGCCGGAGTTGCCGCCGCAGCGGTTCACTTCCTCGAGGATCACCGAGGCCTCGGCCAGGCCCAGGCCGGAACCGCCGTATTCGGTGGGGATCATCGCCGCCAGCCAGCCGGCCTTGGTCAGCGCATCGACGAAGGCTTCCGGGAAGCCTTTTTCCTCATCGACCTTGCGCCAGTAGGCGGCATCGAATTCGGCACAGAGGGCGCGCACGCCTTCGCGGATGGTATTCAGTTCTTCATTGTCGTTCGGGTTCATCTGTCTTCCTCGACGCTTGCTCTTGCGGGAGCCGGCTCGTTGCGGGCCGGCGTCCTGGCGATGCTGTTCGGGTTGCCGGCGATCGCCAGCAGGCTGGCTCCTACAGTTCGTGACCCGGATTGCAGCCGGGTCAGGTTTTCGTTCAGTCGAATTCCACTTCGCCGCGCTGGGCCAGGCCGGCATGGTCGCCGGCCCAGAGTTCGGCGCGGCCGGGGGCGACGATGCGTCCGCCGACTTCGAAGGGCTGCGGCGCGATCAGCGGGCGCAGGCCGCGATAGGCGAAGCGGCGCAGTCGGGCGGCGGGGTTGGCGCGGCAGAAGGCGCGCAGGGCCAGGGTGGCGATCAGCGGGCCATGCACCACCAGGCCGCCATAGCCTTCGGTCTCGGTGACGTAGGGCCAGTCGTAGTGGATGCGGTGGCCGTTGAAGGTCACCGCCGAATAGCGGAACAGCAGGGTGGGGGTGGGCGTCACCGCTTCGCGCCAGTCGCCGGCGATCAGCGGTTCGCCGCTGCCGGTCTTGGGTGGGCTGGGTTCTCGGTAGACGATGTCCTGTTCTTCGCGGATGGCCAGGCGACCGTCCTGGCTGTAGTCGTGCTGCACGGTGACGAACAGCAGCGAGCCGGTGCGGCCATGCTTTTCCTCGATGTGCCTGATGGTGGAGACCCGGCTGGCCTCGCCGCCGACCCGCAGCGGCTCGAAGAACTCCAGGCGCCCGCCGGCCCACATGCGGTTGCGGTCGTGGGCCGGTGGCAGGAAGCCGCCACGGGCCGGGTGGCCATCCTCGCCCAGGCCGCTTTCCGCGACCGGCTCCTGGAAGAACGCCCACTGCCACAGCGGCGGCAGGGGCGTGCCGGGCTCCGGGGTGGCTTCGCCCAGGGTGGCGGCGATGCGGCTCACCAGGTTGCGGCTGAGTTGGTCGTGGGATGCTTCGGTGCGCCCGATCCAGGCGGAGAAAGCGGAGTCAGTCATGGCCAGGGTTCCAACTTGCTGTCTTGTTCGAGCAAGGTTGCAAGGCGGCTGGCGTTCTGTGAATCTGCAAATCTGTAAGCCGGCGTTCGGCTATTCAGAACGCTAGCCTAGGTTACGACCGGAGGTTTCCCTGTGCCTGGCAGGCGGCGAGCAGGAAGGCGAGCGGCAGCGGGTATAGGGTACGGATCATCAAGGCACCCTCACTGGCGCAGGGGCGTGCTTTGCTGGATCGCACAGCGGAAGCTGGTGGACATGCCGCCCTCATTAGGATCGCTGTGGTGGCGCCAGGCAGTCATGGCCAGGTCCCGGGACGAGTAGGCGTCACTGCCGCGGATCACCTTGTACGTGCCGGTCTCCGGTCCCTGGGGGTTGTCCACCGGCGAGTGCTCGTAGTAGTCGGCGGCATACCAGTCGTTGACCCAGGAGGCCACATTGGCCCCCATTTCGTAGAGCCCCAGGGGGTTGGGCGGAAAGCTGCCGACAGGCTGAATACGGCTCTTGTCGTTGATATTACGTCCTTCATTGATACTGCCGTTGTCGGTGGCGTAGACCACGTAGCGGCCGCGCGAGCGGGCGGCGTACTCGTACTGCGCCTCGGTGGGCAGGTCCACCGGCAGGCCGCTCAGTTCCCCCAGCCACAGGCAGTAGCCCTTGGCATCCTGCCACTTCTCGGTGGAGGTGGGCAGGTCGGGGAGGTAGGCGTTGGAGACTCTGAGCCGGCGTGGACGGGTCATGCCCTTGGCGCGATCTTCCTCGGTCAGTTCGGCATCGTAGAGGGGAAGGCCGTTCAGCCGCCGGTAGCGATCGTTCTCGCCATAGGTGGTGTGGTACTTGGAGAGATAGAAGCTGTCCAGGCGGACCTTGTGCAGGGGGATGGTGTCCGCCTTGTAGGTGATCTTGAACAACTCCTCCCTGGGTTGGCCGCAGGGCCATTCGCACATGTTGGTCCAGTCGTAGCCGTCGATCCAGCCGAAGTCGCCCATCTCGAAGGTGCCGCCCTCGACGAAGAGCATATTGTCGATGGCGGTGAGCACCTGTTGCAGCAGGGCTTTCCGTTCGTCCTCGGGCTGCTCGGGGTAGCGCTGGTCGATGCGCTGCTGGATGGCGAGGACCTGGTCGCGGCCCAGGGACTGGCTGGGCGGCACGGCGGCCTGGCAGGCGGCGAGCAGGAAGGCGAGCGGCAGCAGGTATAGGGTACGGATCATCAAGGCACCCTCACTGGCTCAGGGGCGTGCTTTGCTGGATCGCACAGCGGAAGCTGATGGACATGCCGCCCTCATTAGGATCGCTGTGGTGGCGCCAGGTAGTCATGGCCAGGTCCCGGGACGAGTAGGCGTCACTGCCGCGGATCACCTTGTACGTGCCGGTCTCCGGCCCCTGGGGGTTGTCCACCGGCAGGCCGCTCAGTTCACCCAGCCACAGGCAGTAGCCCTTGGCGTCCTGCCACTTCTCGGTGGAGGTGGGCAGGTCGGGGAGGTAGGCGTTGGGGACTCTGAGCCGGCGTGGACGGGTCATGCCCTTGGCGCGATCTTCCTCGGTCAGTTCGGCATCGTAGAGGGGAAGATCGTTCAGCCGCCGGTAGCGATCGTTCTCGCCATAGGTGGTGTGGTATTTGGAGAGATAGAAGCTGTCCAGGCGGACCTTGTGCAGGGGGATGGTGTCCGCTTCGTAGGTGATCTTGAACAGCTCCTCCCTGGGTTGGCCGCAGGGCCATTCGCACATGTTGGTCCAGTCGTAGCCGTCGATCCAGCCGAAGTCGCCCATCTCGAAGGTGCCGCCCTCGACGAAGAGCATATTGTCGATGGCGGTGAGCACCTGTTGCAGCAGGGCTTTCCGTTCGTCCTCGGGCTGCTCGGGGTAGCGCTGGTCGATGCGCTGCTGGATGGCAAGGACCTGGTCGCGGCCCAGGGACTGGCTGGGTGGCACGGCGGCCTGGCAGGCGGCGAGCAGGAAGGCGAGCGGCAGCAGGTATAGGGTACGGATCATCAAGGCACCCTCACTGGCGCAGGGGCGTGCTTTGCTGGATCGCACAGCGGATGCTGGTGGTACTGCCACCTTCATTGGGATCGCTGTGGTGGCGCCAGGTAGTCATGGCCAGGTCCCGGGACGAGTAGGCGTCACTGCCGCGGATCACCTTGTACGTGCCGGTCTCCGGCCCCTGGGGGTTGTCCACCGGCGAGTGCTCGTAGTAGTCGGCGGCATACCAGTCGTTGACCCAGGAGGCCACATTGGCCCCCATTTCGTAGAGCCCCAGGGGGTTGGGCGGAAAGCTGCCGACAGGCTGAATACGGCTCTTGTCGTTGATATTACGTCCTTCATTGATACTGCCGTTGTCGGTGGCGTAGACCACGTAGCGGCCGCGCGAGCGGGCGGCGTACTCGTATTGCGCCTCGGTGGGCAGGTCCACCGGCAGGCCGCTCAGTTCTCCCAGCCACAGGCAGTAGCCCTTGGCGTCCTGCCATCCATTGGTACCGGCGGGCAGGTCGGGGAGGAATGCCTTGGGGTCACTGAGGCGCCGTGGCCGGAGCAGGCCGACCTTACGCTGCAATTCGGATAGCTCTGAGCCATAGAGTGGAATGCCATTCAGCCGCCGGTAGCGATCGTTCTCGCCATAGGTGGTGTGGTATTTGGAGAGATAGAAGCTGTCCAGGCGGACCTTGTGCAGGGGGATGGTGTCCGCCTTGTAGGTGATCTTGAACAACTCCTCCCTGGGTTGGCCGCAGGGCCATTCGCACATGTTGGTCCAGTCGTAGCCGTCGATCCAGCCGAAGTCGCCCATCTCGAAGGTGCCGCCCTCGACGAAGAGCATATTGTCGATGGCGGTGAGCACCTGTTGCAGCAGGGCTTTCCGTTCGTCCTCGGGCTGCTCGGGGTAGCGCTGGTCGATGCGCTGCTGGATGGCGAGGACCTGGTCGCGGCCGAGGGACTGGCTGGGCGGCACGGCGGCCTGGCAGGCGGCGAGCAGGAAGGCGAGCGGCAGCAGGTGCAGGGGGCGGGTCATGGGGGCTCCTGTGGAATGGTCGTCAGGCATAGCGGCTGTCGTCGCCGTAGGTGTGGCGCCACGTCTGGCGGGCGATCTGCAACTGGTCGCTTTTGTCGTGGAGGACGCGGTTCCAGGGATTGCCGGCGAGGCGCTGGCCAGGGTGGAGGCGGACCTGCGAGCCGAGCTGGCGGATCCAGCCCTCGAACTGCTGGAGCTGGGGCCTGGTCAGGAACTTGCGAAGGCAGTCCAGGCTCTCGCGGGCGCTGACGATCTCGGCGTCCGGGTGCATGCGTTCCAGGGTGAGGTAGAACTGCCGCCAGGAGCCGATGTGCCCCAGCAGCTCGATGATCGCTTCTTCCCAGAGGGTGGAATGCGGGCTGCCCAGGTAGCGGTCGTTGAGCAGGAACAGGGTGGGGCCGAGCACCTCAGGCGGCAGCTCGCCGAGGGACAGGTGCAGGCTGTGGCCGGCCAGGCCGCCGTGGTTGAGGATATTGTTGGCCAGTTCGGTGGTGGCCTCGATCCTGGCCTCTCGGTTGTTCCACCACTCCTGTATCGCGGCCGCTCCCAGCCGGATGGCTTGTACGAGCAGTGGTTGCCTGGGGGCGCACAGGGCACGTAGGACGCTCCGGTAGAAAAACTGGAAGGCCAGTTTGTCGATGTACAGCAGGTGGTGGAAATCCACCTGGCTGAGCTGGCGGTAGACCACCACCACCAGGTCGGCGGCCCTGTCGAGGTCCACCATGGCGGCGAAGCCGCCGCTGGCGCCGGGGCCCCAGACCAGTCGTGCTTTCATGTGAAAGTGCAGTTCATTTCGTGCCAGTCTGATTTGAAAGTCGCCTCCGATGCCCGCGCCCAGGGCCAGGTTGCCTTCGACGCCCACGCTCAGCAGGGCGCTCCAGTCCGCGCCGTCGCGATGCTGGTCCTCCGGGTGCATCCACTCCAGCGCGCCGGTGAGGCTGCCGCCGGCCTGGGCACCGCCGAACAGGTCGCCCTTGAGGGTCACCGCGCCTCCGCGCCGGGCATCCAGGTGTGGTGGGGAGAGCAGGGCGCTGGCACCGGAAGGCGCGTCTTTCCATTTCGTGGTGGTGCTCGCTTCGCCGCTGGCCGTGACGCCGACGAAACAGCTCAGTTCCGCCACCGCTCGCAGGCGGAAAGCGCCGAAGCGGTGGTAGACGCGTTCGCCGTTGGCGTTGAGGTAGTCGAAGTAGCAGTCCAGTCCGCGCTGGCTGGGGATGTGGAGGGCCGCGCCGACCTTGCCTTCGGCCAGGGCGAAACTGGCCTGGCCCCTGACGCCCAGGCTGATCCGCCCCTGCTGCGGGTCGAAGCCGGAAAAGCCGGCGCTGGCCTGGGCGGCGAAACGCAGCAGGTGCCCTTCGGCGTCCAGGGCATAGGGGGCGTCGAGGTCGCCGAAGTGCCAGCTCAGCTCCCGGTGCAGGGTGTTGAGCAGGTTGTCCTCGGGGCTGGTCCAGCTCGTGAGCCTGGCTTCGAGCTGGCTCAGGGGTTTGGCCCGGGCTTCGTTCGAACCGCGCGCGATCTGCTCGCGGATGTCCTGGAGCATCCGCAGGCCGCGTTGCTTGAGTTCCTGGGCGGTGAGCGGGCGATTGGCCCGCAGGTGGCCGCAGTTCACGATGAGCGCCTGGCCGCGCAGTTCGTCGTAATAGCGCCGGCGGATGTAATAGCGCCGATCGGGGCGGCCCAGGAAGGTGATTTCGGTGACGCCGTTGCCGCTTCTCGTCTGGATGTACCCCGCGCTGGCGCCGGTACGGGCGCCGTGCTGGCCGGTCTCGGGGCGGGTGTCCGTGGCGATGGGCGAGGCTTCCTGGGCGCGTGCGGCGAGCCTGGTCTCCAGGGCGGCGATCTCGGTGTCCAGCGTGCGGGTCATCCGCGCGGAGATGTGGCAGCTCAGGTCGTCGCTCCACCACCCGCACAGGTCCTGGAACTGGCTGCGCTGCTTCTTCAGGTCGCCCAGGCGTCCCTGGATGTCCTGTTCGGTTTCCAGGCGGATTTCCTCGGGGCCCGTTCGTTGCGTGGTGGGGACGAACGACAGCAGGCCGGCTTCTCCGGCTTCCCGCATCCAGCGGTACTGGACACAGGCGAGGCAGGCGCAGCCCTCGCGTCCCGCCTCGCCGTCGGCCTGGCAGGGGCTGTCGTCCGGCGCGTCGGCGATGAGTTGCCGGAACTTCTCCATCAGCCGGTCGACGAAGTCGGTTTCCTTGCGAAGCATCTCGGCCGCGCGTTCGGTGAGCACGAGGAACTCGTCGCCCGCGCCGGTGACGTGGGCGACCTCGACCACCTTTTCCTGGCAGCGTGGCGTCGGCATCGAACGACTTTCGTCCATGCGTTCCGCGAACATCGGAGGGGGAAGGTCGATGGTTCCGTTCATGCAATCGCTCCTTGATCGGACAGGGCTTCCAGGGTGTCGAGTTTCCCGCTGGCGGTCAGGGCGTCATCGTCGAGTAGCCGCGCAAGCCGTTCGTCATGTTGCCAGAACCGTTCGCCATGACGCAGGTTCAGGCGTATCCAGCGTTCCTGGTGGTCCAGGCGGGTAAGGCCCATGGTGTTGCCGAACACCAGGGCGTTGTAGATGAACAGGTAGCGATCCAGGGGGTCCTGGGTAAGGTAGTCGCGGTAAGCATTGGCGAGGAAGGCGGCGACGTCCCGCTGGTGCTCGCCATCGAGATGCTCGTAGAACCCCTTGTCGAACACCAGGGGCCTGGGGGCGGCCGTGGTGTCCTCGCAGGCCCAGCGATACCAGCCCCGGACGCCACGCCAGACCAGGGCCTGGCAGGGCCCGGCAAGTGTCTTGCGCTGCCCGGCGTCCAGTACGTTCAGTAGCGCCCGCATCCAGCGCGGCTCGTACCAGCGCACCAGAAGCGGGTCGCCGTCGACGCTGGTCCCCGTCAGGCACGACCGGCAATGTTCGACCATCGCTTCCCAGGTGGTGCCCTCGGTGGGGATCAGCAGAATGCCCAGGGGGCTTTCGTCCATGCGGCGCATGATGTCGTTGAGCACCGTGCTACCCGGCCATATGCGAACCAGGTGCGGTCCGGCGCTGGCCAGTGCCTGGTGTGGCGTGCCTTGCAGGAGGGCCTCCCGCGTCCAGCCCGGACAGTGCCGTTCGCTGTACAGGCTGGAGAGCAGGGTATCGTCCAGGGCCGCATCGAGCAGTAGGTATTGCCCGGGCTGGCCGCAGTCTTCCGGCAGGGTTTCGTGCAGCTCCGGGCCGGGCAGGCGCTCAGTGGAGGTGGAGTTTGCAGCGGCCATCGGCATCGAACTCGCAGGTCTGGGGGATCGTCAGGGCTCCGGCCATGGCGGCCTGGACGTAGCTGGGCAAGGACAGTGCGGGCGGCTCCGGTATCGTCGGCGCGAGGGGGCCGGTGGCGGCCAGTCTGGTCGCGACGATGGGCGGTATTGGCCGGGGCGCCGCGCCGAGGGTGATCGGCACGCTGCTCCGGATGCCGCCGGGGTCCAACTGGATGCACTGGCCGCCAGCCTGAAGCGTCAGGCTGATACCGCCATCGATGATCAGTTCGTCCCCAGCCTGGAGATGGATGCGTCGGCCGCCGACGCTGAGCGTGTCGCCGACCTGTACGGTGCGTTTTCCGGCGACGCTGAGGCTGTCGTCCGCGAGCAGGTCGGTCATCCGGGAGCCCTGGACACGGACCTTCTTCTGCCCTTGGACCTCCGTTGCACTCTGGCCCCGGACGGTCAGGCTCCGGTCGTTGCCGATGGCGATGGTCTCGTCGTTCTCCACCCGCTCGCTGCGGTCGTGGCCGACGAAGGTGCTTTCGTCGTGGTTGACCCGGATGTTCTGGTCCTTCTG
>NZ_CAJFCI010000097.1 GCF_904061905.1 Zestomonas carbonaria
CACCCAGGCACCGCCGCCGCGCCCGCCGATGCCCCCGGTGCAGCCCGCGCCGCAACCACCGGTCATCATGAAGGCCCACCCGCGCTACGCCCCGCCGCCCGGCGGCAACTGCCACTGGGACAACAGCCTGGGCGTCTACGTGCTGGAGAAGCAGCCGGGCGTCTACTACCGCGAGCGCACCTACTACCGCTGGGACGGCGGCTGGTACTGGTCCAACAGCCCGCAAGGCCCCTGGCAGGAAACCGACAGTAGCAGCGTCCCCCCAGGCCTGAGCCGCCGCTACGCACGATAACGTCACCAGAACGATCCGACCTCCGCCCGGTGTCTCGAAGGTCACGGATGGCTGTCTGTTTTTCCTGGTTCCCCGCGTTCGCGGGAATCCAACAATCCCCTGGATGAATGCGTAGCCTGGATGCAATTCTCTAGGTGTAGGGTGGATGTCGCTTTTCACATCCACCGTCTCCGTTGGAAACGGACATTCACAGACAGGACCTGCCCCACATGCAATCGAGCGATTCACGGCATACCGCCGGCGCCTGGGAAGTCTTCCTGGTCTTCCTGCGCCTGGGGCTGACGTCCTTCGGTGGTCCCATCGCCCATATCGGTTATTTCCGCGACGAGTTCGTCGTCCGCCGCCAATGGCTGAGCGAGCGCGGCTATGCCGACCTAGTCGCGCTCTGCCAGTTCCTGCCCGGCCCGGCCAGCAGCCAGGTGGGCATGGCGCTGGGGCTGTCGCGGGCCGGTTATGCCGGTGCCCTGGCGGCCTGGAGCGGCTTCACGCTGCCTTCGGCCATCGTCCTGATCCTGTTCGCCCTCGGCCTGTCGACCTGGGGCGCGGCGCTGCCGGCGGGTGTGCTGCACGGCCTCAAGCTGGTGGCGCTGGCGGTGGTGGCCCAGGCGGTCTGGGGCATGGCCCGGGTGCTCTGCGTCGGTCTTCCGCGTCTCGCCATCATGTTCGCGGCGGCGGTCGCCGTGCTGCTGTGGCCCGGCGTGCCGGGGCAGGTGGCGACGATCCTGATCGCCGGGCTGGTCGGCCTGGTCCTGCTGCGCCCGGCGCTGCCGCTCGCCCACGATGCCTTGCCGGTGCGGGAAGGGCGGCGTGGGGCACTGGCCTGGCTCGGCCTGTTCTTCGTCCTGCTCCTCGGCCTGCCCATTGCCGCCCAGCTCTGGCCCGGTCAGGCGCTGGCACTGACCGACGCCTTCTACCGGGCCGGCGCGCTGGTGTTCGGCGGCGGCCATGTGGTGCTGCCGTTGTTGCAGGCCGAGGTGGTGGCGCCGGGCTGGATCGTCAACGACACCTTCCTGGCCGGCTACGGCATCGCCCAGGCGGTGCCTGGCCCGCTGTTCACCTTCGCCGCGTTCCTGGGCGCGGCGGTCGATGGCGTGTGGGGCGGGCTGCTGTGCCTGCTGGCGATCTTCCTGCCGTCGTTCCTGCTGGTGGCCGGCATCCTGCCGTTCTGGGAGTGCCTGCGCGGCCAGCGCCGGGTCCAGGCGGCCCTGGCCGGGATCAACGCGGCGGTGGTCGGCCTGTTGCTGGCGGCGCTGTACCAGCCGTTGTGGACGAGCACCGTCGATGGCGTGGTGGATTTCCTCCTGGCGTTGCTAGCCTGGGCGGCGCTGGTCTTCTGGAAGCTGCCGCCCTGGTTGTTGGTGTCGATCTGCGCGGGCGGCGGTTGGCTGGCAGGCGGGCTGCAAGCGCTAAGCTAATGGCGAATGGCCCTCATGCTGTCGGCGGGCCGATAGCGCACTCTCGTGGAGGGCAGAACCGATGAAAACGAACATCCCGCTGCTGGTCCTGGCGGCCCTGCTGGCCAGTGTGGCCGCGACGGCCGCGCAGCTTTCACCCCAGGACGAAGCGGCCGCTTTCCGAGCCGCGGGCTTCAAGCAGCAGGGCCAGCAATGGCGCCTCTGCGACGATCCCGGCACGTCCAGCTACACCCCCGGCACCATCGAGACGGTGCGGGACCTGAATGGCGACGGCCGCCCGGAAGTGGTGATTTCGGAAGGCAGCACCTTCTGCCACGGCATGACTGGCATGGGCTACAGCCTGGTCAGCCAGCAGGCCGACGGTAGCTGGAAGCTGATGGACAGCAGCACCGGCATTCCCTCGTTCCTGGACACGAAAGGCACGGACGGCTGGCCGGATATCGAGGTCGGCGGCCCGGGGTTCTGTTTCCCGGTGGTGCGCTGGAACGGCCGCGAATACGCGTTGCACCGCCAGCAGTACCAGGGCAAGCCCTGCCAGCACTAGGGTCTGTACGAAAAGTCGTCGAGCGAAGGTCAGGCGAGGCAAAAATCGGTGAGGAACGGACCGGGCTCGCGATCGAGTTTACGAGTGCTAAATGAGCATTCCGAACCGATTTTTAACGAAGCATCACCGAGCGCAGGCACTTTTCGTACAGAGCCTAGCGCAACGATCGTTCCTGCAAGGCTATGGCGGGCAGCGCCGTTGCCGCAGTTGCGACATGACGCCCCCGGCGGTCACCACCGAGGTCGAGGTGACGGGAAAGCCGCTCGCGGCCAGCGCCTGGGCGACCCAGGTATTGCAGGTGTTGAACAGCGAGTAGCGGCCGGTTGCCGGGTAGAAGTGGCTGTGACCGTACAGGCCGGGGCCGAGCGCTCGCGGTTCGCTTCCCGGTGCGCGGGCGAAGCCGTCGGCGAGAAAGTCCAGCAGGCGCTGGTAGCCGTCCTCGTCGACGCTCACCGTGGCCACCTGACCGGCCGGGAAATAGCTCGCCGGCTCGACAGGCACCCGCGCCAGATGCAATACGCTGCCGCCCGGCCAGAACAGGGCGCGCAACGCCTGGCCCACGCCGGGCTGTTCCGCCTGGTAGAAACCCTCGTCGCCCCAGCCAAGCTCGATGAAGCCCTCGCGGGGGAAGTCCTCGCCCAGGTCCGGCACTGCCCGCAACAGATCGTCGGCGGCGACCACCACGCCAGTATGCAGGCCGTGGTTCACCACATGGAAGGTCCGCGCCGCGGCGCAGTCCAGCGGGGCCGGAGCAGGAGAGGTGGCGGCGCAGCCGGACAGCAGGAGGATCAGCAACAGGGCGATTCGCATGGGTTCGGGACCGGTGGTCTATCCCTGAAACCTTAAATCACTTCGTCCGTTGCCGCCGCTTCTAGACGGTGCGCGGCGGCACGGGTTGGCGGGTCGAGCGCGAGCTGGCCAGCACCAGCCAGCAGGACAGGATGAACGGCGCGGTGAGCGGCGGCAGGGCGAGCGCGGTGAAGCAGGGTTGCAGCAACAGGGTGAGCAGGATGCCGGTCAGCGGCGCCCAGGGGCGGCGGTGGCTCTGGCTGAGGGCGAGGGCGGCGAGCACCGCGTTGTAGCCGTACAGGCCGAGCAGCGCGGTGGCGTGCGGCCAGCCCTGGAACAGCGCGACGACCAGCCCGGCCAGCGAGGCGAACGCTGCCCAGGCCGCCGCCCGCCAGTCGGCCAGGAGCAGGCCGAGCAACAGGCAGGCGCCGGCCAGCGGGCTGTCGAGGAAGAGTACCTGGCCAACGCCGCGCAGTACGGCCTCGGCGAGACCCAGTGCATCCGGGCGTAGCGCCGTCATGCCCGGCGCGCCGGCTTCCAGGCCCAGCGGCGCGGCCAGCGCCAGCAGGACCCAGCCGAGCAGCACGAAGGGCAGGGTGTAGGCCGGTAGTCCGGCGTGCTGGCGGGCGTGGCGCAGCAGACGGTGCAGCAGCAGGCTGGACAGCCCGCCGGCGACGATGGCCAGCAGCGGCAGCAATGGCGACCACTCGAACTGCCCGGCCAGCAGCAGGCCCAGCAGGGTGCCGTTGTAGCCGTACAGGCCGGCGTCGATATCCTGCCCGGCATAGCCCCGCCGCCGCGCCACCAGCAACCCGGCCAGCCCGCCGAGCAGCGCGCCGCCGAGCAAGTGCGGCGCGCTCAGGACGATGGCCAGCAACACCAGCGCGCCGCACAGCGGATGCCGTTGCAGGAAGATCTGGCTGCAGCCGTTGAGCAGGGCCCTGGACAGACTCAGTGTTCGATTCATGTTCGGCAGAAAAAAAGAGGCGACCGCTGAGGGGGCGGCCACCCCGTAAACTGGCAAAGCCAGATGGGATTCGTTCTTGTAGGGTGCGCCGCGCGCACCGATCCGGAAGCACCTCCCGGCGTTCCGGCGAACACCATACGCAGCCCCCAGGCGAGCGGTGCGCACGGCGCACCCTACGTGGTACTCCGGACTGCATCCGGGCTACGAGGTGGCTCCCCGCTCCCATTCATGGGAGAGGGGCCGGGGGAGAGGGCCGAGGGTTATACCCGCTCGGGGTGGAACCTCGGCTCCACTCTCCACCTGCGCCATGGCCTTCACGGCAACGTCTCGATCCTCAGCGTATTGGTGCTGCCGGGTTGCCCGAAG
>NZ_CAJFCI010000098.1 GCF_904061905.1 Zestomonas carbonaria
CGAGGCCGATATCTGGTTCCAGCAGGCCCGCGCCTACGAGAAGCAAGACAACGAAGCCAACGATGCGGAAATGGTCCGCCTGTACCAGCAAGCCAGCGAACGCGGGCACTACAAGGCCATCAACAACCTGGCGATCTTGTATTCACGGGGAGTTGGCGTTCCACGGGATGAAGGCAAGGCTGTCGAGATGGTCGAGCGCTTGATCCGTATGGACGCTCCCCATGGTTACTACCAGATGGGAATTTTTCTGGAACAGGGTATCGGCGTCAGGCCCGATAAGATCGCCGCCATGGCCTACTACCGTAAAGCTGCCGACCTCGGCAACCGCTATGGACAATGGGCCATCGGCGATGAGCTTCGAAGAACCTTTGCTCGACTGCCTGAGCCCGAACGAACCCGGGGGAAAAACATTGGCAAGCAGATGCTCGAATGCGCCTTATCACAGGAGCTCCCAGAGGCAGGATACTCATTGGGCATGGAGTACCTGATCAACAGGCCTGGTGAACAGGATACACATACGGCCTTATTGTATTTCCAG
>NZ_CAJFCI010000099.1 GCF_904061905.1 Zestomonas carbonaria
TGTTCTTGAATTTCGTGCCCAGCATCAGGGCACAATCGATTTTCTTCTTGGAAATGTCGATTCCCAGAGGGAGGAAGTCAGAAGTGCTCATGGCTTGCGTAATCCACCTTGTGAATGCTGACTCACGGCTTGACCGGGTCGAAGATACTGTTCGATTTCTGGCAAGTTGAAGCAGGCAGCCCGGTGCAAAGTCTACATCACGGCCTTGTCGCCAAGGGTGGACACGGCATCCGGGTCGCCTTGTGCTCAAGAGCGACTTGAGCAAAAACACAATACAAGGGTGGGCTTCAGCCCACCGAGCGGAGTCTGAGCTCGGAATTGGTGGGCTGAAGCCCACCCTGCCTGTTTTGCGAAGGCGGCTCACTGCGCCTGGCGCAGGGCCGGGTCGTCCGGGTTCATGCGCTCCAGTTCGGCCTGGAGGATCTGCACCTTCTGGATCTGCCCGGTCTCGCGGCAGTAGTCGATCAGCGCCAGGCGCGCCTCGCGGTTGTTCGGCTGGCGTTCGAGCAGGTGTTCGAGTTGCCCGATGGCGCCCTGTACATCGCCGCTGTCGTGCAGGGCGATGGCATGGACGTAGCCGAAACGTGCGTCGTCCGGGGCCAGGCGGGCGGCTTCGCCCAGTTCCCTGATGCCCGCTTCGCGCTCGCCGCGCCGCACCATCGCCAGGCCGTTGGCATGGTGCAGGAAGGCCGATTCCGGATGGCGGGCGAGAGTGTCTTCGAGCAGTTGCCGGGCCTCCTGGCCACGGAAATTGCCATCCAGCCACTGCGCCAATGTCACCACGGCCGGCAGGAAATCCGAGTCGCGGCGCACGGCATCGCGCAACGCCGGCTCCACCAGCGCGCTGCGGCCCTGTGCCTGGTAGAGCATCGCCAGGTTCAGGTTGGCTTCGGCGCGGTCGGCAAGCTTCTTCTGCGTCTGTTCGTACTCGTCGATGGCCTGGGCCCAGCTCGCGCGATGCTGGCCAAGGGCTTCGTCCGGCAGGCCGAGCAGCGCATGGGCGGCGGCGAGACGTACCGCGCGCACCGGGTCGTCGAGCAAGGGGCCGAGCAGGGCGACGCGCCGTTGTGGCGGCAGCAGGGCGCTGACGGCTTCCGCGGCGGCCCGGCGCACCAGCGGGTCGTCATGCTTCAGGTCGCGGATCGCCAGGTTCAGCGCCCGCTCGCTGGGATAGACGGGCAGTTCGGCCAGCAGCGTGGCGCGGCGGATGGCCGGCAGGTCCTGCGCTTCGAGCTGCAGGAACAGCGCTCGGGAGGCACCGGGTTGGCCACCACGGATCAGCCACAGGCTCTCGTCGTAGCGCGGGTGGGCGCCTTCTTCGCCTGCGCCGTACCAGGCCTGGAACTGCTCGACGATCTTGTCGCTGGCGCTGTCCTGGTGGCAGCCGAGGCAGGCGTCCGGGGTGCCGAGCTCCAGCGCGCGGGCCGGGTTGGGCAAGGTGAAACCGTGGTCATGGCGGAAGTCGTTGCCCATGTAGAACTTGCCGGGCATATGGCAGTCGATGCACTGCGAGCCGGGTTGCCCGGGCTGGTGCCGGTGGTGTTCGGGCGAGTCGTAGTGCTTGGCTTGCAGCCCCTGGCCGTCGATGCCGGGCCGGGCGATCTGGCCGGCCGGGGTGTGGCATTGCAGGCAGACGCCGTTGCCGGGAGCCTTCAGCTCGCCGCTGTGCGGGTTGTGGCAATCGCTGCAGCGCACGCCCTTGGCGAACATCTTGCTCTGGGTGAAGGAGCCCCATTCGAAGACTTCGTCCTTGATCTTGCCGTCCAGCTCGTAGAGCGCCTGGGTCAGCGGGCTGGGCAGGTAGTCGTCCATCAGCCGCTTGTGGGCGGCGAAGCCGTCGCCGAGCGGGGAGCGCCGGGCGTGGCAGCGGCCGCAGTTCTCCGCCTGGACGAGGTTGTCGGCCTGGTTGAGCGAGAAGTCGAAGCCGCGCTTGGCGTCGCCATCCGGCTTGGCCGCCCATTGCAGGTGGCCCGAGGCCGGGCCGTGGCAGGCCTGGCAGCCGACGCCGAGGCTCTGCCAGTGGCTGGCGTAAGTGCCGCTTGCCGCGTCGAAATTGCGCTTGAAGCCGGTGGTATGGCACTCGATGCACATGAAGTTGGCGTTCTGCTGCGGCTTGCTCCAGTGCATTTCATCCTTGAAATCGACGTTCTGGCCCGGATAGAGATGGAACCAGCGCTGCTTTTCGACATCCCAGGCCACGGAGAGTGCCTGTAGCCGGCCGCCGGGCAGTTCCAGCAGGTATTGCTGCAATGGCGCGACGCCGAAGGTGTAGGCCACCCGGAAGTCTGCGGGCTTGCCATCCGGCCCCGGGGTGTTGACCCAGAAGCCGTCGTCCTTGCGGAAGAAACGCGTGGTTTCGCTGCCTTCCTTGAAGCTCTGCTCGTTGAAATCGCCAAGCACCGTGTCGTCGCGCGCTTCCTGCATCGCCAGGTGGTGATGGGAGCCTTGCCAGTCCTCGAATTGCTGCGTGTGACAGCCCTGGCACTGGCCTTCGTCGACCAGGCTGGCGGTGCTTTCGGCCGGGCGCGCGGGGCGTTGCGGCTGCTCTACGGCAGGCGCGGCGGGCCTGATCGGCGGGATGGTGGGTTCGCTGCGTTGCAGGATGAACCAGATCACCAGGGTGACCAGCAGCAACAGGCCGGCGGCCAGGGGGTAGAGGATACCGAAGGATCGTGGAGCGCCATCCTTGGCTTTTTTCTTGGTTTTCTCAGGCATGTATGGGTGCGGCCTTCACGGTTTGCCGGGCTTTGGAAAAGCGCAGTTTACGGGCTGTATGTGGACCTGGTGAGTCCATTCTGGTTTTTTTGGAAGTTGCGGGGCCGGTATCCGTATGTGCGCTCCGGAGCGTTCGGCGCTGCAAATCTTTCGGTATGTACGGCGCACCCTACCGGAACGACCCAGCCTAGAACAGGCTGAGTTGGCCGTCGATCAACCTGCTGAAGTCGTCGTGCACGAACGGCAGGATCGCGTCCGCCACCGGTTGCAACTGGCGCGTGACATAGTGGTCGTAGTCGATCGCCGCGCGCCGGGTTTCCAGCGGCTCCGGCCCGACGACCGTCATCACGTAGCTGATCCAGCCGCCGCTCTGGTACTGGCGTGGGCGGCCCTGGCGCTCGTTGTACTCGTCGGCGATGCGCGCCGCGCGCACGTGTGGCGGTACGTTGCGCTGGTAGTCGTCCAGCCGGCGGCGCAGGCGCTTGCGGTAGATCAGCAGTTCGTCGAGCTCGCCGGCCAGCGTCCGGCGCACGTAGTCGCGCACGTAGTCCTGGTAGGGCTGGCGGTTGAAGATGCGCAGGTAGAGCTCCTGCTGGAATTGCTGGGCCAGCGGCGACCAGTCGGTGCGCACTGTTTCCAGGCCCTTGAAGACCATTTCCTCGCTGCCGTCCGCGCGCCTGGCCAGCCCCGCGTAGCGCTTCTTGCTGCCTTCCTCGGCGCCGCGCACGGTGGGCATCAGGAAGCGCCGGTAGTGGGTCTCGAATTGCAGCTCCAGAGCGCTTTCCAGGCCGAACTCCTGGCGGAGGTGATCGCGCCACCACTGGTTGACGTGTCGTACCAGCGCACGACCGATGCGTTCCGCGTCTTCCTCGCCGTGCTCGTGGCCGAGCCAGACGAAGGTGGAGTCCGTATCGCCGTAGATCACCACCTGGCCTTCGGCCTCGATCAGCTCGCGCGTCCTGCGCATGATCTCGTGGCCGCGCATGGTGATGGACGAGGCCAGGCGCGGGTCGAAGAAGCGGCAGCCGCTGGAGCCGAGCACGCCGTAGAACGAGTTCATGATGATCTTCAGCGCCTGGGAGAGCGGCTGGTTGTGCTCGCGCTTGGCCGCCTCGCGACCCTGCCAGACGCGCTCGACGATGGACGGCAGGCTGTGCCGGGTGCGCGAGAAGCGGGCGCCGCGAAAGCCCGGCACCGACTCGTCGTTGCCGGGATGGCGCAGGCCCTCGATCAGTCCGACCGGGTCGATCAGGAAGGTGCGGATGATCGACGGGTAGAGGCTCTTGTAGTCGAGCACCAGCACGGATTCGTACAGGCCGGGGCGCGAATCCATCACGAAGCCGCCGGGGCTGGCTTCCGGCACCTTTTCCCCGAGGTTCGGCGCGACGAAGCCCTGGCGGTGCATCAGCGGCATATAGAGGTGGGTGAAGGCCGCCACCGAGCCGCCGCTGCGATCGGCGGGCAGGCCGGTGACGGTGGCGCGCTCGAGCAGGAAGGTCAGCAGCTCGGTCTTCTCGAAGATCCGCGTCACCAACTCGCAGTCCTTGAGGTTGTAGCGCGCCAGGGCGGGCTTGTCCTCGGCGAACATGCGGTCGATCTCGTCCATGCGCTGGTAGGGCGTTGCGATGGACTTGCCCTCGCCGAGCAGCGTCTGCGCGACGTTCTCCAGGCTGAACGACGGAAAGCTCCAGGTTGCCGAACGCAGCGCCTCGATGCCATCGATGATCAGCCGCCCGGCCGCCTCCGCGAAGTAGTGATTGTTGCGGCTGCCGTGCTCGCGCCAGCCCATCTCGTCGCCGCCGCGCCCAAGCCGCAGCGGCACCTTCAGGCGCTCGGCGTGCTCGTGCAGCACGCGCAGGTCGAACTGCACCAGGTTCCAGCCGATGATCGCGTCGGGATCGTGCCGGATGAGCCACTGGTTCAGCTTCTCGAGCATCTCCGCGCGGGTGTCGCAGTAGTCGAGCTGGAAGTCCACCTCGTCGCCGGCGCCGTTCACCGGACCGAGCATGTAGACCTGGCGCTCGCCGCAGCCTTCCAGGGCGATGGAGTACAGGTCGCCACGGATGTTGGTCTCGATGTCCAGGGAGACCAGTTTCAGCCGGGGGCGATAGTCCTGGGCGGGCTTCATCTGCGCATCGAGCAGCAGGCCATCGCCGCCCGGCGTACCGCCGAACCACACTGGCGCGGTGATGAAGCGCTCCATCATGTAGCGTTCCGGAGGACGGACATCGGCTTCGTAGACATCCAGCCCGGCCTTCCTCAACAGCTTGTCGAGCTGCATCAACTGGCGATGCTGCCGGCAATAAAGGCCGAGCACCGGGCGGTGATGGAAATCGCACAGGCCCAGCGGGCGCAGCTCGACCTCGCGCTCGCCGGCCAGCAGCGGTTCGGCCCATTCGCGTTGTTCCGCGGGGATGAAGGCCACCGAGGGCTGGTAGGGCAGGCGGATGTGCCGGGGGCCGGCATCGGTCGCCAGCCAGAATTCGACTTCGGTGCCGGCCGGCGTGTCGCGCCAGTGCCGGGTCAGGACGAAGCCCTGTTGTAGATTCACCACTGCGATTCCAAGGACCGATTACAGCGGTGATTCTACTTGCCCGGGGGGATGCCCGCCCGGGTTGCTGGCGAGGGGGGGTTACTTGTATTCGGTGTTGTAGAGCAGGACGAATTCGAACGGCCCCGGTTTCACGTCGCCATGGTCGGACAGTTCGGCCTGGAACGAGATGTTGAAGCCCAGGGCCTGCTCCGGCTGGATGATGTGGTAGACGGGCTGGTGGAACTGGACGTACTGCCCGCTGGACTCATCCCTGATCTTCAGCAGCAGGTCGTTGGACTCGTGCACGATGCCGGTATTGCCGTCGATGAGCCGCCCGGCGGTGGGGGTCAGGGTGGTTTTCACGACCGTGCCGCCGTCGCAGGTCCAGCGGAAGTCGAAGGTTTTCTCCAGGGGAAGCGCGGACTTGTCGAAGGTGCCGAAGTCGACGCGGGTGGGGGCTTCGGACAGCTCGCAGGTGGTGGGCAGGAAGTTCAGGGGGAGACTTGGAAAGGGAACGATGTTGTACGACGGCGGGGTATTGTTCCAGCGGGCACCGACGAAGAACGCGGGGTTCCTGAAGTTGATGAGGAACGTGCCCGGTTCGAGGAGGGTGCTGTTCTTCACCAGTTCCATGAAGGTCGGCGACAGCGAGCCGCTGATGCACTCGCTGGGACCGAGTGTCCGATCGCCCATTATTCCCAGTTGGATCCGGTTGGCCACGCCCCCGACCTGCTTGACCCCGACGCCATCCATGTCGCCGCTGGGGATGACCTGGTAGGCCAGCCCTTCGTAGTTCGTGGAGAAGGATTGCCCCTGCATGTGACTGCCTTCGGAGGTGATGCCCAGCACGATATAGCGCCCGGCCTCGCCGCTCAGGTATTCCTGGAGCCGGCAGGTGAAGTCCAGCGACAGGTTGACCGTGCCCAGCACGCTGCCGACGGGAAGGTCGTTGGAGATATCGGTTTCGCCATCGTAGGTGAGCGATACGTTGCTGAAGTAGCACTGGTTGGGCTCCACGGGACACTCGTCGGCCAGGGCCGGGAAGGCCAGGAGGGCGGCGAGGGCAAGAGGGAGCCTGGCATGCCCGGTTTTGCGATCTGCTTGCGTTTCCATTCGAATACTCGGCTGGGTCAGGGCCTGCCCGGCTCGGCGGAGCAGGTGACAGGCATTTTGCTGTAGGTGTCGTGTGCCTCTTCGGGCGGGGCGTAGGTGAAGCCGCAGCTTTCCCCGTCACCCCACGACACTTTGTAGATGGCCGGCTCCAGGCCGGTGCGGATGAACACCAGTTGGCCCTGGGCGACATGGGTGACGACTTCCCCACTGGCGTCCGAAACCGCCGCGCCGAAGGGAATGGGTATGCCGCCGGCATGCACGATCTCCAGCAGCGACGGCTGGCCGGTGACGGTCTCGTAGGGCACGCGGACGATGGCGCCGTAGCGGGGTGCGATGCGCTGGATGTTCTCCTTGATCTCGACGCTGTCCGAGGCGCCCTTGGAATCGAGGACGATGTCGTTGTTCCGGTAGGGCGTCAGGCCGGTCACCAGGGCCTTGCCGCTGCCGCCGATGCGCACCTGGTTGCGCCGCAGTTGCGCGCCGGCGGCGCCCTCGGCCTCGACGATCGCCATGGTTTCCCCCTGGGTGGGCGAGAACACCACGCCACCGCTGTAGGCCGCGATGCTGCCCCGCGCCGAGAGCGACTCGCGGGAGAAACCATCGCCCCGCGAAGCGCTGACCCCCAGCATCGAGGCCGTGGTCCGGTGCCGCAGGTTGGCGCCGTAGGAGTTGCTCCGCTCGCCTTCGTTGAGCCCGCTGTTCGCGTACAGGTTGTAGTTGGTCTGCATCTGTTCGCCGACGACCCCGCTGACGCTGGTCTGCAGGGTGTTGTTGTCGTTGTCCAGGTAGGTCGCGGTGGTGTTCAGGCGCGGCGCCCTGGTGCTCCGGCCGAGGGGGAGGCTCAGGGTCGCCAGGTACTGGATGTCGTAGCCGTCCACGGTATTGAAGCGGGAGGCGGAGAGCCCGAAGCTGCCCCAACTGAAGGAGCGGGTGAAACCGCCGCCGAAGGTGGTGCTGTCGTCCTCGTCGGTCCAGTAGGTCTGGGCCACGCCGGAGAGGAAGAAACTGGTCCTGCTGCCCAGCGCCTGGTTGACGTTGAGGGTCAGGCGGTCACGCTCGCGGAACAGGTTCGTCAGGCCGGTATCGACCGCTTCGGCCGCGGCGGAAAGGCTGAGATAGCCCTCGTCCGAGCGGCTGTAGACGGTCTGCACGGTGGTGCCGGTGCGCCCGAAGGTCTTGTTATAGCCGATGCGGTAGCTCTCGCCGCGAGTCGGCATCCGTGGCTCGACCGTATTCGAATCGGGATCGAAGTCCGCGAAGGTGATGTCCGTGGTGATGGCGCCATAGGGGGTGTTGAAGCCGCTGCCGATCAGGGCGGCCATGTAGCTGTCGGCGGCGATGGCCCCGGAGTAGAGGGTCAGGGTGTTGGTGACCCCGCGACGGTAGCCGCCCTGGAGGAACTCCAGCTCCCGGTTCACCTCGTTGCCACGATAGCGGCCGGCGGTGAGGAAGTAGCGCGAGCTGTTCGGGCGGAGCAGCTCGGCGGCGTAGGAATAGGGCACGGCGAAGGTCTTTTCCCGGCCGTCGGCCTCGGTGATGGTGACCTCCAGGTTTTCCGTGAAGCCGGTGTTGTACAGGTCGTCGATCAGGAACGGGCCGGGCGGCACCGTCGTCTCGTGGATTACCTGGTTGCCCTGGCGGACGGTGACGGTGGCGTTGCTCTCGGCCACGCCGCGCACCTGCGGGGCGAAGCCGCGCTCGTTGTCGGGCAGCATGCGCTCGTCGCTTTCCATCTGCACGCCGGTGAACGGGATGCTGTCGAACAGGTCGCCACGGGTGAAGTGCTCGCCCAGGGTCAACTGGGACGACAGCGAAGTCAGGTCGCGCTGCAGGTAGTTGTTGAGGGTCTGGTAGGTGCTGCCCTTGTCGGTGTTGTCGCCGCTGAGGAACGAACCGTTGTGGCGAAAGCGCCAGCCGGACAGGTTCAGCCCGCCGTTGAGGCCGAGGAAGTAGCTGTTGCGGGTGCCCTGGTCGTCGCTGCGGGCGTGGTCGAAGTTGGTGTTGTAGCTGAGGAAGCCGGCATTCAGGCCGGAGTCCCAGCTTTGCGGCGGCGCGTAGTGGCGCGGCCGCTTCTTCACATAGGCCTGCGGCAGCGTGACCTGGAGCGCCGCGGTGGACATTTCCGGCTCGACCTTGGCCTGGGGAATCAGCGCGACCAGGTCCAGGCAATCCTGATCGAGCGCGGCCAGCCGGTCCTGGGGCAATTCGTCGAAGGCGGTGCCCCACTGGGTGAGCTGTTCCCGGGTGAAGCAATAGACCTGGCGCTGATCCTCGGCAGTGTGGGTGACACGGACTTCTTGCAGCCCATAGGCGGTGCCGTTGACGATCAGGTTGAACGGATAGGTGCCGGCGGGGAGCGCGCTGGCGCTTTTTTCGAAGGCCGACACATCGACGTCCAGGCCCAGGCTGCGCAGGGTCTCCCGGTCGAAATGGACATCGCCCGGCGCCGCTGGCTCTTCTGCGAGGGCGGTCCCGCCCAGGGTGAGGCTCACCAGGCATACGGCCAGGCCGGTTCGGGGATGGGATTTGGCATGCATGTGCGGTGGCCGTTACTGCACGGAAGCTTCTGTCTCGACCACACCGCCGAAGTCGTTGATCCAGGTATAGCGGACCCGTGAGCCGCTCTTCGCCCAGCCGGCCACGTTGCGGGGCAGGACGACGTCGTAGTTCCCCAGCGGGGGAATCATGTCCAGCTCGCTGTCGGTATGGCTGCTCCCGCCGGAACTCAATTGAAGCTTGCTGGGCGAGATGTGGTAGGGCGAATCGTTGATGGCGCGCAGGACGGTCTGTCCGCCGCTGGAGGCGATGGTCCACTTGAGATTCTGCGCCGCATCGCTGGGCGAGCCCTTCAGGGCAGAGGGGCGGTAGAACAGCTTGATCTGCGAGCGGAAGGCGATCTGCAGGCTGCCGCTGGTGTCGACTTCCTCGTCGGCACCCTTCTTCGGGGCCTGGGAGGGGATTTCCAGGACATTCAGCCAGAACACCGATTCGCGGTCCTGGGGCAGCGGCTCGTTGAGATAGGCCACCTTGAGGAGCAGGCCTTTCTCGGGGTCGAGGCGGGAGACGGGCGGGGTGACCAGAAAGGGCGATCCGGCGGTGCGGTTCGTATCCATGGCGCCGCCCTTGTCCACCCAGGACTGGACGAGGGAAGGGGTCTTGCCGGTATTGCGGATGGTGACGCTGATGTCCTTTTCCGAGGCGGGATAGATAACGCGAGTACCGGTGATGACGATACTGGCGTGTGCGGGAGCCATAACGAGACATACGAGCAGGGCAACGATGCGTCCAAGGTGCATTTCATGGTCTCCTCGACTGTCTCGGAGAGAGTCTAGCTTGGTTTGTCGGGGGAGCAATTCAGGTACTTGAGGTGTTTGCATCGACAAGATTCGGACTTATCAACTAAGTGACTGTGGCGAAAGCTCCTTGCATGCATACCGAGGGCGCGAACATTCAATTAAAGGCCTTCGGTATGCATGCGCTGTTTTCACTTATTGATACTCTACCGAGAACATCAGTACGGAACCGACGTCACCAAAAACTTCGCCGCCGTCCGCTGCCCTGATATACCGGCCATAGTAATCGAAGACTACGGATTCATCGGTGAGTATCGGGTTGTTGTTCGCATTGGTCCGCAGGTCGATGGGTTGCTGGTCATTGTTCAGGATCTGAATCTCGACATCTGTCGTACCCATACCGCCGCTGACGTTCTGGAGATTTCCCGTGAGCTGGCTGACGTTGGTCTGCTCGAACTTGGGACGAATCGTCAGATCGCCATCCTCACCGAAGTTGCATCCTGCGAGAGTGATGGAGAAGGGGGTGTCTCCAGCGGTATCGCCGACATTCTGCAGCGCATCCCAGGAGACGGTTTCGAGTCGGACATTGCCGTCCGGCCCCTGGCCGTTCACATCGGCGGTACAAGTACTGGCTACGACGGTGCCGGAGAAAGTAATGCTGCCTTCGGCGGCGTGAGAGTTCGTACTAAGCAATGCACCGGTCAAGGCGGCTACTGCGACTGTGGTACTTATCAACTTGCTCATGGTGAAATTTCCTGTGGGGGGGGG
>NZ_CAJFCI010000100.1 GCF_904061905.1 Zestomonas carbonaria
CCCATTCATGGGAGAGGGGCCGGGGGAGAGGGTGGAGTGTAGCCCGACGCTCCGCCCCTCACCCTAACCCTCTCCCAAGGGGAGAGGTGATGAAAAGCGGCCTGTGGTCCGGATGGAATCTGGGGAGGGGGCTCGTTGTTTCAGGCATCGTCACCCCTCTCGCATTCATGGGAGAGGGGCCGGGGGAGAGGGTGGAGTGTAGCCCGACGCTCCGCCCCTCACCCTAACCCTGGCTGCGCGCCCCGCTCCTGAGGGAGAGGGGATGGAAAGCCCCGCAACCCGAACCCCAAAACCAAGGAGAAAACCAAATGCTCGACATCCACTATTTCGCCAGCTACCGCGAGCGGCTCGGGCTCGACCGGGAGCGGTTGCCCTGGCAGGACCGGCTCGCCAGCGTCGGCCAACTGCGCCAGGCGCTGGTCGCCCGTGGCGGGGCCTGGGAGGTGTTGGCGGCGGACAACCTGATGTGCGCGCGCAACGAGGGCCTGTGTGGCCTCGACGAACCCCTGGAGGATGGCGACGAGGTGGCCTTCTTTCCACCGGTGACCGGCGGCTGAGCCGCTTGCGACCAATTGCCGCGTTCGCCGCCGGATCGCATGGAATGCGGCTCGCGGGCAGGCGAGGCAAAAGTGATACCTCCTTCGGGGAATGGGCGCCGTGCCGGGGCTGGAGCAGGCTGCGCGCAGATATTTCGTGGAGGTTTGCAGCATGGCCCACCTGTCCAGCGCCGAATTCCAGTCACTGCGCATCGCGGTGCTGACCGTCAGCGACACCCGTAGCCTGGCCACCGATACCTCGGGACAGACCCTGATCGAGGGGCTGGAAACCGCCGGCCATGCCCTGTACGAACGGGCCCTGGTGCCCGACGACATCTGGCGGATCCGTGCCCGGTTGTGTGCCTGGATCGCCGACCCGCTGGTACAGGCGGTGCTGATCACCGGCGGTACCGGCTTCACCGCGCGGGACAACACGCCGCAGGCGGTGGCGCCGCTGCTGGACAAGCAGGTGGATGGCTTCGGCGAGCTGTTCCGCCAGGTCTCGCTGGCCGAGATCGGCACCTCCACCGTGCAGTCGCGCGCGCTGGCCGGCATCAGCAACGCCACCCTGGTCTGCTGCCTGCCCGGCTCGCCCGGCGCCTGTCGCACGGCCTGGGAGGGTATCCTCCGCGAGCAGCTCGACAGCCGCACCCGCCCGTGCAATTTCGTACCCCATCTCAAGCGCCTGCCGGAACAGCCGGCGAGCCTGTGCGGAGCGCGCTCATGAGCGCCTGCGGATGCTCGGGCGGCGCCCTGCGCCCGATCGACGAGGCGCTCGACGAGCTTATGCAGCACGTGCCACTGCCGCCGGCGGTGGAGCACGTGCCGCTGGAGAAGGCCCTCGGCCGCACCCTGGCCGAACCGACCTATGCGGCCTTCGACATGCCGGCCTGGGACAACAGCGCGATGGACGGCTATGCCCTGCGCGCCGCCGACGTGCCGGCGGAAGGCGGCTGGCTGCCGCTGGACGGCCGTATCGCCGCCGGTGACGCCGCGCAGGCCGCGCTGCCGCCCGGAAGGGCCGTGCGCATCTTCACCGGTGCGCCGCTGCCGCCCGGTGCTGACAGCGTGGTGCCTCAGGAGCAGGTGACGCTGGAAGGCGAGGGCGTGCGCCTGCCGGCGGTCGAGATCGGCGCGAACGTGCGTCGGCAGGGCGAGGAGTTCGCCGCAGGCAGTTGCATGCTGGCCGCCGGCATACGCCTGCGTCCGCAGGAAATCGGCTTGCTGGCCAGCCTGGGGATCGCCGAGGTTGCGGTCCATCGCCCTCTGCGCGTGGGCCTGCTGAGCAGCGGCAACGAACTGCGCGAGCCGGGCCAGGCGCTGGCCGCCGGGCAGATCTACAACGCCAATCGCTACAGCCTGGGCGGCGTGCTGCGCAGCCTGGGGATGGAGGTGCACGACTACGGCATTCTCGTCGACGAGCTGGCGGCCAGCCGCGATGCCCTCAGCCTGGCGGCATCGGAATGGGACGTGCTGATCACCTCCGGCGGCGTATCGGTCGGCGAGGAGGATCACCTCAAGCAGGCGGTGCGCGAACTGGGCGAACTGCACCTGTGGCGCCTGGCGATCCAGCCGGGCAAGCCGCTGGCCTTCGGCGAGGTGTGCGGCAAGCCGTGGATCGGCCTGCCGGGCAACCCGGCGGCGGCGCTGATCACCGCGCTGGTGGTGGCGCGGCCGTTCCTGCTGCGCGCCCAGGGCCGCATACGGGTGATGCCGCAGCCCCTGCGCCTGGCGGCGGATTTCCACTGGCGGCAGGGCAACCCGCGCCGCCAGTACCTGCGCGCCCGGCTGAAGACGGAGGCGGGCGAGACCCGCGTGACACTGCACCCGCGGCAAGGCTCGGCGATGCTGGCGCCCGCCTGCTGGGCTGATGGCCTGGCGGTGATCGACTGCGGACGCACCCTGGAGGAGGGCGAGCTGGTCGACTTCCTGCCGTTCAGCGAACTGCTCGAATGAGCCTTTGATTTCGATCAAGGCGCGCCCGAGTCATCTCTCTAGAGTGGCGCGACGCCCAAGCAGTACAAGAGGAGCCGTTATGCACCTGGTCTGTCCGGCCGGCAGCCTGCCCGCACTCAAGGCCGCCCTGCGGCAGGGGGCGGATGCCATCTACGTGGGATTCCGCGATGACACCAACGCTCGCCATTTCGCCGGGCTCAATCTCGATGAGCGCCAGTTGGAGACCGGCCTGCAACTGATCCGCCAGCAGGGCCGGCAGCTCTACGTGGCGGTCAACACCTACGCCCAGCCGGAAGGCTGGACGCGCTGGCAACGCGCGGTGGACCGCGCCGCCGACCTGGGCGTCGATGCGCTGATCGCCGCCGACCCCGGCGTGCTCGCCTATGCCAGTCGCCGGCACCCCGATCTGAACCTGCACCTGTCGGTGCAGGGTTCGGCGACCAACGCGGCGGCGCTGGAGTTCTACCGCTCGCGCTACAACATCCGCCGCGCGGTATTGCCCAGGGTGCTGTCGCTGGCCCAGGTGCGCCAGGTGGCGGAGCGCAGCTCGGTGCCCCTGGAAGTGTTCGCCTTCGGCAGCCTGTGCATCATGGCCGAGGGGCGCTGCCATCTGTCCTCCTACGTCACCGGCGAGTCGCCGAACCTGTGCGGCGTCTGCTCGCCGGCCAAGGCGGTGCGTTGGCAGGAGGATGCCGACGGCCTCACCTCGCGCCTCGGCGGCGTGCTGATCGACCGCTACGGCGCCGGCGAGCCGGCCGGCTACCCGACCCTGTGCAAGGGCCGTTTCCTGGTGGAGGGCCAGCGCTTCCATGCCCTCGAAGAGCCGACCAGCCTGAACACCCTGGACCTGATCCCGCAACTGGCGGCGATGGGCATCGCCGCGGTGAAGATCGAGGGCCGCCAGCGCAGCCCGGCCTATGTCGAGCAGGTCACCGGTGTCTGGCGCGCGGCCCTCGACGCTCATGCCCGGGCGCCGCAGAACTACACCGTGCAGGAGCAGTGGCGGCGCGTGCTGGACGGCTTGTCCGAAGGCAGCCAGACCACCCTGGGCGCCTACCATCGATCCTGGCAGTGAGGAAGGTATGAAGCTGAGTCTGGGACCGGTCCTGTTCTACTGGAGCCGGGAAAAACTGCTGGATTTCTACGCCGAGATGGCCGAGCAGCCGCTGGATGTCATCTACCTCGGCGAAACCGTCTGCTCCAAGCGCCGCGCCCTGTCGCTCGACGACTGGCTGGGGCTGGCCCGCGAGCTTCGCGAATGCAGCCGCGCCGAGCTGGTGCTGTCCGGGCTGACGCTGATCGAGGCGGCTTCCGAGCTGTCCAGCCTGAAGCGCCTGTGCGACAACGGCGAACTGATGGTGGAGGCCAACGACATGGGCGCCGTGCAGTTCCTCCACGAGAATCGCCGGCCCTTCGTCGCCGGGCCGGCGCTCAACCTGTACAACGCCCACGCGCTGGCCGAGCTGATGGATTGCGGCCTGCTGCGCTGGGTGCCGCCGGTGGAATGCTCGGCGCGGTTGTTGCGCGACTGCCTGGGGCAGCTCGACATCCTCGGCCGCGAGCGCCCCGAAGTGGAGGTATTCGCCTACGGCCACCTGCCGCTGGCCTACTCGGCGCGCTGCTTCACCGCCCGCGCGCAGAACCGCCCCAAGGACGACTGCCAGTTCGTCTGCCAGGACTACCCGGAAGGCATCGCGCTGCTCAGCCAGGAGGGCGAGGCACTGTTCACCATCAATGGCATCCAGACGATGTCCGCCAAGGTCGGCAACCTGCTGCCCGAATATCCGCAACTGCAATCCCTGGGCGTCGACATCCTGCGCCTGAGCCCGCGCGCCGAGGGCATGGCGGAGGTGGTGCGCTCCTTCGCCGAGGTACGCGACGGCGCGCTGCCGCCCCTGGCGGTGGACGGCTGCAACGGCTACTGGCATGGACAGGCCGGCATGCTGCGGGTCGAGGAGGTAGGCCTATGAACTGGGCACGGATGGCGTTGCGACTGGGCGAACCCTTGCTGCCCCTGGGGCGGCGGGTACCGTTCGCGGTACAGCGGCTGGTGCTGGAAAAGGCGATGGCCCGGCTGTTCGCCGCGCCGCTGGCCGAGGGTGCCTTCGACCTGCTCGACGGCCGTTGGCTGCGCCTGGAAATCAGCGACCTGGACATGGCCTGGTGCCTGACCAGCGACGGCAAGGGCCTGCGCGTGGCCAGCCGGGCGCCGGTGGATGTGTGCATCCGTGGCAACTGGCGGGAATTCCTGCTGCTGGCCAGCCGCCAGGAAGACCCGGACACCCTGTTCTTTCGCCGTCGCCTGGTGATCGAGGGCGACACCGACCTCGGCCTGGCGGTCAAGAACCTGCTCGACGGCCTGGACCCGGAAGACCTGCCGCCGCGCCTGTGGCAAGTGGTGCAGGGCCTGGGGGCGGCGGTGCGGGGGTAGGCAGGCCCTCTCCCCCGGCCCCTCTCCCATAAATGGGAGAGGGGAGTTGGACCGTGCAAGGGCATAGACCCATCACCTCCGCCCGATGGGTATCGTCACTACACTCCTCGACCCATCCTACGGCCGTTCCTGCCCGCACGGCTTGCTCCCTCTCCCCTCGGGAGAGGGCTGGGGTGAGGGGCGGAGGTGTGGGCTGCCACAGTGTTCAAGCCATCCCACGATCCGACCAGGACCGTAATATGGGTTGAGCGAAGCGATACCCATCACTTCCGCCCGATGGGTATCGTCGCTACGCTCCTCGACCCATCCGGTCGCTGGCGATCAACTGGACCACTTCCGCGTAGACCTGCTCGACGGTTTCCGGCGTGCAGTCTTCGCCGTAGCGTTTCTTCAGGCCGTATTCGCCGAGTACCAGGTGCACGTCGGCGGTGACGCCATGCTGGTCCAGGCAGCCCTGCACGCATTGCAGGCGGCAGCCATCGATGGCCAGGATCGGTTTGCCGCTGCGGGCCTTGCTGACCAGCGCGGGCACATGGCCGCCGACCCCGGCGATGCAGGACATCTCGGCCAGGCCGGCGCGGTCCAGGCGAACCGCCAGGGTGTTGGCCAACTGGGCGACGTTCGAGCAGCCCGAGCAGGCGTAGACCAGTGGGATCGTCATCGGCGTTCTCCTCTGCGGCGTGGCCTCATTCGCGGTAGCTGGCCAGGCTCGGCGTGTCCAGCACGCGGATCTTGCGGCGTTCCATGGCGATCAGCCCGGCGTCCATCAGCCGGTGCAGGATGCGCGAGAAGGTCTCCGGCTGGATGCCCAGTTGCGAGGCGATCAGGCGCTTGGGCACGTTGAGCTGGATGTGGCCGTTGCCGGCCTCCTGTTCCTGGCAGAGGAAGCGCACCACGCGGCGGCTGGCGTTGGCCAGGGTCAGGGTGTCGATCTCGTTGAGACGTTGGTGCAGGCGGATGCTGAAGCTGGCCAGCAGGTCGAGGCAGATCTTCGGCTGCTCTTCCAGCAGGCGCCGGTAGTGGCTGCCGTCGATGCTCACCAGGCTGCTCGGTTTCAGCGCGGCGGCCGCCACCGGATAGTGGCGGGCGCCGCTGAACAGCAGGGCTTCGGCGAAGCTCTGGCCGGGCATGATGACTTCCACCAGCTTCTCGTGGCCTTCGGGCAGCACCCGGGTCAGCTTCACCTGGCCTTCGAGCAGCAGGTAGAAGCGGTCGGCCGCATCGCCCTGATGGAACAGCGTGTCGCCGTTCTCCAGGCGGCGATGGATCGCCAGGTGACACATCTCCTGGAAAGGGGCTTCCGGCAAACGGCCGAACAGATGGTGCTGGCGCAGTGATTCCAGCGTCGCCGAGTCAGTGAGCATGGTTCACCTCCATGGCGACCATGGTAGGAGGGCAGGGGAGCGGCTCCTATTCCTCCTAGGCACTACCTCGAAAGAGGCAGGCACGGCCTGGGTGGTCTTGACTCTGGACAAGTTCGTCGCGCATGCCCCGTGCTATTCCGGCGCCGGATGCAATCGATCGAGGAAAGCCCCGTGGATGTCAGACAGTTATTGATCAACAACCGCTATTGGGCGGAGTCGCTGCGGGCCAGGGACCCGGAGTTCTTCGCGCGCCTGGCCCGGCAGCAGAAGCCCGAGTTCCTCTGGATCGGCTGCTCGGACAGCCGGGTGCCGGCCAACGAGGTGGTGGGGCTGATGCCGGGGGAGCTGTTCGTGCACCGCAACGTGGCCAACATGGTGGTGGCCACCGACATGAATTTTCTCTCGGTGCTGCAGTACGCGGTGGATGTGCTGGAGGTCAGGCAGGTGATCGTCTGCGGCCATTATGGTTGCGGCGGCGTGCGCGCCGCGCTGGGGCACGAGGAGCTGGGGCTGATCGACAACTGGCTGAGGGCGTTGAAGGCGCTCTATCACCAGAACCTCGAACGTTTCGCCGGTCTTTCCGCGGAGCAGAAGGTGGACCTGCTGTGCGAGCTCAATGTGCAGCGCCAGGTGCGCAACGTCTGCCACACGACCATCGTGCAGAACGCCTGGCGACGCGGCCAGCCGCTGGCCGTGCATGGCTGGATCTATGGCCTGCACGATGGTCTGGTGAAGGATTTGCAGGTCACGGTGGAGAATGCCGGGCAGTTGGATGAGACGTTCTTGTATGAGTGAGGGGCATGGGGACGTGGAGCCGTAGCCCGGATGAAATCCGGGGAGATCCGTCGACCCCGTTCCCGGATTGCATCCGGGCTACGTGCTTTGGGGAAGGATAGGGTGTTGTTGTCTGACTCCGTTCCCTCTCCCCCAGCCCCTCTCCCGTAAACGGGAGAGGGGAGCCAGGCCGTGAAGGCATATAGCCCGGGTGAAATCCGAACCATGGCGTATGCACTGACAGCCCCCTCTCCCATTCATGGGAGAGGGTTGGGGAGAGGGTGCTTGTTATCCGGCGCCGTACCTGCTTCGTGACCAGCCGTAGCCCGAATGAAACCTGGGCTACGCGGGCGGTTAGCGCAGGTTCTCCATCGCCCACACGGCGGCTTCGACGCGGGAGCGCAGGCCGAGCTTGTGCAGCAGGTTCTTCACGTGGACCTTCACCGTGCCTTCGGTGATGCCCAGCTTGTTGCCGATCATCTTGTTGCTCAGCCCGCCGGCGATCATCTTCAGCACCTGGCGTTCGCGGTCGGTGAGGTCGAGCGAGCTGGCGCCCTGGGGCGAGCGCAGGGCCTGGGCGAGGACGGTGGTGAGCGCCGGGCTGACCACCAGCGAGCCGCGCAGGGCGTCGCGCAGGCGTTCGATCAGCAGTTCCGGTTCCATGTCCTTGAGCAGGTAGCCGTCGGCGCCGAAGCGCATGGCGTCGCGCACGTCGTTCTCGGCGTCGGAGACGGTGAACAGCAGGATCTTGCCGGCGTAGCCCCCTTCGCGCAGGCGCTTGAGGGTTTCCACGCCGTTGAGCTGCGGCATGTTGTTGTCCAGCAGGATCAGGTCCGGCGCCAGGCGTTCGACCATGGCGTGGGCTTCCTCGCCGTTGTTGGCTTCGCCGACCACCACCAGGTCGGCTTCCAGTTCGATCAACTGGCGCAGGCCGCGCCGCATCATCGGATGGTCGTCGACCAGCAGCAGGGTGTGGGGGGACATGTCGTTCATGAATGGGTCTCGCGTAGGAATTCGGGACAGAAGCGCAGTTGCACGCGGGTGCCGTGGGGTGCGCGGGGGACGATGCTCAGGTGGCCGCCAAGGCCGCGCGCGCGTTCCTGCATGATGCTCAGGCCGTGGTGCTGGCGGGGGTCGAAGCCTTGCTTGATGCCGCAGCCGTCGTCCTCGACGAGCAGTTCGATCTCTTCGCCGTGCTGCCGTAGCTGGACCGTGGCGAGGCTGGCCTGGGCGTGGCGGGCGCAGTTGGAGAGGGCTTCGCGGGCGATCTGCAACAGGTGGATCTGCTCGGTGGCGGACAGGCTGAAGAAGGCCAGCGGCTGGCAATCCAGCCGCACGCGCATGCCGCCGCGTTCGGCGAATTCGCGGGCGGTGTCGTTCAGCGCCTGGTCGAGGCCGCCGTCCTGGATCTGCAGGCGGAAGGTGGTGAGCAGTTCGCGCAACTGCCGGTAGGCGTTGTTCAGCCCTTCGCGCAGCTCGTCGCTGACCAGCAGCAACTGTTCGCCGCTTTCGCCACGGCGGATCAGGGTTTGCAGGCGGCTGACCTGCAACTTCATGTAGGACAGCGCCTGGGCCAGCGAGTCGTGCAGCTCGCGGGCGATGGTGGTGCGCTCGTCGAGCAGCAGCAGGCGGTTGTCGCGCTCGCGCTGGCGCTCCAGGGACAGCGAGGTGCCGATCAGGTTGGCCAGCGCCTGGATCAGTTCCACTTCCCAGGGGTGCGCCGCGTGGCCGTCGAGGTAGTGGGCGCGCAGGTCGCCCAGGGTGTCGCCCTGGGAACTGATGGGGACGGCGATCCGGTTGTGCATGCGCTGCCGCGAGCAGGTCGCGCAGTCGCTGGGCGAGCAGACTTCGCGGGTGGTATCGCCGTGCAGGGCGATCAGGTGTCCGGCCGGCTCGCCGCGTTCGCCTTTCAGGCACAGCGACAGGTTGAGGCCGGGCAGGCGTTGCTGGAAGCTGTCGATCAGCCCGTCCAGATGCTCGGCGTTGACCGGCTGGCTGGCGATGCTGCGGCTGCTCTGGTAGAGCAGTTCCAGCGCGGCGTTGCTCTGTTCCAGCTCGCGGGTCTTCGCCGCGACCCGCGATTCCAGGGTGTGGTGCGATTCCTCGATGGCGTCGGCCATGGCGTTGAAGCTGTCGGCCATCTGCCCGAGTTCGTCGCTGGAGCGGTACTCGATGCGTGCGTCCAGGTCGCCGGCGCGGAAGCGTTCGGTGGCGCCGACCAGTTCCTGGAGCGGGGCGATCACGCTGTTCTGCAACTCGAACATGCCGATCAGCAGGATCACCACGGTCAACAGCAGGGCCGCGCCCTGGATGCTCTGTTGCCAGCCCTGGCGCCGTTCGCTCTGTTTCTGCAGGAGCAGGACGAAGTCCTCCAGTTCGTCGACGAAGGCTTCCGAGCGCGCCTGGAAGCCTTCTCGGTCGCCGCGCTCCAGCGCCGGCTGCAACTGTTCCTGCCATTGCCGCTGGACCCGCTCGAAAGCCTGGCGCAGGGGCGAGTCGTTCTCGCGGTCGAGCATGTGGCGCAGGGCGTCGCTGGCCAGCCGCTGCTGCATGTCGTCGCGCAGTTCGGCGATCCGTTGCGGCGTGGCGTCGGCTTCCAGTTGCCAGTTGAGCCGGTAGGTCGCCATGCGCAGCGAACCGGCCATGTTGATGGCGGCGGCGTCGTCCTCGCTGACCCAGGCGATCAGCACGGCGCTGAAGGCGCTGGACAGTGCGAGGCTGGCGATCAGCGCGACCGCCAGACCGGCGCGAGCCGGCAGAGAGCTTTTCAACCAATCCAGCATGGCGGCTACTACCTCCAAAGAGTTCGGAGGGGTGGAACGGACCTCGCCGGTGACTCTGATTATTGAATAACTATTTGATATTAAAAGTGTTTTCAGGAAATTCCGCGTCTACCCCTTTGGAGGTAGGCGCGCGCATCTTAGGTCGAGGCGCGCGGAATCCACCTTGATCTGGGTCAATGAAGCTCCACCACCGGACACTAGCCTGCGGCCATGTCAGATGTTTTCGGGGGAGCCGTCATGGCGAGTCGCAAGGTGCAACAGGGGCTGGTGCTCGGGATGAGCACCGTGGCGTTCACCATCTGCTTCATGGTCTGGATGATGTTCGCGGTGCTGGGGGTGCCGATCAAGGAACTGCTGGACCTCAACGAAACCCAGTTCGGCCTGCTGGCCTCCACGCCGGTGCTGACCGGCTCGCTGGTGCGCCTGCCGCTGGGCATGCTCACCGACCGCTTCGGCGGACGCATCGTGTTCTTCGTGCTGATGCTGGTCTGCGTGCTGCCGATCTACCTGATCGGCGAGGCGACCCAGTACTGGCAGTTCCTGGCCCTCGGCCTGTTCGTCGGCCTGGCCGGCGGCTCCTTCTCGGTGGGCATCGCCTACGTCGCCAAGTGGTTCGACAAGGCCAACCAGGGCCTGGCCATGGGCATCTTCGGCGCCGGCAACGCCGGTTCCGCGCTGACCAAGTTCCTCGCCCCGGCGATCATCGCCGCCGCCAGTTGGCAGATGGTGCCCAAGGTGTTCTCGGCGATGATGTTCATCACCGCGCTGCTGTTCTGGTTCTTCACCTACGACGACAAGCGCCACCACGTGCCGAGCAGCGTGAGCTTCGCCGAGCAGCTCAAGACCCTGAAGGACCCGCGCGTCTGGCGCTACTGCCAGTACTACTCGATCGTCTTCGGCGGCTACGTCGCGCTGGCCCTGTGGATGACCAAGTACTACGTGCAGGAATACGGTTTCGGCCTGCAGACCGCGGCGCTGCTGGCCGCCTGCTTCTCCCTGCCGGGCGGCGTGCTGCGCGCCATCGGCGGCTGGATGTCGGACAAGTGGGGCGCCCACAGCGTGACCTGGTGGGTGATGTGGGTGAGCTGGGTGTGCCTGTTCCTGCTCTCCTACCCGCCGACCGACTTCACCGTGCACACCGTCGACGGCCCGTTCACCTTCCACATCGGCCTCAACGCCTGGGTGTTCACCGCGCTGATGTTCGTGGTCGGCATCGCCTGGGCGTTCGGCAAGGCCTCGGTGTTCAAGTACATCTCCGACGAGTTCCCCGAGCGCATGGGCGCGGTGTCCGGGATCGTCGGCCTGGCCGGCGGCCTGGGCGGCTTCGTCCTGCCGATCATGTTCGGCGCCCTGGTGGACCTCACCGGCGTGCGCAGCTCCTGCTTCATGCTGATGTACGGCGTGGTCTGGGTCTCCCTGATCTGGATGTACCTCAGCGAGGTTCGCAAAACCCCGGTCATGGGCAAGGGTTCGTCCGGCCCCATGGCTTCCGCTTCCGACGCTTGAAGGAGACCGAGCATCATGTCCGTATCCAATAACCCGGCCATGGGCCGGCCGCCCCGGCAGGGAGCGCTGATCGAGGACTGGCGTCCCGAGGACCCGCACTTCTGGGGCACCACCGGCAAGGCCATCGCCACCCGCAACCTGTGGATTTCGATTCCCGCGCTGTTCCTCGCCTTCGCGGTGTGGATGGTGTGGAGCACGGTGATCGTCCGCCTGGGCGCCCTCGGCTTCGATTTCAGCACCGACCAGTTGTTCTGGCTGGCGGCGCTGCCGGGGCTGTCCGGCGCCACCCTGCGCATCTTCTATTCGTTCATGGTGCCGATGTTCGGCGGGCGCCGCTGGACCGCGCTGAGCACCGCGTCGCTGCTGATCCCGGCGCTGTGGATGGGCTTCGCCGTGCAGGACCCGAACACCTCCTACAGCGTGTTCGTGATCATCGCCCTGCTGTGCGGTTTCGGCGGCGGCAACTTCGCCTCGAGCATGTCCAACATCAGCTTCTTCTATCCCAAGGCCCAGCAGGGCACCGCGCTCGGGTTGAACGCCGGGCTCGGCAACCTGGGCGTGTCGGCCATGCAGTTCCTAGTGCCGCTGTCGATCGGCGTCGGCCTGTTCGGCGCGGCCGGCGGCCAGCCGCAGGAGCTGGCGGACGGCAGCCAGTTGTGGCTGCAGAACGCCGGCTTCGTGTGGGTGCCGATGATCGCCGTGGTGACCCTGGCGGCCTGGTTCGGCATGAACGACCTGGCCAGCGCCAAGGCGTCGTTCGCCGAGCAGGCGGTGATCTTCAAGCGCAAGCACAACTGGCTGATGTGCTGGCTGTACCTGGCCACCTTCGGCTCCTTCATCGGCTTTGCGGCGGCCTTCCCGCTGCTGATCAAGACCTCCTTCCCCGAGGTCAGCGCCCTCAAGTTCGCTTTCCTCGGCCCGCTGGTCGGCGCCCTGGTGCGTCCGCTGGGCGGCTGGATCTCCGACAAGCTGGGCGGCGCGCGGGTGACCCTGTGGAACTTCGTGGTGATGATCGCCGCGGTGTTCGGGGTGATCGCCTTCCTGCCCAGCGAAGGCAGCGCCGGCAATTTCTACGGCTTCCTGATCATGTTCATGCTGCTGTTCGTCACCACCGGCATCGGCAACGGCTCCACCTTCCGCATGATCCCGGTGATCTTCCGCACCCTGCACGAGCGCTGGAGCGCCGGCAAGGGCGCCGCCGCCCACGAGCAGGCGTTGCGCGAGGCCGGCAAGGAGTCGGCGGCGGTGCTCGGCTTCAGCTCGGCCATCGGCGCCTTCGGGGCCTTCTTCATTCCCAAGAGCTTCGGCAGCTCCATCGCCCTGACCGGCGGCCCGGAGATGGCCCTGTACCTGTTCGTCGGCTACTACCTGAGCTGCATCCTGGTGACCTGGTGGTGGTACTCGCGTAAAGGCGCCGAGACGCCGTGCTAGCCCTGAGCCCATTCGAGAAATGACGAGCGCGGGGCCGCCCGCGCTCAGCCTGATGAGGAAGAAACGATGAGCCACATACTCGACCAGATGCGCTTCTTCAAGCGTAAGCAGGGTGAGTTCGCCAACGGTCACGGCGAGACCCGCAAGGAGTCGCGCGACTGGGAGAACGTCTACCGCTCGCGCTGGCAGTACGACAAGATCGTGCGTTCCACCCACGGGGTGAACTGCACCGGGTCGTGCTCCTGGAAGATCTACGTGAAGAACGGCCTGATCACCTGGGAAACCCAGCAGACCGACTACCCGCGCACCCGCAACGACCTGCCCAACCACGAGCCGCGCGGCTGCCCGCGCGGGGCCAGCTACAGCTGGTACATCTACAGCGCCAACCGCCTGAAGTATCCCAAGGTGCGCAAGCCGCTGCTCAAGCTCTGGCGCGAGGCGCGCCGCACGCTGGCGCCGGTGGAAGCCTGGGCGAGCATCGTCGAGGACCCGGTCAAGGCGCAGAGCTACAAGAGCAAGCGCGGCATGGGTGGCTTCGTCCGTTCGAGCTGGCGCGAGGTCAACGAGATCATCGCCGCCGCCAACGTCTACACCGTCAAGCGCTACGGCCCGGACCGGGTGGTCGGCTTCTCGCCGATCCCGGCCATGTCGATGGTCAGCTACGCCGCAGGCAGCCGCTACCTGTCGCTGATCGGTGGCGTGTGCCTGAGCTTCTACGACTGGTACTGCGACCTTCCTCCCGCGTCACCACAAGTGTGGGGCGAGCAGACCGACGTGCCGGAGTCGGCCGACTGGTACAACTCCAACTACATCATCGCCTGGGGCTCCAACGTCCCGCAGACCCGGACCCCGGACGCCCACTTCTTCACCGAGGTGCGCTACAAGGGCACCAAGACCGTGGCCGTCACCCCGGACTACGCCGAGGTGGCCAAGCTCACCGACCTCTGGCTGAACCCCAAGCAGGGCACCGACGCGGCGCTGGCCCAGGCCTTCGCCCACGTGATCTTCAAGGAATTCCACCTGGAGAAGCCGAGCGCCTACTTCACCGACTATGCCAAGCGCTACACCGACCTGCCGGTACTGGTGCTGCTGGGCGAGAAGGACGGCAGCTACCGCGCCGAGCGCTTCCTGCGCGCCAGCGACCTGGCCGACAACCTCGGCCAGGACAACAACCCCGAGTGGAAGACCATCGCCGTGGACGCCAGCGGCGAACTGGTCTCGCCGCAGGGCTCCATCGGCTATCGCTGGGGCGAGAAGGGCAAGTGGAACATCGAGGCCCGCGAAGGCAAGGACGGCCGCGAGGTCGACCTCAAGCTCAGCCAGATCGACAGCGGCGAAGTGGCCGACGTGGCCTTCCCGTACTTCGGCGGCCAGGCCCACGAGCACTTCGCCCACGTCGACGGCGACGAAATCCAGTTGCGCCGCGTGCCGGTGCGCACCGTGATCCTCGCCGACGGCAGCCAGGCCCGGGTCGCCAGCGTGTTCGACCTGATGGCCGCCAACCTCGGCATCGACCGTGGCCTGGGCGGCGCCAACGTCGCCAGCGGCTACGACGACGCCAGCGTGCCGGGCACCCCGGCCTGGCAGGAGCGGATCACCGGGGTGGCCCGCGAGAAGGCCATCCAGGTCGCCCGCGAGTTCGCCGAGAACGCCGACAAGACCCATGGCCGCTCGATGATCATCGTCGGCGCGGCGATGAACCACTGGTACCACATGGACATGAACTACCGCGGGCTGATCAACATGCTCATGCTCTGCGGTTGCGTCGGCCAGACCGGTGGCGGCTGGGCCCACTACGTCGGCCAGGAAAAGCTGCGCCCGCAATGCGGCTGGCTGCCGCTGGCCTTCGGCCTCGACTGGCACCGCCCGCCACGCCAGATGAACGGCACCAGCTTCTTCTACAACCACAGCTCGCAGTGGCGCCACGAGAAGATGAGCATCCACGAAGTGCTCTCGCCGCTGGCCGACAAGTCGCAATTCCCCGAGCACATGCTCGACTACAACATCCGCGCCGAACGCGCCGGCTGGCTGCCCAGCGCGCCGCAGCTCAACCGCAACCCGTTGCAGATCACCCGCGACGCCCAGGCGGCCGGCATGGAGCCGAAGGACTACGTGCTCAAGTCGCTGCAGGACGGCAGCCTGCGCTTCGCCTGCGAACAGCCGGACAACCCGGAGAACTTCCCGCGCAACATGTTCATCTGGCGTTCCAACCTGCTCGGCTCCTCCGGCAAGGGCCACGAGTACATGCTCAAGTACCTGCTGGGCACGAAGAACGGCGTGATGAACGAAGACCTCGGCAAGCGCGGCGGCTTCAAGCCCAGCGAGGCCGAGTGGGTGGACGAGGGCGCCATCGGCAAGCTCGACCTAGTCACCACCCTCGACTTCCGCATGTCCTCCACCTGCGTGTACTCCGACATCGTCCTGCCGACCGCCACCTGGTACGAGAAGGACGACATGAACACCTCGGACATGCACCCCTTCATCCACCCGCTGTCGGCGGCCATCGACCCGGCCTGGGAAGCACGCTCCGACTGGGAAATCTATAAGGGCATCGCCAAGGCCTTCTCGACGATGGCCGAAGGGCACCTGGGCGTGGAGCAGGACCTGGTCACCGTGCCGCTGCTGCACGACAGCCCCGGCGAACTGGCCCAGCCGTTCGGCGGCAGCGACTGGAAGACCGCAGGCGTTGCGCCGCAGCCGGGCAAGAACTGCCCGAACATCACGGTGGTCGAGCGCGACTACCCGAACACCTACAAGAAGTTCTCGTCCCTCGGCCCGTTGCTGGACAAGCTCGGCAACGGCGGCAAGGGCATCGCCTGGAACACCGAGCATGAGGTCGAGTTCCTCGGCGAGCTGAACCACAAGGTGCGCGAGGAGGGTGTCAGCCAGGGCCGGCCGAAGATCGAGTCGGCCATCGACGCCGCCGAGGTGATCCTCTCCCTGGCCCCGGAAACCAACGGCCACGTGGCGGTCAAGGCCTGGGCGGCGCTGTCGGAATTCACCGGCCGCGACCACAGCCACCTGGCGCTGCCCAAGGAGCACGAGGCGATCCGCTTCCGCGACATCCAGGCGCAGCCGCGCAAGATCATCTCCAGCCCCACCTGGTCGGGCCTGGAAGACGAGCACGTCAGCTACAACGCCGGCTACACCAACGTCCACGAACTGATCCCGTGGCGCACCATCACCGGTCGCCAGCAGTTCTACCAGGACCACCCGTGGATGCAGGCCTTCGGCGAGCAGTTGCAGAGCTACCGGCCGCCGATCAACACCCGCACCGTCGACTACGTGAAGGGCAAGAAACCCAACGGCAACCCGGAGATCGTCCTGAACTGGATCACCCCGCACCAGAAGTGGGGCATCCACAGCACCTACACCGACAACCTGATCATGCTCACCCTGAGCCGTGGCGGGCCCATCGTGTGGATGAGCGAGATCGACGCGAAGAAGGCCGGCATCGAGGACAACGACTGGATCGAGTGCTTCAACGCCAACGGCGCGCTGACCGCCCGCGCGGTGGTCAGCCAGCGGGTCAAGGAAGGCATGGTGATGATGTACCACGCCCAGGAGCGCATCGTGAACGTGCCCGGCAGCGAGACCACCAAGACCCGTGGCGGCCACCACAACTCGGTGACCCGCGTGGTGCTCAAGCCCACCCACATGATCGGCGGCTACGCCCAGCAGGCATACGGCTTCAACTACTACGGCACCGTGGGCTGCAACCGCGACGAGTTCGTCGTGGTGCGCAAGATGGCCAAGGTCGACTGGCTGGACGGCACCGATGTCGGTGGGTTGGGCGGCGACGCCCTGCCGCAACCCCTGCCGACCGAGATCGAGTAAGGAGAAACGCCATGAAAATTCGTTCGCAAGTCGGCATGGTCCTGAACCTGGACAAGTGCATCGGCTGCCATACCTGCTCGATCACCTGCAAGAACGTCTGGACCAGCCGCGAAGGCATGGAATACGCCTGGTTCAACAACGTCGAGACCAAGCCCGGCATCGGCTATCCCAAGGAATGGGAGAACCAGGAAAAGTGGAAGGGTGGCTGGGTACGCAACCGCGACGGCTCCATCAACCCGCGCATCGGCGGCAAGTTCCGCGTGCTGGCGAACATCTTCGCCAACCCGGACATGCCGGGCATCGACGACTACTACGAGCCGTTCGACTTCGACTACCAGCACCTGCACACCGCGCCGCTGGGCGACCACCAGCCGGTGGCGCGGCCGCGCTCGGTGATCTCCGGGCAGCGCATGGAAAAGATCGAATGGGGCCCGAACTGGGAGGAAATCCTCGGCACCGAATTCGCCAAGCGGCGCAAGGACAAGAACTTCGACGCGGTGCAGGCGGACATCTACGGCGAGTACGAGAACACCTTCATGATGTACCTGCCGCGCCTGTGCGAGCACTGCCTCAACCCGGCGTGCGCGGCCTCCTGCCCGAGCGGCGCGATCTACAAGCGCGAGGAGGACGGCATCGTCCTCATCGACCAGGAGAAATGCCGTGGCTGGCGCATGTGCATCAGCGGCTGCCCGTACAAGAAGATCTACTTCAACTGGAAGAGCGGCAAATCCGAGAAGTGCATCTTCTGCTACCCGCGCATCGAGGCCGGCATGCCCACCGTCTGCTCGGAAACCTGCGTGGGGCGCATCCGCTACCTCGGCGTGCTGCTCTACGACGCCGACCGCATCCATGAAGTGGCCAGCACCGCCAGCGAGCAGGACCTCTACAAGAAGCAACTGGAGATCTTCCTCGACCCCAACGACCCGGCGGTGATCGCCCAGGCGCTGGCCGACGGCGTGCCCATGTCGGTGATCGAGGCCGCGCAGAAATCGCCGGTCTACAAGCTGGCGGTGGACTGGCAACTGGCCCTGCCGCTGCACCCGGAATACCGCACCCTGCCGATGGTCTGGTACGTGCCGCCGCTGTCGCCGATCCAGAACGCCGCCGCCAACGGCAGCGTGAGCATGGACGGCGTGCTACCGGACGTGGATAGCCTGCGCATCCCGGTGCGCTACCTGGCCAACCTGCTCACCGCCGGCGACGAACAGCCGGTCAAGCTGGCGCTCAAGCGCCTGCTGGCCATGCGCGCCTACAAGCGCGCCGAGCAGGTCGATGGCGTACAGGACCTGGAAGTGCTGAAAAAAGCCGGCCTGTCGCTGGCGCAGTGCGAGGACATGTACCGCTACCTGGCCATCGCCAACTACGAGGACCGCTACGTGATCCCCAGCGCGCACCGCGAAGAGGCCATGAGCGACGCCTTCGCCGAGCGCTCCGGCTGCGGCTTCAGCTTCGGCAGCGGTTGCAGCGGCGCCTCCGACACCAACATGTTCGGCGCGAAGAAGGCCAACTGCCGCGACGTGCTGAAAACCGTGCAGTTGTGGGAGGACTGAACATGCGCATCCTCAAGGTGATTTCCCTGCTGCTGGACTACCCCGACGCGCACCTGCGCGAAGGCCATGCGGAACTGGCCGACGCCATCGCCGCCGCCCGCGAGATCAGCCCCGAACAGCGCGCCGCCCTGCGGCGCCTGCTCGACGAACTGAGCGCCGGCGACCCGATGGACGTGCAGGAACGCTACGGCGAACTGTTCGACCGGGGCCGCGCGCTGTCGCTGCTGCTGTTCGAACACGTGCACGGCGAGTCCCGCGACCGTGGCCAGGCGATGGTCGACCTGCTGGCCCAGTACGAGGAAGCGGGCTTCGACATCGGCGTGCGCGAGCTGCCGGACTACATCCCGCTGTACCTCGAATACCTGTCCACCCGCGACGACCTGGAGGCCCGCGAGGGCCTGGCCGACGTCGCCCACCTGCTGGCGCTGCTCGCCGCGCGCCTGGACGAGCGCGAGAGCCCCTACGCCGCCTGCCTGCGCGCGCTGCTGCAGATCGCCGGCGCCGAGCCGCAACGGGCCGTCGCCGAAGTGATCGGGCAGGTCGCCGCCGAGCCGCGCGACGACTCGCTGGAAGCGCTGGACAAGCTCTGGGAGGAGGAGGCCGTGGACTTCCTCAAGGCCGAGCAGCAGGAGCGCTGCCCCAGCCAGGCCAGGCTGCCCGGCCAGGCGCGCGAGGAGGTTCCGGTGCCGCTGCACTGGGTGGATTTCAAGCATGACGGGCCGGACGAACCGGCCCGGGAGGTTCGCAATGTCTAACGTCAATCTGCTGCTGTTCGGGATCTACCCGTACATCGCCCTGGCCATCTGCCTCATCGGCAGTTGGGCGCGCTTCGACCTGTCGCAATACAGTTGGAAGGCCGGCTCCAGCCAGATCTTCACCCGCACCCCGGCCGAGCGGCGCTACATGCGCATCGCCAGCAACCTGTTCCACGTCGGCGTGCTGTTCATCCTGGCCGGCCACTTCGTCGGCCTGCTGATGCCCGAGGCGCTCTACCACGCCTTCATCAGCACCGCCGACAAGCAACTGCTGGCGATGGTCTCCGGCGGCTTCTTCGGCATCCTCTGCCTGATCGGCCTGCTGATGCTGCTGGGCCGCCGCCTGTTCGACGCGCGGGTGCGGGCCAGCTCCAGCTTCTCCGACACCATGATCCTGGTGGTGCTGCTGGCCCAGCTCGTCCTCGGCCTGCTGACCATCGTCGCCTCCACCCACCACCTCGACGGCTCGGTGATGGTGCTGCTGGCCAACTGGGCGCAGGCGGTGGTCACCCTGCAACCGCAGGTGTCGGCCGCCAGCATCGAACCGGTGAGCCTGGTGTACAAGCTGCACGTGTTCCTCGGCCTGACCCTGTTCGTGCTGTTCCCCTTCACCCGCCTGGTGCACATCGTCAGCGCACCGGTCTGGTACCTGGGACGGCGCTACCAGATCGTCCGGCAGAAGGGCTGAGAGCCGAATAGAAGCGCTGGAGGCTGAAGGCTGGAGGCAAAAGCGGGTACGGGCTGCCGGTCGTTCAGCCTCCAGCCCTCCAGCGCTCTTTTCGGCTTTTTAATTGATTGATCGAGGAGAACTCATCATGGGTTGTGGATGCGGTGGTAACGGGAATGGTGGTGGTTGCGGCGGGCACGACCCGGCCACCGATGGTGGCGTGAGTGCCCCGGTGGTGCGCGAAGTGGTGCCCGAGCCGCAGCCGGCGGTGGATGCGCCGCAGGACGAGGAAGACGAGGCGGGGCCCGAACTGATCGCCAGCAGCGAGCAGGAATGGCCGCGCATCAAGGTCAACGGCGTGGCCATCGCCCCCGAGGCGATCGCCCGCGAACTGCAATACCACCCGGCGGACACCCGTCGGGAAGCGGTGTTCCTGGCCAGTCAGGCGCTGGTGCTCCGCGAACTGCTGCAACAGCGCATCGCCGAACTGGGCCTGGCCGTCCGGGCCCAGCCCGGCGAAAGCGAAGAAGAGGCGGCCACCCGCGCGCTGATCGAGCATGAAGTGCCGATGCCCAGCGCCGACGAATCGGTCTGCCGGCAGTACTTCGAAAACAACCGCGAACGCTTCGCCAGCGCCCCGCTGCTGGCCGCCCGGCACATCCTCCTGGCCTGCCCGGCGGACGACGCCGAAGCCCGCAGCCGGACCCGCGAACAGGCCGAGGCACTGCTCGCCCAACTGGCCGCCGACGGCTCGCGCTTCGCCGAACTGGCCCGCGCCCACTCCGCCTGCCCGTCGAAAGAGCAGGGCGGCGCCCTCGGCCAGATCAGCAAGGGCCAGACCGTGCCCGAGTTCGAGCGCCAGTTGTTCCGCCTGCAACCCGGCCTGGCGCTCCAGCCGCTGGAAAGCCGCTACGGCTTCCACCTGGTCTGGGTGGACCAGCGCATCGAAGGCCGGCCGCTGCCGTTCGAAGCCGTGCAAGGCACCATCCGCGCCGAACTGGACCAGCGCGTCTGGCAAGTCGCGGTCAGGCAATACCTCCAGGGCCTGGTAGGAGAGGCAGACATCCAGGGCATCACCCTCGAAGGCACCGACTCACCGCTGATCCAATGACGTAGCCCGGATGCAATCCGGGAAAACCGACCACCCCTCCCGGATTTCATCCGGGCTACGAACTCGAACACCACACGGACTGACTCCCCTCTCCCATTCATGGGAGAGGGGCCGGGGGAGAGGGCAGAACTCCCCACGTAGCCCGGATGCAATCGGGGGAAACCGACCGCCCCTCCCGGATTGCATCCGGGCTACGAACTTGAATGCCACACGGACTGACTCCCCTCTCCCATTCATGGGAGAGGGGCTGGGGGAGAGGGCAGAACCCCCAACGTAGCCCGGATGAACTCCGGGGAAACCGGCCGCCCCTCCCGGATTTCATCCGGGCTACGGGTCGGGGCCGCTGTAGCGAACTGGATGGGACCACGATGGACGCACACCTGCTGGACGGCTTCGGCCGCCGTATCGACTACCTGCGCATGTCGGTCACCGACCGCTGCGACTTCCGCTGCGTCTACTGCATGGCCGAAGACATGACCTTCCTGCCACGCCAACAGGTGCTGGGCCTCGAAGAGCTCTACCGGCTGGCCGCGCTGTTCGTCGCCAACGGTGTGAAGAAAATCCGCCTCACCGGCGGCGAACCGCTGGTGCGCAAGGGCATCGTCGGCCTCTGCGAACGCATCGCCGCGCTGCCGGGCCTGCGCGAACTGGTAATGACCAGCAACGGCTCGCAACTCACCAGGCTGGCCGGCCCCCTGGCCGAAGCCGGCGTCAAACGCCTCAACATCAGCCTGGACACCCTGCGTCCCGAGCGCTTCCGCGCCATCACCCGCACCGGCGACCTCGCCCAGGTGCTGGCCGGCATCGACGCGGCCCGCGAAGCCGGCTTCGCCCGTATCAAACTCAACTGCGTGGTGATGCGGGGCCGCAACGACGACGAAGTGCTCGACCTGATCGACTACGCCGTGACGCGCGGGCTCGACATCAGCTTCATCGAAGAAATGCCCCTGGGCGAAGTCGGCCGCTCGCGCGGCGAAAGCTTCTTCTCCAGCGACCAGGTGCGCGAACTGATCGCCACGCGCCACAGCCTGCTCGACAGCGCCGAACAAAGCGGCGGCCCCGCCCGCTACGCCCGCATCGGCGAATACCCCGACAGCCGCATCGGTTTCATCTCCCCCCACAGCCACAACTTCTGCGCCACCTGCAACCGCGTCCGCCTGACCGTGGAAGGGCGCCTGCTGCTATGCCTCGGCCACGAACACGCCATCGACCTGCGCGCCCTGCTGCGCCGCCACCCGGAAAGCGACCAGCCGCTGCTCGACGCCATCCACGCCGGCCTGGCGCGCAAGCCGTTGCGCCATGAGTTCAGCCTGGACGGGGATGTGCAGGTGCTGCGGTTTATGAATGCGAGTGGGGGATAGCAGGAAGGGAGGCAGTTGCTATTGGTTGCGAATGGCGTGACGAGGCGTTTCGGAGTGGTCGGAGGAGTACCAGGTGTTCGGGATTGCTGGATTGCCTTCCAGTGACATAAGTGACCCAACCTGGTTTTTATCTTCGCCTTTTAGGAGTACACGTGCGTCAGGTGTCGTTACCATTACGCCGATCTGGTATTCATCGGCCTCCAAGCGCCAGTTCTGGAAGATCGTATATTCGACCTGATTGTTTATGAACTTCAACGCATAGTCCTCCATGGCGTCGTTTTGAATGCCGCCACCTCTAAAGTATCCGCTGAATTCAAATTTCGACCACGATTCGGTATCCGCTTCTTGTGGGGACTGAAGTTCTATTTTTCTGAGGGCTCCAAATCTATAGAGCAAATACTGGTCGTTCGCTTCTTTAAAAATTGAGACGAGCTTTCCTGACTTTTCAACCTGGAAGGAGAAGATGGGCCTTTCACCCTGGCGGCACAAAGTGGCGGCTCCTTGGTCGTCATCTGTCTGAAGGACGGAAGTTGACGCTAGAGCGGAAACTGCCAGGAAACGAAGAGGTCTGGTCATGGCGCTAGAGTTCTTGATCTTGAGTCGAGTCGCAACGTTCAGGATTTTTTATTGCGACAACTTCTGAATGCCCGCTAGCGTACCCAGGCTCGGTCTTTCTTACGACGGGGCGGTACTTATCGAAGTCTAGTGGTATTTGCTCCGTGGCAACCCAGGTGTCTCCATCCCAATGGCCATCACACATCAGACCCGACTCCTGAGCCAGCAGACACTGGCCTGGAATGGAAATGAACAAGCAATAGTACCTCGAATGGTATATCGACCGGCCGTCTGGCTGTTCGGCCTCTCCAGACTCGATAGCGCCAAGGCGCATGATGCTTCTGCTTTCGGAAAACTCATAATCCTTTTCCGGCATCGATAGGCTGTCGAAGGAAATCTCGAAGGTTTCCTTCCTGTCTAGCGCTATCCGGATGCGACCATACAGCGTCGTGCCTTCGCGCTCATTGTTTTCCCTGGATAGGTAGTTGACCTCTATCTCTTTAGGTGGGTTGGGGTGGGGGTTATTGGTATGTGGTTGAGTATCTGCCGTGGGCATACGGCCTTCAGCCTGAGATTCGGGTGTAGACTTGAGCCGTTTCCAACCTCCATTGATAAATTTTTCAGCGTAAGTCTCGCCATCTTCATCGATCGTTGAGTCATGTATCCTTCTCAACTCGGGAGTAGGCATGTTATGGGCAACGCTGTAGATGGTTGCTTTATGGTAGCAACATCCACTCTTTCCATAGGTCAAGATTCGTTGACTGTCTGGGGCAATCGTAAAGAAGCCCAAGGTTTGTTCAATGAGGCCAGATAACGCAGGACTGTAGAGAAATTGCCTTTCTTCTTGTTGTAGAGGAATATATCGTAACTTGGACCTCCATAGGAACCGTTATTGCCGTTCTGTACTGCAAAATCCTCTAGGCCATCGAAGTTGAAATCTCCTACGTTGATAACACCTTGATAGTCGTAGAGTTTCGCGGAGTTTATTAGTACTTTATTGTCTTCTATGGTGATGAAAATATTGGATAGATCAATGAGTTGGTAGGCGGTGGCTTGCCCCTTCTTTGCCACTGCAATCTGTCCCGAGGACTCGCAGGTTTCCTGGTCGCAGAGCGAGTCCATTGCTATCCAGAACTCATAATTGTCAGACGCATCCAGGATTTTGTGCTGATATAACGACTCAGGCTTGGTGCTGGAAACTGGTACTTTTCCAAGTAGCTAAGTTCTTGATGAGTATTTGTCGACAAGGCATTGGGAGGCGTTTTTCGCGCTTTTGCACTCTTGACGGACAGCTCTTAACCAACGGCGTTGCTCGGACTGGATTGTGTTATCACCTTCTGCTGAAAAGCCGATCGCCTTGTGATAAAGCCTTGCCATTTGCTCATCCGCTTTGGAAAGCTGTGTATCGGTGCAAATGGTTTTTTCCACCAGCGTGGATGCCTTGGTGCAATCAAAACTTGCTGCTGAAATAGCATTGGAGAAGGCAATGGTAATTATGGCAGGCAGTGAGAGTGGGCTTTTGTTTGACATTGGGATCGCTTAAGTCGTCTTTGGGGTTTTTCAGTCAGTTCGTATCGCCATCATATTTATAGAAGGTCGAGCATCTGTTTGCTCCATGGGCGGTTGCTACGATTTCTGGAGTGTTGTTTCTGTCTATGTTGTCTATTGTTATTTCATAGTTCTCTTCAAATTGCTCTATTAGTTTCTTGGGTAGGAGTACTGGTTTGCATTTCTCTTCAATGCAATTTTCTATTCTCAGATTTTTTATGTCTTTTGTGATTTTAAAGTTATGGGCTTCTTTTCCTTGAGAGTCATGTGTGGATAATAGAAGCAGTCCAATCAAGATGGGTGTTGATATCAAGCGTTTCTTAGAGGGATAGGTGGTCGTAAAAGTAATCACTTTTGAGTGCTCGGGCAGTCTGTCTCTTTGGTTCTTCCTGTTGGGGTTAATTAATTGTTACTCAGTAAGAATTTTTTGTGGCGACATATCTCCCCGGAGGGAGTATCAATGAAATAGTTGGTCACAATTAGGTAGCTGTGCTTTCTCATGTCTAGAGTCGTTATATAGGGATGTCCATCCTTTGTTCTCTGTGGTGGCTCAGTGCTGGAGAAAATCTCCAAGGCATTGGAATCCGACCCATTTGATAGGTCTGTCATCGTATAGTACCTACACCCAGCACCACAGCTATGCGCTGCCACGAAGTACTTTCCTGCAAAATTTATCTGGGGCTCTCCTATTCGTTTTCCAAGGTCGTTTATCCAGTAATCATCCTGATCTTGGTATATGCCTTTAGGCAAATGTAATTCCCCGGTGTAAGAGGGCGCTGGATAGTTATTGAAATTTACTTCTCTGTTGTTGAGTTCTGCATGCGATACTGAGCTAAATAAGAGAAGTATAAGCAATAGTACTTTTGGCGTCTTCATAGGGATTTGATGAGTTATCTCAGGTCAGCTCGCCCAATAATTTATCTCAAGCCGCGAAACGACAAGACTTTAACGGCCTGTCGCCGTTAAAGTACTTTCAAAGTAGCGTAGGGCGGTTTTGGTATCTATCTCGCCTTGCGTCAGCATTCTTGATACTAGCTGTGTTGTTATGCATCCTTTTTCTGTAAGCCAATCAGGGTAGGTCTCCTGCTGTAGTCCAGCGGCAATATTATCTAGTGCCGAGCGGCCTAGGTCAGCGATACAATTACCGAACTGTTTTTTGAAGCCTTCTTTTGCAGGTTGATCTCTTCGTAGGTAAGAGTCATAAGTTAATTCGGTCAGAGGTATGGTCGGGGAAATTACTTCATGAAATGAGCTGGTGAAGTAATTAGAAGAGGATATAACATGCTGTCCAGTTAGTTCTAGTGATTTCCCTTCATAGATCACGCTTAGGGTTCTATTGGTACAGATCGAGTACTCTGGGCCGCAGTAGTTAAAAAATATTTATTATTCCGTTGTTTATTGCAATTCCATTGAACACTTGAATGCCTCCTTTGCTGGCAATGTTACTGCTGGGAATGAATTCTCTATTTTCAAATTTTTTGCCGCTGGAAAGATTTGCAGATAATCCATAGTACTCTGAGTTCTGTATTGAGAATATTTTTACTTCATCGTTTTTATTGTCGCCATCCAAGTCTCCCTTGATAAAGGCAATGGTCTCGTCTGCCTGGGAATATAATGGTAGAAATAAAAATAATATTATCTTAAGTGCTAATAAGTACTTTTGCTTCATTCCATGTCCTCTCGAAGTGGTCTGCTCTTGCTGTGCGGCTTTCAGTGTTGCGAGGTTGAGTCCAGAAAGCTACGCCTGGCATCTGTAAGTCTGGCAGCGCAATGGTTTTTGGTTGTTTCGTAGGCTTGTGTGCCTGGTTCTATAATGAAGACTTCTATTTCGCAGTCTGAGTCTCTTAGAGTGATCCAGGTGCGTTGCGATTTTTTTATTTTTTCAATGTACTCATCGCCGAGCTTTGGGGCGGGGAGATATTGCTCTCTTATTCTTGAGATAAGATCTTTGTATGCTTTGTTCAAAACGTGGTTGGCTATTGTGCTTGCGACCTTTGAACATTCAAAAACCTGCTGGCTATTGTTCGGTTTTTCACAGTCTTGTGTGGCATAGGATAATCCGGACATGGTTAATAATGATATGAATGCTATGGATTTTAAATTTATTGTGACAGAGTTCATGGTTTTTGTTTTAAGTTAGGGGTTATTCCATATAGGGAGTGTGGTGCCCGACAAATTTTTCTTCTTCTAGGAGGAAACAGAAATTACCGCTGCTAATGACTCGGTAAGCCAAAATGTCTCCCTCGATGCATAATTTTTTACTGTCTGTGCTGAAGATTAGTTTTCCTTCTTTCCCCTCAGGGGCTCTATCGCTAGGGGTTCCTGAAAATGCATCTACGGGAACTGGATATACCACTCCTGAGAGAGAGTCTATGGCAACTATTGATTTTTGATGATACTCTGGTCTTTCGGGTATGGTTATTAATATATAGTGTTTGTTGAAGTTTGGAGTCTTCTCTTTTATTGCGTTGGCTATTTCTTGAGTGTGCTCAGTGTCACAGAAATTGACTGGACTATACGAAAATGAGCAGCCGTCGTTGGTTTTGTATTTGATTTTTATGAGGGGAGGGCCGTTCCTATTTTCGAGAGAGCGCTCTTGGGCTTCGCTGAAAATTGAAGTGGTACAAAGAAAAAGTATAAGCAATAGTAGATTTGGCGTCTTAATAGGCATTTGATGAGTTGTCTCAGATCAGTTCGCCCAATAATTTATCTCAAGCCCCGAAACGACCTGGTTTTCTAATGGCCTGTCGTCGTTAAAATACTTTCAAAGTAGCGTAGGGCGGTTTTTGGTATCTATCTCGCCTTGCGTCAGCATTCCTGATACTAGCTGTGTTGTTATGCATCCTTTTTCTGTAAGCCAATCAGGATAAGTTTCCTGCTGTAGTGCATCGGCAATATCATCTAGCGCTGAGAGGCCTAGGTCAGCGATGCAATTACCGAATTGTCTAGTGAAGTCTTGTTCTGCAGGTTGGTCTCTTTGTAGATAAGACTCATAAGTTAATTCGGTTAGAGGTGTGGCAGGGGAGGTTGCTTCATAGAATGAGTTGGTGAAGCCGTTTGAGTAAGAGACAACTTTTTGTCCAATGAAGTCTAGTGACTCTTCTTTATAGGCTACGATTAAGGTTCTATTGGAGCAGATCGAATACTCTGGTCCACAGTAGTTATAGAAAATATTGACGGCTCCGTTGTTTATTGCAATTCCATTGAACTCTTGGATGTCTCCTTTGCTGACAAGCTGAGCTCCGGGAATGAAATCTTTATTTTCAAATCTTTTGCCGCTAGAAAGAGTTATAGATAGTCCGTAGTGTTCTGAGTTTTTTATGGAAAAAATTTTTATTTCATCATTTTTCTTATCGCTATCTAAGTCTCCTCTAATAAAGGTAATGGTCTCGCTTGCATGAGCATGTGGGGATAGAAATAGAAAGGTGGCTATTTTAAATGCCAAGAAATATTTTTTCATCATCCCATATTCTCTTGAAGTGGAGTCTTCTTTTTTGAAGGCTCTTTCGCATTGGCGCCGGTATTCGGCCTGGGCCGCCTGGAAGTCTTGCACGGCCCGTACCTGTCAGTGGTGGGGAGCTCTTTTTCTCCCGGCTGCTCGTGGAGAATTCCGAACGAAGCTTTTGCTTCAGTTCGAGGCCAGTTATTCCTTTATAGTACATTCGAGCCCCTCTTTCTTCGACTTTTACTTCCCAGTCGCACTGTAAGAATAGGGTTTCGTATAGTTCTGGATGGTTATTTTTAAAATCTGGAACCTGAGTGGGGAACTCACCGTAACCTTGGCTGTTAATGGTTTTTTGCATTGCGCCGACGGTCAAAGCCTCACTATCGTAAGCTTGAACTGCATCTATTGATGTATTCGGTTTGATATCTGGCATAGTGATTGTGGAAGAAACTTTCTTTGTTTTCTTGCAGGTAAATCAGTTCCGCATCATCTATTGGTCCGTAGACATATTTCCTATCAGTAATTGTCGTGTTGTATTGTCCGCCGCAAAGAGATAAGTGCTTCTTGTTTGACGTCTGGCATGTGAAGTGAATTTTCTCATCCGGGGAGCAGTGACTGAGTGCCGGCTGTGCAATAGCCTTTGCCGGCATTGTATTTAAGCCAAGGAGTGCAAGTAATATAAAGCATGTTGGGTGGCACTTGCGGATATCTCTTTTTGTATTTTTCATATCTAAAGTGCTACCGATATTTTAATGCTTGGCTATAGGCGTGCTGGAAGACGGCTAACATTGAGCTAGTAATTGCCACATACCTTCAGGTCAGAGCAGTGCACCCATTTCTGAATAGCTGTCTTTTGCGGGTGGTTGTAACGGACCAAATACCACCCGTTACCTTCGTCGCTATAATCAACAAGCTGCACGGAGTCCCCTTTTATTAGATACATTTTTGTCGGGGAACTATCGCTCGGCTCGTTGAATAGAATGGACTTGTCGACAGAGACCACTGATGATAATTGCGTTCTGTCAAAGTACGATTCTTTGTCGTTTACCACCATTTTTTCTATTGGTTTTTTGTCTTGATAAATGGTCCTGAAAACTTGTCCGCAACCTAAACATCTATCCTTGCCAATCAGGATAAGTTGCCCATCCTCTCTCCGGTAGACCTCTTCATACCAAGTGGCACCATCCCTGTGCTTGCTGAAAACATACTCTCCAAATGTTGTGTAGTTACATATCGTTTTCTCTGTTGGGCTGATTGCCTTAAGTGAGTTCGTGTCGCTTTCATATTTATAGAAGGTCGAGCATCTGTTTACTCCATGGGCGGTCGCTACGATTTCTGGAGTGTTATTTCTGTCTATGTCGTCTATTGTTATCTCATGATCCTCTTCATATTGCTCTGTTAGCTCCTTTGGTAGGTTTATTGTTTTGCATTTTTCTTTAATACAGCTCTCTATTTTAAGTTCGTTTGAGCGTTCTGTGATTTTTAGGTTGTAATGAGGTAGTGTTTCAGAGGCGGATAATGGAGGGGGGGATGTTAGTAGCAACAGGCTTGGTAAAGTTGCTGTGGTTAAGAACATTTGGTTTGTCTTGAATTTTTTTAGAGCAGTCATTTTAAGTTCCATTTTTGTTTGATCTTTGAGAATAATAGCTCTCTTTCTCTCAGTCCTCTGTTGCCACCATTTACTGCTAGTGTGATGAGGCCGACATTTTCTTTTTCCGCATCAACTAGTTTGTTGATATCGCCTTTTGCATTGTGTTTTTTGTATATGGCGCCATTGTGTCTCCAGTACCAGCAAGAAGCGTCTATGCTGTTGTACATGTTTGAGGCTATAAGTTCAGGGCTTGAAACGAAGTCAATGCCTCTATGCTCCGAGTAACGTTTGTAGTTGTTTTTCCAAGTTAGTTGGATTAGACCTTTTCCTTTAAATTTTGGGCCATCTCCCATTTCGGTGTTTCCGTTCTTTATGGCGTCAGGATGGACTCCAGGATTGTACTGGTTGCCAGAGGCGAACTCTATTGTTGACTCGAAGTGCGCGCTTTCATGGAAGCACTGTGAAAGGAAGTGGGCTTTTTGGTCGCAACTGCTTATGGAGTAGCGTTCCAGTGCGAGGTTGAGTAGTTCGACAAACTTACCTTTGTTGAACTTGTAAACATCCGGGTAGTTGTCTTTGTAATTTTCTTCAAACCGCTTCCCACCGCCTTTTCCAGTGAACCAATCACCTGTTTTTCCTAGCACCTCTTCTAGAAACTCAACTGTTATTTCACAGCAGCTATCTTTTTGGAAGCACCCCGCCAACCCCACCGGATGAAAGTGATACACCCTGGCATCCTGTGGCAACCCCACTTGCAGAGCGACTTCCGTCCACCATTGCAGTTTGGACACCCGTGGCTTTTCCGCTTCCAGGTTGCGTTGGGCGAGGGGGCCGAGCAGGGCGGCGACTTTGTCGAGCATGCCGTATTTGCTTTCCCAGGAGGGGACGTGCCATTCGCTCTCGTGGTAGGCGATCACGCCGCCGAGCAGGGGCGCCAGCAGTTGGTCGCGCAGGGCGTTGTCCAGTTCGGTTTCGTCCAGCTTGCCGTCCTTGTTGGTGTCCAGCCAGCCGCGTAGCCGTTTGACGAATTCGCTTTCCTTCGGCCGTGGACCGCCGCGCAGGTAGTTGACGAATTCGTTCGCGTCTTCCCACCAGCTACCGCCGGGCGGGCTGGTGGCGTCGAGGACCTGGAATCCGCGCCAGCGCCAGGGGCTGCAACGGCGGCCGGTTTCTTCCACCCAGCCGGTGGCGGTGGTGCCCGGCCCCGTGCGGGCCTTGACCTGTCGCCAGGCTTTGCCGGCTTCGTCCTTGTGGGATTTCAGGCCGCTCAATGGCAGGGTCTGTGGGCCCTGGAGGGTGGCGATCACCTCGCCGTCGGCCTTGGGCTCGCCGCGCAGTTCGTCGCCGGTGTTCAAGGCCAGCAGGTTGTGTTGGTTTTCCGGCAGGTGCCTTTCCCATTGCCGGCAGGCATCGATGAAGCGGGGGACGTCGTCGGCGCTGAACACTTCGAGGTGCAGGAGCGGGCTCGATGCGGTCCGGTTAGCCGCCAGCGGCGCGTGCCAGGCGGTATCTTCGCCGAGGTGGCCGAGCAGGGCGCCGGCGGCCACGGGGATCGGTTCCCGGGGGCAGATGATGCGGTCATAGCCTTCCGGTTCGCGCTCTTCTTCCAGTTCTTTCAGGAACACCCAGCCGTTCGGGGCTTCGGTCGAGACCTGGGCGTTCGCTTGCAGGGGCGCGATATTGCCCTCGACGATCCGGCTGATACGCCCCCATTTCCGGTCGGATGAGTGTTCGTCTACCTCGATGCAGGAGCCGCGTGTCAGCAGGCCCAGCTTTTCGCCCTTGGGCTGTTGGCGGATGTTCAGGCCGACGAGGCGCGGGGTGTATGCGGTCAGGTCCCGGGACTTGGCGCCGGCACGGTAGCGAAGCTTGTTCCACCAGACCGGACGTGGGCGTTCGGGGTAGGTAGCGTAGCTGGCGCCATCGGCCAGGTGCATGTACAGGCTGTAGAAGGTCAGCGTGGGGCGGGCAACGGCAGCTTCGCATTGGCGCCGGTATTCGGCCTGGGCCGCCTGGAAGTCTTGCATGGCCCGTACTTGCCCCGGGTCGGGTGTGCAGGGCACGGTGACTTTTCCATACACCGTCTGCCCCGTCAGGGAGGCCAGTTTCAGGCCAAACCCCGAGGGGTTGCTGTCCAGGGCGTTGACCGGCAGCCAGGCATTGGCGACGGGGCCGTTCAGCCAGCGGGTTTGCTCCGGTGGCATGCCGGCGACCCGGACCCAGCCATCGCGTTCCTCCGCCATGGCGACCTCGGTGCCCAGGGGCAGCCAGCCGACCGAGGGGCCGCCGGGGCGCGCGGCCAGGCGGGCGCCATAGCGGGTGATGGTTGGCGCCTCGGAGGGTGGCGGTGTGACGGGCGGAGCCGGTGGTTGCAGGCGATGGCGTACCAGCACGAAGCCGGTGGAGTAGGGGCGCAGTGCCGGGCCTTGCGGGGGCTGGGAGCTTTTTTCGGTGGCTGGGGTGGCGTCCGGGTACTGGCTGTCGAGGCGGTAGGCCACGATCTCGCCGTCAGCCAGGCAGCGCACGCCGTCGCCTTGGTCGAAGGCGTTCGCCGTCGCGGCGCTGAAGTGGATGCCGCCATGGAACAGGCCATTGGTGCCCAGGGGGTAGTGGCCGCCGTTGGCCAGGGCGAGGCCGGCGTAGGCCGGCATCGGGTCGGTGAAGGCCTTCCCTTCCTTGTTCTTGAAGGGGTGGCCGATGCGGGATGTCGGCTTGAGGGTATCCATCATGGTTGAAACCTGCCTCCTTGTGGTTTCAGTGGGTGAAGCGCCAGGACCATGATTGTTCGCCTGGTTTGCCCTCGTTCGGCTCGCCACCGGACGACAGTGGGTTGCCGCTTCCGCTGCCGGTCAGGTCGAGCTTGCCCTTGAAGCGAAGCGCCACGCCATCGATGGCGATGCCGGCGTCGTTCAAGGTGATGGTGCCGCCGGGGCCTTCCAGCACGGCGCTCTCGCCTACCTCCAGGCGGTAGACGGTGGTCTTGCGCTCGATGCTCTGCCCGGCCTCGAGCTGGTGATGGCCCTGCACGTGGTGCTCGACGTGCCCGCCGGTCTCGATGAGGTGGCTGGCGGTGGTCTTGTCGTAGCGGTCGTTGCCGACTTCCTCAGTGCGGTCCTTGCCGATGCGGATCAGCCGGTTGCGCTCGACGTTCAGGCTGTC
>NZ_CAJFCI010000101.1 GCF_904061905.1 Zestomonas carbonaria
CTCCAACCCGCCCCACTCAACCACCTACCCCACGATCCAGCGATACAGCAACACCAGCAACAGCACGGCCAGAACCGGCTTGAGTACCTTGTAGGCCCAAGGAAAGCGCCGCTTGAATCGCTTGATCTGGGCACCGATACGATCGCCGCCGCGCTTGAACGTCCCATAGGCCCGGTTGATCGCGCCGACCCGTTCCCCTTCGACGTTCTGCGGCGCCGTGGCGCGGCCCAGGGTGCCGCTCACCCAGCGGTTGATCTGGCGAAGCGGCGTCGGCAGCGGTCGTTCGATGTCGCAGAACAGGATCACCCGGGTCACCTCGCTCTCGTTCCTCACCCAGTGCACATAGGTTTCGTCGAACATCACGTCTTCGCCGTCGCGCCAGGCGTAGGGCCGGCCGTCGACGTAGATGCGGCAGGCATCGGAGTTCGGCGTGGCCAGGCCCAGGTGGTAGCGCAGCGATCCGGCGAACGGGTCGCGGTGCGGGTTGAGGTGGCTGCCGCCGGGCAACAGGGCGAACATCGCCCCCTTGACGCAGGGCAGCCGGCCGAGCAGTTCGACGGTGTTCGGGCAGAGGGTTCGTGCCGAAGGCAGCGGGCCGTCGTACCAGGTCAGGTAGAAACGCTTCCAGCCCTTCTTGAAGAAGGAACCGAAGCCCGCCTCGTTGTCATGCAGGGCGGCGCGGATGTAACCCTCGTCGAACAGGGCCAGGGCCTCTTCGCGGATCGTCTGCCAGTTGTCGCGCAGCAGGTCCAGTTCGGGAAAGTCGCGCCGCTCCACATAGGGGCGCGACGGTGTGCTCGAGAACAGATACATCAGCGAGTTGTAAGGAGTGAACAGCGCCGAGTAGTTGAACGTCTGGCGCAATAACGGCAAGCGGGCCTGGCCACGAAAGTGCACGAACAGCACGCTGGCGATGAACAGGCAGGGCAGGCCCACCTTGAATAGCAGGGCTACTGACATGGGAGCGCATTCCGTCGAGGATGGAAGCTTGACGGTTAGTTACTGCAAAAGACGGATGGTGCCAATGATGTCCATGGGCTATCGAATGGTTTTAGCCCTTGCACTGTGCGTGCGCAAACCGGAGGATTGCCCCTTCGAGGATTCCTTTTCACTGAATGCACCCGGCCAGTTCCGGACGATTGGATGATAGTCACACCATGAGCATGTCATTGCGCGATCAGTTGCTGAAGGCTGGACTGGTCAACGAAAAGCAGGCCAAGCAGGCCGGCAAGCAGAAACAGAAGCAGCAGCGCCTGGAGAAGAAGGGCCAGGCCGAGATCGACAACAGCAGCAAGCTGGCCGCCCAGCAGGCCCTGGCCGAGAAGGCCGCCCGCGACCAGGAGCTGAACCGCCAGCAGCAGGAAAAGGCACAGAAGAAGGCCGAGGCGGCGCAGGTCAAGCAACTGATCGAGCGTAGCCGGTTGCCCAAGCTGACCACCGAGGACTACTACAACTTCGTCGACGACAAGAAGGTCAAGCGCCTGTCGGTCAACGACCTGATGCGCGACAAGCTGAGCCGGGGTTCGCTGGCCATCGTCCGCCATGGTGGCGGCTACGAGGTGATCCCGCGCGAAGCGGCGCTGAAGATCCAGCAGCGCGACCCGGCCCGTGTCGTCCTGCTCAACACCCCGACCGAAGCGCCGGATGCGGACGATCCCTATGCCGCCTACCAGATCCCCGATGATCTGATGTGGTAGACATGAAAAAGCCGGGCATCTGCCCGGCTTTTCGTTTCCGAAGCCACTCAGGCGAGCGGAGCGTGGTGGCGCTGTCGTTCAGGCTGGCGCTGCACCATGGCCCTGACCAGGGCGATGAACAGGCCCAGCATGCCACCGAGAACCAGGCCCAGCGCGAGGATCAGGGCTTTCCTCGGCTTCTCTGCTTTCGTCGGTTCTATCGCCACCTGGTCGACGGTCACCAGGCGCATTCTGCCGATGTCGAGGTTCAGTTGCTTCAGTTGGGCCGCTTCCTCGCGCCACTGGGCCAATTTCTTCAGGAACAGGTCTTCGTCGGTGCGGTTGCGCAGTGACTCGACCGTGCGGTTCGTGGACAGCAGCCGCAATTCCTTTTCGATCTCGGCGATCCG
>NZ_CAJFCI010000102.1 GCF_904061905.1 Zestomonas carbonaria
AGCACGGCCCAGAAGGGCAGCATCCACCACTGCTTGGCTTTCTCCTCGCCAGGTTCGCCGGTACGCCAGGGGGCGTAGTGACGGAAGGCCTGGCGTGGCATCAGGCAGATATTGTTGTGGGGGACATGCCACCAGTCCGGCGCCTGCGGTGGCGGCAGGTTATCCGGCCCGTGGGCCATGAACTGGCGGATGTATTCCCAGGCCTGGGCTACATATTCCACGCGGGGATCATTGGGTTCGTTGCTATCGACCCACAGCGTGATTGGGGACTCCGGGTCTTCTTTGTCAATGGATGTGAGCTTCAATGCTAGGGCAAAGTTTGTGCTAAAAGAGCTTCCACTAAACTCTAGGCGGGAAAAAGCCCTCCTTGAGCAGATGCCCAATCGCAGATAAAGAGACTTTTGTTTCTGCGATAGTATGCTCTTTGCGTGTGTCTGTTGAAGTAAATGTTTGATAGTCTTTTTATGAGAAATATTCTGTAAAATAAAAATAGCGCAAAAACTGATGGGATGGAGATTACAAGGAAGGAGAAGTCTATTATGTCAATTTTATTTCCATTTTGACTCTCACTCCATAAGAAATATAGGAAGTAGATAATCCATGCTGCAATGGCTGTTGAAAAAAAGCTTGCCCATAAATGCAGAGTCTGCCGGCCAGGGATTACGTAGACATAGGACATTGTTTCCTGTCATTACATGCTGATCTCCAATGGCCGGAGCCACATCAGCCTTGCTTTGCGTTGTCCATAGCCAGTCGATTGCCATGCCACATCCTTGAACTATTCAGATGACCGTAATCGCGAGGATTACGGTCGAACTCCACGTATGGCCATCTCCGCCGTGACCAGGGAACCGGTTTCCCCTTCCAGCGCTTCCGGCGGCGCTTCGGCGGGGCGCACGTTGAACAGCCGGCAAGTGGCCCACCAGCACAGGGCGGCGAAAAGGTTGTAGGGGAAGAGCACGGCCCAGAAGGGCAGCATCCACCATTGCTTGGCTTTCTCCTCGCCAGGTTCGCCGGTACGCCAGGGGGCGTAGTGACGGAAGGCCTGGCGTGGCGTCAGGCAGATATTGTTGTGGGGCACATGCCACCAGTCCGGTGCCTGCGGTGGTGGCAGGTTATCCGGCCCGTGGGCCATGAACTGGCGGATGTATTCCCAGGCCTGGGCTACATATTCCACGCGAGGGTCGCTGGGTTCGTTGCTGTCTACCCACAGTGTGATTGGGGACTCCGGGTCTTCTTTGTCAATGGACGTGAGTTTCAATGCGAGGGCAAAGCTGGTGCTGAAGGAGCGGCCACCAAACTCTAATCGGGAGAAAAAACCCCCTTGTGCACTAGGCCACTCGCATACGAACAGCTTTTTGTTTCTCTTATAATAAATTCTATTGGTATGGCGGTTGAAATAAAAATTTGACAGATTTTTAATGAAAAAAATTCTGTATAGTAGCAGGAGAAAAATGAAGGCGGGGAAAATCATTAATGCCGCATAGAATAAGTATAAAGTTGTGTCTTGTTTGCCTTCTGAGAAGGCTATTAGGGTTAGGCATGGGACAAGAACTGCTATGCTGGTTGCATACATCTTTCCCATAAAAGCAGAGTCTGCGGGCCAGGGATTACGTAGACATAGGATGTTGTTTCCTGTTATTACATGCTGATCTCCAATGGCCGGAGTCACATCAGCCTTGCTTTTCGTTGTCCATAGCCAATCAATTGCCATGCTGCGTCCTTAATCTTTTAGTAGAAAACTTGTACTAATCTGTGTGTCTTCATCTAGCCCTTGATTGGGCTTATAGGTCAGGTGGAGCGATAGATTGTCATACTCATTAGCTACGTTTTGGGTGTAGTGCATCAGCAAGCCGGCCGGGATGAGTTTTAAGGTGGGTTCGGTTCCGTAAGTGGCAAGCTTGGGAAGTGTGTGCCTTTGGTTGGGATGCGGCGGTAAGGTTTTTCCTAGGCAGGTTAACCCGCCTTCCCAGGTACTTTGGCCCTGAATGAAGCCGGGCAGTAAAACCGTAAACTCAGCCCGGTCGGTGTTAAGCCAATTGTCATGCCAAGTGCTGTCAACACCTGGCCAGCCAAGCGCTTCGGCCTGGGCATCGCTCAGCATCATGGGGGCATAGAATGCCTCGTACCAGCCCTTGATCTCCGCAGTAATGTCCGGGTAACCGGGTAGGCGCTTCTGGTCGTCGAGTGCTGTGTCGGGGCGAATCTCGCCATCGTTCTGGCGTGTACCGAATTGGCTGCGCACTGCCCAGAGTTCCATGGGACTATGGATTTCTTCGGCTGCCTTGGAATGGAGCCAGATGCCGCCTGCTATCAGGCCTGCGCCTATAAGAACAATAGCGGCGGCAGCCCACCCTGCTACGGGAACTATTGTGGTTACTCCCGCTATAGCAAAACCACCTTCAAGTACAGCTGCACTTCCTAATGCCAGAGCTATCCCGCCTGTCAGTGTGTAGCCGCCTGCACGTGGGTTGTCTTGGCGGAGTTGTCGAATTGCTTTTATCCCATCAGCTAGGAAGCTAGTTAAAATCGCAGGCCAACCAAAAAGCCTTCCAAACAATCGACTCGAAAGTGCGCGAGCCATTCCCGCACTGAATACAGCACCCGGCATGCTGAAGCCTAGGCGTGACATGCTGGCCACATAGATGGCCCGTGCGCTAACCAGAGCTGCAGCGATTGCACTAATGGTTCCAAGTACCGCTGATGCAAAACTGGCTGCATTTGCGTGACTGTACTGGCTTTCCAGTGTCCGCCAGACATTCGCCAGATGCACGATGTTGAAATACAGCATGCCGGCGTTGAAGGCACCCCCCGTGGTCGTGACACCAAGAAGGGACTTGAGGGTGGGGCGTACTGTTCGTGTCTGGGTATCCTCTACTTTGACGATGCGGTTACCACTGACGTCGACCGTGCGGGTATGTTCCACTTCGGCCATACCGGATTTGATAAAGGCTTCGACCTCCTGGGAGAAGGCGTTCGCTCTGACGGCATCATCGGTGATGCGATAGCGCGCTCCCAGCAAACCCAACGCCTTTTGCGTGTTGGCTTCGCTGGCGGCGGTCAGTACCTGCTGGCGCAGGGTACGGCTGGCGTCCCAGCGCGTCTTGCCCTTTATCCGCTTGAGCGTGACGACGGTCACGCTCTGGGCGATCAGGTCGGTGGCGCCGTTGATGGCGGGGAAGCGGCCGGCCAGTTCTTCGATGGCGTTTCCGGCGGCGCCCAGCAGGACACCGATGGCGTCGGCCTTTTCCTTGAAGGGGTTGTAGGCCTCCAGGGCCATGTAGAGCGGGCTGTTCTCGTCGTCGACCCAGGCGTTCAGGCGCTGGAAGCGCGGGTCCAGGTCTTCGCGGCCGGGCATGGGCTGGCTCATGCCGTGCATCAGCAGGGCGATGGAGAGTTCCAGGCCGCTGGCGGAGACGCGGTTGTCGCGGTCGTAGGAGGCGAGCGTGGCGGCAAGGCTGCGTGGGTCGTCCCGACGTGCGGGTTCGGCGCTGGACAGCCAGGCGTCCTGGTCCGCGCAGGCACGGTCGTATGGTTCGAGCAGGGTGGCCAGTTGTTCGTCGGCAGCCTGTCGCTCGGCCATGAAGGCCTGGTATTTGGCCGTGTCGATCCGCTTGGCGAGCCGCGCGCCGGCGGGGGACAGGCGTTCGTCGGTGAGTATCTGGTAGCGCAGGTCTTTCTGCGAAGGGACCTTGCGATTGACCGGTTGGGCGCGATGCCATTCGTCACGGTGGCGGACGAGCCGTTCGAGGTCCTGGCCGGAGCCGCTGAACATCGAGTGCAGGGTCTGTTCCAGCAGCGTGGCGACCAGGTTCTTGCGGTGGAAATCCGCGCTGGCCAGGTGCAGCTTCTCCACGTCCAGGCCCATGCAGGACGGCAATGCGCTCTGTGGCTCCGGGGACGACCTGGGATTGAGAACCTTGGGCGACTTCAGGTCGGTGATCTGGTGCTGGTAGGCCGCGGTGATCAGGCTCAGGTCGAGGCCGATGCCTTCGGCGTCGTTGAGGGCGACCACGACGGGAACCCGTGGGCGCGTGTAGGGGTAATGGCTGGCCTGGGCCAGCAGGGTGCTCAGGGGCAGTTCGTCCTTGCTGGAGTGGCTGCTCCAGTCGAGTTCGATACGCTGCTTCTTGGGCTTGTAGTCTTCCACCCATTCGCCGAGTGCCTGGACGGGCAGGACATGCGCTTGCCGGGAGGGCGTCTTTTCGCCCGAGGTCAGCTCTTGCATGTCCAGCCGGCGCATGTGTCGCTGGCGCACGCCGGGGTCGCCGGTCACCCTGGCGGTCATGCGGTTGGTCCACAGGTGAGGGCTGTAGCCGATCCAGACTTCGCTGGCCGTGTCGGGGCAGGTGTCGGCCCATACCCAGCCCATGCGTTTGCCGGCGTCGTAGTTGTCTTTCTTGTGGTAGTTCTCCAGGCCGGTGTAGGCCAGTTCCTGGTACTGGCCTTCGCCGTCGTATTCGTGGATGACCAGCCGCTCGCTCTTGGGGCCCTTCATGAAGACATAGACGTAGCCGGGGCGCAGGGCGCGCAGGGTGTATGCCGACTGTTCGAGCCTGTCGAAACCGGTTTCCAGCATGTAGCCGGAGTCGGCGTAGCGGTACCGGGCCGCATCGGCCGCGCGGGGAACCACGGCGTAGCGGATAGGCAGGATGGGAATGCGCGAGCTGCAGGCTGGGGCGGAAGCGGCGCCGCCCGGGGTGGTGTCAGTCATCGGGGAACTCCTTTTCTCCGGCCAGCGCGGCCAGACCGCGCAGGCGCGCGGGTGGGGATTCGCTGAGGTCGTTGATCAGCGCCTGGGCCTGGGGGGTGTCGAGCAAGCCGGGATACCGGGCCAGCAACAGGATGTAGCGGCGGGCATCGGCGTCGGCCTGGATGTTGAGGGTCGAGGCTTCCCGCAACTGCTGGCGCACCCATTCCCGGACTTCGCCGAGGGCACGGCTGGAATGGCTGGGCAGGGTGATCAGCTCGTGGGCCAGGCTGGTGACGAAATGCTCCCGTGTGTTGGTGTCGAAGGCGGCCAGTTCGTGGGGGCGCAGCTCCAGCCAGCCAGTGGTTCGCTGCGCCAGGCCGGGGACCGGCTGGTCGAGCTGGCACCAGCCGTGCGCGGGGCCCCAGTTGATACGCCACAGCAGTTGCGTCATGGGGCCCAGCCAGGCGTGGCGGTGGTCGTCGTCCAGAGCCCGGAGCCAGGCCGACAGCAGGTCGGGGCGCAGGTTGAGGGTGGCTTCGCCCTGGTCGGGCAGGCGTATGCGTACCAGGCTGCCGAGGTGCCGGCAGAGTTCGTCCCGTTCCGCCGCCGAACCGATGAACAGCACGCCGCCGGTGGGCGCCCAGGCGGTGAGCGCATGGTCGAGCAGCGCGGGGCTGTCGGTGGCTTCGACGAGCAGGGGCCCCCGTTCGTGCACATCGTCCAGGGGGCCGCCTTTCCAGATCCAGCATCGCCGGGGGAAGGACTCGACGGCACGGACCAGGTCCATCACGCCGGGTGCTTCGGGTGGGACCAGCTCGCCTTCCTCGGGTACCGGCCGATAGGCCCAGTCCTCCAGCACCTTGGTGATGAGGAGCAGGTAGGTGCGCGGTGTCGTCGGCAGGGCTTCGCGGGGGGAAACGTTGCCCAGCATCACGGGGAGGCTGGCATTCACCGGGCGCGCCCTCCCAGGCAGGTACAGTCTTCCAGGGGGCAGGTGCCGTCGGGCTGGCGGCCGCAGAGGCGATCCAGCGGCTTGCTCGAAGCAGGGGTGCCGACGATGGCGAACGGATTGGCGCTACCGCCATCCTGCCGGCTGAGCGGGCCTTTCAGCCGGATGGTCGCGCCATCGAAGGTGATCCCGGAGCCATCGATGGTGATGGAACCACCCGGCGCGCTCAGCCGGAGGCTGCCGGCTGTCTTCAGGTGGTAGCGGGTGGTCCTGCGCTCGATGCTCTGCCCGGCCTCGAGCTGGTGATGGCCCTGCACGCTGTGCTCGACGTGCCCGCCGGTCTCGATGAAGTGGCTGGCGGTGGTCTTGTCGTAGCGGTCGTTGCC
>NZ_CAJFCI010000103.1 GCF_904061905.1 Zestomonas carbonaria
GGAATCCAACGAACCTCACTGGATACTCGAAGCCAGCTCGAAGATCGGGATGTACATGAGGATCACGATCACCCCGATGATCAGGCCGATGAAGGTCATCAGCAGCGGTTCGAACAGGCGCACGAACCACTCGATCCAGCGGCTGATCTCCTCGTCGTAGAAATCCGCCGTGCGTTCCAGCATGGCGCCGAGGTTGCCGGACTGTTCGCCGGCGCGGAGCATGCGTAGCGATACCGGGGTGACCAGGCGGTTGTCCTCGAACGCGGCGGACAGCGCATGGCCTTCGCGGATGCGTTCGCCGGCCCGCTCCAGTTGCTGCTGCACGGTGCTGCTGAGCAGGCCACGGACCATCCCCAGCGCGGTGAGGATCGGGATGCCGCCTTGCAGGAGGATGCCCAGCGAGCGGTAGAAGCGCGCCAGCTCGTAGACGAAGATCCGCTGCCGGACGGCCGGCAGCTTTTCGACCAGGCGGCGCAAGGCCATGCGCACCGCGCTTTGCCGCAACAGCATCACGCCGCCGAGGATCGCCAGGGCGATGGCGGAGAACAGCTCGGCCTGGTGGGCGTGCAGGAAGGAGCCGGCGCCGAGCAGCACCCGGGACAGCCAGGGCAGGTCGGAGCCCAGCCCCTCGAACACCAGGCTGAAACGCGGCACCACGTAACCGATCAGGAACAGCAGCACGCCACAGCCGACCACGAACAGCAGGGCCGGGTAGACCGCCGCGCTGACGATCTTCTGCCGCACCTCGTCCATGCGGTTGCGGTAGGCCACGTAGCGCCCCAGCGCCTCGCCGACCGCGCCGGTCTTCTCGCTGGACTGCACCAGCGCCACGTAGAGCGCCGGGAACACCGCGGGGAAGTGCGCCAGGGCCTGGGAAAGGGACTTGCCTTCATAGAGCAGGCGCACCAGGTCGCCGAGGATCTTGCGTGCCTGCGGATCGGATTCCTTTTCCGCGAGGCTTTCCAGCGCGTCGATCAAGGCCAGGCCGGCATTCAGCAAGGTGGTCAGCTCCTGGCTGAACAGCACCAGCGGGAACGCCTCGCGTGTCCGCCAGCGGCTCAGCGCCCAGTGTCGCTCGGCCTTCAGCGCCAGTACCCGCAGCCCCTGTTCCTCGGCCAGGCGCAGGGCATCGACGCTGCTCGGCGCCTCGATCACCAGCGAGACCACGCCGGCCTGCTTGCGGACGCCCTTTACATGGAAGCGCATGGGGCTCTCCAGGCGTCATTGCCAGACGCTGATTTCCGCGTTTTCGCCTTCGCCGCCGGGCTGGCCATCCTTGCCCAGCGACAGCAGGTCGTATTCGCCGGACTCGCCGGGCGAGCGATAGACATAGGCGCGACCCCACGGGTCCTGCGGGACGTCCTTCTGCAGGTAGGGGCCCATCCAGCGCGGTTCGTCGCTGGGCGCCACCACCAGGGCGCCCAGCCCCTGCTCGGTGCTGGGGTAGTGGCCCACCTCCAGGCGGTAGATGTCCAGGGCCTTGGCCAGCCCCTCGATCTGCGCCCGGGCGACCTTGATTTCCGAACGGCCGAGCTGGTTGAAGTACTTGGGACCGACGATTCCGGCCAGCAGGCCGAGCACCACCAGCACCACCAGCAGTTCGAGCAGCGTGAAGCCCCGAGGTTTCCGGAAGGTTGTACGACGCTGTTGCATGAGATGCCTCCGTCTCCCTGAACCGATGACGCTACGGGGGCCTATGCAAGAGCTATGCAAGCCTGACGGAGGGAGGCGGGAGGACACGTGTGGCGGCGTCGGCGCACAGTTTGCATCATCCTGGCACGACGCCACGGAGTCCCCAGGTCTGGGGGCCGGGCGGGGACTTCCCCCACACAGGGAGAACGAGGATGCGCAAGGCCGCCATTCTGCTGGGCTCCATCGCCCTGACCGCCATGCAGGCGTCCGCCGATATCTACGTGTCGGTGGCGGGCGACGGGACCATCACGCTCTCCAACATTCCCCGCGCGGGGCGCACCTACACCCAGGTGTTCCGCGAACCGCCGATGCCGCGCTCGCCGGCCGAGTCCGCGCGCCAGGCAACGCTGGTGGCCGGCGCACAGCCCTACGCCCAGGAGGTCGCCGCCGCAGCCGCCGCCCACGACCTGCCGGAAGCCCTGCTGCACGCGGTGATCGACACCGAGTCCCGCTACGACCCGAACGCGCTGTCGCCCAAGGGCGCGGCCGGGCTGATGCAGTTGATGCCCGCCACCGCGCGGGAAATGGGCGTGGAGGATGTCTGGAACCCGGCCTCCAACATCCGTGGCGGGGCGCGCTACCTGAAGCGCCTGATGCGCATGTTCGACGACGACCTGTCCCTCGCCCTGGCGGCCTACAACGCCGGGCCGGGCACGGTCAGGAACCTGGGGCGGGTGATTCCTCCCCATCCGGAGACGCAGCGTTATGTGCCGCGTGTGTTGGAGAGGTATCAGCGGTTGCAGGGGGCGGATTTGTAGGCAGGACTGCTCCCCTCTCCCATTCATGGGAGAGGGGCTGGGGGAGAGG
>NZ_CAJFCI010000104.1 GCF_904061905.1 Zestomonas carbonaria
GCAGGCGGGCGGCGGTGAAGGGCTTGCCGGCGGCGTCCTGCTTGTAGCGGCCGGGGTAGTCGTAGCGCTCGTAGTCGGCGTGCTGGTGGTCGAGGTGGGTGGCATGGGCGACATGCTGCTGGTTATAGATCGGGTGCTTGAAGCTGTAGTCGAGCTGGGTCTGCACGGCAGTGCGCACCTGCTCGCGGTAGGCGAAGCGGCGCA
>NZ_CAJFCI010000105.1 GCF_904061905.1 Zestomonas carbonaria
CCCCCGGCCCCTAGAGGGGAGCAAAGCGAACAACAAAACCGCCCCGTCAACCCGCCGTCCGGGGCGCGAGAAACACAAGCGCAGTTCCTACGGATAAATTTCAGGAGAAATACCCATGATCCCCGTCATCCTTTCTGGTGGTAGTGGTTCCCGGCTCTGGCCGCTTTCGCGCAAGCAGTTTCCCAAGCAGTTCCTCGCCCTCACCGGCGAGCACACCCTGTTCCAGCAGACCCTCGAACGCCTGACCTTCGAGGGCATGCAGGCGCCGGTGGTGGTCTGCAACAAGGAGCACCGCTTCATCGTCCAGGAACAGCTCGACGCGCTGAAACTGGCGACCCAGGCCGTCCTCCTCGAACCCTTCGGCCGCAACACCGCGCCGGCGGTGGCCATTGCCGCGATGAAGCTGGTCAACGAAGGCCGCGACGAACTGCTGCTGGTGCTCCCCGCCGACCACGTGCTGGAGGACCAGAAGGCCTTCCAGCGCGCCCTGGCGCTCGCCACCATCGCCGCCGAGCGCGGTGAAATGGTGCTGTTCGGCGTGCCGGCCAGCAAACCGGAAACCGGCTACGGCTACATCAAGGCGAGCAGCGGCCAGGGCCTGCCGGAAGGCGTGATCCGCGTCGCCCAGTTCGTCGAGAAACCCGACGGCCAGCGCGCCGCCGAGTTCGTCGCCAGCGGCGACTACTTCTGGAACAGCGGCATGTTCCTGTTCCGCGCCAGCCGCTTCCTCGAGGAACTGAAGAAGCACGACGCCGACATCTACGACACCTGCCTGCTGGCCCTGGAGCGCAGCAAGCACGAGGGCGACAACGTGGAAATCGACGAAGCCACCTTCGCCTGCTGCCCGGACAACTCCATCGACTACGCGGTGATGGAAAAGACCGAGCGCGCCTGCGTGGTGCCGCTGGACGCCGGCTGGAGCGACGTCGGCTGCTGGTCGTCGATCTGGGACGTGCACGAGAAGGACCGCGACGGCAACGTGGTCAAGGGCGACGTGGTCCTGCAGGACGCGCACAACTGCCTGATCCACGGCAACGGCAAGCTGGTCTCGGTGATCGGCCTGGAAGACGTGGTGGTGGTGGAAACCAAGGACGCCACCATGATCGCCCACAAGGACCGCGTGCAGGACGTCAAGCAACTGGTCAACACCCTCAAGTCCCAGGGCCGCAGCGAGACCGAGAACCACTGCGAGGTGTACCGGCCGTGGGGCAGCTACGACTCGGTGGACATGGGCGGGCGCTTCCAGGTCAAGCACATCACCGTCAAGCCCGGCGCGCAGTTATCCTTGCAGATGCACCACCATCGCGCCGAGCACTGGATCGTGGTCTCCGGCACCGCCCAGGTGACCTGCGACGACAAGGTCTTCCTGCTCACCGAGAACCAGTCCACCTACATCCCCATCGCCTCGGTACACCGCCTGGCCAACCCCGGGAAGATCCCGCTGGAGATCATCGAAGTGCAGTCCGGCAGCTACCTGGGCGAGGACGACATCGAGCGTTTCGAGGATGTGTATGGGCGTACCGGGGAACAGGCGGAGGTTCATATCAAGACCATCGCCCAGTGACCGTGCCGTGGCCCTGGCACGGACCATCGACGCTCACCGGTCCAGTCCCCTCTCCCCCCCGGGAGAGGGCTAGGTGAGGGGCGGAGCTTCGTCGAATCACGAAACCACGCTCCCTCTCCCCAACCCTCTCCACTAGGCGTGCCCCCATAAATAGGAGAGGGGGCTGTCTGTACGAGCTGATTAGGTTTGTGGTTCAGATTCGATCCGGGAAGCTGGCAGGCCCCCGGATTTCATCCGGGCCACACCCAGCACGAACCCTCAGCACACACCGAACCAGTCCCCTCTCCCCCCGGGAGAGGGCTAGGGTGAGGGGCGGAGCTTCGGCCAACGACAACCCCACAACCCCACTC
>NZ_CAJFCI010000106.1 GCF_904061905.1 Zestomonas carbonaria
GCTTGCTGGGGTCGGCATGTGACTCTTCCCATAGCCGCTCATAACAGACGGCGAGCTCGGGGTTTTTATCGACACCATACTTCCCCTCATTGAAGGTGGCATATAGCTTCCACAAGCTGTCGTTATGACCCAGCGCAGCAGCTTTCTGGAAATACAAAAGGGCAGTGTATGTGTCTTCCTCTGCAACCAGATACTCCATGCCCAATGAGTATCCTGCCTCTGGGAGTTCCTGCGACAGAGCACATTCGAGCATCTGCTTGCCAATGTTCTTTCCCCGAGTGCGTTCGGGCTCAGGTAGTCGAGCAAAGGCTCTTCGAAGCTCATCGCCGATAGCCCATTGTCCATACCGGTTACCAAGATCGGCGGCCCTGCGGAAATAACTTAGCGCCGCGACCTTATCCTGCTTTACCCCGATCCCTTGTTGCAGCATCACCCCCATCAGGTAGTAGGCATGCGGGGCTTTCAGTTGCATCGCCTTTTCCACCAGGTCCAGCGCCTTGCCTTCGTTCCTGGGGACGCCAGTGCCGTGGACGTACAGCCCGGCC
>NZ_CAJFCI010000107.1 GCF_904061905.1 Zestomonas carbonaria
GGCGAACGGCTGCTCGCCGCTGGGCAGGTCCTCGCAGGCCCAGTAGCCCGGCCACGGGCAGGCTTCGCCGGAGACGACGCGCCGGTGGCTGGATACCTGCTCCCATTCCCAATGCACCGGCACTCCCCGATAGGTGGGCAGGACATCGCCCAGGGCGGCGCGGAACATCACGCCGGGGTCCCCGGCCTTGAACCAGATACCGGCGCGAGGGGCGGACTGGCCGCTGTCGGCGGCGCGGGCGGGCGCCGGCGGCAGGGGACAAAGGGTGTCGATATCGGGGAAACGCTTGCTGGGGTCGGCATGTGACTCTTCCCATAGCCGCTCATAACAGACGGCGAGCTCGGGGTTTTTATCGACACCATACTTCCCCTCATTGAAGGTGG
>NZ_CAJFCI010000108.1 GCF_904061905.1 Zestomonas carbonaria
GTACAGGCGGACCATTTCCGCATCGTTGGCTTCGTTGTCTTGCTTCTCGTAGGCGCGGGCCTGCTGGAACCAGATATCGGCCTCGGGGTCGAGTGGCGGGTTCTGCTCCTGGGTACAAGTGAATTGCAGGGACTTCCAGTCGATGTGCATGGGCGGTGCCTCCCTGGCGTGACAAGCACCCAGCCAGGCCAGGACCAGCAGCAGGGCGGCGTGGTGAACCCGGGAACGCAGCACCTACACCCCCCGGAGCAGTCGCCAGGTGACGTCGCGCCCTTCC
>NZ_CAJFCI010000109.1 GCF_904061905.1 Zestomonas carbonaria
TGTTCTTGAATTTCGTGCCCAGCATCAGGGCACAATCGATTTTCTTCTTGGAAATGTCGATTCCCAGAGGGAGGAAGTCAGAAGTGCTCATGGCTTGCGCAATCCACCTTGTGAATGCTGACTCACGGCTTGACCGGGTCGAAGATACTGTTCGATTTCTGGCAAGTTGAAGCAGGCAGCCCGGTGCAAAATCTACATCACGGCCTTGTCGCCAAGGGTGGACACGGCATCCGGGTCGCCTTGTGCTCAAGAGCGACTTGAGCAAAAACACAATACAAGGGTGGAAAACCGCGAAGCGTTTTCCACCAAAAGCCGGTGGATGAAAAGAGCGTCATCCACCCTACGAAAAGCGGGGGTCGATCCCCCGTGAATGCCC
>NZ_CAJFCI010000110.1 GCF_904061905.1 Zestomonas carbonaria
TTGGCCATCAGGAAGGCCTTGTCGCCGATCAGCTCGCGGGCCTCGACGATGTCCTCGGGGCGCTGCACGAAGGACAGCGCCACCCAGTCGACGCCCAGCGCCAGGCCGAAGGCCAGGTCGCGGCGGTCCTTCTCGGTGAGCGGCGAGAGTTGCAGCACCGCTTCCGGCACGTTGACGCCCTTGCGGTCGGACAACTCGCCGCCGGCGATCACCACGGTGTCGATGGCCTCGGCGTGCCGGGCGGTCACTTCGAGGTGCAGGCGGCCGTCGTCGAGCAGCAGGCTCATGCCCGGTTGCAGGGCTTCGATGATCTCCGGGTGTGGCAGGTTCACCCGGCGCTCGTCGCCCGGGGTGG
>NZ_CAJFCI010000111.1 GCF_904061905.1 Zestomonas carbonaria
CTCATAACAGACGGCGAGCTCGGGGTTTTTATCGACACCATACTTCCCCTCATTGAAGGTGGTATACAGCTTCCACAAGCTGTCGTTATCACCCAGTGCTGCTGCTTTCTGGAAATACAACAAGGCTGTAGGAGTATCTTTCATGAAATTCAGGTAATGCCGTCCCAATATATGGCCTGCCTCTGCCATATCCTGCGACAAGGCACATTCCAACATCTTCACCGCGATGTCATAACCCGGTTGGCGTTCGGCTTTTGGCAGTTGGGCAAAGGCATTACGCAGTGCTTCACCGGCGGCCAGTTGTCCATGACGGTTACCAAGATCGGCGGCCCTGCGGAAATAACTTAGCGCCGCGACCTTATCCTGCTTTACCCCGATCCCTTGTTGCAGCATCACCCCCATCAGGTAG
>NZ_CAJFCI010000112.1 GCF_904061905.1 Zestomonas carbonaria
CTGTTCCCACTCCCAATGCACCGGTACTCCCCGATAGGTGGGCAGGACATCGCCCAGGGCGGCGCGGAACATCACGCCGGGGTCCCCGGCCTTGAACCAGATACCGGCGCGTGGGGCGGACTGGCCGCTGTCGGCGGCGCGGGCGGGCGCCGGCGGCAGGGGGCAGAGGGTGTCGATATCGGGGAAACGCTTGCTGGGATCAGTACGTACTTGCTCAAGGAGTTTGTAGTAGCACGCGGCGAGTTCGGGGTTTTTATCGACACCATCTTCGCCAGCTTCGAACATTGAGTAAATCCGGTACAGACTGGCCTTGTGCCCCAACGCGGCAGCTTTCTGGAAATACAATAAGGCCGTATGTGTATCCTGTTCACCAGGTCTGTTGATCAGGTACTCCATGCCCAATGAGTATCCTGCCTCTGGGAGTTCCTGCGACAAGGCGCACTCGAGCATCTGCTTGCCAATGTTTTTCCCCCGAGTGCGTTCGGGCTCAGGCAGTCGAGCAAAGGCTCTTCGAAGCTCATCGCCGATAGCCCATTGTCCATACCGGTTGCC
>NZ_CAJFCI010000113.1 GCF_904061905.1 Zestomonas carbonaria
TATCCATGTCTTTTTCTCCTTTCTCTTGGACACAGGCGCTTAATGTTGCAAGCAGGATAATCAGTACCCAACGGGTAATCTTGAAACTCAGTCCATAGCTGACCATGCCTTCTCTCCTGGGTCATGGAAATCAACGAGAGGGGCAACCAAAGGCTTACCTTCGTTCATATGCTCGGCGTTGTTCTTAATGATCTCTCCCCAGCGTTTAAACTCCCTTGCCATGTCCTCCAAACTTTCCCCTCCCGTATGAATCCGCCATAAGTGCTCACGCCACTGCCGGGTCAGCGACGGCGAAGGGCAGGCGATATTCAGTTCGCTGTCGGTTTCCATGCTGCGCACGTTGATATTGGCCGAGCCCAGG
>NZ_CAJFCI010000114.1 GCF_904061905.1 Zestomonas carbonaria
GCCCATGGAGATGTTGGTGACCCGTTCGAGGATCACCTCGACCACCACCGGCACGCGGTGCTGCTGCATCAGCTCGCGGGCCTGGGCGAAGGCGCTCTGTAGCTCGTTCGGGTCGAACACGCGGATCGCCTTGCAACCAAGGCCCTCGACCACCGCGACGTGGTCGACGCCATAGCCGCCGAGCTCCGGCGCGTTGACGTTGTCGAACGACAACTGCACGCAGTAGTCGATCTCGAAGCCG
>NZ_CAJFCI010000115.1:157-679 GCF_904061905.1 Zestomonas carbonaria
CGGGCCGGCAGGGTTTTGAGCGCTCACTCGATCCGCAAGGCTGATGAAGCCGCCTCCCGGATTGCATCCGGGCTACCGTTCGGGCACGGACGATCGGCGCCCACCGCACCAGTCCCCTCTCCCTCCGGGAGAGGGTTAGGGTGAGGGACGGAATCAGTGTGAACGAAGAAGTTTCAGTGCGGAACGAACCCAAGCACCCTCTCCCCAACCCTCTCCCATGAATGGGAGAGGGGGCCGTCCGTGCGGGCCGGCAGGGTTTTGAGCGCTCACTCGATCCGCAAGGCTGATGAAGCCGCCTCCCGGATTGCATCCGGGCTACCGTTCGGGCACGGACGATCGGCGCCCACCGCACCAGTCCCCTCTCCCCCCGGGAGAGGGTTAGGGTGAGGGGCGGAATCAGTGTGAACGAAGAAGTTTCAGTGTGGAACGAACCCAAGCTCCCTCTCCCCAGCCCTCTCCCATGAATGGGAGAGGGGCCGTCCGTGCGGGCCGGCAGGGTTTTGAGCGCTCACTCGATCCGCA
>NZ_CAJFCI010000116.1 GCF_904061905.1 Zestomonas carbonaria
TTCGGGCTCAGGCAGTCGAGCAAAGGCTCTTCGAAGCTCATCGCCGATAGCCCATTGTCCATACCGGTTGCCAAGATCGGCGGACTTGCGGAAATAACTTAGCGCCGCGACCTTGTCCTGCTTTACCCCAATCCCTTGTTGCAGCATCACCCCCATCAGGTAATAGGCATGCGGGGCTTTCAGTTGCATCGCCTTTTCCACCAGGTCCAGCGCCTTGCCTTCGTTCCTGGGGACGCCGGTGCCGTGGACGTACAGCCCGGCCAGATTGAGCATGGCCTTGTAGTG
>NZ_CAJFCI010000117.1 GCF_904061905.1 Zestomonas carbonaria
GGTCTGGTCGGTGACCATGTCCGGGCGCACGCCACGCTTGACCAGTTCCGGCAGGATCTCGGCGGCGTTGCCGTGCAGGGCGATGGAGATCGCCTTGCCTTCGGCGGTGTACTTGGCGATGCGCGCCAGGGCGTCGTCCAGGTCCTTGGCCTGTTCGTCGACGTAGCGGCTGCGCAGGCGGAAGTCGATGCGGCTCTGCTGGCACTCGATGTTCAGCGAGCAGGCGCCGGCCAGGGTCGCGGCCAGCGGCTGGGCACCGCCCATGCCGCCGAGGCCGGCGGTCAGCACCCAGCGGCCGGTGAGGTTGCCGCCATAGTGCTGGCGGCCGGCTTCGACGAAGGTTTCGTAGGTGCCC
>NZ_CAJFCI010000118.1 GCF_904061905.1 Zestomonas carbonaria
TTAGGTAGAAATTAGATAGATTTTTTATAAAGAATATTCTGTAGAGTAATAGCAGGAATACAAATAATGGGAATATCATGTCTGTTAAGTATGCTAGATATAAGTCTTGGCCTTCATATCCTGCTTGGCTTGTGGATATTAGGAAGTATGGGGCGAGAATTGCGATGGTGGTTGCATACATTTTTCCCATAAATGCAGAGTCAGCAGGCCAAGGATTTCGCAGACAGAGCACGCTCTCACCCATTGCGATGTACTGATCCCCAATGGCTGGAGTGACATCAGTCTTGCTTTTTATTGTCCATAGCCAGTCAATAGCCATTCCGCATCCTTGATGTTTTAGATAGTTGTAACTACGGGGTCAGGGCCGTACTCCACGTATGGCCATCTCCGCCGTGACCAGGGGCCCGGTTTCCCCCTCCAGCGCTTCCGGCGGTGCTTCGGCGGGGCGCACGTTGAACAGCCGGCAAGTGGCCCACCAGCACAGGGCGGCGAAGAGGTTGTAGGGGAAGAGCACGGCCCAGAAGGGCAGCATCCACCACTGCTTGGCTTTCTCCTCGCCAGGTTCGCCGGTACGCCAGGGGGCGTAGTGACGG
>NZ_CAJFCI010000119.1 GCF_904061905.1 Zestomonas carbonaria
GGAGCGCAGCTCGGCGCGGGCCAGGGCGGGCTCGACCACGGCGCTGTAGCGGGTGCGGCGAAAGCCGGTGTCGCCCTGGGCGAAGGCGCTGACCAGGCCATGGACATGGCGCACCGCCCGCTCGCCGTGCCAGAGGGTGAACAGCGCGGGCCGGTCGAGGATGGCGCCAAAATCCACGGCGGGATCGCGGCTGGAGAGCTCGAGGGTCAACCGGAAGGGCGTGGACAGCCCTTCGTCCAGCTCGAAGGAGACGACCTCGAAGTCGCCGCTGGCGGGCGCGAAG
>NZ_CAJFCI010000120.1 GCF_904061905.1 Zestomonas carbonaria
CTTGCCAATGTTTTTCCCCCGAGTGCGTTCGGGCTCAGGCAGTCGAGCAAAGGCTCTTCGAAGCTCATCGCCGATAGCCCATTGTCCATACCGGTTGCCAAGATCGGCGGCCTTGCGGAAATAACTGAGTGCCGCGACCTTGTCCTGCTTCACCCCGATCCCCTGTTGCAGCATTACCCCCATCAGGTAGTAGGCATGCGGGGCATTCAACT
>NZ_CAJFCI010000121.1 GCF_904061905.1 Zestomonas carbonaria
CTCACGGGGTGAGGCGTGGAACGGCAGGCCGCTACCCTCTCCCCGGCCATCTCCCATGAATGGGAGAGGGGAGCTATCACGGTGCTGCGGTTCAGCTCGATGCTCACAGGCAGCTCGGACAAGCTCCCTCTCCCGTTTACGGGAGAGGGCGGGGGGAGAGGGCCATTCGTCACCACCCGAAAAATAGACTCCTCCACCGCTGCCCCCGTAGCCCGGTGCAATCCGGGGAAAGCCCACGACCCCGCTTCCCGGATTTCATCCGGGCTACTCACGGGGTGAGGCGTGGAACGGCAGGCCGCTACCCTCTCCCCGGCCCTCTCCCATGAATGGGAGAGGGGAGCTATCACGGTGCTGCGGTTCAGCTCG
>NZ_CAJFCI010000122.1 GCF_904061905.1 Zestomonas carbonaria
CGGCTTCGAGATCGACTACTGCGTGCAGTTGTCGTTCGACAACGTCAACGCGCCGGAGCTCGGCGGCTATGGCGTCGACCACGTCGCGGTGGTCGAGGGACTTGGTTGCAAGGCGATCCGCGTGTTCGACCCGAACGAGCTGCAGAGCGCCTTCGCCCAGGCCCGCGAGCTGATGCAGCAGCACCGCGTGCCGGTGGTGGTCGAGGTGATCCTCGAACGGGTCACCAACATCTCCATGGGC
>NZ_CAJFCI010000123.1 GCF_904061905.1 Zestomonas carbonaria
GCGCCGGTGCATTGCAGCTTCAGCGCAGCCAACGTCAACGACGTTGATGAAGGCAGGAGGCTGAACATCGAACCGCAGGCCACCTACGTGTTCGACAAGGGTTATTACGACTTCAACTGGTGGGCGAGCCTGGATGCCCAGAAGGCCCGCTTCGTCACACGATTCAAGTCCAACGTGCAGCTCAAGGTCCTGGCCCAGCGC
>NZ_CAJFCI010000124.1 GCF_904061905.1 Zestomonas carbonaria
GCAGGCGGGCGGCGGTGAAGGGCTTGCCGGCGGCGTCCTGCTTGTAGCGGCCGGGGTAGTCGTAGCGCTCGTAGTCGGCGTGCTGGTGGTCGAGGTGGGCGCCCCGGGCGACATGCTGCTGGTTATAGATCGGGTGCTTGAAGCTGTAGTCGAGCTGGGTCTGCACGGCAGTGCGCACCTGCTCGCGGTAGGCGAAGCGGCGCA
>NZ_CAJFCI010000125.1 GCF_904061905.1 Zestomonas carbonaria
CTAGCATACTTAACAGACATGATATTCCCATTATTTGTATTCCCGCTATTACTCTACAGAATATTCTTTATAAAAAATCTATCTAATTTCTACCTAAACCGGCACACGAACAAAATCTATTACAAACGAAACAAGAAACTGTTCGTATGCGAGTGGCCGAGTGCACAAGGAGGCTTCTTCTCCCGTTTAGAGTTTGGCGGCCGCTCCTTCAGCACCAGCTTTGCCCTCGCATTGAAACTCACGTCCATTGACAAAGAAGACCCGGAGTCCCCAATCACACTGTGGGTCGACAGCAACGAACCCGGCGACCCCCGCGTGGAATATGTAGCCCAGGTCTGGGAATACATCCGCCAGTTCATGGCCCACGGGCCGGATAACCTGCCGCCACCGCAGGCCCCAGACTGGTGGCATGTGCCCCACAACAATATCTGCCTGACGCCACGCCAGGCCTTCCGTCACTACGCCCCCTGGCGTACCGGCGAACCTGGCGAGGAGAAA
>NZ_CAJFCI010000126.1 GCF_904061905.1 Zestomonas carbonaria
CTGGAAATACAATAAGGCCGTATGTGTATCCTGTTCACCAGGCCTGTTGATCAGGTACTCCATGCCCAATGAGTATCCTGCCTCTGGGAGCTCCTGTGACAAGGCGCATTCGAGCATCTGCTTGCCAATGTTTTTCCCCCGGGTGCGTTCGGGCTCAGGCAGTCGAGCAAAGGCTCTTCGAAGCTCATCGCCGATAGCCCATTGTCCATACCGGTTGCCAAGATCGGCG
>NZ_CAJFCI010000127.1 GCF_904061905.1 Zestomonas carbonaria
CTCGTAGGCGCGGGCCTGCTGGAACCAGATATCGGCCTCGGGGTCGAGTGGCGGATTCTGCTCCTGGGTACAAGTGAATTGCAGGGACTTCCAGTCGATGTGCATGGGTGGTGCCTCCCTGGCGTGACAAGCACCCAGCCAGGCCAGGACCAGCAGCAGGGCGGCGCGGTGAACCCGGGAACGCAGCACCTACACCCCCCGGAGCAGTCGCCAGGTGACGTCGCGCCCTTCCCACTGCGGCAGCGTGACGCCGTGGGCGAACGGCT
>NZ_CAJFCI010000128.1 GCF_904061905.1 Zestomonas carbonaria
CTCGTCGTTCTCCACCCGCTCGCTGCGGTCGTGGCCGACGAAGGTGCTTTCGTCGTGGTTGACCCGGATGTTCTGGTCCTTCTGGGCGTGGACGAAGATCTCTTCCTGGCCGTGTTCGTCCTCGAAGCGCAGTTCGTTGTAGCCCTCGCCCTTGTGGGTCTGGCTCTTGATGGTCATCCGCGTCTTGTGGCGCGGCAGTTCGTAGGGCGGGCGG
>NZ_CAJFCI010000129.1 GCF_904061905.1 Zestomonas carbonaria
CCCTTATGGATCAGTGACTTACGAGCGACCGAGCCAAAAATGGCCCGCTCGACCCCGAAAAACCGGCCTTTTTCGCCTTTCGGACCGGCGAAGACGATGCGGTGATCTTCTATAACTAATTGATTCAGATGGACTTTCACCCTGAAGAGTGGGACTTGGCACGCATCCTGCCTTGTCGCCGACGCCGCCCCGGAGCGGCTTTCCGGCCA
>NZ_CAJFCI010000130.1 GCF_904061905.1 Zestomonas carbonaria
CGCCCGGCACGCCGAGGCCATCGACACCGTGGTGATCGCCGGCGGCGAGTTGTCCGACCGCAAGGGCGTCAACGTGCCGGAAGCGGTGCTGCAACTCTCGCCGCTCACCGAGAAGGACCGCCGCGACCTGGCCTTCGGCCTGGCGCTGGGCGTCGACTGGGTGGCGCTGTCCTTCGTGCAGCGCCCCGAGGACATCGTCGAGGCCCGCGAGCTGATCGGCGACAAGGCCTTCCTGATGGCCAA
>NZ_CAJFCI010000131.1 GCF_904061905.1 Zestomonas carbonaria
GGACTCCACCACGATCACCCTCAAGGGCCCTGGCTTCGACGAATGGACGCTGTCCAATCGAACCCGCTCCCAGGGGCTGAAAGTCCATGTGCTGTATGCTGAGCAGGCGGCTGCGCCGGTGCATTGCAGCTTCAGCGCAGCCAACGTCAACGACGTTGATGAAGGCAGGAGGCTGAACATCGAACCGCAGGCCACCTACGTGTTCGACAAG
>NZ_CAJFCI010000132.1 GCF_904061905.1 Zestomonas carbonaria
CCAGAACATCCGGGTCAACCACGACGAAAGCACCTTCGTCGGCCACGACCGCAGCGAGCGGGTGGAGAACGACGAGACCATCGCCATCGGCAACGACCGCCAGGAAACGGTGGGCAACGACGAGGAAGTGACCATCGCCCGCGATCGCCGCCACGCCATCGGCCAGGACGACAGCCTGAACGTCGAGCGCAACCGGCTGATCCGCATCGGCAAGGACCGCACTGAGGAAGTCGGCAACGACCGC
>NZ_CAJFCI010000133.1 GCF_904061905.1 Zestomonas carbonaria
GCCATAGTGCTGGCGGCCGGCTTCGACGAAGGTTTCGTAGGTGCCCTGGACGATGCCCTGGCTGCCGATGTAGATCCAGCTACCGGCGGTCATCTGGCCATACATGGCCAGGCCCTTGGCGTCCAGTTCGTTGAAGTGCTCCCAGGTGGCCCAGTGCGGCACCAGGTTGGAGTTGGCGATCAGTACGCGCGGGGCGTTGGCGTGGGTCTTGAACACGCCGACCGGCTTGCCGGACTGCACCAGCAGGGTCTCGTCGTCGTTCAGCTCCTTGAGGGTGGCGACG
>NZ_CAJFCI010000134.1 GCF_904061905.1 Zestomonas carbonaria
GAGCTGGTGATGGCCCTGCACGCTGTGCTCGACGTGCCCGCCGGTCTCGATGAAGTGGCTGGCGGTGGTCTTGTCGTAGCGGTCGTTGCCGACTTCCTCGGTGCGGTCCTTGCCGATGCGGATCAGCCGGTTGCGCTCGACGTTCAGGCTGTCGTCCTGGCCGATGGCGTGGCGGCGGTCGCGGGCGATGGTCACGTCCTCGTCGTTGCCCACCGTTTCCCGGCGGTCGTGGCCGATGGCGATGGTCTCGTCGTTCTCCACCCGCTCGCTGCGGTCGTGGCCGACGAAGGTGCTT
>NZ_CAJFCI010000135.1 GCF_904061905.1 Zestomonas carbonaria
TCACAGGAGCTCCCAGAGGCAGGATACTCATTGGGCATGGAGTACCTGATCAACAGGCCTGGTGAACAGGATACACATACGGCCTTATTGTATTTCCAGAAAGCTGCGGCACTGGGTGATAACGACAGCTTGTGGAAGCTGTATACCACCTTCAATGAGGGGAAGTATGGTGTCGATAAAAACCCCGAGCTCGCCGTCTGTTATGAG
>NZ_CAJFCI010000136.1 GCF_904061905.1 Zestomonas carbonaria
ATGGACATGGCGCACCGCCCGCTCGCCGTGCCAGAGGGTGAACAGCGCGGGCTGGTCGAGGATCGCGCCAAAATCCACGGCGGGGTCGCGGCTGGAGAGTTCGAGGGTCAGCCGGAAGGGCATGGACAGCCCTTCGTCCAGCTCGAAGGAGACGACCTCGAAGTCGCCGCTGGCGGGCGCGAAGGTGAAGCGCAGGTCGGATTGGCGGGGCATCGCGTGCA
>NZ_CAJFCI010000137.1 GCF_904061905.1 Zestomonas carbonaria
CGACATCGCTCGCGGTGACGGCTGGGAGCGTACCGGCGGCAAGGCCGAGCGCAACGTCGCCCCGGAAAGCCAGGACCGCTTCGATATCGCTCGCGGTGACGGCTGGGAGCGTACCGGCGGCAAGGCCGAGCGCAACGTCGCCCCGGAAAGCCAGGACCGCCTCGACATCGCTCGCGGTGACGGCTGGGAGCGTACCGGCGGCAAGGCCGAGCGCAAC
>NZ_CAJFCI010000138.1 GCF_904061905.1 Zestomonas carbonaria
CGCTCCCGTAGGAGCGCGCCATGCGCGCGATTCGCGGCCATGGGCCGCTCCTACGAACAAGCGGACCCGGATCAAGCCGGCACCGGCTGCGAACGCTTAACGCCGCCGGCCACCCCACGCTCGCTCCCCGCTCCCGTAGGAGCGCGCCATGCGCGCGATTCGCGGCCATGGGCCGCTCCTACGAACAAGCGGACCCGGATCAAGCCGGCACCGGCTGCGAACGCTTA
>NZ_CAJFCI010000139.1 GCF_904061905.1 Zestomonas carbonaria
GAACGGTCAGGTCCGAGTTGTGCTGCTTTGCTCCCCTCTCCCATTTATGGGAGAGGGGCCGGGGGAGAGGGCCTGAGGTTCGGTGTGCCTCGACACTTCGCCCCTCTCCCTAACCCTCTCCCATGAATGGGAGAGGGAACTGTTCGTGTGAACGGTCAGGTCCGAGTTGTGCTGCTTTGCTCCCCTCTCCCATTTATGGGAGAGGGGCCGGGGGAGAGGGCCTGAGGTTCGGTGTGCCTCGACACTTC
>NZ_CAJFCI010000140.1 GCF_904061905.1 Zestomonas carbonaria
GCTGAGCAGCGAGGCACAGTTGCAGGCCAACGGCGGCCAGCTCGACCGGGCGCAGGTCGTGCAGGTGCTGGAGGCCGCGCTGCACCTGGCCAGGAGCCTCGGCGAGCACGCCGGGGACCACCAGGGCATCGGCCACGACCCGGCGCCCCAGCAGGTCTTGAGCGAGGCCGTGCGCGACCTCGGGCACGGCGCCAACGACGAGCCCGGGGGCGGCAACGGCGGCGAGCCGGCGATCGCCCTGAGCGGCCCGGCGGGCATCGCCGCCGCCACGCCGCGCAGCCTGAGCCTGGCGGCCGGGCAACACATCGAC
>NZ_CAJFCI010000141.1 GCF_904061905.1 Zestomonas carbonaria
GCGCAAGCCCGACCCCGACGCCGAACTGCGCAAGGACGACCTGGAAGGCCTGAACATCCATGTCGCCACGCTGAAAAGCTGGGGAACGCCCCATGGCCAATCGGAAATCGATTACAAGGACATCTATGTGCATTCCAAGCTGTTTCTGGCCGACGATGTGTTCTTCACCCTGGGCTCGGCCAATATCAACGTGCGCAGCATGGAAACCGACAGCGAACTGAATATCGCCTGCCCTTCGCCGTCGCTGACCCGGCAG
>NZ_CAJFCI010000142.1 GCF_904061905.1 Zestomonas carbonaria
GACCACCAGGCCGGCGATCTCGCCGTGCCACTCGCGCTCGATCACCTCGGCCATGGCCGCGGCGGCCTTGCCGGCGCCGATGACGATGACCCGCCCGGAGCGGTCGGCGGGCAGGTGGTCGGCGAGCACCTGGCGCGGGTGGGCGGCGGCGATGGCGGTGGCGAACAGCTCGCGGAGCAGGGATTGCGGATCGAGGGGCATGACGGACTCCAGTGTTGTTATTGCGTGCAGGGGACCGATTGCAGTCCGCACGG
>NZ_CAJFCI010000143.1 GCF_904061905.1 Zestomonas carbonaria
CTTCCCTTCGCGGTCCCAGGGGAACTGGACTTTGATGCGGCCGTGCTCGTCGCAGAAGATCTCTTCCCCGGCGGGGCCCACCACCGTGGCCATGTGCGGACCGTCGATGCGCGGCTTGGGCAGGGGCGTGGGCTTCCACTCCACCCGGTCGGGGACCAGCACGCCGCTGTAGCTGTAGTGGGTGCCCTGTTCGCCGCCGGCGGCTTCCTCTTCCTGGCTGATCGCCTGGCGGCCTTC